>CAYORM010000044.1:0-22519 GCA_964406375.1 uncultured Mycobacteriaceae bacterium | reverse complement strand
TAGACGACGTCGAGGATCACCTCGAGCCCCGCATCGTGCAGCCGCGCAATGGTCTCCTTCACCTCCTCGATCCGCCCGCTGCCGAGATAGCGCGGATGCGGCGCGAAGAAGCCGATCGTGTTGTAGCCCCAGTAATTGGACAGGCCGCGCTCGAGCAGGTGGCGGTCGTCGACGAAGGTGTGGATCGGCATCAGTTCGACGGCGCTGACCCCGAGCGCCCGCAGATGCGCGATCACCGCCGGGTTCCCCAGCCCGCCGATCGTCCCGCGCTGCTCCTTGGCGACGGCGGGGTGCTGCATCGTCTGTCCGCGCACATGCAGCTCGTAGATGACCGTGCGGTCCCACGCCGTCGCCGGGCGCTGCACACGGCCCCAGGTATAGGAGGGATCGACCACACGGCAGCGCGGCATGTAGGGGGCGCTGTCGCGCTCATCGAAGGAGAGATCCTCCTCGGGATCGCCGATCCGGTAGCCGAACAGGGCGTCGTGCCAGCGAAACTCGCCCTGCAGTGCCAGGGCATAGGGGTCTAGAAGCAGCTTGTTCGGGTTGAAGCGGTGGCCCGCCTGCGGCTCGTAGGGTCCGTGCACGCGATAGCCGTAGAGGGTGCCGGGCCGCGCATCCGGCAGGTAGCCGTGCCACACCTCGTCGGTGAATTCCGGCAGTTCGATCCGGGCGGTCTCGCGTCGGCCGCTCTCGTCGAACAGGCAGAGCTCGACCTTCGTCGCATTGGCCGAGAAGACGGCGAAGTTCACCCCCAGCCCGTCCCAGCTCGCGCCGAGGGGGTAGGGCAGGCCTTCCCGGACCCTCGGCTGGGTCTGCACTCGCCTCGTCATCTTGCTTCCGTCTCCAGGCTGCGCCGCTCAGGCTTCGGTGCGGCTGAGCACGATGGCGGGGAAACGCGCCAGCCGATGGGACAGGTCCACGAGAAGTGCGTCCGGCGCCTCGACCTGTTCACCGGTGATCACCTCGGTCCAGTGGCCGGCCACGGGCAGCGGCAGGCGCCCATCCGCGAAGCCGGAGAGGCCGAGGCCGCCCTCCGGCGGTAGGCGTCCGCCGATCCGCCGTGGCACGAGAGCGACGAGGTGCCGGCCCTCATGCTCGCGCCGCCAGGCGAGGAGGTCTTCGGCATCCGGACCGTCGGCCTCGACCGCGGCATAGCGGCCCCGGGCGAAAAGCAGCGGGTCGCCCCGGCGCAGTCCGAGCAGCCTGTGCACCAGCCATTGCTTGACCCGGCCGTCCGGCCAGGTCTCGAGCAGAGGGTCGACAGCGGCGCCGGCGACCGCCTGGAGCCGCGCGGCCAAGCCCGCGTAATCCACCGGTCGGCGGTTGTCGGGATCGACGAGCGTGAGATCCCAGTCCTCGCTTCCCTGGTAGAGGTCCGGAACGCCCGGAATGGTCATCTGCAGGACCACCTGCGCCAAGCCCTTCACCGCGCCGGCGCGGGCGACCGAGCGGGCGAACCAGGCGAAGTCCTGGCGGAAATCCTTGCCGCGCACGGGATCGAGCGCCCCGCGGACGAAACTCTCCAGCGCCGCCTCATAGGCCGCGTCACCGTCGATCCAGGCCGTCTTCTCCTTCCCCTCGCGTGCCGCCTTCACCATGTAGGCGGCGACACGGTCGGCGAGGTCTGGACCCGGCTCGCCGGAAGCCGGCCACAGGCCGAGGAGTGTCTGGTAGAACAGGTACTCATGCGTCGGCGACGGCATGCGGCACTTCTCGTTGCGCCGCACGAAGCGCCCCGTCGCCCGCGACCAGCTGGCGATGCGTGCATCCCATTCGGCGCCGCGCTCGGAGAGGGCTGCGAGGCGGGCGCGTACATCCGCGCCGCGCTTGTGGTCATGGGTTGCGAGCGGCACCAGCGCGGCCGGCCAGGACGCGGCATGGTCGCGCTGGAAGGCGTGGAAGGACGGGGTGTCGAGCCCGTAGCGCTCGGGCGCGCCGCCCACCTCGTTCAGCGAGACCAGCGGCACGTGACGGTAATAGGCGGTGTCCTCGACCGATTTCGCAGCGATCGGACTGGTGAGCTGCTGGAACCGGATGGCAAGGGTACGGGCCGCCGTGGCGATCGCGGCCGGGGCCGGACCGCATTCCCCCGAGAGCACACGGCGCAGGAGGGCCAGGACCGGCGCCGCATCGGGCGGCAGGCGGGTGGCGGCATCGGCCAGCGCCGCTGCAAGGGCCGGTGGGGTTCCGGACGGCGCGTCCGGTCGGACATAGCTGCGATAGGTGGGGAAGGTGACGATCACCGCCTCGAGCGCGTCGCGCAGCAGCTGGCGCGGGGCATCCCGCGTGGTGCTGTCGGCCCGGGCGATCGTCAGCAGGAGATCGGATAGCGCGGAGAAGGCGCCGGGGAAGGTGCGCGCGAGCGTCTGGCGCCGTGCCGTCCGCACCACATCCTCGAAGCTCTCCGCCCGTCCGGTGAAGGCGCGGAAGGCTGCCTCGAAGGCAGGCCGGCCGGACCGATCGACCAGCACGTCGTGGATCGCGGCCATTGTCTCGTATCCGGTCGTGCCCTCGATGGGCCAGTCGGGGGGCAGTGGCTCTCCGGCTGCGAGGATCTTCTCGACATGGATCGCGAAGGGGAAGGTGCTCACCGTGTCGATGGCGCGCCGCAGACGCCGCAGGTAGCCCGCCGGATCGGCGAGCCCGTCGATATGGTCGAGCCGCACGCCCTGGATGCGATCGGCAGCCGCCGCATCGAGGAGCCAGCGATGCACGGCGTCGAAGACGGTCGGATCCTCGACGCGGATGCCGATCAGGTCGTCGATGTCGAAGAAGCGGCGGTAATTGATCTCGCTGGCCGCGAGGCGCCAATGGGCGAGGCGGTAGTGCTGGGCCTCGAGCAGATCGTGCAGGCTGCGGCGCGGGCGGGCCGCCTCGGCCTCCACACCGGCGCCGCCAACCGCCTCGGTCATCCGCTCGATCGCCGCCCTGGCTTCGGGCTCTGATCCGGCGAGCACGGCGAGATCGCGCGAGAACGCCTCAGCCTGTCGCTCGACGCCGACGCGGATACCCGGCCGGATCGCCTCGCAGGCGGTGGCGAGGGCGTTTAGACGCCGGCCGACTGCCGGGACTGCCACCATGGCAGCGGCGCGGCGCAAAAGCATGCCCTGTGTCGCGGGGTTGAGCGGGAGCTCGCGGCCGGGACACCGCACCGTGAAACGGCCGCGCTCGGCATCGAAGGCAAGTCCGATGATCCCGGAAGCGAGAGCCTCGGCGTAGGGGCGATCGAGGATCGGCAGCAGCACCTTGCCGGGGCAGGCGGCGCTTGCCCAGTCGATGTCGAAGACCGGCGCATGAACGCTGTCCCGCCCCCAGGTCAGGACGTCCATCCACCAGGCATTCTCGGTGCCGACACCCATGTGGTTTGGCACGAAATCGACGATGAGGCCCATGCCATGCGCGGCCAGCGTCGCCGAGAAGCGGCGGAATGCGTCTTCGCCACCGAGCGCCGGGTCGATCTCCGTGAAATCGACCACGTCATAGCCATGCGTCGATCCCTGCCGGGCCCTGAGAAGCGGCGAGGCATAGACATGGCTCACACCGAGATCGCGCAGATAACCGACGACCGCACAGCCATCGGCAAGGGTGAAACCGTCGCGGAACTGGAGCCGCGCCGTCGCGCGCGGCGGGAAGGGTACCGTCACGCAACATCTCCCGTGACCATCGCCACGATCCCCCAGCCTTCGGCACCGGAACGCAGCGCCTCCGGGAAGGCTGCGGGAAAGCTGTAGATCGTCCGGCCGGCGGGCAGGGTCCAGCGCGGCGCCTCGCCGTCGGCGAGATGGGCGACGATCGACAGCACCGACCCGTCGCCGAGCCGCCAGGACACGTCGATGAGCCCGTCCTCGGCGCGCCAGATCCCGCCGCCCTCCATCCCGGCGAGCTTGGGGACGATCTCGGTGCGGCGGATCGTCAAGAGCTTCGCCACCTCCGCCTGACGGGTTGCCGCGACCGCATCGTCCGGCGCCGGTCCGTCGAGGACCGCTGACGCGAAGGTCGCCGGGTCGAGCGGGTCGGGGATGCGCTCGAGCATGGCGGGATCGCTGAACGTGCCGAAATGGGCGAACTCCTCGCGTCGACCCCGGCGGACGTCGTCGGCCAGCACCCCGTCGAAATCACAGAAGAACGGAAAGGGGCGGCGGGTGGCGCTTTCCTCGCCCATGAACAGCATCGGAATCGATGGCGCGAGCAAGAGCAGCGCCTGCAGCGTGTGCAGGGCTTGTGGCGCCGCGTCGATCCGGTCACCGAAGGCGCGGTTGCCGATCTGATCGTGGTTCTGCAGGAAGTTGACGAAGCGGACCGGCGGCAGATGCGCGCTCGGCTGGCCGCGGGGGGCCCCGCGCTGCACCGCCATCTCGCCCTGATAGACGTAGCCCTCGGCGAGGCCGCGGGCGAGACGTTCGGTCGGCCGGTCGGCATAGTCGGCGTAATAGCCGTCGCTCTCGCCAGTGAGGACGGCATGCATGGCGTGGTGGACGTCATCGTTCCACTGGCCTGAGAAGCGGGCGCGCGGACCGCCTGCGCCGTCCAGCCGGTCGGCCTCGTTGTGGTCGTTCTCGAGGACGAGGTGGAGATGACGTCCGTCCGCCGAGGCGGCGACCGCTTCGGCGATCTCGGTGAGGATGTCGGGCTCGCTGCCATCCTCAATGGCGTGCACCGCGTCGAAGCGCAGCCCGTCGAAGCGATACTCGTGCAACCAGTAGAGCGCGTTCTCGCGAAAGAATGCCCGCACCGCCGGCTGCGAGAAGTCGATCGACGGCCCCCACAGGGTGCGGCGGCGCGCGTCGAAGAACGAGCTGGCGTACAGCGGCAGGAAGTTACCGGCCGGTCCGAAATGATTGTAGACGACGTCCAGAAGCACTGAGATGCCGCGCGCGTGGGCGGCGTCGATCAGCGATTTCAGCGCCTGCGGGGGGCCGTAGATCGAGGCGGGCGCGAAGGGCAAAACACCATCATAGCCCCAGCCCCAACGGCCCGGGAAATCGGCGACTGGCATCAGTTCGATCGCCGTCACCCCAAGGGCCGCCAAGGCGTCGAGCCGTCGCTCGGCGCCGGCGAAACTGCCATCCCGGGTGAAGCTGCCGATGTGCAGCTCGTAGAGCACCGTCTCTTCCCAGGGCCGACCGGTCCAGCCGGCCGTCCGCCACCGATAGGCTTCAGGATCGACGACGACCGACGGTCCGAACGGCCCGCCATCCTGTGCGCGTGAGGCCGGGTCCGGAAACACCGTCCCGTCGGCCAGGCGGTATCGGTAGCGGGTCCCTGCGCCCACTTCCTCGACGACCGCCTCGAGCCAGCCGGCGTCCAGACGCACCATGTCGACAGGGCGCTCGTCGGGTCCAACCAGCAGTGTCACGCCATCGGCACTGGGCGCCCACAGGCGGAAGCAGGTGCCGCCCTCCGGCAGAAGGGCGGCACCGAAGCCCGCCTCATAACGGAAGCGGCGACCTGCTTCGGTATCGTCTCGGCGCGCTTCGCCATGTGCGGCCGGAAGGGCCGGGGCCAGGGAGAAGGAGGTCACGATGGCAGCCGCTCACGAAGGAAGAACCAGACGGGGTGATGCAGTCCGGAACGGCGCGAACGCCCTAGCTGCTGCCGGTCGCAAGGACGCGGGCAGAGGGCGGCAGCTCGGAGTGATCGGTCGCTCCTTCTGCGTCCTTGGCTGCCTCCTTGGTGCCCCCCTCGGCGGCGATCTCCGCCTCCGCCCGATGCCAATGCTCGGCTTCGCGTCCCTCCGGACGCCCTTCCTCTTCCCAGAGCCGGTGGGCGCGTTCGCGCACCCGCTCCATCAGGGAGGGCGGCTCGGCCGCCGCGACAGCCGTGCCGGTCGGCGCCGGCTCGGGTGTCTGCACGGCGATCGGATCGCTCGCAGGGAAGGTCTCGGCGACGGCCTCGTCCAGCTGGGCCTCCGTGGCATCGGCCTTGCCCGGCTCCTGTGCCGGTTCGGCATCCGCCAGCCTCTTGTCCTCGTCCTCCGGCATGGACGGCCTGATCCGTGTGGCCTTCATCGCCTGTCCCCTCGATCCAGTACGCGGGACGATCCCGCGAGGTTTCTTCTTCAACCGGTGGGACGCTCCGGGGGTTCCGCTTCGGTGAGCGCCGGGGAGGGAACCTGATCAAGTCGAACCGTCTTGTTCCGGCATTGCTTTTTCACCGCGCAAGGGGAAAGCGGCGATGACCGTTTCAACGATATTGCTGATCATCTTGATCCTTCTGCTGATCGGCGCGCTGCCGGCCTGGCCGTACAGTTCGGGCTGGGGTTATGGGCCGGGCGGCATCATCGGCCTTCTGCTGATCGTGCTCATCGTGCTGATGGTTGCCGGCGCCATATGAGCTGAAGAAACCGGGCCGGAGGCGTCCCAACAGCGGCGCCTCACGGCGCCGGCCGGGTGCCCGAGGTCGAGGCCGGCTGTGCTTGCGATCCCGACCGCCTGCCGGCAGCAGGGCCTGCTTCGTCTTCCTCGGAAGCAGATCGCCCTGACGGTGCGATCCGGCGCTCCAGGATGCGCAGCAGCGACAGGATGATCAGCGTCAGGACGAAACTCGCGATGGCCACATCGTAATAGCCTGCGCCGGCGGCGATCCCGATCGCGCCACACATCCAGATATTGGCAGCGGTGGTCAGGCCATGCACACCGCCGCGTTTCCGCTGAAGGATGGCGCCGGCGCCGATGAAGCCGATCGCCGCAGTCACGCCCTCAATGACGCGCAGCGGGTCGGCATTGACCTGGGGGTTCTCGGCCGACAGCGCCCGATAGATGTAAAGGGCGACGAGCGTCATCGTCGCCGCCCCCAACGCGACCAGCATATGCGTTCTCAGCCCGGCATCATGCCGTCTGATCTCGCGATCAAGGCCGAGAATGCCCCCGAGCGCGACGGCCGTGCCGAGACGGGCGGCCATCTCCGACAGGCCGTCGACATCGAGGTCCATAGGACGGGTTCAGGCCGCGCGGGTGCAGATGATCCGGCCGGCCGCGTCCGGTCGCTCGCGCGGCGGCGGAACGGCGGTGGCCGCCGGCCGGTCGATGCAGCGTGCGTCCCGCAGCCCGTCGAGCGGGAACTCCCGCCAAGCCCCGGGCATAGTAGGACACCATCCGATCAGCACCAGATCCTCGGCGCCCTGCACCACCAGGCTGTGGGGGTGCACCATCCATTCCCGCCCTTCCGCTGTGAAGGTGAGATTGCGGCCACTACGCAAGGCTTCGAGAATGATCTCGATCATCTTCGGTTTGATCCTCGTACTGTCCGGTGTCTGACGACGCGTTTCAGCACTGCCCGCCCGGCAGCGACCGCAGCCGAAGCGTGGCCCTCGGATGTGCCGTCCCGGCCGCGCCGATCCCGTTTAATCCGCGCCAGGATGCGAGCGCTGCGCCGCGGCCGACGGCGCCGAAGCGGCGGGCCAGCTTGACGGGGGTGGGCAAATCGGGCTCGTCGGGGCCCGGCGGCGGCGCCTCGTCGGGCGGTGACGGCGGCTCGCCCGGCTCCTGGCCTGGGGGTGGCTCCTTGCCGGGACGCTGAAGCCCGTCCCCACCTCCCGCCATCGCCGGCCGAGGCGGGTCGTACCGGGTCAGGGAATCAGAAGCGGAGCGTCTGTCGCAGTCGGACATCTTCGGTTTCACACCGTTGTGGCTGTGTCATCGACATCGGTCGTGAGACCGCAACCCCGATCCGGCTGCCACGGTTCCCGGTCCGGCCTTGCCCCGTCACACCCAGATGGCCAGCACGATCAGGAAGGCGACGACGACACCGATCAGCCCGAAGGCCAGGACCCATCGCATCCGGCCGAGCTCGACCCCCTGACGGGCCTGGACCTGATTGACCTCGACGGGACGGTCATCCGGCTCCGGCGTATTGGTATCAGTCATCCGGTGGTCTCCTTACGCAGCGGCGGTCGAAAGGAGAACGCGGCCCGCGCCGTTCGGTTGCCCGCAAGCGCAACGGCGGGCGCGACGGCCGGCGCAGCGATCGCCCCGCGGCAGCCGCAACAGCGGGCGCGGCGGTCACCGGCGGTGAGCCAGAACGGGTGTCGCCTTCGGCCCGCCGACGTGAAACAGTGAGGGGATGCCGGTCACACTGCGCCATCTCCTCGCCCGGTCGGAGCCGTGGCATTACGCGCTGGCGGCGCTGGCCCTTGTCATCGCGACGGCGCTGCACCTCTCGGTGATCGCCGTCGGGATCGGCCTGCCGGCCTTCGGCAGCTATGCGCTCGCGGTGGTGGCGATTGCCGCCTTCGCCGGTGTCGGCCCGGTAATCGCGGCGAGTCTCGTGGCCCTGGCGCTGGGCGTCATCCTGCCCAATGCCACGCCGGCGCCTTTCCTCGGCGAGCGGCCCTGGGCCGGCGCCGTGCTGTTCGCGGCGACGAGCCTCGTAGCCGCCGGGATCGCGGCGCGGGCCGACGCGCTGCGGACGGCGCGTGAAGATGCCACTGGCGCGTTGCGGGCCGCCGAACTGTCACGCCGCGAGGCGGTGGCGACCCTCGAGGCGTTGGTCCGCCACGCCCCGATCGGTTTCGGCTTCTTCGACCGCGACCACCGCTATGTCCGTCTCAATGAGCCGCTGGCGCGGATCAACGGCTTCGACATCGAGGCGCATCTCGGCGCACGGGTGTCGGACACGCTGCCCGGCCTGTCACGTCAGATCGTCCCGATGATCGCCCATGTCTTTGCCACGGGCGAGACAATCGCCGATCACGAGCTGACCGGCTCGACCCCGGCCCAGCCCGGGGTCGAGCGCGTGTTGCTGACGAACTTCTTCCCGGTGCGCGGGGCGCGCGGCACGGTCCATTTCGTCGGAATGACGGCGACGGAGATCACCGAGAGGAAGCGGGCCGAGGCACGGCTTGCGGCGAGCGAGTCGCGCTGGCGTGACATCGCCGAGACGTTGCCGCAGCTCGTCTGGGCCGGTGCGGCGGATGGCGCCCCCGACTATTTCAACCGGCGCTGGATGGAGTTCGCCGGTTCGGATGCGATGGACGCCGGGCCTGCCGCCTGGACCGATCTCGTTGTTGCCCGGGATCGCGAGCGCGCGCACAGTCTGTGGGAGGAGAGTCGCCGCGCCGGGGCGCCGTTCGAGATCGAGTGCCGGCTGAGCGGCGTCGACGGCCGGCCACGCTGGTATCTCTGTCGCGCGATGCCCTTCGCCGCGGCTGATGGCGGCGCCCGCCGCTATATCGGGACCTGCACCGACATCTCCGACATCGTTGCGGCGCGCGAGGCGCTGGCCCGCAGCCGCGTCGAGCTGGAAACGCTGGTCGCGGAGCGCACCGCCGCGCTCGAAGCGGCACATGACCGGCTGCGCGCCGAGATGGATGAACGTGCCAAGGCCGAGGAGCAGCTCCGGCAGGCACAGAAGATGGAGGCGCTTGGCCGCCTTACCGGCGGTGTCGCCCACGACTTCAATAATCTCCTGACGGTCATCCTCGGCAATATCGAGACGGTGCGCCGCCGCGAGGGCGAGAGGGGAGATCCCGCGCTCGCCGAGCTGATGCATCAGGCCCATGACGCGGCCCAGCGCGCCGCGCTGCTGACACGGCAACTGCTCGCCTTCTCCCGCCGCCAGCCGCTCGACCCGGTGCCGGTGGACGTCAACCGGCTGGTGCAGGGGACCTCGGAGCTGCTGCGACGCGTGCTGGGTGAGACCATCAGCATCGAAACGGTCCTCGCCGGTGGGCTGTGGCTGACGGAGGTCGACGCCAATCAGCTGGAAAGCGTCCTGCTCAATCTCGCGGTCAATGCCCGCGACGCGATGCCGGCGGGCGGCAAGCTCACGCTCGAGACCGCCAACACCCATCTCGACGACAGCTACGCCCTGCACCATGAAGAGGTGGAACCCGGCCAATATGTCGTGATCTGCGTCAGCGACACCGGGACCGGCATGACCCCCGACGTCGTGGAGCGGGCCTTCGAACCCTTCTTCACCACCAAGCCGATCGGTCTGGGCACCGGGCTCGGCCTCTCTCAGGTCTACGGCTTCGTCAAGCAGAGCGGCGGCCATGTGAAGATCTATTCGGAGCCAGGCGAGGGTACGACGGTGAAGATCTACCTGCCGCGGCTGAAGCGGGCGGCGGCGGAGGTCGAACTGCCGGCGCGCGCCGCGCCGGCCCCGCCCGATCCGCAGGAGACGATTCTGGTGGTCGATGATGATCCGGCAGTGCTGCGGCACGCGGTGGCACTGCTGCGGGAGCTCGGCTACCGCGTCGTCGACGCGCCGGGCGTGGATGAGGCGCTCGCGCTGCTCGCCGCAGGCGAGCGGCCGCATCTGCTGTTCACCGACCTGTCCCTGTCCGGCCAGTCCACCGGGCACGACCTCGCGCAGCGCGCCCAGGCGCTGCTGCCATCGCTCAAGGTGCTCTTCACGACCGGCTATGCCCGCAATGCGATCGTGCATCATGGCCGTCTCGACGCAGGTGCCCCGCTGCTGCCGAAGCCGTTCACCCGGGCCGAGCTCGCACAGAAGGTGCGTGCGGCGCTCGACGACGGTGCGGCACGGACGGTGCTGCTCGTCGAAGACGAGCCTCTGGTCGCCCTCGCCGCCGGAGAGATGCTGAGCGATCTCGGCTTTACGCCGGTGACCTGCAGCGGCGGTCGTGAGGCCTTCGCCGCCTATGAGCGATCGCCCAGCCGTTTCGTCCTGGCGGTGGTCGATGTCGGATTGCCGGACATCTCGGGCGACGTTTTGGCGCGCCGCCTGCGCCCGGCGCTTCCGGTGATTCTCGCCACGGGATACGCCGCGCGCGAGCTCGATGCGGTCCTCTCCGAGGATGGCGATGTGCGCATCCTCGGCAAGCCCTACAGCGTGGAGACCCTGGGCGAGGCGCTTCGCTCGCTCGGTTTCGTCACGGCTGACGAGGGCAGCAGGAAACCGCCCAAGGGCGGTGCCGTCCGGGCGGAATCAGGGACCACGCGAGAATGAGGGGGGTGAGCGGACGCCACCGCGGAGCGCGGGGGAGAGGGGAGGGAGACGTCCGAGGCGTTTGCGCCCGCTCGCAACCTCAATGCCTGACCGGGTCACGGGTTCCGTGCGCCGATGAAAAAAAGGCGCTGGAGGCCTTCCTCTCCCCGGGCCGCGTCAGGCAGCTTTCTCGCGCGGCTCGTGGAAGAACAGAGCCTGCCCGATCAGCGCCTGGACGGCCTCGCTTGAGAAGGGCTTGGTCACGAGATAGGTCGGCTCGGGGCGCTCGCCGGTCAGCAGCCGCTCGGGGAAGGCAGTGATGAAGATGACGGGCACATCAAAGCCGTTGAGAATGGAATTGACGGCATCGATCCCGCTGCTGCCGTCGGCGAGCTGAATGTCGGCCAGCACCAGCCCCGGCCGGGTGGTCGCGGCGAGTTCGATCGCACGGTCGCGGGTCGGGGCCACACCGACGACCTCGTGTCCCAGGCTGCGGACCAGGTTCGACAGGTCGAGGGCGATGATCCACTCATCCTCGATGATGAGGACCCGGGTCGCGAGCTGGCGGTCGATGTCGCGATGCACGGCGGCGATCTGCGCCTCAACCTCCTCCTCGGTCTCGCCGACGATCGCCGCAACCTCCTGGACGGTGAAGCCCTCCATCGAGGTCAGCAGCAGCGCCACGCGCGATGGGGCGTCGAGGGATTGCAGCCGCTGGTCGACGCGACGGCGGATATCTGCGGTGATGGCGCCGGTATCGGCAGCATTGCTCCACACTTCGTGGAAGGCGCGATAGAGGCCGACGCGCAGCGGCAGGCCGGCGTCGATACTCAGCGAATCCTCGAGGATGGCGCCCAGTGTCGCGTGCACCAGCGCGTCGCCATCCGGCTGCGAGCCCGTCAATGCGCGGGCGTAGCGCCGCAATCCGGGGACGATCCGCGACAAGCGCTCAAGCGGCATGGAATGCTCCCTTTCTCTCCACGAGAGACTAAACGACAGTTATGCCGGGGAGGTTCCCCAGCATATCAGCGCTCCGCAGAACCGGCAGCCGTTCCGCCGGAACATTCGATCCGTGGAAGACCTTTATGGCGCATGGCGATCCTTCGCACAAATGGGCGTGCCGCCGATGGTGACGACGCGAGGCCCCGGGTCCTGCGCAACCCTCCCGGGCACCGCCGCGCGCGCCGCGACGCCTTGTCATCGGACGTGCCATGAGTGAGCAGCGCCCCGCGCGTGCGGGGCGGTCATCGGGCGCCGCCACCATCCGCAAGGCTGGGGCCGGGCGACGCAGCGGGGCGAGTCGCCGCGGCGATCTGCGCTACCGCTTCGCGCTCTGGATCCTGATCGCCCTGATCCCGGTGGCGATCGCCAATATCGTTCAGGGTGTGATGGCGCTCGACCGCGATCGTGAAGCGGCGCGCGACCGGCTGGTGGCGCGTGCACTTAATGCAACGGCGACGCAGGAGAACATGTTCGCCGCCGCCGAGCAGATCCTGCGGGCGCTGTCCGGTATCGACACCATCCGGCGCGGGGCCGAAGGCTGCCGGGCCCTCATGACCGGCGTGGTGTCGGGCCTGCCCTATGCCACGAATCTCGTCCGGATCGACCCGGAGGGGCGCCTCGTCTGCACCGCCCTCGGTGTCGATGGCGAGGTCAGCTTCGCCGATACGCCCTGGTGGCATGAGACCGTGGAGGAGCGGGCCTTCTCGATCAGCGGCATCCGGCACGGCCAGCTGTCGGGGCGCGACGTCCTCGTCGCCTCGCTGCCGCTCTTCCGCACGGATGGCACCTTCGACGGGGCGCTCGCCATCTCGATCGACGTTGCCTGGTTCGATACCACCCTCGGCGGCGAAGATCTCGAAGCGATGACCCGGACGGCGCTCCTCAGCCGCAGCGGGACGCTGATCGCGGGCAGCCTGCCTGCGACGGTGCTCGATCGGATCGCCGCTGGCCTCGAGAATCGCGCCTCCGAGATGCGCAGCGGCACGACCGGCGGGCTCGCGGCCCTGCCCGACGAAGATGGCCGGCAATGGACCTATGTCGTCGCACCGCTGCTCACGGGCGACGCGTTCGTCGCCATCGCCGCCCCCTCGGACCGCCTCTTCTCCTGGACCTATCTCAACGTCACGACCAGCTTCATCCTGCCGGTGATCACCGTCGGGCTGGCGATGTTGGTGATCTGGATCGCCACCGACCGGCTGGTGCTGCGCTGGCTCGTCTATCTGCGGCGCGTCTCGGCCGCCTATGCCGCCGGGCACTACGCGCTCCGGCTCGGCCGGATCGAGGCGGCGCCGGCCGAGTTCCGGGATTTCGGCCGCTCGGTGGAATCGATGGCGGCGGCGGTGCAGGAGCGCGACCGTCGACTGCGCGAAGGCCTTGCGCAGAAAACGGCGCTGGTCCGCGAGATTCATCATCGCATCAAGAACAGCCTGCAGATCGTCACCAGCCTGCTCAGCCTGGAAGCCTCGCAGATCTCGGATGCCGAGGCGCGGCGGCATTTCACGACCGTGCGCGGCCGTGTCGACGCTCTCGCACTTGCGCATCGTCTGTTCCGCGAAGCCGAGCATGGCAGCGAGGTGGAGCTGCGAGACCTCGTCTCCGAGATCGCGGCGCAGCATTCGAGCGGTCGCGGACGGGCCATCCGCGTCGCCGGCTCGGTCGTCGAATGCGCCCTGCCGACCGATCTCGCCGTGCCGCTGGCGCTGTTCCTCAACGAGGCGCTGGCCCACGCCGCACGCTGGATCGACGGTCTGCGCCACGCGACGATCGAGATCGCCATCGAGGAGGATGACGACAAGAAGCTCATCCTCCGTGTCGCCGCCCGCACGGCGGAGAGGCAGCCCCGCGCCGTCGACGGGGACGGGCTCGACATGCTGATCGAGGGCTTTGCCGCCCAGCTCCGCGGCCGTATCAGGCTCCTCGAAGAGGCGGGGGGCGCGCGGGTGATCGAACTCGTCTTTCCCAATCCCTGTCTGTGACATCGCCGGCTGCCACAGGCGTGGCATGCGGCGACCCGGGTCTCGAGGTCGCGGCCGGGAACCACGGCGGTTCCCGCACGTTCTGTCTGCCGTGAGACACATGTCCGATCTGACGACGGCCCCTGCGGCCCCGGAAGGCCTCTCGGGGGCCGGCTCCGCCGTGCCCGCCGAGCGCCCGCGTCCCCGGCCCACACCCGAGCAGGCAGCGGGGCTGCAGCATGAGGTGCTAGGGGCGGTGCCGGCGCTGCGGGCCTTCGCCCGATCGCTGAGCCGCAATGCCGCAGATGCGGATGATCTCGTTCAGGAGACCCTGGCGAAGGCGCTGGCGAGCATTCACCAGTTTCGCCCCGGGACCAATCTTCGGGCTTGGCTGTTCACCATCCTCCGCAACACCCATTACACCGGCACCCGCCGTCTGCGGCGCGAAACGACCGATCCCGATCCCGGCAGCTTCCGGCGCGCGACCGTCGGACCCGATCAGGAATGGTCGGTCACGATGGGCAAGCTGAAATGGGCGCTCGACCAGCTCTCGCCGGAGCACCGCGACGTGCTGCTGCTGGTGACGGCGGCGGGTCTCAACTACGACGAGGCAGCGGAGGTGTGCGGCTGTGCCGTTGGGACGATCAAGAGCCGCGTATCGCGGGCGCGCGGGCGCCTGCTCGAGGTGCTCGAAGCCAACGGTGCCGATGACGTCCTCGTCTCCGACGCCTTCATGCGCTCGGTGACCGGCTGACACGCCTGGGCCAGGCGCCGGATCAGCCCTTTTACTTCTCCGAAGTCATGACAGCGGCCGCGCTCCGGATCGAGGACGCAGGCCGAGACTGCTGAGGGTGGAGGCGGGATGGGGCTTATTCCGTCCCGTCCTTCCCGTGCGGCGGCTCGCCATTGGGTTCGGATTGGCGCAGCTTCTCCTCGAGCCGTGCGGCGAGCTTCTGGATGTCGTCGGGAATGGGCTCCTGCGCGAAATTCTCGAACATCCGCCGCATCTGTTCGGCGATCGTTTCGTGATGCGCGCCCGGGCGATCCGGTTTCGCCGTTCTCGACTTCTCGTCGCCCGCCATGACGCCCTGTCCCGTTCGCCGCAAGTTCCGGTACCTCGCCAATTGATCGCCGCCGGCCGTCGCCCGTCCGGCATGGCGAGCGCCACCATACAGATCAGCCGAGGGATGAACGACTGGTCACGCTTCCGCGTTCCACATGGCCCGTCGCCTTTGCGCATTTGTGACGCCTTCGGGAGACAGCCCGGCGGAACCGCACCGTCGGCGGCCGGTTGAGCGGCCGGGAGAGGCGCAAACGGAGTATCCCGATCATGGCCATGATGAATGCTGAACGAATGGGTGGCGATGTCGCCCGTGAAGAAACGGGCTCCCTGATCTCCGCCGGCCGCGTCAACGGCACGAGCGTCTATAACACGGCCGGCGATCATCTCGGCCATGTCGACGACATCATGCTGCACAAGGTGAGCGGGCAGGTCGCCTATGCGGTGATGGCCTTCGGCGGCTTCCTCGGGATCGGCGAGAAATACCACCCGCTGCCCTGGTCGATGCTGACCTATGACGTCGACCGCGGCGGCTATGTCGTGCCGGTCGACCGGGCGCAGCTCGAAGGGGCGCCCTCATATGAACGCGATGAGATTGGCTCCGACGACACCGCTTGGCGCGACCGGATCTACGGCTATTACGGCGTACCGCCCTACTGGATGTGAGCCCTTGGCGGTGCCGGCCGCCGCGCCGGCATCTCGCTCCTGATCCGGCTCCTCACGGTGTCGGGATCCGGCGCAAGCCAGGCGACGGTGGACGATGCACCGTCATTCTTGCCGGCACTGATCGAGCCGCCGGTCCCGGGCGGCTGGCCTCTCGTCCTCGGTCCCGGTGCCGGGGGCCGGCTGTCCATCGCGCGCGATCGCGCGGTGTCCGTGGCTTCGGTGTTCCCGAATGCCGCGGCCCAGTGAAGCCCGTTCAGAAGGATCAAAAGAGATGGTGAAGGACGAGATCCGCCGCCTGCGCGACCGAGTCAGTGCGATCGGCGTGGCGATGCTGGTGACCGATGATGCCGACGGGATGCGTTCGCGCCCCGTCGCGATCTTTCCCGATCCGGATGGTGAGGGATTTTACTGCTTCTCCGATGATCGCAGTGCCAAGGACGAGCAGGTGGCGATCGATCCCGATCTCTGCCTCGCGATCGCGGATGCCCGCGGCGGCGTCTATGTGTCACTGACCTGTCGGGGTGAGCTCTCTCAGGATCGGGCCGAGATCGCCGCGCGCTGGACCGAGGATGCACAGGCTTGGTTCCCCGGCGGACCGGAGGATCCCCATGTCGAGCTGCTTCGGCTGAAGCCGATTCGCGGCGAGATCTGGGAGGGCCGGCAGAGCCGCGAAGCCATCAAAGCGGAACTGGAGGCCGCGCGGCGCGAGGGGCGGCGGCCCCGCTTCGCCGGCAGCACCAAGCTGGATTTTGCCTCCGCCGCCTGAGGACAGGGGCGTCAGGCGTGCAGACGCCGCGGCGGCCGGTCCTCGTGCTGCCGCGCCTCTCTACCCGCCGCATCGGCTGCGCGTGCGAGCCGGCCGACCGCCTCGTCGAGCACCTGGTCATTCTTGGCGAAGCAGAACCGGACCACCCGGTCGGTCGGCCGTTCGGCATAGAAGGCGGAGACCGGAATGCCTGCCACGCCGCAATCGGTGACGATGCGCTCGCAGAAGGCGATATCCGCCATCCCGTCCGCCGCGCCGGGGATCATGATATTGGCGAAATAGGTGCCCTCGCAGGGCAGCGGGTCGAAGCCGATCCGACGCAGACCGCCGATGAATCGGTCGCGCCGGCGCTGCATCGTCGCCGCCAGCCCGCGGAAGTAGTCGTCCGGCTTGGCAAGTCCATAGGCGACGGCTGCCTGCAGGTTGGGCGGTGTCGTGAAGGTCAGGAACTGGTGGGCCTTGCCGAGCAGCGCGATGAGCGGCGGCGCCGCGGTGACATAGCCCACCTTCCAGCCGGTCAGCGAGAAGGTCTTGCCGGCCGAGCCGATCTTGATCGTCCGGTCGCGCAAGCCGGGGACTCCCAGCAGGGATGTGTGCCGCGCGCCATCGAACACGATGTGTTCGTAGACCTCATCGGCGATCACATAGGCGTCGGCTCCGTCCGCGAACTCCGCGATCAGCGCCAGCTCCTCGGCCGAGAAGACGCGGCCGGTGGGGTTCATCGGATTGTTGACGATGATCGCCTTGGTCCGCGGTGAGAACGCCGCCGCCAGCGCCGCGCGCTCGATCTGCCAATGCGGCGGCCTGAGGGAGACAAAGCGCGGGATGCCGCCCGCCCGCCGGACGAGCGGCAGATAGGCATCGTAACAGGGTTCGATCAGCACCACCTCGTCGCCTGCCTCGACGAGGGAGAAGATGGCAGCGGCCAGCGCCTCGGTGGCGCCGGAGGTGACCATCGTCTCGCGTTCCCAGTCGATCTCGATGCCCCGGAAGCGGCGGTCCTGGGCGGCGACCGCCTGGCGCAGCTCCGGCAGTCCCATCATCGGCGGATACTGGTTGGGCCCCTCGAGGATCAGACGTGCGGCCTTCTCCAGCACATCGACGGGGCCGCGGTCATCGGGGAAGCCCTGGCCGAGATTGATCGCGCCGTGCTCGCGGGCAAGGCGCGACATGCTCTCGAACACGGTCGTCCCGAGCGAGGCATAGACGGGGTTCACACTGCGCATGCCGGTCCTTCCTGGAGCCCGGGCGCCGGCATCGGTCGCCGCGACCGGGCCGTCGGCGAGACATAGAGAGGTCGTGACATAGAAGAGGCCGCGGCGGGGCGCGGCCCTGTGGTGCGGTGTCGCGGCCCTCAGGCTTCGAAGCTCGGGTCCAGCTTGCGGACCTTGCGCACCATCGCCCGAAACACGGTCTCCGAGACGCTGTTCGGGCCGAAACTGTCCGCATCCGTGACACAGCGTGCGCGGACATCATCCGGGATCACGACATCCTCGCCGCGCATCCCGTCGAGCAGGATCTGCACCTCGCAGGCGCGTTGCACCCGCCACATGTTGAAGAAGGCATCGGCGATCGACCGACCGATGGTCAGAAGGCCGTGATTGCGCAGGATGAGGACGGTGTTGCGGTCACCGAGGCTGGCGAGGAGCCGCGGCCGCTCATCCTCATAGAGCGACAGCCCCTCGAACTCGTGATAGCCCACCCGGCCGGTGAGCTGGGCGGCGTAGAAGATGTTGTGGTTCAGCCCGCCGCGGCGGACGGAGACCGCCTGACCGGCGGTGGTGTGGGTGTGCATCACGCAGATCGCATCCTCGCGCGCCGAGTGGATGGCGCTGTGGATGACGAAGCCGGCCGGGTTCACCGGATAGTCGGAATGCCCGACGATCCGGCCCTCGAGGTCGATCTTGACGAGGTTGGAGGCAGTGACCTCGTCGTAGCGAAGCCCGTAGGGGTTGATCAGGAAATGATGCTCGGGTCCCGGCACGCGCACCGTGATGTGGTTCATCACGATCTCGCTCCAGCCGAGATGATCGAAGACGCGGTAGGCGGCTGCGAGGTCGAGTCGGAGCGCCCATTCCTCCGCGCTGTAGAGTTCCGCAGGATCGGCTGCGCGGCGAACGCTGACGGTCATCGGACTGTCCCGGATTTGAACCGTAGGGTAGAATTTCCGATAGCACGATGTGCAACGGAATAAAATAACGATATCTCGTTGTTGTTAGGAGAGCGCCGCATCGATGTCGGCGATCAGATCGTGGGCATCCTCGATGCCGACGGACAGTCGGACCAGCGAGTCGGAAATTCCGAGCTGGCGCCGCTGCTCCGCCGGAACCGAGGCATGCGTCATGATCGCCGGATGCTCGATCAGGCTCTCCACCCCGCCGAGGCTCTCGGCCAGGGTGAACAGGCGGCAGCGCTCGAGGAAGCGGCGCGTGCCGTCGAGATCGCGGTCGAGCTCCACCGTGATGATGCCGCCGAAGCCGTTCATCTGGCGGCGCGCCAGCGCGTGCTGCGGGTGACTCTCGAGACCGGGATAGACGACCCGACGGACACCGGCCCGGCCTTCGAGGAAGCGGGCGATGGCGAGGGCGTTGGTGCAGTGCCGCTCCATCCGCAGTGCCAGTGTCTTCAGCCCGCGCAGCGCGAGGAAGCTGTCGAACGGCCCCGAGATCGCACCGACCGCGTTCTGCAGGAAGCCGAGCCGGGCGGCGAGGTCGGCATTCTCGCCGACGACGGCACAGCCGCCGACCATGTCGGAATGGCCGTTGAGATATTTCGTCGTCGAGTGCAGCACGATGTCGAAACCGTGCTCGATCGGGCGCTGCACCCAGGGGCTGGCAAAGGTGTTATCGGCCACCGCCAGAAGACCGTGCCGGCGCGCGATCGCGGCGACGCCGGCGAGATCGACCAGCTTGAGCGTCGGGTTGGTCGGGGTCTCGACCCACAGGATGCGGGTCTCGGGCCGGATCGCCGCCTCGACCGTCGCAAGGTCGGAAAAGTCGACGAAGCTGAAATCCAGCCCGGCGGAGCGGCGGCGCACGCGCTCGAACAGGCGGAAGGTCCCGCCATAGACGTCGTCGGTCGCGACGATATGTCCACCCGTCTCGAGCAGGTCGAGAACGGTCGCGATCGCTGCTAGGCCGGAGGCGAAGGCAAAGCCGGCGCTGCCGCCTTCGAGATCGGCGATGCAGCGCTCGAACGCCATGCGCGTGGGGTTCTGGCTGCGCGCGTATTCGAAGCCCTTATGCACGCCCGGGCTCGACTGGGCGAAGGTCGAGGTCGCGTAGATCGGCACCATCACCGCCCCGGTCGTCGGGTCGGGATGCTGGCCGGCATGGATCGTGCGCGTCGCGAAGGCGAGGCGGTTACGCGCCTTGCCCGGATTGTCGTTGTCCGCGTTCATGCGCCGGGCGCCCGGCGCAGATGGTTGAGCAGGTCGATACGGGTGATCAGGCCGACGAATTCCTGGTCCTCGAGCACGATCGCGACCTCGTCACGCTCGAACACCGGCAGGAGCGATTCGAGCGGCTCATGCGCCTGCAGCGTGTGCAGGCGGCTGGTCATGGCGGCGCGGACGGGCAGGCGGAAGCGCTCGGCGGGTGGCCGGTCGGCACTCTCGACGGCATTGAGCAGGTCGCTCTCGTCGACGATGCCGACGAGCCGGCCATCCTCCAGCACCGGGAGCTGCGAGACGTCAGCGCCACGCATCCGGTTATAGGCGGTGAGGAGGGTGTCGTCCGGACCCACCGTGACGGTGCCGCCCTCGCGGTGCTGGCGGGCGATCAGGTCGCGCAGATCGCCATGCATGCGCCGGTCGACCAGCCCCTGCTCGATGACCCAGCTGTCGTTGAAGACCTTCGAGAGGTACTTGTTGCCGCTGTCGCAGACGAAGGTGACGACCCGCTTGGGGCTCGTCTGCTCCCGACACCAGCGCAGCGCGGCGGCGACGAGCGTTCCGGAGGACGAGCCGGCCAGGACACCCTCCTTGGCGAGCAGCAGCCGTGTCGTCTCCACGCTCTCGCGGTCGGAGATCGAATAGGCGCGGGAGACCAGCGAGAGGTCGCAGTTCGGGGGCACGAAATCCTCGCCGATGCCTTCGACCGCCCAGCTCCCCGGCTCGATCATCTCGCCGGTCGCGACCAGCGGTGCGAGGACCGAGCCGACCGGGTCGGCGAGGATCATCTTCGTCTCGGGCGAGACGCGGCGGAAAAAGCGGCCGAGGCCGGTGAGCGTGCCGCCCGAGCCGACGCCGACGACGACGGCATCGACCTGTCCGCCGAGCTGCTGCCAGATCTCGGGGCCCGTCGTCTTCTCATGCGCGGCCGGATTGGCAGGGTTGGCGAACTGGTTGACATAGAAGGCGCCGGGGATCTCCGCCGCCAGCCGCTCGGCCATGTCCTGATAGTATTCGGGATGGCCCTTGCCGACATCCGAGCGGGTGATCCGCACGTCGACGCCGAGGGCGCGCAGATGCTGCACCTTCTCCCGCGCCATCTTGTCGGGGACGATCAGGATCAGCCGGTAGCCCTTCATGATGCCGACCTGGGCGAGGCCGAGCCCGGTATTGCCAGCGGTCGCTTCGATGATCGTCGCCCCGGGGGCGAGCCGCCCGTCGCGCTCGGCCGCGTCGATCATCGAAAGGGCGATGCGATCCTTGATCGACCCGCCGGGATTCTGACTCTCCAGCTTCACGAAGAGGCGGCAGGGTCCGGTGTCGATCGACCGGATCTCGACGATCGGTGTGTTGCCGATCAGCTCGAGGGTCGAAGCGGCGATGGGCGGCGCCGGGCGTGCCGTGCTCGTCATGGCGGGTCTCGTCTGATGTGTCGGATCGTCCGAAGCGCGGGGCGTTCAGCCGTTGGCGGTGGTCGGATCGATCGTGCGACGGATCTCGGTCACCTTGTTGGCCGGGAAGCCGCTGCGCTTGGCATGCTCATGGATCAGCGACTCGTCACGCGCGAGATAGACGCAGAAGGTCTTGTCGGCGGCGACATAGCTCTCGATCCACTGGATGTCGGGGCCGAGCTCCTTCAGCGTCTCGTTCGACTTCTGCGCGGCGGCCTTGAGCGCCTCGCGTTCCGCGCTGCCGATCGCCGGCAGGTCCCGTTCGATGATGAAGCGGCGCATGGGTGTACTCCTCCAGTCGGCGCGCGGAGCCGTCTCCGCCGCGCGCCCCCTGATATCGGACGTGCCGGTCGGCAAACAAGATCAAACTACAAATCGCGAGACAGCGCTGTGGAATATCGGCCGCGTGTCGGCCGCCCGTCCGTCAGCTCCGGCGGGCGGCCATGGCCAGCATGATCCAGCCCCAGCCCTCGACCATCAGGTCGAGCGCGACGCAGAAGCCGATGAACCACAGGCCGGAGACCGGCCAGTCGATGAAGAGGAGAAGGCCGAGGATGGCGGTGACCGCGCCGCTGAACACCGACCAGCCCCAGCTGCCGTAGCGCAGCGCGATCGCCGTGACGATGCGGATGAGGCCGAGCGCCAGGAAGAAGGCGGCGAAAAGCAAGGTCAGTGCCAGCGCCGCCGCGGCCGGATCGCGCAGCGACATCGCGCCGACGACGATCGCGAGGACGCCGGTCAGGGCGAGCAGCAGCAGCCCGCCCCAATCCTTGGCGCGGAACGCACCGACGAGGCGCATCACCCCGCCGACGATCATCAGCAGGGCGAAGACCAGCACGCTCGCGATGGTGGTCGCGACGCTCAGCACCATCGCGACGCCGCCGAGTACCACGAGAAGAATACCGAGGGCCAGGATCCAGCCGCGGTTGCGCCGCACGCCCTCCATCAGACCCTCGGCCTGCTCGCTCCCGAAGAACAGCATCGACATCGCCGACCTCCCCACGGCCAGCGTGCGCAGGACGCACGACCGGCCTTCGCTGCGCCTGGGACAGACGATGGATGCTAACCCGCCCGTGCCCGAGTCGCATCGGGAATCGGCGCGAGGCCGATATGGTCTGCACCGCCATCCGTATCGCCACCTACGCCGCCGTCATCCCCGCGCAGGCAGGGATCTCGTCGGGCGCAGGCAAACTGCGGCAGCGTGGCCGTGCGGATGCGCAGCTTGTGCGTGTGAGTGTGGAGCGGTGCATACATTGGGCTAGCGCGCCGGTCGAGCCCCCGCCTTCGCGGGGGTGACGGAAGAGGGGACAAGGAAACGGGGCGCGGCAACGAAAA
>CAYORM010000043.1:0-22561 GCA_964406375.1 uncultured Mycobacteriaceae bacterium | reverse complement strand
TGCGGCTGAAGCTGATCGCCGATGCCGGCCTCGTCGGCCTGCCCAATGCCGGCAAATCCACCTTCCTCGCCGCGACGACCGCCGCCAAACCCAAGATCGCCGACTACCCCTTCACGACGCTGCACCCCAATCTCGGCGTCGTCCGTATCGACGAGACCGAGTTCGTGCTGGCCGACATTCCCGGCCTGATCGAAGGGGCGCATGAGGGCGCCGGCATCGGCGACCGTTTCCTCGGCCATGTCGAGCGCTGCGGCGTGCTGCTGCATCTCGTCGACGCGACCGAAGAGGACGTCGCCGGCGCCTATGCCGTGGTCCGCGGCGAGCTCGCAGCCTATGGCGGTGGCCTCGCCGATAAGCCGGAGATCGCGGCGCTCAGCAAGATCGATGCGGTCGATCCGGCGGCGCTTGAGGAAAAGCGCGCGGCCCTCGCGGCCGTTGCCGCGGGTCCGGTCCTCGCCCTGTCGTCGGCGAGCGGCGCCGGTGTGAGCGAGGCGCTGCGTCTCCTCCTCGACCGGATCCGCGCCGGCCGTGCCCGCCCCGAAGAGGGGCCGTCCGAATACCGTCCGGAGCGTGACGCGTGAGTGACGTCACCGCCAGCCTCCCCTCGATTGCCGAGGCCCGGCGCATCGTCGTCAAGGTCGGCTCGGCCCTGCTGGTCGATGCCGCGACCGGCCGGCTGCGACGTGCCTGGCTCGATGGCCTTGCGGACGACGTCGCCCGCTGCCGGGCGCGCGGCCAGGAGGTGGTGCTGGTCTCCTCCGGCGCTATCGCGGCGGGGCGCGAGCATCTCGGCCTCGTCGGCCGGACGCTGCGGCTGGAGGAGAAGCAGGCGGCGGCTGCGACGGGGCAGATCCGTCTCGCCCATGCCTATCAGGAGACGCTGGCCCGCCACGGCATCACCGTGGCGCAGATCCTCCTGACCCTGCAGGACACCGAGGACCGGCGCCGGCACCTCAATGCGCGGGCGACGATGGAGACGCTGCTCGGCCTCGGGGCCGTGCCGGTGATCAACGAGAACGACACGGTCGCGACCAACGAGATCCGCTTCGGCGACAATGACCGCCTCGCCGCGCGCGTTGCCCAGATGATCTCGGCCGATCTGCTGGTGCTGTTCTCGGACATTGACGGTCTCTACACCGCCGACCCCAAGCGCGATCCCTCGGCCAAGCTGATCCCGATCGTCACCGAGCTGACGCCGGAGATCGAGGCCATGGCCGGCGAGCCGCTGCCCGGCTACTCCTCGGGCGGGATGGTGACGAAGCTCGCGGCGGCGCGCATCGCCATGGGGGCGGGCTGCCGGATGATCATCGCCCGCGGCGAGCCGATGCATCCGGTGGCGGCCCTCGAGGCCGGCGCGCCCTGCACGTGGTTCGTCCCCGGCGCCGAGCCGCGCACCGCCCGCAAGCGCTGGATCGCCGGTGCACTGAAGCCGGTCGGCGTGCTGACGATCGATGCCGGCGCCGCGCGGGCGCTTGCGGCGGGAAAGAGCCTGCTGCCCGCCGGGGTCACCGCAGTCGAAGGGCACTTCAGGCGCGGCGACTGCCTGACGATCCGCGGGCCCGACGGCCGCATCCTCGGCCGCGGCCTGTCGGCCTATGACAGCGAGGATGCGGTGCGGATCGCCGGCCATCGCAGCGGCGAAATCGAGGCGCTGCTCGGCTATCACGGCCGCGACGAGATGATCCACAGCGACGATCTCGTCCTCGAGTGAGTGCCCGGCGGTGCCGGGTAGGCGCCCCGCTCAGCCCGCCCCGTGCCGGCGCCGCCACCACAAACGCCACAGGAACGGCCACAGCACGATCAGCGCGGCGACCGCCAGCAGTGCCGCGGAGAGCGGCGTCGTCAGGAAGACGCTCGGATCGCCCTGGCTGATCGACAGCGCCCGGCGGAATTGCGCCTCGGCCAGTGGCCCCAGGATCAGCCCGACGATCGCCGGTGCCGGCGGTATGTCGAAGAGCCGCATCAGGAAGCCGATGCCGCCGATCGCGTAGAGGATGGCGAGGTCGGTCAGCGAGTTGTTGAGCGTATAGGTGCCGAGCGTCGCGAAGACGAGGATCCCGCCGTAGAGCCAGGGCTTGGGGATCGCCAGCACCCGCACCCACAGCCCGACGAGCGGCAGGTTCAGCACCAGGAGCATCGTGTTGCCGATATAGAGGCTGGCGATCAGCCCCCAGACCAGTTCCGGCGCATTGCGGAACAACAAGGGGCCCGGCTGCAGCCCGTATTGCTGGAAGGCGGCGATGAGGATCGCGGCCGTCGCCGAGGTCGGCAGGCCGAGGGCGAGGAGCGGCACCAGCACACCAGCCGCGGCGGCATTGTTCGCCGCCTCGGGGCCGGCGACCCCCTCGATGGCACCGTGGCCGAACTGTTCGCGATGCCGCGACAGGCGCTTTTCCAGCATGTAGGACAGGAATGTCGGGATCTCGGCCCCACCGGCGGGCAGGGCGCCGATCGGAAAGCCCAGCGCCGTGCCGCGCAGCCAGGGCTTCCAGGATCGCCGCCATTCCTCGCGCGTCATCCAGACCGAGCCGCGGATCGGCACGAGTTCGTCCCGCTCATGGCGGTGACGGGCGGCCATGAACAGCGCCTCACCCACGGCGAACAGGCCGACGGCGACAATCACCACATCGATCCCGTCCTGCAGCTCGAGCAGGCCGAATGTCAGACGCGACTGGCCGGATAGCGGGTCAATGCCGACAAGGCCGATCGCCAGGCCGAGGAACAGGCTCACCATGCCGCGCAGCACCGATCCGCCGAGCAGCGCCCCGACCGTCGTGAAGGCCAGCACCATCAGCGAGAAATAGGCCGCCGATCCGAAGGAGAGGGCGAGGCGGACCATCAGCGGCGCGAGGAAGGTGAGGCCGAGCGTCGCGATCGTGCCGGCGACGAAGCTGCCGATCGCCGCCGTCGCCAGCGCCGAGGCGCCGCGCCCGGCCCGGGCCATCGCATGCCCGTCGATCGAGGTGACGATGTTGGAGCTCTCGCCCGGCGTGTTCAGCAGGATCGCCGTCGTCGATCCGCCATACATGCCGCCGTAATAGATGCCGGCGAACATGATGAAGGCGCCGATCGGGTCGAGCGCGTAGGTCGCGGGCAGGAGGAGGGCGACGGTGAGCGCCGGGCCGATGCCCGGCAGGACACCCACCGCCGTGCCGAGCGTGACGCCGACGAAGGACCAGAGCAAATTGAGCGGCGTGAGCGCGACCGCAAAGCCGTCGGCGAGTGCGCCGAGCGTCTCCATCGCTCAGCCCCACAGACCGGCCAGCCGGCCGAACGGCAGCCGGAGGCGCAGCCCATATGTGAAGGCGATCTGCACGACGGCGCAGAGGAGGAGGCCGATCGCGAGATCACGCCACGGCCGGCGGCTGCCGAAGGCGCGCGCCGTTGCGGCGAAGAGCACGGGTGTCGCCAGCATGAAGCCGATCCAGGGAATCAGCAGAAGCTGCGCCGCGAGCCCGCCGGCGATCCAGCCGATCGGACCGGGGTCGAGCGCCACCCGCTCCACGCCCCGCCGCCACGCCGCCCACCCGAAGCCGATCGCCGCGAGCGCGAGCCCCGCAGCGATCAGGTTCGGGAAGAGCCGCGGCCCGACGCGCGCATAGCTTGGCGCCACCCGCATCGTCGCGACGTCGATGGCGACGACCGCCGCCACCGCGACGAGGGCGCAGGCAAAGAGGATGGCGCCGGCCCGGAGGGGGCCGCCGCGCGGGGCGTCGTCCGCCCCGTCGCGCGCCCCCGTGGTCTCGGCACCGTCCGGTTCTGCCGTCACTCGACGAGGCCGATGCCGCGCAGCGTCTCCTCGACCTTGGCGCGATCCTCCTCAAGGAAGGCCGCGAAGTCGGCCGCGGGCGCGTAGAGATCCATCCAGCCGCGCTCGGCGAGGATGCGCTGCCAGGCCTCCGAGGCGACCATCTCGCCCATCAGCGCGTCGAGACTGGCGAGATCCTCCTCGGAAAGGTTCGGGGCCGCCATTACCGCGCGCCAATTCGCGAGCTCGACATCGATCCCGGCCTCGACGAGGGTCGGGGCATCGAGCCCTTCGAGCCGCTCGGGCGAGGACACGGCAAGGGCGCGCAGGTCACCGGACTGGATCTGTCCCAGGAACTCGCCGAGCCCGCTGACGCCGGCGGTGACGTCGTTCGACAGAAGGGCCGCCAGTGCCTCGCCGCCGCCGGAGAAGGGGATGTAGTTGATCGCCGTCGGATCGACATCCACCGCCTTGGCGATCAGGCCGACGAGGATGTGGTCAGTGCCGCCCGCAGAACCGCCGGCCCAGGAGACCGCGCCGGGCTCGGCGCGCAGCGCCTCGACCAGATCGGCCATCGTCTCGATTTCCGAGGCGGCGGGCACGACGATCACCTCATACTCGCCCGTCAGGAGCGCGAGCGGCGTCACATCGGTCATCGTCACCGGCGAGGCGTTGGTGAGGATCGCCCCGAGCATCACAAGGCCGCCGACGATCAGCTGGCTCGGATCGCCATCGGCATCGGAGACGAACTGCGCGAGGCCGACGGTGCCGCCGGCGCCGGCGACATTGATCACCTCCGCATTCCCGACGAGGCCGGCCTCGGTCAGCGCCGTCTGCATGGCGCGGGCGGTCTGGTCCCAGCCGCCACCGGGACCGGCCGGCGCGATGATCGTCAGGCTGTCGGGCTGTGCCATGGCCGGCGCGACGGACAGCGCAGGCACGAGGACGAAGGCCGCCGCGGCGAGCGGCGTGATTGCGAAACGGGTCATCTGAACCTCCCTGGGCGTCCGGCACTCGGGCCGGTTGCCTTGAAGGCTAAGCCCATTCGCCGGCTGCGGCAAACGGCGCATGCACCCCCGCCACACCGCCGGCTCGGCTTGCGCCGGCCGGGGCCAGACACTAGCGTTGGGCACAATCCAGGCGGAGCGGCAGCGTTGCACTATGTCAGTACCCGCGGCGGGGCGGCCTCCCTGCCGTTCGACGAGGTTCTCCTGGGCGGTCTGGCCCGCGACGGAGGCCTGTACCTGCCGGAGCATTGGCCCGTCCTGTCCCCTGACACGCTGCGCGCGCTGCGCGGCCGCCCCTACGAGGAGGTGGCGGTCGCGGTGATGGCCCCCTTCGTGGCGGGGAGCCTCAGTGAGGCCGAGCTGCGCAGCCTCGTCGCCGACGCCTATCGCGGCTTCGATCACCCGGCACGGGCACCGCTGGTTCAGCTCGACAGCGGGCTCTGGCTGCTCGAGCTCTTCCACGGCCCGACCATTGCCTTCAAGGATTATGCGCTGCAGCTCCTGGGGCGGCTGTTCGACCATGTGCTGACCCGGCGGGGCGAGCGCGTGATGATCGTCGGCGCGACCTCGGGCGATACCGGCTCCGCGGCGATCGAGGCCTGCCGTGACCGGCGGTCGGTCGACATCGTCATCCTTCACCCGGCGGGCCGCACCTCGGAGGTCCAGCGCCGGCAGATGACGACGGTGCTGTCGGCCAATGTCGCCAATCTCGCCATCGAGGGCAGCTTCGACGACTGCCAGGATCTGGTGAAGGCGATGTTCGCCGACGGGCCGTTCCGCGACGAGATGCGGCTCTCGGCCGTCAACTCGATCAATTGGGCCCGGATCATGGCCCAGATCGTCTACTATACCGCCGCCGCGGTGGCGCTCGGCGCCCCGGACCGTCCCGTCTCCTTCACCGTGCCGACCGGCAATTTCGGCAATGTCTTCGCCGCCTATGCGGCACGCGCGATGGGCGTGCCGATCGAGCGGCTCGTCGTCGCCACCAATCGCAACGACGTGCTGCACCGCTTCTTCGAGAGCGGCGAGATGCGGATGGGCACGGTCGAACCGTCGCTGTCGCCTTCGATGGACATCCAGATCTCGAGCAATGCCGAGCGGCTGCTCTACGATCTCTGCGACCGTGACCCGGCCAGGTTGGTCGGGCTGATGAGGCAGCTGCGCGCCGAGGGTGCGTTCCGCCTGCCCGAGGATGCGATGGCGCGCGCGCGCGCGCTGTTCGCCAGCCACCGCACCAGCGATGAGGAGACGATCGCCGTCATAGCGGAGACGCGGCGGATGACGGGCGAGACGATCGACCCGCACACCGCGTGCGGCGTCGCCGCCGCCCGCGCCAGGGCGGCGGATGGCACGCCGATGATCGTGCTGGCGACCGCCCACCCCGCCAAGTTCCCCGATGCGGTCGAACGGGCGACCGGCCGGCGCCCGGCCCTGCCCGACCATCTCGCCGATCTCTTCGAGAGGGAGGAGCGTTACACCGTGCTGCCTGCCGACCTCGCCCGGGTCGAGGCCTTCGTCCGCACCGCCCGCACCGGGGGGACGGCATCGTGAGCGGGGCTGCCGGCGTCCGCCAGACGGCCCTGTCCAACGGCTTTCGCATCGTCACCGACCGGGTGCCGACGGTCGAGAGTGCCTGCATCGGCGTCTGGGTCGGCGTCGGAACCCGTCAGGAAACCCCGGAGGTGAACGGGGTCGCGCATCTGCTCGAGCATATGGCGTTCAAGGGGACGCGCCGGCGCTCCGCGGCGGCGATCGCCCAGGAGATCGAGGCGGTCGGCGGTCATCTCAACGCTTATACCAGCCGCGAGAACACGGCCTACTATGCGCGCGTATTGAAACAGGACGTGCCGTTGGCCCTCGATATCCTGGGCGACATCCTGCTCGAGAGCGTGTTCGATGAGGAGGAGCTCGCGCGCGAACGCGGGGTCGTGCTGCAGGAGATTGGCCAGGCGAACGACACGCCGGACGACATCATCTTCGACCGCTTCCAGGAGGCGGCCTTCCCGGGCCATCCGCTCGGCTGGCCGGTGCTCGGTCGCATCGAGACGGTGTCGGCGATGCCGCGGAGCGCGATCGCCGGCTATGTCGACCGGCATTACGGGGCGGACACGATGGTGCTGGTCGCCTCCGGCAATGTCGATCACGACGCCATCGTCGACCAGGCGGCAACGCTGTTCGGCCGGCTCGGCCACAAGCATCAGGGCGACCGCCTCGTCGCCGCCGAGTACCGGCCGGGCGACTATCGGGAGATGCGCGAGCTCGACCAGCTCCATCTCGTCATGGGCTTTCCGGCCCTGGCCTATGCCGACCCGGACTATTACGCGCTGCAGGTGTTCTCGACGCTGTTCGGCGGCGGCATGTCCTCGCGCCTGTTCCAGGAGATCCGCGAGAAGCGGGGCCTCGTCTACTCGATCTACGCCTTCGCCAGCGCCTATCTCGACGGCGGTCTCTTCGGGATCTATGCCGGTACCGGCGAGGAGGAGATCGGCGAGCTGATGCCGGTCCTGTGCGACGAGATCGCCCGCGTCGCCCATGACGTCGACGAGGCGGAGATCGCGCGGGCGCGGGCGCAGCTGCGGGCGAGCGTGCTGATGAGCCTCGAATCGACCATGGCGCGGGCCGAGCAGCTCGCCCAGCAGATGCTCGTCTTCGGCCGGCCGGTGCCGACGGGCGAGCTGACCGCGCGCATCGAGGCCGTCGACCGGTTGGCCGTGCAGCGGGTGGCGACCCGGTTGTTCGACGCGCCGCCGACGGTGGCGGCGCTCGGTCCCGTCGGCGGGCTGATGGCGTCGGACGAGATCCGCGCGCGCCTGCGCTGAGCCATGAAGCCGGCCCGTTCCTCCGTGATGGGTTTCTTCCGGTCGGGACTGGGCGGCTTGCCCGCGGTGCGGCTCGACGGACCGCGCGTCTATCTGCGGCCGCCGCGGCTGCGGGACTGGAAGGCATGGGCGACGCTGCGCCAGGAGAGCCGTGCCTTCCTCACCCCGTGGGAGCCGAGCTGGCCGGAGGATGCGCTGAGCCGGGCCGCCTATCTGCGCCGGCTGCGGCGCAGCATCCTCGAATGGCGGCACGACGAATCCTATGCCTTCCTCGTCTTCTCGATGGCCGATCGCGGGCTGCTCGGCGGCATCACCGTCTCGAATGTCCGGCGCGGCGTCTGCCAGACCGCCACGCTCGGCTACTGGATCGGCGAGCGCCACGCCCGGCAGGGGCTGATGACCGAGGCGGCGCGCCTTGCGGTGCGTTTCGGCTTCCATGATCTCGGCCTGCACCGGATCGAGGCTGCCTGCCTGCCGACCAACATCCCGAGCCAGCGCCTCCTGACCCGGGTCGGCTTCTCGCAGGAGGGTTATGCGCGCGCCTATCTGCGCATCGACGGCGCCTGGCGCGACCACCTGCTGTTCGCGATGCTGGAGAGCGATTTCGAGGCCGGCGTCGTGGCCCGGCCGCACGAAACGCAGGTCGCGGAGTGAGAGGGGGCGGTGATGGGTGTTGACCGCGAGACCCTGGCGCGGACGCTGCGGCCCGAGAACAGCCCGGGCTTCCTTCTCTGGCAGGCCGCCAATCAATGGCAGCGTCGGTTGCGCGCGGTCCTGGAACCGCTCGGCATCACCCATGTGCAGTTCGTGCTGCTCGCCGGCCTCGCCTGGCTCGAGCATCGCGGCGAGGCGCCGACGCAGGTCCGGCTCGCTGCCTTCTGCCGAACCGATGCGATGATGACGAGCCAGGTCGTCCGCGCGATCGAGGCGGCCGGGCTCGTGCAGCGCCAGCGGCATCCCTCGGACAGCCGGGCCCGGCTGCTGAAGCTGACGGCGAAGGGGGCCGAGGTGCTGAACCAGGCGATGCCGGCCGTCCTCGCCGCCGATGCCGCGCATTTCGCAGCCCTCGAGGATCGGGCGGGTTTCATCGACGCGCTGCGCCGGCTGATCCGGGGCGGCCTCGGCCCCACCCCGCGCTAGGTTTGCTCAGAGCGGCGTTGCGAGCCCGTCGCCCCAGCCGAGCCGGCGGGCGCGGGCCAGCGCCGACCCGTCGCGCCGCGTCACCACCCGCTCGGTGACGCCATGCGGGGTACACAGGCGCAGCGCGATGCGACCGCCGGCCCCGCGCGGCGGTGCGATGACGCGGGCGGCCGCAGGCAGCCCGGCCTCCCGTCCCATTACGAGATAAGCGAGCTTTTCATCCTCCCACGGGACGGACGCGTCCTTGGCGCGGCGATGGAGGCGGCTGCGCTCGACCCGCACCGCGACATGGCACCAATCCGGCGCGACGACCGGGCAGCTGCCGGCGTGGGGGCAGGGGGCGAGTATGGCGGCGCCCGCCTCCACAAGGCGCGTCCGCACCCGGCGCAGGCGCTCGAAGCCGGCAGGTGTGCCGGGCTCCACCAGCACCAGCACCCCACCGCAGCGCTCCCACAGCGCCAGCGCCAGGGGCTCGACGGTCTCTGGGGGCAGCTCGCCGAGCACATAGCTCACCACCACGAGATCAAAGGGCTGGGCCGCGGCGGGCAAGGTCGGGAGGGTCAGTGCCAGACGCTCGACGGGCGGCAGGGGCTGCCCCTCGGCAAGCCGCCCGGCCACGGCGCGGAAGGACGCGCTCGCCTCGACCTCGACCACCTGCTCAAGGCTCGCGAAACGCTGCGCAGCGGCCCAGCGGACGGTCCCCGGCCCGGCGCCGGCATCGAGCAGCCTGCGGGGCTGGAAGCCGGGCACAGCCGAGGCCGCAGCGGCGAGGGCATGGTCTATGGCGGCAAAGGTGGCCGGCAGCCGGGCCGCGAGATAGCCGAGGGCCGCCCTCTCTTCCGCGACATGCAGCCGGCCGTCGCGGATCTCGGCGCGGTAGCGCTCCGAGATGCCGCGCGCGGCGGCGGCGAGGTCGGAGAGCGCGCGGCCCGTGACGAGCCGGTCGATGGCGGCGGTGAGCGCCGGCGGCAGCGCCGCCACGGTTCAGCCCGCCGCGGCGGTGGAGGCGAGCGCCGCGCGCAGTGCCGCGAGCAGCCCCTCGCGCGGCACCTGTCGCTGCTCGCCGGTCGCCAGCAGCTTCATCTGGACGGTGCCGGCCGCGATCTCGTCGGTACCGGCGAGGATGGCGGCGCGGAAGCCCTTGCGTGCGGCGTATTTGAGCTGGTCGCCGATCTTTCGCGGTTCGGTGTAGAGCTCGGTCGCGATCCCGGCGCCGCGCAGCTCGGCAGCGATGGCAAGATGATGGGACAGCCGGTCGCGATCCATCACCGTCACCAGCACATCGGCCGGGGTGGCGGCGCCGGTCTCCACCAGCCCCGCATCGAAGAGGCGGCTGAGCAGCCGCGTCAGCCCGATCGATATGCCGACGCCCGGCAGCTTTTGCCGGGTGAACGCCGAGGCGAGGTTCTCGTACCGCCCGCCTGAGCAGATGCTGCCGATTTCGGGGTTGGCGACGAGACGCGTCTCGTAGACCGTGCCGGTGTAGTAATCGAGCCCACGGGCGATCGACAGGTCGAGCGTCCAGTTCGCCTGCGGCATGCCGAGCGCGGCGAGCCCTTCGGCGAGCTGGCGCAGCTCGTCCACCCCCTCCTCGTAGAGCGCGCCGAGTGTGCGACCGGCGAGATCGTGGATCCCGGCGGCGCCTGAGACGAGCTCGACCAGCCGGCCGGCGGCCGCCGCATCGATGCCGGTCCGCGCGGCGAGATCGGCGATCGTGCGGTCGACCGGCACCTTCTCGATGGCATCGATGACACGCAGGGCCTCGCCGACGCTCTCCGCCGGCACGCCGGAGCCCTGCAGCAGCCCCTGCAAGACCTTGCGGTTGTTGATCCGGACGACGAAATCGCCGATCGCCATCCGCTCGAAGATGAAGGCGATGACGCAGGGAATCTCGGCATCGGCGAGAAGGCTCAGCGAGCCGTTGCCGATGACGTCGATGTCGCACTGGTAGAATTCGCGGAAACGCCCGGCCTGCGGTCGCTCGCCGCGCCAGACCTTCTGGATCTGATAACGGCGGAAGGGAAAGGTCAGCTGCTGCGCATGCTGGGCGACGTAGCGCGCCAGCGGGACCGTCAGGTCGAAATGCAGCGCCATCTCGGTCGAGGGGTCCTCATCCTCGCCGGCGGCGAGGCGTGAGAGGGCGTAGATCTCCTTCTCGACGACGCCCTTGGCGGTCAGGATCTCCTTGCGCTCGACCGCCGGGGTCTCGATCGGGGTGAAGCCATAGCGGCGGAAGCCTTCGCGGATGATGCCGAGCAGCCGCTCCTCGACGAGCTTCTGCTCCGGCAGCCATTCCGGAAAGCCGCTCAACGGCTGCGGCTTGACGATCCGGGTCTCGGGACGCTCCTCGGCCATGGCTGCTCTTTCCTCGCGGGCGGACCCGCGGGGGTTTAGCCGATCACGCCGTCAAAATCACGTGACGCGACAGCCATCGCACCAAGGAGAACGCGCGGCCGGGCACGAGTGGCGGGAGGAGATACGGAGCAGACAAGGGGGCCGAAGCCCCCTCGCGCCGCTCTCAGGCGTGACCGTGGCCGCCCGTCACGGGGCCGCCCTCAGGCTTTGCACCGTCACGGGCACTGCGGGTCGCCGCGGGTGCACTGCGGACCATTCGTCAGGAGCTGGTCCGGCAGCCGGTAGGTGTAGGTCGTGACGCTGGTGCCGTCGGGCAGCTGAGTCGTGCTGGTCCCCTCGAGCATCGCCCCGTCGGGCGCCGGCGGCGGCTCGGGAGCCGGTTGGGCGCAGGCGGCGAGGGCGAGGACGCTCAACGCAGAAAGCGCCAGCATCGGGCGAAGGCTGATCCGCATGGATGTTCCTCCTCTATGCGAGCCCCGGCGCCGGCAATGCCGGCCAACGGCTCGGGACGGACAGGATGCGCGTTGGCGTAAACCGAGCAAAGTCCTTTTCGTTCCGCTTGCCGCTTCGCTTGCGCCGGGGTTTCCGTCGGCGGGCTGGCCGTTGACCGGCCGCCGGCCCCCGGCGATAAAGCCCGCCGGCTTCGCGAACCAGGCTTCGGACCGATGGACCGCATTTTTTCGGGCATTCAGCCCACGCACAACATGCATCTCGGCAACTACCTGGGCGCGGTGCGGAACTGGGTGAAGCTGCAGGACAGTTTCGACACGATCTACTGCGTCGTCGACCTGCACGCGCTGACGATCCCGCAGGATCCCCAGGCGCTGCGCTCGCATATCCGCGAGCTGGCGGCGACGCTGCTCGCCTGCGGCATCGATCCGGTCCGGTCGATCCTCTTCGTCCAGAGCCAGGTTCCCGCCCATAGCGAGCTCGCCTGGCTGTTCTCCTGTCTGACCCCGCTCGGCTGGCTGAAGCGGATGACGCAGTTCAAGGACAAGGCCGGCAAGCAGCAGGACGTGGCGATGCACGGCCTGCTTGCCTATCCGGTGCTGATGGCGGCGGACATCCTCGTCTACAAGGCGACCCATGTCCCAGTCGGCGAGGATCAGAAGCAGCATCTCGAACTCGCACGCGACATCGCCGGCAGCTTCAACCAGCGCTACGGGCGTGACGTCTTCCCGCTGCCCGAACCGCAGATCCTCGGCGCCGCGACGCGGGTGATGAGCCTGCGCGACGGCACCAAGAAGATGAGCAAGTCCGACAGCTCGGATCAGAGCCGCATCAACATGACGGACGATGCCGACACGATCGCGCTGAAGATCCGTCGGGCGAAGACCGATCCCGAACCGCTGCCGTCCGAGGCGGAGGGGCTGGCTGGCCGGCCGGAAGCCGAGAACCTCGTCACCATCTATGCCGCGCTGGCCGAGCAGCCGGTGGAGGCGGTGCTGCGTGAATTCGGCGGCGCGCCCTTCTCGCGGTTCAAGCAGGCGCTGACCGACCGTGCCGTGGCGGTGCTGGCGCCGATCGCCGGCGAGATGCGGCGTCTGACGGCCGACCCGGGCTATGTCGAGAGCGTACTGCGCGCGGGCGGCGAGAAGGCGCGTGCCATCGCCGAGCCGGTCCTGGCCGAGACGCAGGAGGTGATGGGCCTGCTGCGTCTCTGACGAATGGTGCGCCCCGGGTGGATCACACCCGGGGCAGCAGCTCGGCGAGAACGCGCGGCAGCGCCTCGGGCAGGTCCTCGGCCACCAGCCCCGGCCCGAAGGCCGCGGCTGCCCGACCATGCAGCCAGACGGCGGCACAGGCGGCAGGGAAGGGCGGCATGCTCTGGGCGAGAAGTCCGCCGATGAAGCCGGCGAGCACATCGCCCGAGCCGGCGGTCGCCAGCCAGGGCGGCGCATCGGCATTGACGACCGCGCGGCCATCCGGCGCGGCGATCACCGTGTCCGGCCCCTTCAAAACGACCACCGTGCCGGAGCGGCCGGCGGCTTCGCGCGCCGCGTCGATCTTGCTCGGCGTCCGGGCGCGCAGCCCGGGGAACAGCCTTTCGAACTCGCCGTCATGCGGGGTGAGGACGCATCGCCCGTGCAGGCGTTCGAACAGTGCGCGCTCGGCCCCGGCGAAGCTGGTGATGGCATCGGCATCCAGCACCGTCGCGATGCGGGCATCAAGCACGGCCGCGACCAGTTCGCGCGTCTCGGGGCCGACCCCGAGGCCCGGGCCGATCACCACGGCGTTGCGGCGCGGATCGGCGAGCATCTCGCCCAGGCCCGCCGGCCCCTTGAATGACCGCACCATCACCGCGGTGAGCTGGGCTGCATTGACCAGCAGCGCCTCGGGTGGCGAGGCGACGGTGACAAGGCCGGCGCCGATCCGCAGCGCACCGCGCGCGGCGAGACGCGCCGCCCCCGTCGCCGCCGGGCCGCCCGAAACCGAGACGAGATGCCCGCGGCGGTATTTGTGGGCGTCCGGCCCCGGCTCCGGCCAGGCATCGCGCCACAGGGGGGGTGCGTTGCGGTGGCAAGCGATGCCGGCGGGCATCGCGGCGTCGGGAATGCCGATATCGGCGATGATCACCGCGCCGCACAGGCCGCGGCCCGGATAGAGCAGATGCGCCGGCTTCGGCCGGTGGAAGGTGACGGTGCAGGCAGCGGCGAACGCCACCTCATCGAACGGTGCAGCGGTATCGCCGGCGATGCCGCTCGGCACGTCGACGGCGATGATCCGCTCACGCGCCGCGGCAGCCGATTCGGCGAGCGTACGCGGCACGCCCTCGAGCGGCCGGTCGAGACCGGCGCCGAACAGCGCGTCGACGATCGGCCCGGCCTCCGGCAGGGTGGTCGGGAGCGGCGCCACCGGCCCGTCCCACAGGGCGGCCATCGCCGCCGCGTCGCCGCGCAGCGCCCGACGGTCGACGAGGGAGGCAAGCGTCACCTGCCAGCCGCGCCGGCGCAGATGGCGCGCGGCGACCCAGCCATCGCCACCATTGTTGCCGGGGCCGCACAGGATGGTGACGGGACCACGCGGCCATCGCGCCGCCACCGCGTCGGCCACGGCGCGGCCGGCTGCCTCCATCAACGCCAGCGTCGGCACACCCTGCGCCGCCGAGGCGCGGTCGGTGGCGGCAGCCTCGGCCGTCGTCAGGATCTCCAATCCGCCCATCGGGCTCCTCTCTCCGGCATCCGCCGCATGTGCCGCGGCACGGTGCTCCGGTACGAGCGAAGCGGTGTTCCGCGCTTCGCAACGCCGGGAGGGGCCGCTACAGTGCCGGCCTGAGTGCGGCCGGACCCATGCAAGTCTATCTCCCGATTGCCGAGATGTCCGTCAACGCCCTCCTGATCCTCGGGATGGGCGGCGTCGTCGGCTTCCTGTCCGGCCTGTTCGGCGTCGGTGGCGGTTTTCTCATGACGCCGCTGCTGATCTTCGTCGGCGTACCCCCTGCCGTCGCTGTCGGCACGCAGGCCAACCAGCTCGTCGCCGCCAGCGTGTCGGGGATGCTGAGCTACTGGCGGCAGGGCAATGTCGACGTGAAGATCGGCCTCGTCATGCTGGCCGGAAGCGTCGTCGGCAGTGTCATCGGCGTGTGGATCTTCAGCATCTTCACCGCCCTCGGGCAGATCGACCTCGTGATCTCGCTGTCCTATGTGCTGTTCCTCGGCGTGATCGCGGTGCTGATGCTGGTGGAGAGCCTGCGCTCGATCTTCAGCCGCCGGCGCGCGGCGGGCGGGCAGCGGCGCAAGCTGCACAATCACGCCTGGTTCCACGGCCTGCCGCTGAAAACACGCTTCCCGCGCTCACGCCTTTACGTCTCTGCCCTCGTGCCGGCCGCGATCGGCGCGTTCGGCGGGCTCCTCACCGCCATCATGGGCATCGGCGGCGGCTTCGTTCTGGTGCCGGCGATGATCTATCTGCTCGGCATGCCGGCCTCGCTGGTTGCCGGCACCTCGTTGTTCCAGATCATCTTCACGACGGCGCTGACGACCTTCCTGCAAGCCTATCAGAACCAGACCGTGGATGTGATGCTGGCGCTGCTCCTGCTCGCCGGCGGGGTCGTCGGCGCGCAGTTCGGCTCGCGCGTCAGCGGGCGGCTGCGCGGTGACCATGCCCGCGCCCTTCTGGCCTCGATGGTGCTGATCGTCTGCGTCCAGCTCGCCATCGAGCTCGTCCGTCCGCCGGCGGACCGCTACAGCCTCGAGGTCGCGGAGACAATGCCGTGAGCCGCGCGGCCGTCGTCCTCGGCTTCGTCCTGGTGATGCTGGCGGTGGCGCGCCCGGGGCAGGCGCAGGAGTTGCTGGCCGATCTCACCGACCACGCTATCACCATCAATACCGGCTTCACCGGCACGCGGGTCGTGCTGTTCGGCGCGGTGGAGGGCGAGGGGGACGTGGCCGTCGTGGTGCGGGGCCCGCCGCGCACCGTGACGATCCGCGAGAAGGCGCGTGTCGCCGGGATCTGGGTCAATCGCGACAGCCTGACCTTCGCCGGCGTGCCCAGCTTCTACAGCGTGGCGAGCAGCCGACCGATCGAGGAACTCGCGGATCCGGCGGTGCTGGCCCGGCATGCCATCGGGCTCGAGAACGTGCCGGTGACGCCGCTCGACGGCCAGGGGCTGGATGCTGAGACGCTTGCCGTCTTCGAGGAGGCACTGGTCCGTCGGATGCAGGCCGACTACCTCTATGTACGAGCGACCGAGCCGGTCATCTTCCTGTCCGGCCGGCTGTTCCGCACCACGCTGACGATCCCCGCCAATGTCCCGACGGGGCAGTACGCGGTGGAGGTGTACCTCATCCGCGACGGACAGGTGGTGGGCGCGCAGACGACGCCGCTCATCGTCACCAAGGTCGGGCTCGGCGCCCGGATCTACGAATTCGCCCGCAGCGATTCGGCGCTTTACGGCCTCGCGGCGGTCATGCTGGCGATTTTCGCCGGCTGGCTCGCGAGCGTCGTGTTCAGGCGGGCCTGACCAGGAGGAACAGCATGGCCGAGGAGCATCCGTCCGGCGGCACGCCGCGCGTCTTCCTCGTGGTCGTCGACACGACGGAGGAGTGGCGGGCCGCCCTGCGCTTCGCCTGTCGCCGGGCCCTTCACACCGGCGGACGGGTGGCGCTTCTGCTGGTCGTCGGCGTCGACGAGATCCAGCAATGGGGCGCGGTCGAGGAAGTGCTGCGCGAGGAGCGGCGCCAGGAGGCCGAGCAGCTGCTGCTGCGGGTCGCCAAGGAGGTCAACCAGCTCACCGGCACCATCCCGATCCTGCATATCCGCGAAGGCAGCGCGCGGGAGGAACTTCTGGCCTTGATCGAGGAGGAGCCGACGATCTCGGTCCTTGTGCTCGGCGCCGATGTCTCCTCCAAGGGGCCGGGCCCCCTGATCCAGTATCTGACGACGGCGAGGGCCCTGGCACGGCTGCGCGTGCCGCTGACGATCATCCCCGGCAACCTCACCGCCGAACAGATCGACGTCCTGGCCTGACGCCGGAACAAAAAAGGGGCGGCGCCGCTCGGCGCCGCCCCGTTCCAATGGGACCGGCCGGGTTCAGGCGGGCTCGGTCTCCCTTTCCTTCGCGCTCTCCGCGGCGCTGCCATAGGCGAAGACCAGCGACTTGCCGTCGGGCGCCACGTCGACGCGGACCTGCCCGCCCTTGGTGAGCACCCCGAACAGCAGCTCATTGGCGAGCGGCTTCTTGACGTGCTCCTGGATCACCCGGGCCATCGGCCTTGCGCCGTAGAGCTCGTCATAGCCCTTGTCGACGATCCACAGCCGGGCCGCCGGGCTCAGTTCGATCGCCACCCGCCGGTCGGCGAGCTGCGCCTCGAGCTGCAGCACGAATTTGTCGACCACCTGCGCGACGATTTCGGGCGAGAGATGCGCGAAGGGGATCACCGCGTCGAGCCGGTTGCGGAACTCCGGGGTGAACATCCGGTTGATCGCCTCGCTGTCGGCATCGTCCTTGCGCCCGGCGCCGAAGCCGATCGACTGGCGGGTCAGGTCGGCGGCGCCGGCATTGGTCGTCATGATCAGGATCACGTTGCGGAAATCGACCTGCTTGCCGTTGTGGTCGGTCAGCTTGCCGTGGTCCATCACCTGCAACAGGATGTTGAACAGGTCCGGATGCGCCTTCTCGACCTCGTCGAGCAGGAGCACGCAATGCGGATGCTGGTCGACGCCGTCGGTCAGCAGGCCGCCCTGGTCGAAGCCGACATAGCCGGGAGGCGCGCCGATCAGCCGCGAGACGGTGTGGCGCTCCATGTATTCCGACATGTCGAAGCGCAGGAGCTCGACGCCGAGCGAGGCGGCGAGCTGCTTGGCGACTTCCGTCTTGCCGACGCCGGTCGGGCCTGAGAACAGGTAGCAGCCGATGGGCTTCTCCGGCTCGCGCAGGCCGGCGCGGGCCAGCTTGATCGAGGAGGCGAGCGCGGAGATCGCGGTGTCCTGGCCGTAGACGACGCGCTTCAGCTCGGCCTCGAGATTGGCCAGCACCTTCTCGTCGTCGGCCGAGACGGTCTTCGGCGGAATGCGCGCCATGGTGGCGATGGTCGCCTCGATCTCGCGGATGCCGATGGTCTTCTTGCGCCTGCCCTCCGGCAGCAGCATCTGCGAGGCGCCGGTCTCGTCGATGACGTCGATGGCCTTGTCCGGCAGCTTGCGGTCGTTGATGTAGCGCGCCGACAGCTCCACCGCGGCCTTGATGGCCTCGTTGGTGTAGCGGACCTTGTGGAAGTCCTCGAAATAGGGCTTCAGCCCCTTCATGATCGCGATCGTGTCCGGGACGGTCGGCTCGTTGACGTCGATCTTCTGGAAGCGGCGCACCAGCGCCCTGTCCTTCTCGAAGAACTGGCGGAACTCCTTGTAGGTCGTGGAGCCGATGCAGCGGATCGCGCCGGAGGAGAGCGCCGGCTTGAGCAGGTTCGAGGCGTCCATCGCCCCGCCCGAGGTCGCGCCCGCGCCGATCACCGTATGGATCTCGTCGATGAACAGGATGGCGCCGGGGAAATCCTCCAGCTCCTTCACCACCTGCTTCAGCCGCTCCTCGAAATCGCCGCGGTAGCGGGTGCCGGCGAGCAGCGTGCCCATGTCGAGCGCGAAGATAGTGGCGTCGAGCAGCACCTCGGGCACGTCGCCCTCGACGATGCGCTTGGCCAGCCCTTCGGCGATCGCCGTCTTGCCGACGCCGGGGTCGCCGACATAGAGCGGGTTGTTCTTGGAGCGGCGGCACAGCACCTGGATGGTGCGGTTGATCTCGCTGTCGCGGCCGATCAGCGGGTCGATCTTGCCGGCGCGCGCCTTGGCGTTGAGATCGACGCAGTAGGCCGTCAGCGCGTCCTGCTGCTGCTTCTTCCTGCCTTCCTCGCCCTCGCCGCCCTGCTGGCCGTGGCTTTCCTCCTCGGCGCCGCGCGGGGCGCGGGTCTCGGAGGCGCCCGGCCGCTTGGCGATGCCGTGCGAGATGTAGTTGACCGCGTCGTAGCGGGTCATCTGCTGTTCCTGCAGGAAGTAGGCGGCGTGGCTCTCGCGCTCGGCGAAGATGGCGACGAGCACGTTGGCGCCCGACACCTCCTCGCGGCCCGAGGACTGGACGTGGATCACCGCGCGCTGGATGACGCGCTGGAAGCCGGCCGTGGGCTTGGAGTCCTCGTCGTAGCCGGTGACGAGGTTGTCGAGCTCGGTGTCGATGTAGGTGAGAACGGTCTGCTTCAACTCTTCGAGATTGACGTTGCAGGCCCGCATGACGGCCGCCGCGTCGGCGTCGTCGAGCAGCGCCAGAAGCAGATGCTCCAGCGTCGCATACTCATGATGGCGTTCGTTGGCGAAGGTGAGCGCCTGATGGAGCGCCCGCTCGAGGCCTTGGGAGAATGCCGGCATTCAGAACCTCATTTCTTTTCCATCACGCATTGAAGCGGATGCTGGTGCTGTCGGGCGAAGTCCATCACCTGGGCCACCTTGGTCTCGGCGACCTCGTATGTATAGACCCCGCATTCCCCCACTCCGTGGTTGTGGACATGCAGCATGATGCGCGTCGCCGCCTCGCGGTCCTTCTGGAAGAAACGCTCCAGCACGTGGACCACGAACTCCATCGGCGTGTAGTCGTCGTTGAGGATGAGGACGCGGTAGAGCGACGGCTTCTTGGTCTTCGGCCGCGTCCGCGCGATGACGGCCGTGCCCCGTCCCGGACCGCCGCCGCGTTCCTCGTCACCCTGCATCCTTGCCGCGAAGCCAGACATGGTTTGCCCGCCGGTCGTCACGTCATCCTTCCTTCACACCCTGCCTGGGTGCGACATGTAGGCACTCCTGCGTGAATTTTAAGCCCTTCTTTCGCGCTGACAATATGGCCGTCCGGCCTTGCCGCCGAAATACCGTGCCGTCAGCCGGCTGCGGGCGCCCGGCGAAAGCAAAAAACCCGGCCGCGCGGAAGCGGGCCGGGTCTGTTGCCGGACCCGAAGGCCCGGAACGACGAATCGCGGCTTGCGATCACTTCGCCTTGGCGACGAAGGACTCGAAGGGCTTGTAGGCCTCCTTCGCGATCTCGGCATAGAGCTCGCTGACGCGCGAGGTCTGGGCGACGAAGCCCTCATACGCCTGCTTGGCGTAATCGGTCTGAATCTCGACGGCCTTCTCGAGCGACTTGGCGGAAGCCAGCTTCTCCAGCGTGGCCGCGCCTTCCTCGAAGGCCTTGCGCGAATACTCGGTGGCCTCGACGGCGAGAGCCTGCACGTTCTTCGACAGCGCGGCGAAGTTCTTCAGGCCGGCATCGAAAAATTCCTTGCCGGCCTTGCCGGCGTCTTCCAGCGACTGAACCATTGTCGGGTTCCTTTCATTGAGGGCGGTGGCGCATCTTGAATGCGTTGCACCCTATTTATGTTGCACTGCACAATATGTCAAGGGCCGCCGATTCGATGCCGGGACGGCAGCCCTCCGGCCGTTAATTTGAAGTTGATCGAAATGGTGAACGGGCCGGTTACCATAAACGGATTGGTAACGGCCTCGCCGCTATCGTTGCCCCCGACGGCGTGGACAGGCGCCTTCCGGTTTCCAGCAACGAATAAGCGTGACGGGTATGGGTGTGCGTAAAGCGTCGGCGAGCTTTCTTTCGCAATTCACCACACAGGCAAGGCTTCTCATCGTATTGCTGGCGGCGACGTTCATCGCCGCGGGCATGACCGGCCAGGCAGCGGCGAACTCGCGCTACGCGGCCTATGTCATCGACGCCAACACCGGCCAGGTGCTGTTCTCGCGCAATGCCGACGCCCGGCGCTATCCGGCCTCCCTCACCAAGATGATGACGATCTACCTCATCTTCGAGGCGATCGAGTCCGGACGCATCACCGAGAAGACGCAGGTGCCGTTCTCCAGGAACGCGGCCTCCGAGCCGCCGACCAAGCTCGGCGTCAAGGCCGGCGGCTCCATCACCGTCGAGACGGCGATCCGCGCGCTGGTAACCCGCTCGGCCAACGACGTCTCGACGGCCATCGCCGAGCTCATCGGCGGCTCGGAGGCCAATTTCGCGCGGATGATGACGGCCAAGGCCAAGCAGCTCGGCATGAACTCGACGCAGTTCCGCAACGCCCACGGCCTGCCGAACGCCCAGCAGTATACGACCGCCCGCGACATGGCGATCCTCGGCGTCGCGCTGCGCGAGCACTTCCCGCGCCGCTACGACTATTTCGCGACCCGCTCCTTCGCCTACGGCAAGCAGCGCATCTCCACCCACAACCGCCTGCTCGGCCGCATCGAGGGCGTGGACGGCATCAAGACCGGCTACACCCGCGCCTCCGGCTTCAACCTCGTCACCTCCGTGCGCAGCAACGGCCGCTCCGTCGTCGCCGTGGTGATGGGCGGCCAGTCGGGCAAGAGCCGCGACGACCACATGGCGGCGCTGATCCGCGAGCACCTGCCGCGCGCCTCGCGCAAGGACAACGGCCCGCTCGTCGCCTCGCGCAAGCTCACGCCCGGCACGACCGCCGTGGCGGCCGCGGCCGTGGCGCTGCCGCGCACCAACATTCCGCTGCCGGCCTTCCGCCCGGCCGCCGAAGGCGCCGAGGCGGCTGCGACCGTCACCGCCTATGCGCCGACGCCGCGCGCCGCGATCCCGACGCCTGCGCCCGCCGCGGCCGCGCCGGTTCCCTCCGCGCCCGTCCCGGTGCCGGCCGCCGCCGACGACCGCTTCTCCGCCGCCATCGACCCGATGCAGACGGCATCGACCCCGCAGTCCGGCTGGGCGGTGCAGATCGCCTCGTCGCCGTCGCAGAGCGAGGCCTTCGCCGCGCTGGTGCGCACCGGCAAGGAGGCATCCGGCATCCTCGGCTCCGCGAACGCCTTCATCGAGGAGTTCGAGAACAAGGGCACCATCTACTACCGCGCGCGCTTCGGGGGCTTTGCCTCGAAGAACCAGGCATGGAGCGCCTGCAACGCGCTCAAGAAGCAGAAGATCGATTGTTTCGCGGCGCAGCTCTAGCGCCCGCGCCCGGTCCCGTCACGCGTCGAAGGGGAGCTACTTGTGACCATCCAGCAGAACTTCCTTGGCCTCATTGATCCGCGCCGCAAGGAAAGAGGAGCCTCCGAGATCGGGGTGCAGGCGCTGCATCAGGCGGCGATGCGCCTTGCGGATTTCCGCAGCGCTCGCCCCCGCTTCAAGACCAAGGATCTCGTAGGCCTCCTGCTTGGTCATGGCGCCAGAACCTGGCGCGCCAGCCTGCCGCCGGTCCGCATCCGCCTGAACGTGGTCGCGCCAGACGGGAAAACGGCTGTCAAGATAGGTTTCAAGTAGCTGCAGGCTCTCGGCGTCGGCCGAGAGGTCGCGGGCGAGCTCCAGCAGATCCTCCAGCGGCAGGTCGCGCAGCTCGCGTCTCTCGTGCCTGCCGGCGAGCACCACGCCCTCCAGCAGGCCGCTGTCGTGATCGAGTTCCATCTCCAGCGCCGCCGTCCTCACCGTCGACCGCCTGCCGGGCGTCCTGCGCGCCGGCTTGGCCCGGCGCGAGCGCAGGTGCCAGGCGAGCGCGCCCGAGATCAGCATGCCGCCGAGCCCGGCCCGGCCGACGAGCATCAGCCCGATGCCGGCCAGCCCGGCGAGGACCGGCCCGGCCAGACGCAGGCTTCCGGCGACGCGGGCGGGGTCGAGGCGCAGGAAGACCGCGCCGAGCGCCCCGATGACCAGAAGCGCGGCAACCAGATAGAACATCACCGTCATTCGCGGCCGCCCGCCTTCTTCAGGTGCTCGATCATCAGCCGGTCCTCGGGCCTGTTCCGCGCCTCGAGCGCGGCGAGGCCGCCGCTGGCGAACACGGCCACCGCCGAAAGAAGCTTTGAAAGCGCCGCCGCCGCGCTGCGGTCGAAGCGGAACCACGCCCCCCTGGACAGGCGCGCGATCTCGCGGAAGGCGCGTTCCGCCACCGCGTCGGCGCCTTCCTGGAACACGAACACCGGCACGCCGCGCAGGCCGAGCTTGCCGGCCTTGTCGGCCAGCTCGTCGACGTTCTCCTCCATGGCGTCGCCGATATAGA
>CAYORM010000042.1:271-24350 GCA_964406375.1 uncultured Mycobacteriaceae bacterium | reverse complement strand
CCCACCCCATCCGCCAAGCGTTACTGATGCGCGCTTACCGCTGCGCGGACGTTCCTCTCGACAATTGACGACGGGTCCAGTGGGTGCCGTGGGGCCGTCAGGCCACGGACGGCCCTCATTATGGGTTGCAGTAAGGCCGCGCCATGCCGTGCTGCCTGCTGCGAAGGCGCAGGACGCAGCGCTCTGTGCGCTTACGGGACCCAGCCCGGCCGCGCCGCTGCCTGTCGGATCCAGCGGGTCAGCAGCGCGTCATCGGGGCCTTCATCTTCGTAGATGTGGACGTAGCGCGTCTTGGGATCCTTCGATCCGACCGGTGGCAATGGGTCAAGTTCTACGCCGTTGAAGAACGTGATCTTGATGTAGCGGGTGAAGCAGTGAAAGCTGAGGAACCAGCCCTGCCCCTCGACCCCGTAGAAGGGGGAGTTCCACCTCACCGCCTTCCGCACCTCGGGGACGGTGCGTTCCACGAGAGCGTCCAGGCGGCGGCCGGCCTCGCTCTTCCAGCCCGGCATCGCCGCGATATAGGCCTGCACCGGCGCGTCGCCGTCGCCTTTCGGGATCTGCGGGTTGCCGCCCGACAGCAGGACGGGCTTGTCCGTCGCCCGTCCGGCCCCCGTCTTGCCGTCCCGGTCCTTGTCCGTCCTGTCAGCCATGTGTGCCTCCCTGATCCGTCGGGACCTCGCCGCGCTTCAGCCTCGGGCGTCAGGCAAGCGATCCGAAGATCGGGTCGTGACGGTTCCGCGTCGCAACCATAACGCGGTGGTTATGGGTGGGAACCCATAACAGGACGGTCACGGACGCGATCGCTTCCGATGCCCTGGTTGGCCGGATCTCCGCCATTTCCACGGGTCGGGTTGCTAGTGCCGGATCGCGGACGCTATGGTTATCCGACAAATGAGGCCCGTCGGACACAAGTGGACGATCGGATACCGCGCGACTCTGCCGGTTTCCGGTCAGAATCCGATCGCCGCGACATGTGCTTCAGCCGACCGCATCCACTGCCGTCCGCCGGGCTGATATCGGATCGTTTACAGGAGACCAGAGCACTGTCGGATTTGCCGTTCACCCATTCTCACCAGACATCTTCGGTCGCCGCGATGGACACTGCCGCCATCCATCTGCGCTTTTCCGGCCGGATCATCATGATCGGCTTCGGCGCCATCGCCCAGGGCACGCTGCCCCTGCTGCTGCGCCATGTCGCCATCGACCCCGCCCGCATCATCGTGGTGACAGCCGATGCGGCGTCGCGCGACGTGGCCGCGGCGCATGGCGTGGATTTCCGCGTGGCGCCGCTGACCCGCGACGGTTTCACCGCGATCCTCGACCCGCTGGTCGGGCCGGGGGATTTCATCCTCAATCTCTCGGTCGATGTCAGCAGCGTCGATCTCGCCGACTACGCCATGCGGCGGGGCGCGCTCTATCTCGACACCTGTATGGAGACCTGGGCCGCCTCCACCGAGCGTACCCACCGCCACCGCACCAATACCGACCTCTACCGCGAGGCGCGGCGCCTGCGTGCGACCCATGCCGGCGGGCCGACGGCGGTGCTGTGCCACGGCGCCAATCCCGGTCTCGTCTCGCATTTCGTCAAGCGCGGGCTCCTCGACCTCGCCGCGGCAGCAGGCCATGCGGGGGAGGAGCCGCGCCGGCGGTCGGAATGGGCGACACTCGCCCGGACGCTCGGGGTACGGGTGATCCAGATCTCCGAGCGCGACACCCAGCGGGCGGCGCAGCCGCGGGCCGAGGGGGAGTTCATCGGTACCTGGTCGATCGACGGGCTGCTGGGCGAGGGGGAGCAGCCGGCCGAGCTGGGCTGGGGCACGCATGAGACGGGGCTGCCGCCGGACGGGCGCCTGCTCGGCGGCACCGAGGGGCGGACGAAGGGCATTGCCGTCGCGCTCGACCGGCCGGGCTTCGAGACGCGGGTGCGGAGCTGGGTGCCCTCCTGCGGCACCTTCGAGGGAATGATGCTCACCCATGAGGAGGTCATATCCCTCACCGACTATTTCTCGCTCGAGGAGGAGGGGCGGCTCGCCTACCGGCCGACCTGCTTTTACGCCTACCGCCCCTGCGACGACACTTGGTCCTCGATCGCCACGCATGAGATCGGCGGTGCCTGGCCGGACGTCTCCGCCCGGCGGATCCTCATGGACGAGATCACCGAAGGGACGGACGAGCTCGGCGTGTTGCTGATCGGTGCCGCCTCCGGCGCCTATTGGTATGGCTCGCGCCTGTCGATCGAGGAGGTGCGTGCCCGCGCGCCGGCCAACAACGCGACGACGCTGCAGGTCGTGGCGGGGGTGCTCTCGGGCCTCGTCTGGGCGATCGAGAACCCGTCCCGCGGCCCCGTCCATCCGGAGGAGATGGATTTCCGGCGCGTGCTGGCGGTGGCCGAGCCCTATCTCGGCCGGGTCGGCGGGTTCGTCGCCGATTGGCCGCAGCCGGGCGAGACCTCGGACGCAGCGCTCGCCTTCCGGCGCTTTCGCCTGACCGAGCCGGCACGCGGGCTGCGCCGCGCATGACGGTGACGGGGCAAGGGGCGCTGCATGCCTTCCTCGCCGGCCGCGGCCGGGGATCGGGCGGGCGGACGGTTGCGGATGTGCTGGCCTTCACGCCGCTCGAGATCGAGCGGGTCCATGATTTCGTGCAATGGCTGTTCCCGAACCGCACGCCGAGCCGCTTTAATCCGGAGGCGCCGGTCCTGACCGATGCCGAGCGGGATGCGATCCGCGCCGATCCGGTGGCGATGGCCAATTTCCGCGCCGGCGTCTCGATGATGCGCGATTTCTACGAGGCCCATCCCGGCTGGCGTGGCAGCGCCGACCACAACCATCTGCGGATCACCCGCATCCTGCTCGCCCTGCGTGAACTCGGCGCACCGGGCGAGGCGGAGGCCTTCCACCGTGAGATCCTCCACCTCGCCGGTCCGGCGGTATCGGCGCGCTCGCGCAGGTTCTGGGCCGAGGCGATCGGCCGGCCCTGCGACGACCCGCCGGTCGTGGGGTGACCCTTTACCAATCGGTCGAGCGGGCGATGCGTGCGCCGGCGGCCGCCCAATCGGCATAGGCGGCCTCGGCGGCGGCGGTGAAATCGAGCTCCGGCACAATGGCGCCGTCGGGGCCGCGCGAGACCACCGCCGACATGCAGTCGGTGAGGATGGTGAGTTTGCCGGCGACCTCGGGCCCCATCGTCGCGGCGGTCGCCACCAGATCGTTGACGCTCCAGCGGACGCAATGGCTGGAGGCCTCGCCGGCGACGAGGATCTCGTCGGCCGTGCTGAGCAGCGTGGTCATGCGCGTGCGGTCATGCTTGGCGATCGCCGTACCGTCCCATGCGACCGGCACCTCCGGCCGGAAGACGGAGTAGCTCTCTGTCCAGACATCCTCCCCCTTGCGCATCAGCACGGGTGGCGAGCGGCGGCGGCCGGCATGGTAGTGGATCGCGGCATGGACCGCGCCGAGCAGACCGTGGCCGGGCGTACCCTCCAGGCAGTGATCCGGCCAGATGATCAGCCCATAGCGCCCCTCGCGTTCGAGCGCGTCGGCGTAGAACTCGGCCTGCCGCGCCGCCCAGGCATAGCTGCGGCCTTCCGGCAGATGGTGCGCCATAGCCGGATCGACGAGCCAGTGACCGCGGTGCAGCGCTTCGGTCGAGATCAGCGTGAAGGGGGCGGGGTGACGCCCCTCGCGGTCGATCCAGAACCGGCTGAAGAAGATCTGGTCGGGATGGTGGGTATCGAGCGTCGCGATCACCTGCGAGATGCGCTCGCCCTTGCCATAGAGGAGTTCGACGATGCGCCGGCAGTCCTGCTGGGCGCCGTCGCCCTCACGGCCACCGACGAACAGGGTGCCGGCGGGATGGGCGAAGTCGCGCTGGCAGTCGACCAGCAGCAGCACCACGCGCCGCGCATCATCCTCGGCCGGGCGGGTCGGGTGCTCGGCGCCCGCCGCCTCGATCGCCCGGGGATCCGGCGCGTAGTGCCAATCACCGAGCTGTACGGGGTCGTAGAAGGAAGGAACGTCCGGCATCGCTGTCTTTCTGTATCGCCTGCCGCCATTGGCGTGTCGATGGACCGGCGCAGCCTGGGGCAGCGAAGCGGCCGGATCAACCCGCACGGCGTCTCGCCTGTGACAGGATCCATGGCGTAGGATACCGGCCGTGTCGTGCCGCGAATCGTGCGGCCCGGCCACCCAACGGGAGGAGGGGGTTGAAATGAACGCTTCCAGGATCGGCCGGACCTTGGGCCTGCTCATGGCGGGCACGGCACTGGCCTGGACAGGCCAAGCCGCCGCCGACATCCCGGTTGCCCTGGTCGGGCCGCTGACGGGCGACCAGGCCAGCATCGGCGAGCAGATGCTGCGCGGGGCGGAGATGGCCGTTGCCGACATCAATGCGGCCGGTGGTGTCCTCGGCGAGCCAATTGCCCTGTCGATCGAGGACGACGCCTGCGATCCGCGCCAGGCTGTGTTGATCGCGAACAATATCGCCAATGACGGCATCGGGGCCGTCATCGGTCATTACTGCTCGGCGACCTCGATCGCCGCCTCCGAGGTCTATCAGGAGGAGGGGATCATCGAGATCTCGCCGGGCTCGACCAACCCGCTCTATACCGAGCGCGGACTCGAGAACGTATTCCGCGTCTGCGGCCGTGACGATCAGCAGGCGCGGGTGGCGGCGGAGTATGTCGCGGCGATGTGGCCCGATGCGGTGATCGGCATCACCAACGACACCACCTCGCCGGGCGTCACGCTCAGCGACGTTTTCCAGGCGACGCTGCATGAACTCGGCCTCACCGAGGCCGAGCGGCTGACCATCACCAAGGGCGACATGGATTTCAGCGCGGTCGTCTCACGGCTGAAGGCGGCAGGGGTCGAGGTGCTCTACCACTCCGCCTATCACAAGGAGGCGGCGCTGATCCTGCGCCAGGCCCGCGAGCAGGGCATGGATCTCCAGATCATCTCCAACGACGACATGATCGTGGAGGATTTCTGGACGCTGACGGGCGAGGAGGGGAACGGCGCCATGTTCACCTTCCAGGCCGATCCGCGCCGCAACGAGGAGGCGGCGGCCGTCGTGCAGCAGTTCATCGACGCTGGCTTCGACCCCAGCGGCTACACACTCTACAGCTACGCTGCCGTGCAGATCTATGCCCAGGCGGTCGAGCGTGCCGGCACGACGGACAGCGCGGCCGTGCTCGAGGTGATGCACAGCGAAACCTTCGACACCGTGCTCGGGCCGATGGCCTTCGACGAGAAGGGTGACCCGGTGACCGCCGCCTACCGCGTCTATGAATGGAGGGATGGCGGCTACGATTACGCGCCCGAGCCGTGAGGCTGGCGCTTGGCATGAGATCGGAGAGGCCGCGGCGCGGAGGCGTCGCGGCCCTTCTGCTGCTGGCGGCCCTGTTCGGTGGTGGGCCTGGGCAGCCGGCGCATGCAGATGACAGCTGCCGCTGGGCCTTCGACGGCGAGTGCGACGAGGCCCGCTACAACGGTACCGGCGCCTGCGCGGCCGGGACCGACACCACCGATTGCCGGCTTGCCGCCTCCGGCGACAACAGCTGCGCCTGGGCCTGGGACGGGATTTGCGACGAGGAGAAGATCGGCTGGGGCTATTGCGACGCCGGTACGGACACGGCCGATTGCCGCCCGGTGCGCGCTGGCGGCGACAACAGCTGCCGCTGGGCCTTCGACGGCGAATGTGACGAGCCGACGATCGGCACCGGTAGCTGTTCGGACGGCACGGATTTCGCCGATTGCAGCAGCCTTTACTCCATGCGGTTCCGCGACAATACCTGCCATACCGCCTTCAACGGGGTCTGCGACGAGCCGGTCGGTGGCACCGGGCACTGCGCACCGCGCACCGATACCGTCGACTGCATGGGCCGCGAGACGCTGCCCGGCATCCACGACCACTATTACGGCTATGACGACCGTGAGCTGATCATCCCGACCGGCATGCCCTGGACCGCGATCGGCGAATTCGAGTTCGCGAGCGGTGGCGGCTGTTCGGGCGTGATGGTCGGACGCCGGGTGGTGCTGACCGCTGCGCACTGCTTTTTCACCGAAGACGGGCATCGCGACCGGGCGACAGTGTTCCGGGCGGGCCGCGACGGACCGCGCTGGCTGGCGGCCTCGGCCATCGCGGATGTCTACCTGTCGCCGAGCTACCACCATCCGCATCACGAAGGACCGCGCGGCACCGATTGGGCGCTGGTGGCGCTGGAGGAGGATATCGGCCTGCGGACCGGCACGATGTCGATCCATGAGCTGACGCCGGGCGACATGGTGCGAATCCGCGACGGCACCTGGGAGAAGGTGGTCATGGCGGGCTATCCGTGGGATGCCGGCTCGCGCCTTATCGGCCATCTCGCCTGTCGCATCTTCGCCGTCCGTGACGATGATTCGGTGCTGCACGACTGCGACATGACCAATGGCGACAGCGGAACGGCGTTGTTCATCAGGAAGGGCGGCGAATATGCGGTGGTCGCCGTGGTGACGGAGTTCTACAGCGAGGCGACCGGCGCGCGACGGGACCACCTCGCGGTCGACGCCCGGGCCTTCGGACGGAGCCTCAGCAAGTATCTGTTGGCGCATGGCGGCTGAGGCGCGTTGCGCAGTATCGAAGGGCGCACTAGCGTGCGCGCAACATGACCGACACGCTGCGTACCGCGCTCCTGCCCGAGGGGTTCTACGACGTCCTGCCACCCGAGGCCGCGCAGGAGGCCCGCGCCATCGAGACGATGATGGCGGTGCTGGCCGGGCACGGCTATGAGCGGGTGAAGCCGCCCCTCGTCGAGTATGAGGAGACGCTGCTCGCCGGGGTCGGCGCGGGCCTGGCCCAGCACAGCTTCCGCATGATGGATCCGATGGGCTCGCGCATGCTGGCGCTGCGCGCCGACATGACGGTCCAGGTGGCACGCATAGCGCGCTCGCGTCTTGCCCATCAGCCGCGACCGCTTCGGCTCGCCTATGCCGGGCAGGTGCTTCAAGTTCGCGGCACCGGGCTGCGGCCGAGCCGCCAGTTCGCCCAGGTCGGCGCCGAGCTGATCGGCGGCCCGCAGCCGGCGGCCGATGCCGAGGTGGTGCTGCTGGCGGTGGCGGCGCTCGAGGCGGTGGGGCTGAAAGGCCTGTCGGTCGATCTCAACGCGCCGACGCTGGTGCCGGCACTGCTCGCCTTCCACGGCATCGCGGCCGAGCCGGCACAGATCCTGCGCCACGCGCTTGACCGCAAGGACGCGGCTGCGGTCACCGCCGTTGGCGGGCAGGCGGCCCCCCTCTTGTCGGCGCTGCTCGCGGCCTCGGGCCGGGACGCCGCGGCGATCGCGCGGGTACGGGCCCTCGACGTGCCCGAACCCGCCCGACCCATCGTCGACCGGCTGGTCGCGGTCGCCGAACGTGTGCGCCAGCGCGCGCCCGACCTGTCGCTGACCATCGATTTCGTCGAGCATCGCGGGTTCGAGTATCACAGCGGCGTCGCCTTCTCGGTCTTCGCGCGCGACAGCCGCGCAGAGATCGGCCGCGGCGGCCGCTATCTGCCGGGCGGCGACGCGCCTTCAGCGGATCGGGCGCCCGAGGAGGCGACCGGCTTCACCCTCTATCTCGATGCCGTGCTGCGGGCCGCACCGCCCGGCCCGCCGCCGCGCCGGATCTACCTGCCCTTTGCGGAGAGTGACGGGGGCGCGGCATTGCGGGAAGCCGGGGATGTGACCGTGGCCGGGCTGGCGCCGGAAACGGATGCGCGCGCAGAGGCGCGCCGTCTCGGCTGCGGCTGGATGCTGAGCGGTGGCGCGCTCGAGCGGATCGATTGACCGGAGTTTGGAACGATGGCGAATGTCGCCGTGGTCGGCGCCCAGTGGGGCGACGAGGGCAAGGGGAAGATCGTCGACTGGCTGGCGAGCCGGGCCGATGTCGTCGTCCGTTTCCAGGGCGGACACAATGCCGGCCACACGCTGGTGGTGGGTGAGCGTGTCTTCAAACTGTCACTGCTGCCCTCCGGCATCGTGCGCGAAGCCACCCTGTCGGTGATCGGCAATGGTGTCGTCGTCGACCCGTGGGCGCTGCTCGAGGAGATCGACCGCGTCCGCAGCCAGGGCGTGGCGATCTCGCCGGAGAATCTGCTGATCGCGGAAGGGGCGGTGCTCATCCTGCCGGTACATCCGGCGATCGACCGGGCGCGCGAGGCGGCGCGCGGTGCGGCGCTGATCGGCACGACGGGGCGCGGCATCGGCCCCGCCTATGAGGACAAGGTGGCACGGCGGGCGATCCGCGTCTGTGATCTCGCGGACCGGCCGGTGCTGGAGGCGAAGCTCCGCGACCTCCTCGCCCATCACAATGTCTATCTCGGCGCCTATGGCGCAGAGCTCGCCGATTTCGACGCGACGCTGGCGGCGCTCGACGCCATCGCACCCAAGGTACTGGCTTTCGCCGGGGTGGTATGGGACCGGCTCGACGAGCTGCGCCGGAACGGCAGCCGCATCCTCTTCGAGGGTGCGCAGGGCGCAATGCTGGATGTCGATCACGGCACCTATCCCTTCGTCACCTCCTCGAACACGGTGGCCGGGCAGGCCGCGACCGGGTCGGGGATGGGGCCGGGGGCGGTCGGCTATGTGCTCGGCATCACCAAGGCGTACACGACACGGGTAGGGTCGGGGCCGTTCCCGACCGAACAGGACAACGAAATCGGGCGGCGCCTTGGCGAGCGCGGGCGGGAATTCGGAACGGTCACCGGGCGGCCGCGCCGCTGCGGCTGGTTCGACGCGGTGGCCGTCCGCCAGGCGATCAAGACCGGCGGCATCGACGGCATCGCACTGACCAAGCTCGATGTGCTCGACGGGCTGCCGACGCTGAAGATCGCGACCGGTTATCGTCTCGATGGCGAGACACTGCGTCATCTGCCCGCCTCGCAATCGGCCCAGGCCCGTGTCGAGCCGATCTATGAGGAGGTCGAAGGCTGGAGCGAAAGCACTCGCGGTGCCCGCTCCTGGGCCGATCTTCCGGCAACAGCAGTCAAATATGTGCGCCGGATCGAGGAGCTGATCGAAGCTCCGGTGGCGATGCTGTCGACCAGCCCCGAGCGCGACGACACGATCCTGGTACACGACCCGTTCGCCGACTGACGACGCACTATCCGGCGCAAACCGCTCGCAGGCGGGCGGCACCCCCCGGTGCCGCATCCGCTTCGAGCGGGGCAGGGGATCAGGTCAGGTCGCCAGCTTCGCTTCGATCGCGGCGTTGCGGATCGCCTTCTGCAGCTTCTCGAAGGCGCGTACCTCGATCTGCCGCACCCGCTCGCGGCTGATCCCGTATTCACGGCTGAGATCCTCGAGCGTTGTCGGCTGTTCCTGCAGCCGCCGCTCGGTCAGGATGTGCCGTTCGCGGTCGTTCAGGCTGCGCATCGCGTCCTGCAGCAGGCGCTGGCGCTTGCTCAACTCCTCGCGCTCGGCAAGGAGGGTCTCCTGGCTTTCGGACTCGTCCACCAGCCAATCCTGCCACTCGCCATCGCCATCCACGCGCAGCGGCGCATTCAGCGAATGGTCGGGCGCCGACAGGCGGCGGTTCATCGAGATCACGTCCTGCTCCGGCACATTGAGCTCGGTCGCGATCTTCTCGACCGTCTCCGGCTTCAGATCGCCATCCTCGATCGCCTGGAGCCGGCCCTTCAGCCTGCGCAGATTGAAGAACAGCTTCTTCTGCGCCGCCGTGGTGCCCATCTTCACCAGCGACCAGGAATGCAGGATGTACTCTTGGATCGCCGCCTTGATCCACCACATGGCGTAGGTCGCCAAGCGGAAGCCGCGGTCCGGGTCGAAGCGCTTGACGGCCTGCATCATGCCGACATTGCCCTCCGAGATCAGCTCGGAGAGCGGCAGGCCATAGCCGCGATAGCCGGCAGCGATCTTCGCCACGAGGCGGAGATGGCTGGTGACCAGACGGTGGGCGGCTTCGGTGTCACCATGCTCGCGCCATGCCTTGGCGAGCATGAACTCCTCCTCGGGCGTGAGCATGGGAAAGGTCCGGATCTCCTGGAGATACCGGTTCAGATTCGATTCGGCCCCCACATTGGGCAGGCTCGGAACTTGCGCCATGGCGGTAATCCTCCAACCCCGGGCGGCCGTTCTTCGAACCTGCCGCCACGCGGGCTCCACTCATGCTGCGTTGCACACCTCTTATACCCGACTTCCGGGGTCGGGTATAGGGATTTCATCAAAGATTTCCATGAGCAAGGCTCGCATATCTGTCGGCAAAGGTGAGGTGAAAACGCGTTCATCCCCATCTCCCGGATGGCGGAAGCGAAGCTCCGCAGCGTGAAGGGCCTGCCGGGGGAAAGCCTGGGCCAATGCGGGAAGTTCCCGCAGCATCCGCCGCGCCGCGCGCGTGTCGCCATAGAGCCTGTCGCCGATCAGCGGATGGCCGATCGCCGCCATGTGGACGCGGATCTGATGGGTCCGCCCGGTGGCGAGGGTGCAGCGCAAGAGTGCCGCGGCCTCACGAGAGGCCAGCGTCTCATAGCGGGTGAGGGCCGGTTTGCCGCCGCTCGCGACCACCGCCATGCGTTTGCGGTCGCGCGGGTCGCGGCCGATCGCGCCTTCGACCGTCCCGGCGCGCGGATGCGGCCGGCCGATCACCGCGGCGACATAGCGGCGCGACAGGCTGCGATCGGCGAACTGCGTCGCGAGCGCCCGATGGGCGGCGTCGGTCTTGGCCACCACCATCAGGCCCGAGGTATCCTTGTCGAGGCGATGGACGATGCCGGGGCGGGCGACGCCGCCGATGCCCGACAGGCTGTCCCCGCAATGCGCGAGGAGCGCGTTAACCAGCGTTCCGTCGGTATTGCCCGAGGCGGGATGGACGACCATGCCGGCGGGCTTGTCGATGACGATCAGCGCCGCGTCCTCGTAGACGATCGTCAGCGGGATCGGCTGCGGCTGCGGGCGGGCAGGCGATGGCGGGGGGATCTCGATCGTCACGACGGCGCCCGCCCGCAACTTGCGGGCCGGCTCCAGCACCGGGCTGCCATCCACGGCGACGCGACCGTCGCCGATCAGCGCCTGCAGCCGCGCGCGCGACTGGGAGGGCAGCGCCGCGACCAGCGTGCGATCGAGCCGTTGACCCGCGGCTTCCCCCGTGATCGTTATGCGGTGCGAAACGGGCGCGGCGGCGACCTCTTCGAGATCGCCCCCCGCATCGGGATCCCCGGGATCGGAGTCCGCTTGGGGCGTCGCATCGAGGGCCGTGGCGTCCTCGTGTTCGGGATCGGGATCTGGAGGCACGGGGCGGATGGCAGGTGCGGCGGGGCAGGGATCGGTTCGGCTGGTGAAGATACTCGTCTTCGGCATGCTGGGGTTGATCATCCTGCTGACGGCCATCGTGGTCGGCACCATCGTCTCGCGGATGCTGTCCGGCCCGGCCGCGGCGCCGGATGCGGCGGTCACCCTGCCCGCGGGGACGCGCATCGAGGCGCTCGACGCGGCGACCGGGCGGGTCCTTCTCCTTCTCTCTCACGCGGACGGCAGCCAGAGCGTCGTCGCGATTGAGAACGGTGCGGCGGTGCCGGTCGCGCTCGCTGCCCCCTGACAGGACAAGCAGCATGTCGATCAACCTTGCGAGCGACAATGTCGCCGGCTGTGCCCCTGAGATCATGGCGGCGCTGGCAGAGGCGATGCATGGCACCGCCCCTTCCTATGGCGCCGACGCGCTGACCCAGGCCCTCGAGGCGCGGCTGGCGGAGGTGTTCGAGCGTCCGGTCACCGCCTTCCCGGTGGCGACCGGCACTGCGGCCAATGCGCTGTCATTGGCCAGCTTGGTGCCGCCCTGGGGTGCGGTGCTCTGTCACCGCACGGCCCATATCGAATCGGATGAGTGCGGCGCGCCGGAATTCTACACCGGCGGTGCCAAACTGGTGCTGCTTGACGGGCCGCATGGCAAGATCGCTCCCGAGGCGCTGGCGGAGGCGATGCCGGCCGGAGCGCGCTTCGACGTCCATCACGTCCAGCCCCGGGCGCTGTCGCTGACCCAGGCGACGGAGGCGGGGACGGTCTACTCCGTCGACGAGATCGCGGCGCTGTGCGACGCGGCGCATGCCCGTGGTCTCAAGGTGCACATGGACGGCGCGCGGTTCGCAAATGCCGTCGCCAGCCTCGGCTGCACGCCGGCCGAAGCGAGCTGGAAGGCCGGCGTCGACGTCCTTTCCTTCGGCGGCACCAAGAATGGCTGCCTCGCCGCAGAGGCGGTGGTGTTCTTCGACAGCCAAGCGGCGGCCGATTTTCCGTTCCGTCGCAAGCGGGCCGCCCATCTCTTCTCGAAGATGCGCGTCCTGTCGGCGCAGCTCGATGCCTATCTGCGCGACGATCTGTGGCTGCGCCTCGCGCGCAACGCCAATGCCCGGGCGCGGGCGCTGGCGGACGGGCTGGCGCGCCTGCCGGGCGTCGCCCTGACGCATCCGGTCGAGGCCAATGAGATCTTCGTGCGTCTGCCGGAGAGCATCTGGACGGGGCTGCCGGCGCGCGGCATCCGCTTCGCGCCCTGGAATCCGGCCTTGCGCGAGGCGCGTTTCGTCACCGCCTTCGATACGACGGAGGAGACCGTGGAGGCGGTGCTCGCAGCCGCGGCCGATCTCGTTCTGGCCGGACCGCCGGCCGCGAGTGCCTGAGCGGCGGAAACTGCTTGCGCCGGTCAGGGGCATCCCCTATACGAAGCGCCGCCGGTCCCCTTCGTCTAGAGGCCTAGGACACCGCCCTCTCACGGCGGCAACACGGGTTCGAATCCCGTAGGGGACGCCACTTCTCTCCGACATGACGTTCACCCACCCGTGATCTCGATGCGAGCTCACCGGCTGGGCTGCGTCCGTTCACTCCCCCGGGGGAACCGAAGCGCGGTGCCGGGGTTGACCCGGCGAGCCCCGCAAGGAGGGGCAAACCATCGGAGAGATCCATGAACTGGGACCAGATCGCTGGCCAGTGGACGCAGTTCAAGGGCCACGCCAAGGAGCAGTGGGGCAAGCTGACTGACGATGATCTCGACATCATCGAGGGCAAGCGCGACCAGCTCGTCGGGCGCGTCCGCGAGCGTTACGGGATCGAGAAGGAAGAGGCCGAGCGCCAAGTCGAAGACTGGTCACGACGCTATTGAGGCCGAGCGGCGGACGGTTTCGCCGCTCCGTCCCGCCTGGTTCGGAGGCCCGCCGTGCGATCGCGCGGCGGGCCTTCCCTTATCGGCCGATGGAATCGGCGGCAGCTGGCCTCAGCCTGGACGCAGCTCGAGAATGTCGAACCGCGATTCGAACCGCGGCAGCGGCAGCTCCAGGCGATAGGCCGCCTCGCCGATGCGGAACATGAAGCCGACCTGGTCGCGTTCGGGATCGCTGCCATAGGCGACCGGGGTTTCATCGGCATAGTGCAGCGCCCCCCAATAGGTCAGCCGATCCTCTGCTGTATCGATGAAATGACCGGCGAGACGCTGCGAGCCGGTGGTCTTCACCAGCCGGTAGCCGACATCGTCCTCGTCGACGCGGCAGTCGAACCAAGCGTAGATCACTAGCGGTACCGGCCCGCCCAGCTTGATCGTGCGACAGCGATAGTCGCCTCGGATGTCTGCGCCGCGGATCGGCAGCGCCGGCGCGTCGAGCAGGGCGTCGAGCGTTGCAACGGCTTCTGGATCGGCGTCGCCGGCGATGGCGGCCCGTGTTGTGACGCGGATCGCTTCATGAGCGGCGAGCCGCGCCCGATCGGCGTCAGAGAGGACTCGCTCGGCGAAATCACCCGTTGCGGCGGCCGGCAGACCGAAGAAGGCGAGGATCATCGCCGCGAGCAGGGCGGATGCCGGCTCGCGGGCGGCCCGGGCAATGTGCATCAACTTGGCTCCGCTGCGGAGGTCGCCACAGGCTGCCCGCCCGGCATGGCACCGGTGGGGTCGTGCCGCGGCCGTTTAGGGGCGGAGCGGGTGGTCAGCGCAGCAGGCGCAGCGCCACGTCTACCGCGGCATAGGTGAGGATGCCGGCCGCGCCCGCGCGTTTGAAGGCGAGCAGCGCCTCGATGATCGCGCGGTCGTAATCGAGCCAGCCACGCTCGGCCGATGCCCGTATCATCGCGTACTCGCCGGACACCTGATAGGCGAAGACAGGCACGTGGAAGGTCTCGTGCACCCGGCGGACGACGTCGAGATAGGGCAGGCCGGGCTTGACCATCACCATGTCGGCGCCCTCGCCGAGATCGAGCGCCACCTCGCGCAGCGCCTCATCGGTATTGGCCGGGTCCATCTGGTAGGTCTTCTTGTCGCCCTTGAGCGCGCCCGTGGAACCGATGGCGTCGCGGAACGGGCCATAGAAGGCCGACGCGTATTTGGCGGCGTAGCTCATGATCGCGACACCGCCGAAGCCGTTCGCATCGAGCGCGCGGCGGATGGCGCCGATGCGCCCGTCCATCATGTCCGACGGGGCGATGATGTCACAGCCGGCACCGGCCTGTACCAGCGCCTGGCGGCACAGCACCTCGACTGTCTCGTCATTGACGATCTGCCCGTCACGCAGCAGCCCGTCATGGCCATGCGAGGTGTAGGGATCGAGCGCCACATCAGCGACGATGCCGATCTGCGGCACCGCGGCCTTGATCGCCGCGATGGCGCGGCACATGAGGTTGTCCGGATCGGTCGCCCGGGCGCCGTCCTCGCTGCGCTCGGCCATCGGCGTCATCGGGAAGATGGCGATCGCCGGGATGCCGAGATCGGCCGCGCGGCGCGCCTCCTCCACGGCCTGGGAGAGGCCGAGCCGGCAGACGCCGGGCATCGACGGCACCGGCTCGCGCTCGATACCGTCGGCGACGAAGATCGGCCAGATCAGGTCACTGGGCGCGAGCCGCGACTCCGCCACCATCTCGCGAATCCAACCGCTTGCACGCAACCGGCGCGGTCGGGTCAGGGGATGGGCGCCCGGGAATATCGAAGGAGACATCGTTGTGAACCGCTCTTGCCGACACCCTGTCATAGGCACCGCCCGTCGGCCGGGCAAGGAGGGCTGCGACGGCGCACCGCCAGCGAAACGATGAGCGAAACGGCGCCGGTGCCGGGGTCCGACACACTCGTCCGGACCTTCTTCGACCTTAGCCGCACATTTTCAGCATCGACAACCCGTGGGAAACTCTTAGATTAGCCGCACGCGAGGCGGGGGCGCGCTATAACGGAGAGGCCGGTGCAGCATCCCTACTATCACATGATTCTGCTTATCGAGCGGCTTCACCGGTATTTTCTGGAAGTCGTGAAGATCGAACTGGATCGCCATGCGATCCCGGACATCAACAACGTCCAGGCGCTCATCCTGTACAACATCGGCTCGGACGAGCTGACCGTCGGGGAACTGACGGCGCGCGGTTACTATCTGGGCTCCAACGTCTCCTACAACGTCAAGAAGATGGTCGAGAACGGCTATCTGGTTCAGGAGCGTTCCCAGCACGACCGCCGCTCGGTGCGCGTCAAGCTCACCCGCAAGGGGCAGGGGCTGCGCCAGAAGCTGGCACAGATGCTCGAGGCTCATGCCGGAGCGCTGGGAGAGATCGATCTGACGCCGGAAGATCTGGAGTCGATCAACAACGTCCTGAAGCGATTCGAGCGGTTCTGGAGCAACCGCGTCGGTTACGGCGTCACCGGCCTCGTCGGGGCCTGAGCCGTAGAGCGCGGCGCCGCGAACCACGGCGGAGGAGGCTGCCGGACCATGTCCGGCGGCCGATGCGCGAGGCGACCATCATCACGTGAGTCGTCATCAGCTGTCCGGTACGGGCGCGGGGCGCCCGTGCGCGGATGCTTGCAGCGTCAGGTGTTCTTGCGCCGTCCCGTCACTGGGCGCTGGCGCGTCCCGCGGCCGAGGCCGATCTTCTTGGCGAACTCCGAGCGCTGCGACGCATAATTGGGCGCCACCATCGGATAGTCGGCGGGCAGGCCCCATTTCGCCCGATATTCGTCCGGGGTCATCCCGTAGGTGGTGCGGAGATGCCGCTTGAGCATCTTCAGCTTCTTTCCGTCCTCCAGACAGATGATGTAGTCCGGGAAGACGGATTTGCGCACCGGCACCGCCGGGCGCGGTGCTTCTGCGGCGGGCGGGGTGGTGGTGCCTTCCGCCTCGATCAAGCTGCGGTGCACCGATCGGATCAGCGTGCCCAGCTGATCCGCCGGCACTTGGTTCTTGGCCACGTAGGATGACACGACATCGACGACCATGGCCATGATATCGTCGTGCCGCTTCTGTCCGGTTTCGTCGGAGGTCTCTTCCATTGCCGTCTCGTCCGAGAGGAATTCCAGTAACGTCACAAGTAATACGGTGTTGACTGCTGTCAAGACTGTTCAAGCTGATGGAAATCCCGACGGATGCCGCGGGACGGCCGCGACTTGGCGATACGGGAAAAATCTGCTGACGCGGCGGGGTGCGTCTGGAAGATTGGGCCGCCGTCATGACGGTGCGTTGCGCACGCGGCTGGTGTGCGTGCCGAGGTGGAGGTCTGAAATGGCGCAACAGGGTGCGGACACCGGTGTCGGGGCAGGCATCGCGGCAGCGGATGCGAGGGACCGGACGGTCGCCATCGCCTCGGACCATGCAGGGGTCGCGCTGAAGCGCGAGCTCGTCGCGCAGATCGCCGCGCGCGGTCTCGTGCCCCTCGATCTCGGGGCGGAGGAGGGGCAGCGCGTCGACTATCCCGATTATGCGCACAAGCTCGCCGCCGCCTTGCGCGAGGGGCGGGCGGGCCGCGGGGTGGTGATCTGCGGCACCGGGATCGGGATATCCATCGCGGCCAACCGCCATCCGGGCATTCGCGCGGCGCTGGTCCACGATGTGACGACCGCACGCCTCGCCCGGCAGCACAATGATGCCAATGTGCTGGCGCTCGGTGCGCGCGTGCTGGGGCCGGAGGTCGCGGCCGAATGCCTTGCGGTGTTCCTGTCCACGGACTACGAAGGCGGGCGCCACGCCGAGCGACTGGCCAAGATAGACCCTCCCACCTGACGGACCCCTCGATGACAGCGTACGCCTCGAAGGCCCCGATCCCGTCTTCCGACGATTTCTTCGCGGCCGAGCTGGCGGCCGCCGATCCCGAGATCTTCGGCGCGGTCGAAGGTGAGCTGCGGCGCCAGCAGGGGCAGATCGAGCTGATCGCCAGCGAGAACATCGTCTCGCGCGCGGTGCTCGCCGCCCAGGGCTCTGTCCTGACCAACAAATATGCCGAGGGGTATCCGGGCAAGCGCTATTACGGCGGCTGCGAGTGGGTCGACGTGGCCGAGAGCCTCGCGATCGAGCGCGCCTGCCGTCTGTTCGACTGCGCCTATGCCAACGTCCAGCCGCATTCCGGCGCCCAGGCCAACCAGGCGGCATTCATGGCGCTGCTGCAGCCGGGTGATACGGTGCTCGGCATGTCGCTCGCTGCGGGCGGTCATCTGACCCATGGCGCGGCACCGAACCTGTCGGGGCGGTGGTTCAAGGCGGTGCAGTATGGGGTGCGTCGCGAGGACGCGCTGATCGATTTTGACGAGGTCGAGCGGCTGGCGCGCGAGCACCGGCCGAAGCTGATCATCGCCGGCGGTTCGGCCTACCCGCGGATCATCGACTTCGCGCGCTTCCGGGCGATCGCCGACGAGGTGGGCGCCTTTTTCATGGTCGACATGGCGCATTTCGCGGGCCTCGTTGCCGGCGGCCTCTATCCCAGCCCGCTGCCGCACGCCCATGTCGTCACCACCACCACCCACAAGACGCTGCGCGGCCCGCGTGGCGGGATGGTGCTGACCAACGATCCCGAGATTGGGCGTAAGATCTCCTCGGCCGTCTTCCCCGGCCTGCAGGGCGGGCCGCTGATGCATGTCATTGCCGCCAAGGCCGTGGCCTTCGGCGAGGCGCTGCGTCCAAGCTTCAAGGCCTATGCCCAGGCCGTGGTCGAGAATGCCGCGGTGCTCGCGCAGACGCTGCGCGAAGGCGGGCTCGACATCGTCTCGGGCGGGACGGATACGCATCTGATGCTGGTCGACCTGCGACCGAAGGGGCTGACGGGGCGCGCCTCGGAAGTCAGCCTCGACCGCGCCGGTATCACCTGCAACAAGAACGGCATCCCGTTCGATCCCGAGAAGCCGACAGTGACCTCCGGCATCCGGCTGGGCACGCCGGCGGCGACGACTCGCGGCTTCGGTGCCGATGAATTCCGCGAGGTGGCAGGCATGATCGTCGAGATCCTCGACGGGCTGGCCCGCAATCCCGAAGATAACGGCGAAGCCGAGACCGCGGTGCGGCGGCGGGTAGAGGCGCTGTGCCGGCGCTTTCCGATCTATCAGCCGGCGACCTGACGGCTGGCGGCAGAGTGGAGGACGGGCGATGCGGTGTCCTTTCTGCGGTCATGACGATACGCAGGTGAAGGATTCGCGTCCGACCGAGGACAATTCGGCCATCCGCCGCCGCCGCTTCTGTCCGGCCTGTGGCGCCCGCTTCACCACCTTCGAGCGCATCCAGCTGCGCGAACTGATCGTGGTGAAGAAGACCGGAGCACGCGAGCCGTTTGACCGCGACAAGCTGTTACGCTCGATGCAGGTCGCGCTGCGCAAGCGCGACATTGACCCCGAGCGGATCGAGCGCATCGTTAATTCGCTGGTCCGGCAGCTCGAGAGCTCGGGCGAAACCGACATCCCGTCCAAGACGATCGGCGAGATGGTGATGAAGGCGTTGGAGACCTTGGACAAGGTTGCCTATGTCCGCTACGCGTCCGTCTATCGCGATTTCCGCGAGCCGGGCGAATTCAGCCAGTTCGTCGACAGCCTGCGCGCGGAGCACCTCTGAGCGGCCGTTCGCCAGACATGCCTTCGCGGGCGGAGGCGGAGCACCGATCCGTCGGTGACGATGCGGCCATGATGGGCCGGGCGCTGGACCTGGCGCGCGAGGGGCTAGGCCGCGTCTGGCCTAATCCGTCGGTCGGCTGCGTGATCGTCAAGGACGGCCGGATCCTGGCCGAGGCGCGGACCGCCGATGGCGGTCGGCCGCACGCCGAGGCGCGGGCGCTGGCAATGGCTGGGGCGGCGGCACGTGGCGCCACGGCCTATGTCACACTGGAACCCTGCTCCCATCTCGGCGCCACGCCGCCTTGTGCCGACGCGCTGGCCGCGGCCGGTATCGCCCGGGTGGTCGTGGCGACCGCCGATCCCGACCCGCGGGTCGACGGGCGTGGTCTCGCCCGACTGCGGGCCGCGGGGATCCGGGTCGAGCTGGGCCTGCGGGATGCCGAGGCCCGGCGGGTGAACGAAGGCTTCTTCATGCGGATCTGCACCGGGCGTCCGCATGTCACCCTGAAGCTGGCGAGTTCGCTCGACGGGCGCATCGCCACCGCCACCGGCGAGAGCCGCTGGATCACCGGTCCCGAGGCGCGGGCCGAGGTCCACCGCCTGCGCGCCGCGAGCGATGCGGTGATGGTCGGAACCGGCACCGCGCGTGCCGACGATCCGATGCTGACCGTCCGGCTGGGACAGGGGACGGATCGCCGGCAGCCGGTGCGCGTGCTGATCGACCCGAGGCTGGACCTGCCGGTCGACATGGCGGCGATCCGCAGTGCCGCCGAGGTGCCGACCTGGCTGGTCGCGACGCCGGCCGCCGATCCGGTACGCCGGCGCGAGCGTGAGGCAGCTGGCTGTCTTGTGGTCGAGGCCGAGACCGACGCCGCAGGTGCACTCGATCTCCCCTCGGTGCTGCGGGCGCTGGCCGCGCGCGGGCTGACCCGACTCCTGGTCGAGGGCGGGGCGCGTCTGGCCACCAACCTCCTGCGCGAGGGGCTGGTCGACCGCCTGCTCTGGTTCCGTGCCCCGATGCTGATCGGCGGTGACGGTCTGGCCGCTATCGGACCGCTGGGGATCGGCCGGCTCGGCGAGGCCCGCCGTTTCGTCAGGACGGGGATGCGGACCTTCGGCGAGGATTCTCTGGAAAGCTGGGAACCCGCGCACTAGCTTCCGCGGCATGTTCACCGGCATCGTCACCGACATTGGGCGCGTCACGGCCGTCGAGCGGGGTGGCGACACCCGGTTCGAGATCGCGACATCCTGGGATACCACCGACCTCGCCATCGGCGCCTCGGTCGCGCATAGCGGGGTCTGCCTTACGGTGACCGACATCCGCCCGGGACGGTGGTGGGTCTCCGCCTCGGCCGAGACGCTGGCGCGGACCACGCTGGCGGAATGGGTGGAAGGCACGGAGGTCAATCTCGAGCGCTCGTTGCGACTGGGCGACGAGATCGGCGGCCATCTGGTGTATGGTCATGTGGACGGCACGGGGCATGTCGTCTCGATCACGCCCGAGGGTGACAGCCTGCGGATGGTGTTCGAGGCCCCCGCGTCGCTCGGACGGTTCCTCGCCGCGAAAGGTTCGATCTGCATCGACGGCGTTTCGCTGACCGTCAACGACGTCGAGGACACGGCGTCGGCCTGCCGGTTCGGGATCAACATCATACCGCACACGCAGCAATGCACGACCTTTCGAAACTTCGCCGCGGGTCGCCGCGTGAACTACGAGATCGACATGCTGGCGCGCTACACGGCACGCCTGCTGGAGGCCCGGCCGACCCTCGGCTGAGTGCGGAGGACGGGCCCGTCCTGTCGTCGATCGAGGAGATCGTCGAGGAGGCGCGGGCCGGCCGCATGGTGATCCTGGTCGATGACGAAGACCGGGAGAATGAGGGCGACCTGTTCATCCCGGCGCAGATGGCGACGGCCGAGGCGGTCAATTTCATGGCCCGGTTCGGCCGCGGCCTGATCTGCCTCGCGCTCGAGCGCCAGCGCTGTGAGGAGCTCGGCCTGGCACTGATGCACCGGAAGAATGCGAGCCGGCTTCAGACCGCTTTCACCGTCTCGATCGAGGCGCGCGACGGGGTGACCACCGGCATCTCCGCGGCCGACCGTGCCCGTACCATCGCGGTCGCCATCGACCCGCGCTGCGGACCGGACGACATCGCCACGCCCGGCCACGTCTTCCCGCTCGTCGCCCGCGATGGCGGCGTGCTCGAACGGGCGGGTCATACCGAGGCGGCGGTCGATATCGCGCGGATGGCCGGGCTCGCCCCCGCCGGGGTGATCTGCGAGATCATGAACGATGACGGGACGATGGCGCGGATGCCGGATCTCGTCCGCTTCGCCCAGTTCCACAATCTCAAGATCGGCACCATCGCCGATCTGATCCGCTACCGCCGCGAGCGTGAGACGATCGTCGAGCGCAAGCTGGAGACGCCGTTCGAGAGCCGCCATGGCGGCAGCTGGACGATGCGGGTCTATGCCAATACCGCGCGCTATGCCGAGCATGTCGCGCTGGTGAAGGGCGATGTCGCCGATGGCCGGCCGGTCCTGGTGCGGGTCCATGCGATGAACGTCCTCGACGACGTGCTCGGCGATGTCCGGGATGGGCATGGCGGGCACCTCACAGCGGCGATGGATGCCATCGCGGCGGAGGGCCGCGGCGTCGTCGTCCTGATCCGCGAGGGCACGCCGACGAGCCTGCTTGAGCGCATCCAGGCACGGCTCAACCCGCCGCCCGCCGCGGGCGAGCGCGAATTGCGGGAATACGGGATCGGCGCGCAGATCCTGCTCGATCTCGGTGTCCGGCAGCTCATCCTGCTGTCGAACACGGACCGGACCATCATCGGGCTGGATGGCTATGGCCTCGAGGTTGTCGGTCATCGCCGCCTGCCAGACGGAGCCTGACATGGTCGCCAAAGCAAGGGACGAGGCGGCGGCGCTGCCGGAGATCGAGGGGCCGGCGCCGCGCGTCGCGATCATCGAGGCGCGGTTCTATGAGGCGATCGCCGATGAACTCGCCCGTGGGGCGATCGCCGTCCTGGAGCGTGCCGGCTGCACCGTCGAGCGGATCGCGGTGCCGGGGGCGCTCGAGATTCCCGCCGCCGTCGCGATGGCGGCCGATGCGTTCGACGGTTTCGTCGCGCTCGGCTGCGTGATCCGCGGCGAGACCTTCCACTACGAGATCGTCTGCAATGAGAGCGCGCGCGGGCTGACCGAACTCGCGACGGCCCGGCACCTCGCCATTGGCAACGGCATCCTGACGGTCGAGAACGAGGCGCAGGCCTGGGCGCGCGCCAGGGTCACGGAGATGGATAAGGGTGGCGGCGCGGCGATCGCCTGTCTTTCGATGATCGCGATCAAGCGCCGGTTCGCCGGCCAGGGGGCCGGAAGGTGAGCAGCAAGCCTTCCGGGCTGGCCGGAACCGCGACCGGTCCGGCGGCGACCCGTTCCAAGGCGGCAACGGCCAAGCCGTCGGCCAAGGCGCGGCGCAGCGCCGCCCGGCTCGCCGCCGTGCAGGCGATCTACCAGATGGGGATCACCGGTATCGACGCCGATGCGGTGATCGGCGAGTTCGTCCGCTTCCGCTTCGGCGAGCCGGTCGAAGGCGCGGCGATGGTGGTACCGGACGCGCTGCTGTTCGGCGACATCGTGCGCGGCGCCACCGATCGGCGCGAGGATATCGACGGGCTGATCGAGGGGGCGCTCGACCAACCCTGGTCACTGCCGCGGCTCGATGCGCTGTTGCGCGCCACGCTGCGGGCGGGCGCCTGGGAGCTGTTGGGCAGCGAGGCGACGCCGCCGCAGATCATCGTGTCCGATTACGTCAACGTCGCCCACGCCTTCTTCTCCGGTCGCGAGCCCGGGATGGTCAATGCCGTCCTCGATCGGATCGCCCGCCGGCTGCGGCCGGAGGCTGTAGCCGCCACGACCGACTAGCCGGCGATGACAAGGTCGGGCGCGGACGAATTCGGGCGGATCGCCCGCCTGTTCCGGCCGCTGGCGCGCTCTCTGCCGGGAGCACTCGATCTCGCCGATGATGTCGGCATCCTGCCGGAAATGGCAGAGGAAGCGGGGCGGGGCGAGACCCTGATCGCGACCATGGACACGCTGGTCGAAGGCATCCATGTGCTGCCCGCGGCGAGCCCCGAGCAAATGGCGGAGAAGCTGCTCCGCGTCAATCTCTCCGATCTCGCCGCCAAGGGCGCCGTGCCGGTCGCGGTCCTGCTGTCCACCGCGCTGCCGAAGAGCCAGCCCGCAGGCTGGCTCGACCGTTTCGCTGTGGCGCTGGGGCAGGATCTCGACCGCTTCGGCGCCGGGTTGCTCGGCGGCGATTCCGTCTCGACCACCGGTCCCGTTACCCTGACGCTCGTGGCCTTCGGCCGGGTGGATCCGCGCCTCATGCCCCGCCGCTCGGGCGCCCGGCCGGGCGACACGATCTGGGTCAGCGGCACGCTGGGCGACGGGGCGCTGGGCCTGCGCGCCGCCCGCGGCACGCTCGACGGGCTAATCTGGTCGGCGGCCGCCGCGGCGCTGGCCGAGCGCTACCACAGGCCGGAGCCGCGGCTCGGCCTCGGGCGCGCACTGCTCGGCATCGCGACGGCGGCGATGGATCTTTCGGACGGGCTGCCCGGCGATCTGCAGCATATCTGCAGGGCCTCCGGTGTCGGCGCGGAGGTCGAGCTCGCGGCGCTGCCGCTGTCCGGCCCCGCGCGCGCCGCGATCGCGGGCGACCCCGGCCTGCTGCACCTCGCCTGGTCGGGCGGTGATGATTACGAGCTGGTTTTCACCGCACCGCCGGCCGCGGAGGCCGCGGTGCGCCAGGCCGCGTCCGCCAGCGCGGTGCCGGTGACCCCGATTGGCCGCATCGTCGAAGGGGAGGGGGCAACCTTCCGAGATACCGACGGGCATCCCGTCCGGGACCTCTTCGGCTGGCGCCATTTCTGAGGGTTCGGGGCGGCGCGCACCGCTGGCACCCGCCGCGGTAACGACATTGCGTCAGGGGACGGCCCTCCGTTGCCGTCATTCCCGCCTTCCTGCATAGTCGTACATATCATGACCAAGCCCGGCCAACGGGCGGCCGGCTGAAGCTTTGCGCCACCTCCCGATCGGGAGAGACGGCGCGGCCGGTATCACGGGGTGAGGAAAGCGGAGAATGACGACAACGGTCCTGATACTCGTCCTCCTATGCGGCCTGCTGGCCGTCGCCTACGGGGTGTGGGCGGCGCGCTCGGTGCTGGCCGCCAGCGCCGGCAATGCGCGCATGCAGGAGATCGCGGCGGCGGTGCAGG
>CAYORM010000042.1:0-261 GCA_964406375.1 uncultured Mycobacteriaceae bacterium | reverse complement strand
CGGCATCGGCTTTCTGATCGGCGCGGTGCTGTCGGGTGCGGCGGGCTCTATCGGCATGAACGTCTCGGTCCGGGCGAATGTCCGCACCGCCGAGGCGGCGCGCCGCGGCCTCTCGGCCGGGCTCGAGATCGCCTTCCGCGCCGGTGCGGTCACCGGCATGCTGGTCGCCGGGCTCGCGCTGCTGGCTGTTGCCGGCTACTACGCCATTCTCCTGCTCCTCGGTGCCGAGGGACGCGACATCGTCGATCCGCTGGTCGCCCT
>CAYORM010000041.1:0-24823 GCA_964406375.1 uncultured Mycobacteriaceae bacterium | reverse complement strand
ACGCGGTCTGGCCCCAGCGCAGGAAGGCGTAGCGCTCCTGATTGCGCTCGAACTCCAGCTCGACATTGCGCTGGAAGGCGGTGGGCGTGCCATAGGCGTCGACCATGACCGAATGGTCGATCACGAGATCGACGGCCGACAGCGGATTGATGCGCTGCGGGTCGCCGCCAAGCTTCACCATCGCCTGGCGCATCGCGGCGAGATCGACGACCGCCGGCACGCCGGTGAAATCCTGCATCAGCACGCGCGCCGGACGGTAGGCGATCTCACGGTCCGAGCGCCGCTCGGCGAGCCAGCCCGCCATCGCCTTCACATCATCGACCGTCACCGACCGGCCGTCCTCGTAGCGCAGCAGGTTCTCCAGCAGCACTTTCAGCGAATAGGGAAGACGCGACACGTCGCCGAGCGCCGCTTGCGCCGCCTCCAGGCTGAAGTAGTCGTAGGTCTTCCCATCGACGGTGAGGCTGCGGCGGGTCTTCAGCGTGTCATGTCCGGTGACGGTCACGGCGGGATTCCTGAAACGGCGGTCGGAAATGGGCGGCTGCGGGGCGGCCCGGGGCCGTATCTCATGTAGCGCTTTGCGTGCAGGCGTTCAAACTGAACGGTCGTGGGCGGCCTGGCGCGCGGCGGGCGGAGACGACGAAACGGGCCGCATTGCGCTACCCTGTGGGGCCTGACAGCGGGGAGAATCGATGATGCGACGCGCGGTCCTGGCAGCTTGTCTTTCGGTGGGCGTGGCGGCGCCGGCGCTGGCGCAGGAGTTGCCGGCCCTCGAGCTGCTCGGTGCCTTCGTGCTGCCCGGGGTTACGAGCCTCGACGGTGTGCCGGTCGGCGGGTTGTCCGGCCTCGATTATGATCCCGAAAGCGGGGCGTGGTTCGTGATCACCGACGACCCGGTCTTCCATGGTCCGGGGCGTTTCTACCGGATCGAGCTCGATTATGACCTGGACGGCTTCCACGACGTGCAGGTGGCTGATCAGGTGACGCTGCTCGATCCGGACGGCGCGCCCTTCGCGCCGCTGACGGTCGATCCCGAGGCGATCCGCCTTTTGCCCGGCGGGATCGTCTGGAGCAGTGAGGGGGCCGTGCAGACCGGCATGCCACCGTTCCTGGCGGAGAGCGGCCGCGACGGCGCGTTGCGCCGCCAGTTCGCGCTGCCGCCGCGCTATCTGCCTGATCCCCCTTCATCCGGGCCGCGTTACAATGCGAACGTCGAGGGGCTGGCGCTCTCCCCCGACGGCGCGACGCTGCATGCCGCGCTCGAGGCACCGCTGATCGAGGACGGGCCGCCCGCGGGGCTGACGACGGTCGCCGCTGTCCGGATCCTGTCGATCGATCTCGCCTCCGGCGAGGTGGTGCGCGAGGTCGGCTACGTCACCGACGCGATCGCGCTGGCGCCCGAGCCGCTCGGCGGCTGGGCCGATCACGGGGTGTCGGACATCCTGACGCTCGACGCGGACACGCTGCTCGTGCTGGAGCGCGGTTACTCCGAGGGGCGGGGCAACACGATCCGGATCTACGCCGCCGATCTCACCCGTGCGACCGACGTATCGGGGCTCGACTCGTTGGCGGCGGGGGGCTGGGCGCCGGCCGAGAAGCGGCTCGTCGCGGATTTCCGCGCCATGGGCGTCCCGTTGGCCAATTACGAGGGAATGGGCTGGGGGCCTGAGCTCCCCGACGGACGTCGCAGCCTGGTGCTCGTCTCCGACGACAATTTCGGCCCGCCCGCGCAGACCACCACCTTCCTCGCCTTCGCGGTTGCGATGCCCGGGTCCGGATGACGCCGCCGGCTTTCCGGCTCTGCGCTCGGCTGCCGCCGTCTCCTGGTCCGATGCTCGCCGCAATCCACGGCTAGAGACGGCGCTGCAGCCCGGTGACCGCCGCGGCCAGGTTCAGGAGACACCATGACCCTGCAGGTGCCCCTTCAGCCCCGCCGTCCCGGTGCGTCGGCCGCCGCCAAGGTCGCGCTGATCGCGCTGCTCGGTCTCGTGCTGCTCATCCCACTTTTCCTCGTCTGGGACATCATCGGCGAGCGCGAGGCGCGGCATGACGAGGTGGTGGCGCGCATCGGTGAAGGCTGGGGCGGGCCGCAGCGTGTCTCGGGGCCGATCCTCGTCATCCCCTACCGGATCCGCATGATGGATGAGGAGGCCGAGGGCGGGGCGCGCCTCGTCCAGCGCTGGGCCTATGTCCTGCCGGACACCTACCGGGTCCGCGCCGTGGTCTCGCCCGAGACACGACGCATCGGAATCTTCGAGGCGGTGGTCTATACCGTCAATCTGTCGATCGACGGTGTCTTCGTCATGCCCGACCCCACCGATCTCACCGGTGTGGGGGCCGCGGTGAACTGGACCGAGGCATTCATCTATGTCGGTGTGGCCGATCCCCGCAGCATCCGTGAGGGGGTGTCGCTCTATTGGGACGGCCGCGAGGACATCCCCTTCACGCCCGGCGGCCCTGGTGCGCTGGGCGCCACGATCGGCGGCGGCATGACGGCGCGCATCAGCGGTCTTGCCGAAGTGCAGGCGGGCCAGACGCTCGCCTTCGCCACCGACCTCTCGCTCAACGGCTCGGGGGCGCTCTCCTTCCTGCCGCTCGGGCGGGAGAACGCGGTCGCGGTGAGTGCCGCCTGGCCACATCCGAGCTTCGAGGGTGCCTTCCTGCCGATCCGCTCCGAGGTCGGGGCGGACGGGTTCACCGCCGAGTGGGAGCTGTCCTATTTCGGCCGCGGCTACCCGCAGAGCTGGTCGGGGGGCGATGGATACGACGCCTATCTCGCGACCATGCCGACCTCGGCCTTCGGCGTCTCCTTCTACCAGCCGGTCGACGGCTATCAGCAGACCGAGCGCGCCGCCAAATACGGCGTGCTGTTCGTCGCCTTCACCTTCGTCGTGCTGTTCCTGTTCGAGACGGTCGGCCGCATGCGCATCCATGTGGTGCAGTACGCGCTGGTCGGCCTGTCGCTCTGCCTGTTCTATCTGCTGCTGCTGTCCTTCGCCGAACAGATGGGCTTCGCCGGCGCCTATGCGCTCGGCGCGGCGGCTGTCGTGGTCCAGCTCGTGCTCTACTGCCGTCCGGTACTCGGGCGCTGGTCGCGGGCGCTCGGGCTCGGCCTCCTGCTCGCCGCCCTCTACGCCGCGCTCTACGTCCTGCTGCAGCTCGAGGATCTCGCGCTGCTGATCGGCTCGGTCGGCCTCTTCCTGGCGCTCAGCGCGGTGATGTACGCGACCCGTCGCATCGACTGGTATGCCACCGGCCCGGCCGAGACCGAGCCGGCGGCCGGGGCTGACGCTCCCGCGAGCCGCGCCGACCCGCCGCCACCGGCCGGCCTCTCACCCGCGGCCGATGACACCACAATGCCGCAATCCGCCCGCAATCCTGCCCCGCCCGCGTGATCGGATCACCAGAGTGGCGACACCGCACCCGTTCCCCCCTCGTGGTGTCGTCCGGTCCAGATCCCTGGACTCGGCCGCCGATTGTCCCCGCATCGGCGGCCGAACTCTTTTTTGGGCTCCGCCCTGATCGACCGTCGGAGCGGCCATCGTCGATTGCGCCCTTGAACCGCCAAATTGCCGGCGCAACTCTGCCCGCTCTGCCGGAGGTCGAGGGGTGAGGGGATGCGGTTCGCACGGATGATGACCAGCGTGGCGCTCGGCGCGACCTTCGTCGCCGGATGCTCGTCCGGGATCGGGCAGGTCTCCCCCACCATGCCCGGCGGGGTCGTCCCGACGGTGACCGAAGGGCTGTCGCCGGCCGAGGAGATTGCCGGCTATCACGCCTTCGTCGCGGCCTTCCGTGCCGAGGCGGCCGCGCGCGGCATTCCCGAATCGGTGCTGGCGACTGCGTTCGATACGGCGACCTTCCAGCCCGATGTGATCGCCCGCGACCGCGAGCAGCCGGAATTCACCCGGGCGATATGGGACTATCTCGACACGGCGGTCTCGGCCCAACGGATCGCCGACGGGCAGCGGAACCTCGCCGAATGGCGGCAGACGGCCGATGCGGTGGCCGCGCGCTACGGCGTGCCGCCGGAGATCATCGTCGCCATCTGGGGGCTGGAGAGCAATTTCGGCCGGAACTTCGGCAGCTTCGAGGTGATCGATGCGCTGTCGACTCTGGCCTATGAGGGTCGGCGCCGCGATTTCGCGCGCGGCGAGCTGTTCTCGGCGCTGCGCATCCTCCAGGCCGGCGACATCCCGCGCGACCGAATGCTCGGCTCCTGGGCGGGCGCCATGGGCCACACCCAGTTCATCCCCTCCAGCTTCCTCGCCCATGCGGTCGATTTCGACGGCGACGGGCGCCGCGACATCTGGGGCAGTATCCCGGACGTGATGGCCTCGACCGCCCGCTATCTCTCCGACAAGGGTTGGGTCACGGGGCAGCCCTGGGGCGTGGAGGTGACGCTGCCGCAGGGTTTCGACTATTCCCTGGCCGATCTGCAGGAGCGCCGCCCCGCCTCGGCCTGGGCAGCGATGGGGGTGCGCCCGGCGCGCGGCTCGAGCCTGCCCGGCTTTGCCGAGGCGAGCGTGATCGTTCCGGCCGGCGCACGTGGCCCTGCCTTCCTGGTCGGGCCGAATTTCCGCACGATCATGCGGTACAATGCCTCGACCAGCTATGCGCTCGCCGTCGGGCATCTCGCCGACCGGCTGGCCGGTGGCGGGCCGATCCTTGCCGCCTGGCCGCGGGACGAACAGCCGCTGTCGCGCAGTCAGGTCATCGAGCTGCAAACGCGGCTGACCGCCTCCGGCTTCGATGCCGGCGAACCCGACGGGCTGATCGGCCCGACCACGCGCGCCGCGCTGCGGGCCTATCAGCGGGCGCTGGGCGAGATCCCGGACGGGTTCCCGACCCTCCGCCTCCTCGAGAGGCTGCGCGGCGGCTGACGCGCCGCGTCCTGCCGCTCAGCCTTCGGTGCGGGTGAGCATCGGGCCGAGCGCCCGGCCGCCGAAGAGATGGATGTGGAGGTGCGGCACCTCCTGATGCGCGTTCCGTCCGGCATTGGCGAGGATCCGGTAGCCGTCCCCGTCCAGCCCCAGCTCGGCCGCGATCCGCCCGACCGCGCGGAACAGCGCCGCGATCTCGGCGTCGCTCGCCTGCGCGGTGAAATCCGCCATCGAGACGTAGGCGCCCTTGGGGATCACCAGCACATGGACCGGCGCCTGGGGCGCGATGTCGTGGAAGGCGAGGACATGGTCGTCCTCATAGACCTTCTTGCAGGGGATCTCGCCGCGCAGGATGCGGGCGAAGACGTTGTCGTGATTATAGGCCATCGGACGTGTCCTCCGGGTGGCGTGCGGCGGGGGCCGCCGTCCGCGCACGCTTCTCCTCAATGCCGCCCCTGCCTTCACGGGCGGCGAGCGCGGCCCAGACCGCGCGGGGCTCGACGCCCGCATCGGCCCAGAGCACCAGCAGGTGATAGAGAAGATCGGCGCTTTCCGCGGTGAGGCGCGCAGGGTCGCCACGCATCGCCTCGATCACCGTCTCGACCGCCTCCTCACCGACCTTCTGGGCGATCTTGCCGCGGCCGCGGGCGAACAGCGCCGCGGTCCAGCTCGTCTCGGGATCGGCGCCGCGCCGCGAGGCGATCGTCGCGGAGAGCCGGTCGAGCACCCGTGCATCGACCGCCGCGGCCTCGTCCCCGCTCATGGACGGGTCCAGCGGCGGCGGACCGGGATGCCCGCTGCGGCCAGGGCCTCTTTCGCCTGAGCCACGGTGAAGGTCCCGAAATGGAAGATCGAGGCGGCGAGAAGACCGGTTGCGCCGTAGCGCGCGCCCGCCACCAGATGATCCAGCGTGCCGGCCCCGCCCGAGGCGATGATCGGCACGATCGTGACCTTGCGGATCGCGTCGATCAGTTCGAGATCGAAGCCTTCGCCGGTGCCGTCACGGTCCATCGAGGTGACGAGCAGTTCACCCGCCCCCAGCGCCGCGACGCGGTCGGCCCATTCGATCGCATCGATCCCGGTCGGCTTGCGGCCGCCATGGGTGAAGACCTCCCAGCGGCCCGGCCCGGTCCGCTTGGCGTCGATCGCCACGACCACGCATTGCCGGCCGAACTTCTCCGCCGCCTCCGAGATCAGTTCCGGCCGGGCGACGGCCGAGGAGTTGATGGAGACCTTGTCGGCACCGGCATGCAGCAGGTCGTGGAAATCCGCGACACTGCGGACACCGCCACCAACGGTCAGCGGCATGAAGATCGCCTCCGCCGTCCGCCGGACGACGTCGAGCATGACACCGCGATTCTCATGCGTCGCCGCGATGTCGAGGAAGACGAGCTCGTCCGCGCCGGCCGCATCATAGGCCCGGGCCTGTTCGACGGGGTCGCCGGCATCGACGAGATCGACGAAACGCACCCCCTTCACGACCCGCCCGTCCTTGACGTCGAGACAGGGGATGATGCGAATCCGGGCGGCGCCGATGGCCGGGCTGTCGCTCATGGCGCGGTCCCGGCGAGCGGGGAGGACGCCTCGGCGGCCGGCGCCGAGAGCAAGGCGAGCGCCGCCGCGGGGTCGATCCGGCCGTCATAGAGGGCGCGGCCGCAGATCACCCCTTCGATGCCCGCTGCCTCCTCGGCCTTCAGCGCCTCGAGATCCTGCAGCGAGGACACACCGCCCGATGCGATCACCGGCGTCGTCAGCGCGAAGGCAAGATCGGCCGTCGCCTCGACATTCAGCCCGCCCATCGCGCCATCGCGGTTGATGTCGGTGTAGATGATGGCCGCGACACCGGTATCCTCGAAGCGCAGCGCCAGATCGAGCGCCTTCACCGTGGTCGTCGTGACCCAGCCATCGACCGCCACATAGCCCTCGCGCGCATCGATCCCGACGGCGATGCGGCCGGGCCAGCGTCGGCAGGCCTCGCGCACCAGCTCGGGATCGCGCACCGCGACCGTGCCCAGCACGATGCGGGCGACGCCGCGCGTCAGCCAGAAATCGATCGCATGCATGTTGCGGATGCCGCCGCCGAGCTGCACCGGCAGTCGCGTCGAGGCCAGGATGGCGTCGATCGCATCGGCATTGACCGGCCGGCCGGCGACCGCGCCGTTCAGGTCGACGACATGGATCCAGGAAAAGCCCTGCGCGGCGAAGATCGTGGCCTGCTCGGCCGGATCCTGGTTGAAGACGGTCGCGACGTTCAGGTCGCCGCGTACCAGCCGCACGCAGCTTCCATCTTTCAGGTCGATGGCCGGGTAAAGGATCATGCGGCAGGGCCTCGGCGGATGCGGAAGTGACTCACGGTGTCCAGCGCAGGAAGTTCGAGAGCAGCCGCAGCCCCGCCTCCTGGCTCTTCTCCGGGTGGAACTGGACCCCGAAGATGTTGGCGCGGGCGATCGCCGCGACATGGCGCCCGCCATACTCGACTTCGGCGACGCTGTCGGCAGGATCGGCGGGGACGAAGACGTAGGAATGGGCGAAATACATCTCGGCGTCGTGCAGCCCCGAGAGCACGGGGTGGTCCTCATCCTCGAGGATCAGGCGGTTCCACCCCATCTGGGGGACGACGAGCTGCGGCTCATTGGGTGCCAGCGGCACGACGCTGCCGCCGATCCAGTCGAGGCCGAGATGGTCGCCATGCTCGTGACCGACGGTCGCGAGGAGCTGCATGCCGACGCAGATGCCGAGAAACGGCACATCGCCGATATGGACGCGCTCCTCCAGCGCCTCGATCATCCCGGGCAGTGCCTCGAGGCCGCGCTTGCAGTCGCCGAAGGCGCCCACCCCCGGCAGGACGATGCGGTCGGCCCGCCGGACGGCGGCCGCGTCACCCGTCACCTCGATGGCCTCGGCCAGACCGGCCTGTGCAGCCGCCTGTTCGAGCGCCTTGGCGACCGATCGCAGATTGCCTGATCCGTAGTCGATGACGGTGACGGTCATCAGAGCGCTGTCCCGAGCCTGTTCGCCGAAGCGTGATGTCACGGGGGCTAGAGGCTGCCGCCCAGTGTCCCCTTGGTCGACGGTATCGCGTCGGGACGCCTCGGGTCCACCGTCAGCGCCGCGCGGAGGGCGCGTGCCAGCGCCTTGAAGCAGCTCTCGGCGATGTGATGGTCATTCTCGCCATAGAGGTTGGCGACATGCAGGGTGATGCCGGCGTTCTGTGCGAAGGCGTGGAACCATTCGCGGAACAGCTCGGTGTCCATCGCGCCGACCTTGTCGCGCGTGAACCGCACCTGCCAGACGAGATAGGGACGGGCGGAGATGTCGAGGGCGACGCGCGTCAGCGCCTCGTCCATCGGCACATGCGCCTCGCCATAGCGGACGATCCCCCGGCGGTCGCCCATGGCGCGGGCGAAGGCCTGCCCGAGCACGATGCCGACATCCTCGGTCGTGTGGTGGAAATCGATATGGAGATCGCCCTCGGCCTCGAGTTCGATATCGAACAGGCCGTGCCGGGCGAGCTGGTCGAGCATGTGGTCGAGAAAGCCGATCCCGGTCGCGATCGCCGAACGGCCCGTCCCGTCGATGGCGACCCGCGCGACGATGCGGGTCTCCCTGGTGCGGCGCTCGACCTGCGCCGCGCGCGTGCCGGCCGGGCTGGTGTCGGTTCCGCGGCCGCTCTGCGCGGCTGGTGGGGCGGTATCGCTTCGGGTCTGGCTCATGGCGGTCTGTCTATCCGATCACGGCGCGGCGCGCCACGAGGCTTCGTCGCGCATGCGGGGCCGACCGCCCTGACCGGCCCGCCGCGGCGGAAGCGGGCGGCAACACCGCTGCGCGCTTGATCACGGCGGCTCAACGCCTCATCTAGGGCGCAACCGACAATCAGCTTCCTCCCGATCTCTCCCGGATGAGTACAGTGCAAAAGACAGACGGCCATGGCCCGGTGGCGTGGCACGGCACGACGATCCTCGCGGTGCGCAAGGGCGGCCGGGTGGTGATCGCCGGTGACGGGCAGGTGACGGCCGGCAATACGGTGATGAAGGGCACGGCGCGCAAGGTGCGCCGGCTCGCCGGCGGCGAGGTGATCGCCGGCTTCGCCGGCGCCACGGCCGACGCCCTCGCCTTGTTCGAGCGGCTGGAGGGCAAGCTCGAGAAGCATCCGGGTCAGCTCGCCCGCGCCTGTGTCGCGCTCGCCAAGGACTGGCGGACGGATCGCTATCTGCGGCAGCTCCAGGCGATGATGGCGGTGGCCGATCGCGAGGTGTCGCTGATCCTGACCGGCAATGGCGACGTGCTCGAACCCGATGACGGGCTGATCGCGATCGGCTCCGGCGGGCCGATGGCGCTCGCCGCCGCCCGGGCGCTGATCGACCGGCCGGAGCTCGACGCCGAGGCGGTGGCACGGACCGCGATGCGGATCGCGGCCGACATCTGCATCTACACCAACCATAACCTCACGATCGAAGCGCTGTCCGAGTGACCGAGATGACTGCATCCTTCAGCCCGCGCGAGATCGTCTCGGAGCTCGACCGCTACATCGTCGGCCAGCACGAGGCCAAGCGTGCCGTCGCGATCGCGCTGCGCAACCGCTGGCGCCGCCAGCAGCTCCCGGAAGGGCTGCGCGAGGAGGTGTTGCCGAAGAACATCCTGATGATCGGCCCGACCGGCGTCGGCAAGACCGAGATTGCGCGCCGCCTCGCCAGGCTCGCCGGCGCGCCCTTCATCAAGGTCGAGGCGACGAAGTTCACCGAGGTCGGCTATGTCGGCCGCGACGTTGAGCAGATCATCCGCGATCTCGTCGAGATCGGCATCACCATGACGCGCGAGCGCATGCGCGGCGACGTGGCCGCCAAGGCCGAGCTGCGCGCGGAGGAGCGGGTCCTCGATGCCCTGTGCGGCCCGAGCGCGAGCAACGACACCCGCCAGAAGTTCCGCAAGATGCTGCGCGAGGGGCAGCTCGACGACCGCGAGATCGAGGTCCAGGTCCAGGACACCTCGAACCCGCTGCCGACCTTCGACATTCCGGGCATGCCCGGCTCGCAGCTCGGAATGGTCAATCTCGGCGACATGTTCAGCAAGGCGTTCGGCGGCCGCACCAAGGCGCGGCGCATGACGGTCGCCGACAGCCATGCGGTGCTGCTGGCCGAGGAATCGGACAAGCTGCTCGACCAGGACCGGGTGGTCAGCGAGGCGATCCGTCTCGTCGAGAATGCCGGCATCGTCTTCCTCGACGAGATCGACAAGATCTCGGCCCGCTCCGACCGGGCCGGCGCCGATGTCAGCCGCGAGGGCGTGCAACGTGACCTGCTGCCGCTGATCGAGGGGACGCAGGTCGCGACCAAGCACGGCACAGTGCGCACCGACCATATCCTGTTCATCGCCTCAGGCGCGTTCCACGTGGCCAAGCCGTCGGACCTCCTGCCGGAGCTGCAGGGGCGCTTGCCGATCAGGGTGGAGCTGCAGCCGCTCAGCCGCGCGGATTTCCGGCGCATTCTCACCGAGCCCGAGCACAGCCTGATCAAGCAGTACCGGGCCCTGCTCGCGACCGAGCAGGTCACGCTCGACTTCACCGAGGATGCGATCGACGCGCTGGCCGATCTCGCGGCCGAGATCAACCGGTCGGTCGAGAATATCGGCGCGCGGCGCCTGCACACGGTGATGGAGCGCCTGCTCGACGAGATCAGCTTCTCCGCCTCCGACCGCGGCGGCGAGACGGTGCGGATCGACGCCGACTATGTACGCGAGCGCGTCGGCGGCCTGGCGAAGAACACCGATCTGTCCAAGTTCATCCTCTGATCGCGCCCGGCCATCCCGTTCAGCGGGCCGTTCAGCGGGGCGGCAGGTAGGTCATCATCTCGCGATGCAGCTCCGGCGCCTCGACATGGCGGCTGCCGGTGGGGGTGGTGAGAATGACGCCGCAGCCCAGCGCATCGGGATGGGGGGCGGTGGCGGGTGGCGGGGCGGCCGTCGGCGCGCTCGCTGCCTTGGCCAGCCAGGAGACGACGAGCGACGGGTCCTCGGCCACCACCGGCCAGGTCTCGTCTGCGGCCGCACGGCGGGTGGCGCGGATCGTGCCGCCATTCTCGCCCCGCACGCGGTCGGACAGGCCGGCGACGCCGCCGGTGCAATAGGCCTCGACCGACCCACCTGTATCGCGCGGCCCCTCGGCCCGGGCGGGGAAGGGCGGCTCCGGCACGCAGGCGCCGAGCGCAAGGCCGAGCGCGAGGCAGGTGGCGGGCAGGAAGACGAGGCGCATCGCGGATCTCCGTTCTGTCGACGACGGACAGCTGATGTGCATCATGGCACATCGCAGCCCGCGGGTCGCGGCGCGCTGCGATGCGCGGGGTCAGCGGGGCGCCTTCTCCACCATCAGCACGTGCTCGGCCGCCATCACGGTCTCGCCGCGCTGGTTGGTCACGACCACCGCCTCGACCACCCGGCCATAGCCGTCACGCTTGGGATCGTCCTGCTTCCGGGCGACGGTGACCTTCACACTGATCGTGTCGCCGATGAAGACGGGCCTGGGGAAGCGCAGCCGGTCATAGCCATAGGTGAAGGCGGCCGGGTTGATCTCGGTCGCGGTCAGTCCGATGCCGATCGCGAAGGTCATCGTGCCATGGGCGATGCGCTGGCCGAACGGCGTCCCGCGGGCGAATTCCGCATCCATGTGGTGCGGGAAGAAGTCGCCCGTGTGGCCGGCGTGAAAGACGATGTCTGCCTCGGTGATGGTGCGCGAGCCGGTCGTCCGCTCCTCGCCCACGACGTAATCCTCGAAGTAGCGCAGACGGTTCATCCCGGCTCTCCCAGGTGTCGTTATTCATCAGTGAAGCCTTCTTCTCACTGGCGGAACGCTATGGCAAGGTGCGCGCCGCGCCCGGAGGCCCTGATCCGGGCGGCGTGAGAGCCGAGGTCCGTCCCGCATGTCCGCCGTCCAAGCCGGCCCCGCCGCCGGCTCTGTCGCCCCTGCCGATCCCGCCGCCGGCCGCGCTGCACGGCGGCCAGATGCGCCGCTCGCCGGCCTTCTCGTCCTCGACATGGCGCAGTTCCTGTCGGGGCCCTATGCCGCGCTGCGCCTGGCCGATCTCGGCGCCCGAGTGATCAAGGTCGAGCGTCCGGACGGCGGCGATCTGTGCCGCCGGCTCTATCTCACCGACACCGATCTCGGCGGCGATTCGACGCTCTTCCACGCGATCAACCGCAACAAGGAGAGCTTCGCGGCCGACTACAAGAACCCTGCGGATCTCGAACAGGTCCGCGCGCTCATCCGCCGTGCTGATGTCGTCATCCAGAATTTCCGGCCGGGGGTGAGTGAGCGGCTCGGGCTCGACTGGCCGTCGGTCCGCGCGATCAATCCGCGCGTCGTCTATGGCGCCGTCACCGGCTACGGGCATGAGGGGCCATGGCGCGACCGCCCGGGGCAGGATCTGCTCGCCCAGTCGCGCTCGGGCCTCGTCTGGCTGTCGGGTGATGCCGGGCAGGGGCCGGTGCCGATGGGGCTGGCGGTCGCCGACATGATGGCCGGGGCGGCGCTCGCCCAGGGCGTGCTGGCGGCGCTGGTCAGGCGCGGTGTCACGGGCGAGGGCGGCCTCGTCGAGACGAGCCTCCTCGAGGCGCTGGTCGACCTGCAGTTCGAGGTCCTGACCACCTTCTTCAACGATGGCGGGCGGGTGCCGACGCGCTCGGCGGTCAACAACGCGCATGCCTATCTCGCCGCGCCCTACGGCATCTACGCCACCGCCGATGGCCATCTGGCGCTGGCGATGACGCCGATCCCGAAGCTGATGGCGCTGCTCGACATGCCGGAGTTGGCCCGGTTCGCCGACGAACCGAAGAGCTGGTTCACCGAGCGCGACACGATCAAGGCGCTGATCGCCGCCCGGCTGGTGCAGCGACGGACGGCCGACTGGCTCGCGGTGCTCGAGCCGGCCGATGTCTGGTGTGCCGAGGTGCTGGACTGGCCGCGCCTCGTGGCCAGCGACGGCTTCCGCGCGCTCGAGATGGTGCAGCGCATCCTGCGCGATGACGGCATCGCGCTCGACACGACGCGGGTGCCGCTGCGTTTTGACGGCGTGCGGCCGGCCTCGGCCGTCGCGGCACCGCGGATCGGCCAGCACAGCGCGGCGATCCGCGCCGAATTCGGGCTCTGACGCCGGGTTCGCGGCGGGAAGAGGCGGGAGAAGGAGGAGAGATGTCCGAGATCAAGCTGCGCGGGATGACCTGGGATCACCCGCGCGCCTATGAACCGCTGGTCGCCTGTTCCGCCATCTGGCGCGAGCAGAGCGGCACCGAGATCATCTGGGAGCGGCGGTCGCTGCAGGATTTCGAATCCTATCCCGTCGCCGATCTCGCCGCCCGCTACGATCTGATCGTCATCGACCACCCGCATATCGGGCAGGTCGTCAAGGAAGGCTGCCTCCTGCCGATCGACGAACCGGATCGCGCGACGGCGCTCGCCGCGCTCGAAGCCCGCGCGGTCGGCGCCTCCTTTGCCAGCTATCGCTGGCAGGGGCGGCACTGGGCGCTGCCGGTCGACGCCGCAACGCAGGTGCAGGCCTGGCGGCCCGACCTGATCGCGGATGCGCCGACCCGGTGGGAGGAGGTGATGGCCCTCGCCGCCGAGGGACGGGTCATCTGTCCCTTGCGCCCGCCGCACACCCTGATGGTGGTGTTCACCCTCGCCGCCAATCTCGGCCGACCCTGCACCGGCGAGCGCGGGCCCTTCCTCGACCGCGAGACCGGCCGCACCGTCTGGGAGATGCTGCGCCGCCTCGACGAGCGGCTCGACCCGGCCTGCCATGCGATGGATCCGATCGCGGTCTTCGAGGCGATGGCCGTACCCGACTCGCGCTGGGCCTGCGCGCCGCTGATCTACGGTTACGTGAACTACGCCTTCGCAGGCTTCCGGCCCCGCCGTCTGCGCTTCGCCGACATCCCGGCGGCCGGCACGCTCGGGCCGCGCGGCTCGACGCTCGGCGGCACCGGCATGGCGATCTCGGCGCGCACCGCCCATCCTGCCGAGGCGAAGGATTTCGCCTTCTGGGTTTGCTCGGGGGCGGTGCAGCGCGGGCCTTATGCCGCGGCGGGCGGTCAGCCCGGCCATGCCGATGCCTGGGAGGATGATGGTGTCGACGGCCCCGCCTGGGGGTTCTACAGGCGGACCCGGGCGACGCTGGAAGGTGCGTATCTGCGGCCGCGTCATGACGGCTACATGGGCTTCCAGCACGCGGCCTCGGTCCGGTTGAACGAGGCGCTGCTCGGCCGGGAGCCGGCCGATCGCGTGCTCGACGATCTCGATCGGCTCTACCTCGCCAGCTTCGGCTGAACCGTGAGGGCGTGGCGGCTTGCCGGCCGCCCGCCCGCAATGGCACGGTGGCGGCGAAACCCAGGACCAAACGGGGGGAAGAGGATGTCGGACCGGAAGCTGCGCTTCGGGGTGATCAGCACCGCGCTGATCAACGACAAGGTCGTGCCGCCGATGCGCGAGGGGCGCTACTGTACTGTGACGGCGATCGCCTCGCGCGACCGGGCGCGGGCCGAGGCGGCGGCGGCGAAGTACGGGCTGCCCAAAGCCTATGACAGCTATGAGGCGCTGCTCGCCGATCCCGAGATCGACGCGATCTACAACCCGCTGCCGAACCACCTTCATGTCGAATGGACGGTGAAGGCGGTCGAGGCGGGCAAGCACGTCCTCTGCGAAAAGCCGATCGGCATCGTGCCGGAGGATGCGCAGCGGCTGATCGAGGCGCGCGACCGGACCGGCAAGGCGATCCAGGAGGCCTTCATGGTCCGCACCCATCCGCAATGGGTGTGGGTGCGCGACGCCATCGCCGAAGGCCGGATCGGCCCGCTGCGCGCCATTCAGGGCTTCTTCAGCTACAACCTCGTCGACCCGAACAATATCCGCAACATGGCGGATATCGGCGGCGGCGGCATGCTGGACATCGGCTGTTACCCGATCACCACCACCCGCTTCGTCACCGAGAAGGAGCCGCAGCGCGTCGTCTCGCTGATCGATCGCGACCCGGTGATGCGGATCGACCGACTGGGCGCCGTGATCATGGATTTCGACGGCGTGCAGGCGAGCTTCGCCTATGGCACGCAGATCGTGCCCTATCAGCGCATGATGTTCTTCGGCACCGAGGGGCGGATCGAGGTCGAGATCCCGTTCAATGCCCCGGCCGACCGCCCCTGCCGCATCTTCGTCGATGACGGCTCGCATACCTCGGGTCTCGGCATCAGGACCGTCGAGATCCCGACCTGCGACCAGTACGGCGTCGCCGGTGACGCCTTCGCGCGCTCGATTCTTGAAGGCACGCCGCAGCCGGTGCCGCTCGAGAACTCGCTCGCCAACATGCGGGTGATCGACGCCTGCTTCCGGTCGGCGGAGACCGGCGGCTGGGTCAAGGTCTGAGCCGGGCTCCGCGCGCGGCAGCGCTGCGTGCCGCCTATCAGGCGACCCGATACCTCACCCGCGACGCCGCGGGCGAGGCGGCAATCCGCATCGGCCAGCGGTCGGCAGCGCTCGACGCGCTGCTGGACCGTGCCGGGGCGGCGGGTGGTGTCTTCGTCACCGCCTGGAATCCGGGGAGCCGGCCGGTGTCCGGCGCCGTGAACGCCGCGGCGGCCGCGGCGCTCGCGGCGGAGGTTCAAGACCGGGGCTATCGCGCACTTCCGCATCGCGGCGTCGGCGATGATCCCGCCTGGCCGGCGGAGGAGGGGCTCTTCATCCTCGACATGCCGGAGGACGAGGCGGTGGCGCTCGCCGAGCGCTACGGGCAGAACGCGATCGTCGTTGCCGAGCGCGGACGTGCCGCGCGGCTGGTCACGACGCGGCTGATGCCGCCGGCTCGTCCGGAAGGGTGAAGGGCCGGTCGTGCTGCAGCGCCGGGATCGCCCGGCGCGCCGCGGCAACGCGGTCGAGGTCGAGATCGGCGATGACCACGCCCGGCGCCTCCCCGCCATCGGCCAGCACCGCGCCCCAGGGATCAACGACCAGCGAATGCCCGAAGGTGCGGCGGCCCTGGTCATGCACCCCGGTCTGCGCCGGGGCGATGACGAAGCAGCCGGTCTCAATGGCGCGGGCGCGCAGCAGCACGTGCCAATGCGCCTCGCCCGTTTTCTGGGTGAAGGCGGCCGGCACCGCCAGGATGTCGGCGCCGGCCCGGGCGAGTGCCCGGTGCAGATGTGGGAAACGGAGATCGTAACAGATGGTCAGGCCCAGCCGCGGCGGGTGCCCGCCCCCCGCCGGTGCCGGCAGGTCGGCCGTCACCGCGGCCTCGCCCGGCCGGAAGCTCGCGCTCTCGCGATAGCTCTCGCCGCCGGCCAGATCGACATCGAACATGTGGATCTTGTCGTAGCGGGCGCGGATCGCACCATCCGGCCCGAACAGGAAGGAGCGGTTGGCGATCCGCCCGTCGGCCAGCGCGATCGCCAGTGACCCGACCAGGATCGAGGCGCCGGTATCGCGCGCCAGCCCGGCGAAGAGCGGCAGACCCGGATGCGCCGCCTCGGACAGCGCCCTCGCCCGCACCGCCTCGCGGCCCTGGGCGATGAAGCCCGTGCATTCGGGGGTGGCGATCAGCCGGGCACCGGCCGCCGCGGCCCGCCGCACACCGTCTGCCGCGGCGTCGAGGTTGGCGGCGATCTCGGTTCCCGCGTTGAGCTGGACGAGGCCGACGCGCAGTGCGCTCATCCCGCGGCCCCGTTTCCAGCGAGGAGCGTGTCGAGCCGGCCGGATTTCTCGGCCGCCATCAAGTCGTCGCAGCCGCCGATATGTGTCTCGTCGATGAAGATCTGCGGCACCGTGGTACGGCCGCCGGCCCGCTCGGTCATCTCGCGCCGCCGCCGCGGCTCGGCAAAGACGTCGATCTCTTGAAAGGTGACGCCCTTGTCCTGCAGCAGCCGTTTGGCGCGGTGGCAATAGGGGCAGAAGGGCGTGGCATAGACGGTGACGGACGGCATGGGCCTGCTCGATCGGGGCCTAGGACGGGCGATCGCCCGGATATGAGGGCGGCAGGGGTACCGCGCCAGGGGGTGGCTGCGGCGCCGGTGCCAGGGCAGACCCGCAAAGGGTGCGGACATGGCGGGCGATCATCCGCTCCTCATCCGTCGGAACCACCCAGGCGGACACGCGTCCCGGCCGCGACAGGCAGGGTCCGCCCGCGGCATTGGCCACCGGGTCAAAGGCGAGGCCGAGCCAAGACAGCCGCGTGCAGACGGCCGCGCGCAGCGCCGCGTCGTGCTCGCCGACACCCGCGGTGAAGACCAGCGCATCGATCCCGCCCAGCGTCGCCGCCATCGCGCCCACCCCCTGCACGATGCGATGGACGAAGAGCTCGATCGCGAACTCGGCCTCGGGCGTTCCGGCCGCCCGCAGCCGGCGCATGTCGCCCGACAGGCCCGAGACGCCGCGCAGCCCGCTCTCGCGGTAGAGGAGGTCGCCGACGCTCTCGACCGTCGCGCCCGGCTCGCCCAGCAGATGCAGCACCAGCCCAGGATCGACGCTGCCCGAGCGGGTGGCCATCGGCAACCCCTCGAGTGCGGTGAACCCCATGGTGGTCGCGACGCTGCGTCCGCCGGCCAGGGCGCACAAGCTGACGCCGGCGCCGAGATGGGCAACGACGACGCGGCCGGCTGCGGCCTCCGGCGCAAGCGCGGGCAGCGCCGCGGCGACCCATTCATAGGAGAGGCCGTGAAAACCGTAGCGGCGCAGGCCGCGGTCGGTCAGCGCGCGGGGCAGGGCGTAGCTGCGCTCGACCGCCGACTGGGTCGCGTGGAAGGCCGTGTCGAAGCAGGCGACTTGCGGGATCTCGGCATGGCGCCGGCGCATCGCCGCGATGCCGGCGAGATTGTGTGGTTGGTGCAGCGGCGCCAGCGGCGCGATCGCCGCCAGCGCGGCGAGGACGGCATCATCGATCAGAACCGGCTCGACGTAGCGGTCGCCGCCATGCACGACGCGATGGCCGACGGCCGCGATCCGCACGGCGCGCCCGCCGGTCGAGGCGTTCTTGGTCCAGGCGAGAAGGCGGGCGACCGCTGCCGCATGGTCGAAGCCGGACGGAGCGGCGTGTGTCTCGTCGGCCAGAAGGCCACCATCGGCGGCGGTGACCCGCAGGGTCGCCGCATCGGTGCCGATCCCGTCGATCAGCCCGCGCGCCAGGGCAGGCCCGCCGGCGAGGCCAAACAGTGCGAATTTCAGCGTCGACGAACCGGCATTGACGGTGAGGATGGCGGGGATGGGCATCGCGCGTCAGCTACCCGGCAGCGTCTCGCCCGAGCCGCCGGCCGCCGCCATGAGTGCGGCGAGTGCGCAGGAGGCGACGCGCACGCGCTCGGGATCGGCCCGGCTCGTCAAAACGATCGGCACCCGCGCGCCGAGCACGAGCCCGGCGGAATCGGCGCCGGCGAAATAGGAGAGCTGCTTGGCCAGCATGTTCCCCGCCTCGAGATCCGGCACCAGCAGGATATCGGCGCGGCCGGCGACCGGCGAGACGATCCCCTTGCTCTCGGCCGCGGCGATGCTGATCGCATTGTCGAAGGCGAGCGGCCCGTCGAGCAGCCCGCCGGTGATCTGGCCACGATCGGCCATCTTGCACAGGGCGGCCGCATCGATGGTCGACGGGATACGGGTCGTCACGGTCTCGACCGCCGACAGGATCGCAAGGCGCGGCGTCTCGACACCGAGGACACGCGCGAGGTCGATCGCATTCTGCGCGATGTCGCGCTTGGCCTCGAGATCGGGGGCGATGTTGATCGCGGCGTCGGTGACCAGCAGCAGCCGGTCATAGGCCGGGACGGCCATGACGAAGACATGGCTCATCCGGCGCTCGGTACGCAGGCCGGTCGTCGCCGGCATCGCCGCCTCCATCAGCTCATCGGTGTGGAGGCTGCCCTTCATCAGCGCCCGCACCCGCCCTTCGCGGACGAGGGCGACGGCGCACTGGGCCGCCGCATGGCTGTGCGGCGCCGTGACGAGCGGCATGTCCCCGATCGCGATGCCGCAGCGTTCAGCTGCGCCGCGGATCTTCGGTTCGGGGCCGACCAGCACTGGCGCGATCAGCCCCTCGGCTGCCGCGCGGACGGCGCCGGCGAGCGCCGTCTCGTCGCAGGGATGCACCACCGCGGTCGGTACCGGCGGCAGGCCCCGGCAGCGCGCCAGGAGGTCGCCCAGGAGGTCGACGGCATGGACCGGGGGCCGCGGACCAGTTGTCGCCTGCACGGCCACCGGCTCGTCGATTGCACCCGGTCGCGCCATCTCGCTGCCTCTCATGCCCACCACTTGTCCAGCTCACCAGCCTGCGCCGATTCGCGGTCAGAGTCAGGCACATGGCCGGTCTGGTCGGGGCCGGGTACGCGCGCCAGCACGGCGACGTCAACCGCGGCGGCGGCGCCGCGCCGCAGGATGCGGGCGCATTCGTCGACGGTCGCCCCGGTCGTCAGCACGTCGTCGACGAGAAGGACGCGCCGGCCGACGATCGCCGGGGCGGCGGAGGGGCGCAGGGCGAAGGCGCCCTGAACGTTGCGCCGCCGTCCCGCCCGGCCGAGGCCGCCCTGGGATGGCGTCGCGCGACGGCGCAGCAGCGCGTCGACCAGCACCGGCCGTCCGGCTTCGCGGCCGATGCCGAGGGCCAGCAGCGCCGCCTGATTGTAGCGTCGGGCCAGCAATCGCCGCGGGTGCAGCGGCACCGGCACGATGACCTCCGCCTCATCGGCCAGCGGCGCTGTCGCCCGGCGGATCCAGCCGGCGAGGGCCGGCGCGGCATGGGTCGCATCCGCATGCTTGAAGGCCAGCACCAGCTTGCGGCTCACCGCGTCATAGAGCAGCGGCGCCCGCGCCCTGTCGAAGGCGGGCGGCTCGGCATGGCAGGCGCCGCAGCGTGCGCCCGCCCCCTCTACCGGGATGGTGAAGGGCAGGCCGCAGCAGGTGCAGAAGGGCGACGCGATTGGCGTCAGCCGTCGCCAGCAGCCAGCGCAGACGGCGCCGCCGGGCGCAATCTCGGTGCCGCATGACAGGCAGCGCGGCGGCAAGACGGCATCGATCGCCCGTCGCAACCAGCCGACCACTCGGCCCCGCTGCGCTGCGGTCGTCCCGGCGGCTGCTCCTCCCGACATGACGGCATTCTACCATGGCCGGACACTGCACGCCCTTGCGGCGGCGTCTCCCGCCGCCTAATTCGGGCGGCATGACCGACGCGATGCTCGTCTTCGACCGGACGGCGGTGCGCCGGCACCGTGACCGCGCCGCCCCGACGGCGCCCGACCACGCCTTCCTTTTTGACCACGTGGCCGATCTCCTGGTCGAGCGGCTGTCGGACATCGCGCGCGAATTCCCGCTGGCGCTCGATCTCGGTTGCCGTGACGGCGCGATCGGCCGGGCGCTCGACCGTGCCGGCGGCCGGCGGGTGGAGAGGCTGCTCCAGGCGGATCTGTCGCCCGCCTATGCCGCGGCGGCCGCGCGGCCTGATGCACCTGCCTTCGCCTGTGACGAGGAAGCCCTCCCGGTGGCCGAGGGACGGCTCGATCTCGTTCTGTCCTCCCTGTCACTGCACTGGGTGAACGACCTGCCGGGCGCTCTGCTGCAGATTCGCCGTGCGCTCAGGCCGGACGGGCTCTTCCTCGGCGCGATGTTCGGCGCCGGCACACTGCGCGAGCTGCGCGGCGCGCTCGTCGCGGTCGAGGAGCGGCATCGCGGCGGCGCATCGCAGCGCCTGTCGCCCTTCGCCGATCTGCGTGATGCGGCCGGCCTGCTGCAGCGGGCCGGCTTCGCGCTGCCGGTGGCCGATGGCGAGGCGGTGACGGTCGACTACGCCTCACCCTTCCGGCTTCTCGCCGATCTGCGCGGCATGGGCGAGACCAATGCCGTCCGGGGGCGCGATCCGTGGGTGCCGCCGCGGGCCTTCTGGCCGGAGGTCGCGGCCGAGTATCTCGCCCGGCACGGTGATGCCGAGGGCCGGGTGCCGGCGACCTTCGAGATCATCTTCCTGGCCGGCTGGGCGCCACATGAAAGCCAGCAGCGCCCCTTGAGGCCAGGCAGCGCGGCCCGGCGCTTCGCCGAGGCGCTGGGCACCGTCGAGCAGCCGGCGGGTGACCCGGCGGCGCCGGGCCAGCCTTCGGTGCCCGAGCCTGGCTAGAGCAGGTCGCGCAGCATCGCCACCAGCGGGAGATCGGCGGGTGGCATCGGATAATCCCCGAGCGCCGCCTTGCGCACCCAGGCGAGCGTCTGTCCCTCCTGCGGCCGCGGGATGCCCTGCCAGCGGCGGCAGACATAAAGCGGCATCAGGAGGTGGAAAGCCGGATAGGCGTGGCTCGCGAAGGTGAAGGGCGCAAGGCAGCTCTCGACCGTGTCGATCGCCAGCTCCTCGCGCAGTTCGCGGATCAGCGCCGCCTCGGGCGTCTCGCCCGGCTGCACCTTGCCGCCTGGAAACTCCCACAGCCCGGCCAGCGGCTTGCCTTCCGGCCGACGGGCCAGCAGCACCCGGCCGTCGACATCGATCAGCGCAACCGCGGCGACGAGAAGGATCGGGCGCGGCTGTGCGAGGCCTTGTCCCGCGGACGGAGCGTCAGACGGGGGCGCCATGGATCTTCAGATAATCGTGCCGTTCCAGCGCGAAGAGGGGGCAGGGTTCGGTCGTGCCCAGCGCGCGGAAATGGATCGTCTTGATCCCGTCGGTCATCAGCCCGGCCTTCACCAGCACCCGGCCGGAGGCGAGATTGGCGGGGTGGTAGCCCGCCTGGATGCGTTCGAGGCCGAGATCGAGGAAGCCGAAGGCGATCACCGCCTGGGCCGCCTCGGTCGCATAGCCCTGGCCCCAGAACGGCCGGCCGAACCAATAGCCGAGTTCGCCCAGCTTGCCATTGATCGCGATTCGCAGGCCGATATGGCCGATCAGCACTCCGTCTTCGGCACGCGTCACCACGAACTGATAGTCGCGCCCGGCGATGCGCGCCCGGCGCGACTGCTCGATCCATTCCTCGGCATCGGCGGCCGTATAGGGGAAGGGGACCTCCGACAGCCAGCGCACCACCGCCCAATCATCGAGCAGGGTCGCGATGGCAGGCGCATCGGACGGCCGGTGATGGCGCAGCCGCAGCCGCTCCGTCTCGAGCGCCTCAGGGAGATCCAGCACAGTCAGCTTCGGTAGTCGGCGTTGATCGCGATGTAGCCGTGGGTCAGGTCGCAGGTCCACACCGTGGCGCTGCCTTGGCCGAGCCCGATATCGACGGCGATGCTGATCTCGCTGCCCTTCATATGCGCGGCGACCGGCGCCTCGTCATAGCCGGCGACGACCATGCCGTCCCGCGCCACCGCGATCCCGCCGATGGCGATCGCCAGGCGGTCGCGGTCGGCCGGCTCGCCCGCCTTGCCGACCGCCATGACGATGCGACCCCAATTGGCATCCTCGCCGGCGATCGCCGTCTTGACGAGCGGGGAGTTGGCGATCGCGAGGCCGATGCGCCGTGCCGAAACGTCGGAGGCGGCACCGGTGACGCGGATCTCGATCAGCTTGCGGGCGCCTTCGCCGTCGCGCGCGATCTGCTGGGCGAGATCCGCCGTCAGCGCACACAGCGCCTCGCGGAAGGCGGCGAGCTGCGCCGCCTCAGTCACCGGCGGATGGCCGGCACGGCCGGTCGCGAACAGCAGGACCGTGTCGTTGGTCGAGGTGTCGCCATCGACGGTAATGGAATTGAACGAGCGGTCGACGGCGTCGGACAGGCACTCCTGCAGCAACGCCGGCGGGATCGCGGCATCGGTTGCGATGAAGGCCAGCATCGTCGCCATGTCCGGGGCGATCATGCCGGACCCCTTGGCGATGCCGTCGAGCGTCACCGTCACATCGCCGATGCGTGCGGTGCGCGTGGCGGTCTTGGCGAAAGTGTCGGTGGTGCGGATCGCCTCGGCCGCCTCCGCCCAGCCACCGGTCCCGAGCGCCTCGGCCAGCGCCGGCAGATGGCGGGCGATGCGGTCCTCGGGCATCGGCTCGCCGATCACCCCCGTCGAGGCGACGAACACCTCTTCCGCGGCACAGCCGAGAAGTGACGCGGCGGCGGCGGCGGTGGCCTCGACCGTCGCGGCGCCGGCCCGGCCGGTGAAGGCGTTGGCATTACCCGCATTGACCACCAGCGCCCGCGCCGTCCCACCACCCAGGATCGCCCGGCAATGGTCGACGGGAGCGGCGGGGCAGAGCGAGCGGGTGAAGGTCCCCGCAACGCTCGTGCCCTCGTCGAACACCATCAGCAGCACATCCGGCGCGCCGGACTTCTTCAGCCCACAGGCGGCCGAAGCAAGGCGGACGCCGGCGACCGGCGGCAGGACGGCCTGCCGTTCCGGTGCCAGCGGCGAAACCGGCAGGGATCCCGCCATCCCGGGCCTCCGTTATTCCGCGCTGCCGTCCTCGGCCGGAGCGGCGTCCGGCTGCGGGGTTTCCGGCGTCAGCACCACGATCTCGGCCTCGGCCTTGATCTGCTCGAGGATCTCGCCGAGATAGCGCTGGCCGAGCTGGGCCTCGATATGCGGCCGCATCTCGTCGAGCGAGGGCGGCGGCTGCACCCGCTCATCCTCGACCTGGACGACATGCCAGCCGAACTGGGTCTGGACCGGGGTCTCGCTGTAGCTGCCCGGCTCGAGGGCGAAGGCCGCCTCCTCGAAGGCGGACACCATCTGCCCGCGCGAGAACCAGCCGAGCTCGCCGCCACTGCCCTGGCCCGAAGGGTCGGTCGTCGTCTCGTCGGCGACGGCCGCGAAATCCTCGCCGGCATTGAGCCGCTCGATGATCGCCTCGGCCTCCTCCTGCGTGTCCACCAAGATGTGGCGGGCGCGGATCTCCTCGACCGGCGGGTTGGCGTCCACGAAGCTCTGATAGGCCTCCTCGACGGCGGCATCAGTCACCATCTCGTCGATCCGGCGCTCCAGCCAGACCTGCTGTATCACCGAATCCATGGTCCGCTCGACGCGCTCGAGGACTTCCGGATCCTCCCGCATCCCGGCGGCTTCGGCCTGCTCGGTGACGAGGCGGGAGAGGGCGACCTGCTCGGCCATGACCGGGATCAGCAGCTCGACCGGGAGCTGCCGGTACTGGTCCGGCATCGCCTGGATCGCGAGCAGGACCTCGGACAGCAGGATCGGGTTGCCGTTGACGGTGGCGACGACCGGATCCTCCTGGCTCGCGACATCGGCAGCTGGGGTCTCGGCGGCGGCGTCGGTCGCGGGTGCCGTCTCCTGGGCCCAGCCCGGAGCAGCGAAGACGAGCGCGGCCGCCACGCCGGCAAGCAGTCGGAGGGCGGGGGATGACATGACGTAGACGTCCTTTCGGCAGTCGTGGAAGGGCGGCGCAGCAGCCCGAACCGTCCAGGCGGCATGGTAGAGCACAGGCCGATGCCGCTGCCAAGCACGGCCCGTTGCCGGAGACTGGCCGCGCGATTGCGGCACGCGCGTGACACCCGCGGCCCGCTGCCTCCGATCTAGCGCGCCGGCGCCGCGCCCCGTGCCGGTGCAGCCGCCATGCCCGGCGGGTTGGCGGGCGCCGGGAGCAGGCGGCCTGCTGCACGGCCGCGCGGCGGTTCCTCATCGAACAGCTCGGCGAGCTTGTCGACCATCGTACCGCCGAGCTGCTCGACATCGACGATGGTGACGGCCCGCCGATAATAGCGGCCGACGTCATGCCCGATGCCGATCGCCAGCAGCTCGACCGGCGAGCTGCGCTCGATCCACTCGATCACCTGCTTGAGGTGCCGTTCGAGGTAGTTGCCGGCATTGACCGAGAGTGTGCTGTCGTCGACCGGCGCGCCGTCGGAGATGACCATCAGGATGCGGCGTTGTTCCGGTCGGCCGATCAGCCGGTTATGCGCCCAGAGCAGCGCCTCGCCGTCGATGTTCTCCTTGAGGATGCCCTCGCGCAGCATCAGGCCGAGATTCTTCCGGGCCCGCCGCCAGGGGGCATCGGCGGCCTTGT
>CAYORM010000040.1:0-26211 GCA_964406375.1 uncultured Mycobacteriaceae bacterium | reverse complement strand
GGAGAACTGGTGCGGATAGGCCCGCAGGCGCCGCTCGGGGTCGGCGATGCCGACCAATCGCATCATTTCGACCGCCCGTGCGATGGCGGCCGCACGGGAGACGCCGCCATGCTCCATCATCGGCTCGGCGATCTGGTCACCGATCCGCAGCACGGGATTGAGCGAGGTCATGGGCTCCTGGAAGATCATCGACATCCGCCGGCCGCGCAGGGCCCGCCGCTCGGCCTCCGACAGAGCGAGCAGGTCGCGGCCATCGAAGCGGATCGAGCCGCCGGTGACCCGTCCCGCCGCCGGGAGCAGGCCCATCACCGACAGCGAGGTGAGGCTCTTCCCGCAGCCAGACTCGCCGACGATGCACAGGATCTCGCCGCGGCGGACCGATAGGGAAACGCCGTTGAGTGCGTCAGCGGGGCCGTACCGCGTTTCGAAAGTGACACGGAGGTCGCGCAGATCGAGCAGGGCGTCGGATGGCTGGGGACGGTCGGGCATCGCGGCGATCAGGACAGGACCACGACGCTATCCCTACATCATCCTGTGCGTTTTCCAACCTAATTTTTGGATTTTCCACATACATGCTGCCGGCCCGCCGCCGAGAAGGAGGCGATCCTGTCAGGCGGCGGGCAGAACCAGCCGCACCCCCGCCTCGCGCAGTGCCTCGGCCAGCCGTCCCTCGGGCGGACGGTCCGACACCAGGACATCCAACGCGTCCAGCCCTACCACCGTCTCCAGACGGCGCTGGCCGAAGCGGGAATGGTCGGCCAGCAGCACGGCCTGGGCCGCCCCTTCGATCATCGCGCGCAGATTCCACGCAACGCCTGAGCGCGACTCGGTTACGCCGCCTTCGGTGATCCCGCTGGCCCCGAAGATCGCCCGGTCGGCATTGAACTTGGCGAGGAAGCTGCGCGTCTCCGGCCCGGTGACCGATTGCTCGGTGGCATCGAAATCGCCGGGGGCGAGAATGATCTGGGCGGACGGGTTCACCGCCACCGCATTGGCGACCCGCACGCTCGTCGTGATCACCGTCAGCTCCATCTCGAGCCCGCCGAGATGCTGGGCAAATTGAAGCGCGGTGATCCCCGAGGACAGGAACAGCACGTCTCCCGGCTCGATCAGCGGCAACGCCGCCTGCGCCACCCGGTCACGGAGCTCCGCATTCTGCTGCATGCGGACATCGAAGCCGGGATCGCGCAGCGGATTGCCCGCCGTCGCGCCGCCCAGGGTGCGCATCACGAGACCTTGGGCGCTGAGCTGCTCGAGATCGCGCCGGATGGTCTCGGCGCTCACCCCGAACTGCGCCGCGAGATCGTGCAGCCGGATCGCTCCGGTCGACCGTATCTGGGTCAGGATCTCGCGCTGGCGGTCGGAGCGGCTTCGTCTGGGTGCGGTGCGCGGCAAGGACATGGGCGCAACTGGTGCCGCGAGTCCGGCGCATCCGCAAGGGATGCGCGCGGTGGCAATGGTCTCGCAGCGGCCCCGTTCCGCCGAATCATCCCGCCGGAACGGACAAGGGGGCCGCAGATGGCCCCTTGCCTTTGCGCACGGAGCGGTCAGATCGTGAGGCGGCTCAGCCGCGGGAGCCCTCACCCCGCGCCATCGCGCCGAGCCTGAGCCGCAGCGCGTTGAGCTTGATGAAGCCCTGCGCGTCGCGCTGATCGTAGACCGTATCCTCCTCGAAGGTCACATAATCGAGGCGGTAGAGGCTGTTCGGGCTCTTCCGGCCAACCACGATCACATTGCCCTTCAGCAGCTTCAGCCGCACCGTTCCGGAGACGCGCTCCTGCGTCTTGTCGATCAGCGCCTGCAGCGCCTCGCGCTCCGGGGCGAACCAGAAGCCGTTGTAGATCAGCTCCGCGTAGCGGGGCATCAGCTCGTCCTTGAGATGCGCGGCGCCGCGGTCGAGCGTGATCGACTCGATCGCCCGATGCGCGGCGAGAAGGACGGTGCCCCCCGGGGTCTCATAGACGCCGCGGCTCTTCATGCCGACGAACCGGTTCTCGACGAGGTCGAGACGCCCGATGCCGTTGGCCCCGCCGAGCTCGTTCAGCCGGGTGAGGAGCGCCGCCGGCGACAGGCGCTCGCCATTCACCGCGACCGGATCGCCGGCCTCGAACTCGATCTCGACATAGGTGGGCTCGTCCGGTGCCGCGGCCGGATTGACCGAACGGGTGAACATCGCCTCGTCCGGCTCGACCCAGGGATCCTCGAGCGCCTTGCCCTCATAGGAGATGTGCAGGAGGTTGGCGTCCGTGGAATAAGGCGGCTCGCCATACTTGTCCCGGGCGATCGGGATCTGGTGCTGCTCGGCATAGGCGAGAAGGCGGGTGCGGCTCGTCAGATCCCACAGCCGCCACGGCGCGATGACCTTGATGTGGGGGTCGAGCGCATAGGCCGAGAGCTCGAAGCGCACCTGGTCGTTGCCTTTGCCGGTCGCGCCATGCGCCACTGCATCGGCCCCGACCTCGCGCGCGATCTCGACGAGATGCTTGGAGATCAGCGGCCGGGCGATCGAGGTGCCGAGCAGATAGGTGCCTTCATAGAGCGTGTTCGCCCGGAACATCGGGAAGACAAAGTCGCGGACGAATTCCTCGCGCAGATCGCGGATGAAGATGTGCTCGGGGCGGACGCCGAGCATCTCCGCCTTCTTGCGCGCCGGCTCAAGCTCTTCGCCCTGGCCGAGATCGGCGGTGAAGGTCACCACTTCGCAGCCATAGGTCTCCTGCAGCCAGCGGAGGATCACCGAGGTATCGAGCCCGCCCGAATAGGCGAGCACAACGCGCTTCACCTGCTGCTGCCGATCGTCGGACGCCATCCTCGTCTCTCCGCTGTCAAGGCGGCGGGACAGTAGGGAAAACCCCTTCGCCCGGCAAGCCGCAGGGCGGCGGGGGGACGCGCCGGGTCAGCCAGGCGGGTGCTCGGTCTGCACGCGCCGCGGGCCGTCAACGCGTGGCCAGCGCACGAAGGCGATGCCGGCGAGGCCGACGATCTGCAGGAACGGCACGACGAGCAGCAGCGTCCAGAGCGGCGTCACCCCCATGCGCACGCTGGCGAACGCGGCGGCGGCGATCAGCAGCACGATGTGGATGCCGATCAGCAGATTGACGAGCCAGTGCTCCATCGAGAACAACCAGCCCAGGCCGTAGATGTCGGTGAGGAGCGCGACGAGGTCGGTCATCCCCTGCCCTCCCCGCCCCGGGCGGGCAGCGGCCGCGCGGCCGGCCAGCGCCGCAGCGCCATCAGTCCGAAGACAATCGTCGGCCCGATTGCCGGGACGAGGGCGAGCAGCGCCCAGAGCCGCGGCAGGCCGGCACGGCCGAGCATCACCACGAAGAGCGGCACAGCGAACAGCGAGAAAAGGAAGGTCTGCCCGGCCGTGGTGCCGAGGAAATCGCGCAGGACGTCCACGGCGTCACCCGGCGGCCGCGACCGGCGCCGCAGCGCGCACCCGCTCGGAGGCACGCTGGCGGACGCTGTCGGATTTGAGCTGCCCGCAGGCCGCGAGGATGTCGCGTCCGCGCGGCGTGCGGATCGGGCTGGCATAGCCCGCCTCCATCAGCACGGCGGCGAAACGGTCGATCGCCGCCGCGGTGGCGCATTCGAAGGGCGCCCCCGGCCAGGGATTGAACGGGATCAGATTGATCTTGGCCGGAATGCCGCGGAGCAGCCGGACGAGGGCCTTCGCATCAGCCTCGCTGTCGTTGATGTCGCGGAGCATGACGTATTCGAAGGTGATCCGGCGGGCATTGTTGACGCCGGGATAGGTGCGGCAGGCCTCGAGCAGCTCGGCGATCGGATAGGCCTTGTTGATCGGCACGATCCGGTCGCGCAGCTCGTCCGTCACCGCATGCAGCGAGACCGCGAGGTTAACGCCCAGCTCCTCGCCGCAGCGCTTCATCAGCGGCACGACGCCTGCCGTCGACAGCGTGATCCGTCGCCGCGACAGCGCGATCCCCTCGCCATCCATGACGATTGACAGGGCGCGCTTCACATTCTCGAAATTGTAGAGCGGCTCGCCCATCCCCATCATGACGATGTTGGTGAGCCGCCGATCCTCACCCTCGCGCCCCCAATCCTCGAGCAGGTCGCGGGCGAGCATCACCTGCCCGACGATCTCCCCCGCTTCGAGGTTGCGCACCAGCCGCTGCGTGCCGGTATGGCAGAAGCGGCAGGTCAGGGTGCAGCCGACCTGGCTCGATACGCACAGCGTGCCGCGATCCTCCTCCGGGATGTGGACCTGCTCGATCTCCTGCCCGTCGGTCATGCGCGCCAGCCATTTGCGCGTGCCGTCGAACGACACCTGCTGGCGGACGACGGCGGGCCGGGCGAGGGTGAACCGCTCCGCGAGCTTCGCACGCAGCGGCTTGGCGAGGTCGCTCATCGCGGCGAAGTCGGTCGCCCCGCGGCGGTAGATCCAGCCGAAGAGCTGCCGTCCCCGGAAGGCGGGCTCGTCCAGCGTCGCCATCAGCGCGACGAGCTCGTCGCGCGACAGCCCGACCAGCGACGGACGCCCGTCGGCGGATGGCGTCGCGGGCGCGAAGAGCGAGGCGTGTGTCTCTATGCCCATGATCCGGTCCCGAATGCGGCGCCGTGCGGCCGCGGCGCATTGCCGGCCCTGCCGGCCATCGATCCCCCTCCGCCCCGCCTCGCCCCCGGCGGCTTTGCCTTCGTCAGCGGCTCCCGCCCAAATGGCGACGGCGCCTCCCCGCGGGAAGGCGCCGGCCCATCAGGTCGGAAAGAGTGCCGTTCAGCCGGCGCAGGCCCTGTCGATCTCGTTGAGCGCGGCGGTCACGCCGAGCAGCGAGAAGGTGTAGGTGACGTTGGTGCCGCGGGCGGAGGTCGCCCGGACGACCATCGTCGAGCCGGCCTTCATCGCCGCGACCAGCGCCTCATCCGAGGCCGGGTCGCGGGTCCAGGCCGTGGACCCGTCGGTGAACAGCGCGAAGGTCCGGTCGCCGACACTGACCGTCGCCTCACTGCCCTGACGGAAATTGTAGCCGACCATCAGGCTGACCACGTTGCGCTGATTCTCGGCCGGCCGGTGGGTGACGAGGACGAAGATGTCACCGTGGTTGACATTCGTCGGCTCGAGCTGTGTCGGCTTGCTCGCCACGTAGCAGGCCTTGTTGCCGCCCTCCATGAACTGGAAGGCATGCCAATCCCGATGCGTCGCGATGTATTGGACGTCCTGAGCCACGGCGGGTACGGCGGTCGTGCCCACCGCTCCGACGATCGCGAGGCCGAGGAGGGCCCCGAGGAAGGCCTTGCCGAACGTTTTCACCATAGCGCCACTCTGTTGGTCGTCGGGAGCGCCGGCCCCTCGCGGCCCGGCCGGGACGATGCATAGCACGGGCGGCCGGGGTGCCGCGACCGCGATGTATGATCCGCAGATAGCATCTCCGCGTAAAGAGCGGGTGAGAAAAGAGATGCGGCGCGACCGACGGCGCGGCCGGCCGCCTGCCACGCCCGCCGGCGCGACGGTCCGTCGCGGTCAGAACCGGGCGAAGCCGTCCTCGGCGAGGTGGAGCCGTGCGGCGGCCAGCCGGCCGAACTCGATCAGCATGGAGCGGCGCCGCGCCGCCGCCACGGGATGCTCCGGTGGGGCACGGTGCTCCACCGCGTCGAATGCGTCGGCGACCAGAAGGCCGCTGTCTTCCGGCACCAGCTCGAGCGGGAACCCGGGCGGTACGGCGAAATAGAGCCGGTCGCACCAGTCGCGATAGCTGGTCCATTTGCGGTCGCCGCGCAGATCGGCGACCGAGACCTTCACCTCGATCGCGGTCAGCCCGCCGCGCGGGCACAGCGCCAGTATGTCGAGCCGGCGCCCCGTCGGCAGTGTGACCTCGCAGAGGCTGGAAAGGCCGCGCGCCGCGAGCCAGCGCCGCACCCCGCGCGTCACCCGCGGCGTCTCGGCGAGCGCCGCGCACCGGTCGCCGCCAGGATCCGCCGCAGGATCGGCGCCGGGACCCGGCGCCAGGGGCATCGGCCGCCCCGTCACTGGAAGCGGCCGCCGGTGATTCGCCCCTCCCCGTCGAGCTCGGCAAAGAAGCGCGAGTGGTCGAGCCGCAGCTCGCGGGTCGCGATGTCGCCGGGCAGCACCAGGAGGATGTCGGGATAGGCGGCGCGGAACGCCGCCGGGTCCGGGCGGCCGGCGATGAAGGCATCGAAGGCCGCCTCGTCGAACGTGCTCTCGGCGGCGGTCTCCGCCGGGGCGGGATCGGCAGCCGTCATCGCGCCGGTCTGGCAGCCGGCGACCGCGACGGCGGCCAGCAGGACAAGGGCGGATGCGATGCCGGTCGGAATCCTCATGCGGTGTCTCCTTTCGGCAAGTCGGTGTGACGGGACGGTCCGCTGGGCCTCAGATCGACCCGGCCTCGACCATGTAGTTGTTGGCGGTGCACATCGCCGCATCATCGGAGGCGAGGAACAGCACCATGCGCGCGATGTAGACCGGCTCGATCAGATCGGGCAGGCACTGCTTCTGCCGGTGCCGCTCGATCGCCTCGGGCGTCACCCAGAGCGCCTTCTGCCGCTCGGTCATCACCCAGCCGGGCACCACGGTGTTGACGCGGATGCGATGGCGGCCGAGGTCACGGGCGAAGGCCCGCGTCATCCCGTGCACCGCCGCCTTGGCGCTTGTGTAGACCGGCATGCCACCGGCCGCCTCCCACCAGGAGTTCGAGCCGAGATTGATGATCGAGCCGCGGCCGGCGGCGATCATTCCGGGCGCCACCGCCTGGATGGCGAAGAACATGTGGCGGAGATTGGCCGCGATTCGCTCGTCGTAGTACTCCGGCGTCACGTCCTGCCAGGCATGGCGGTCGTCGCGGGCGGCATTGTTGACCAACACCGCCGCCGGCCCCAGCGCCGCCTCGAGCCCCGCGAACGCCCGGCGCAGCGCCTCAATGTCGCGCAGGTCGCAGGCTTCGAAACGGATCGCGGCGCCCCCCTCCGCGAGCTCGCGCGCCAGCGCCCCGCCGGACGCCTCGTCGATATCGACGAAGCCGATGCGCGCGCGCTGCGCGCCGAAGGCGCGCACGATCTCGGCGCCGATGCCCGAGGCACCCCCGGTGACGAAGACGGTGGCGTTCTCGAGACTGGGATAGCGGGCGAAGGACATCCTCTGCTCCCGATGGTGAAGCCGGCTGGCGGCTGAACGACTCGCCGGGCGTGCATCGGACGGGCCCGCCTGTTATAAGCCCTCTCCGACGTCCCCGTAGCTCAGCAGGATAGAGCGCGCGCCTCCTAAGCGCGAGGTCGTGGGTTCGAATCCCGCCGGGGACGCCAGTTCAATCCCACACCGCCCCCTCGAGCGCGTCGAGCGGGATCTTAAGGTAGCGCCGGCCATTGGCTTCGGGCTCTGGCAGCCGGCCGCCCCTGATGTTCACCTGCAGCGCGTGCAGGATCAGCTTCGGCATCGCCAGGGTCCGGTCACGGCGGGTGCGCATGGCGACGAAATCCGCCTCCGTGGCCAGCGCCTCGCGGTGAATGTTGGCTGCCTTCTGCTCGGCCACCGTGCTCTCCCAGCGCGGCTCACGGCCGCCGGGGCGGTAGTCATGGCCCGTGAACAGGCGCGTCTCCTCGGGCAGGGCGAGGAGCGCCTGGATCGAACGCCATAGCGTGGCCGCGTCGCCGCCCGGGAAATCGGCCCGGGCGGTGCCGCCATCGGGCATGAACAGCGTGTCGTGGATGAAGGCGGCGTCGCCGGCCAGGTAGGTGATAGAAGCGAGGGTATGACCGGGGGACGCCATCACCCGCACCTCGGTCTCACCGATCCGAAAGCGGTCGCCATCGGCGAACAGCCGGTCCCATTGCGAGCCGTCGGCCGGGAAGTCGGGCCAGTTGTAGATCGCCTTCCACAGCTGCTGCACCTCGACGACCTTGGCGCCGATCGCCGTCGGCGCCCCGGTCCTGGCCTTCAGGTAGGCGGCGGCGGAGAAATGGTCGGCATGGGGATGGGTGTCGAGAATCCACTCGACGGAGAGTCCGCGCTCGGCGACGAAGGCGAGCAGGCGGTCGGCGTTTGCGGTGGCGGTCGCCCCGGATTTCTCCTCGTAATCGAGGACCGGGTCGATGATGGCACAGCGCCGCGTCGCGGGGTCCGCCACGACATACTGCACCGAACAGGTCCGCGGGTCGTAGAAGCCGGTCACCTCCGGTGTCTGCATGAGCCCTCTCCCCGTTTCGTCGATCTCCGTCGCCGTCAGGCGTGCCCGACCGCCCCGCCGGCAGCCGGTACCCGCCACAGCAGCAGCGGCACGAGTACCAGCGCGACGGCGGGGAAGACCAGCCAGTTGATCACCGCCCAACCGGCCGCCGTCAGGAGCGTGCCGGAGAAGAAGGAGGCGGCGGCGACCGAGCCGAAGATCATGAAATCATTCGCACCCTGCGCCTTCCCCCGCTCGGCCGCGGTGTGGCATTCGGTGACCATCGCGGTCGCGCCGATGAAGCCGAAGTTCCAGCCGACGCCGAGCAGGACGAGCGACGCCCAGAAATGCGTCAGCGACAGCCCGCCCAGCGCCACCGCGGCCGCACCGGCGATCATCACCAGCCCCGCCGCGGTCACCCGTTCCTTGCCGAAGCGCTGGATCAGATGACCGGTGACAAAGCTCGGCGCGAACATCGCCAGCACATGCCATTGGATGCCGAGCGCCGCCTCGCCCACGCTGTGGCCGCAGGCGACCATCGCGAGCGGCGAGGCGGTCATCACGAAGCTCATCAGCCCGTAGCTGACGACGCCGGCGGCGACCGCAAGCAGGAAGCGCGGTTGGGTGATGATGACGCGCAGCGGACGGGCGGCGGTGCCCGCCGCGTCGATGCCAGCGGAAGAGGACGAGGAAGGGCGCGCTGCCGGCTGCGGTGGCGGGCTGCGCAGCATCAGGATGACTGGCAGCGCGAGGAGCGCCAGTGCTGTCTGGCCGAGGAAACTGCCGGCGAAGGGCACGCCGGGCAAGGCGTCGCGGGTCCAGATCACGATCTGCGGCCCGATCACCGCAGCGACCAGCCCGCCGACCATCACATAGGAGATCGCCCGGGCGCGCGCCGGGGGCTCCACCGCATCGGCGGCGGCGAAGCGGTAGCTCTGGACATAGGCGGCATAGAAGCCCGCCAGGAAGGTGCCGGCGCAGAACAGGAGAAAGGCGGCGCGGAGGATCCCCATCGCCGCCAAGAGACCCGAGGCGGCGCCCAGCAGCGCGCCGAACAGATAGGCGTCGCGCCGCCCGAAGCGCCGCATGAGGAGTGCCGCCGGAATGGTGCCGAGCGCGACACCGAGCGTGTACAGGCTGACCGGCAGCGTGGCGAGCCCGGCCTGTGGCGCCAGCATCTGGCCGACGATCCCGCCGAGCGAGACGATGATGGGCGGCGCCGCACCGCCGAGCGCGCTCGCCGCCGCCAGGACGAGCACATTGTGACGTGCGGGCCGGCTGTCGATGCTGTCGGCGCTCATGCCCTAGACGACGCCGGATCGCCCGCCGCCGTCAAGCACCGGTCGGCGCCCGGACGGGCCGGGCGCCGCACACTCAGCGGAAGCCACCGCCGACGATCCGGCCCTGCGCGTCGAGATCGGCGAAGAACCGCGAATGGTCGTAGCGGTATTCCATGGTCGCGATGTCGCCCGGCAGTACGAGCTGGATCTGCGGATAGGTCGCGCGGAAGCTCGCGGGCGTCGGCCGGCTGTCAATGAACCGCTCGAAGGCGGCGAGGTCGAAGGAGGCGGGTCCGGCCGGCACGACCGGCCGTGGCGTGACGGGGCCGCTCGAGACACCCGTGCCGGGCTGGCAGGCGGCGATGGCGATGCCGCCCGCGGCGATGAGGAGGCAGGGCAGGAACTTCATTGGTCTCTCCATCGTCGTCGGCGGCCGCCACGGCCGCCGGATGCGCAGCGGTGAGTGATGCGCAGGCTGCGCCGGCCACACTCTCACACGGCGCCTCAACGTGCGACGCCTGCGCGACGATCCCTTCACCGTCGCCCGGCCACCGGTTCGTCCTCGGCGGCCGGCAGCCACAGCGTCACCTCCGTCCCCTGCCCCGGCGTGGAGGCGATCTCGATGCCGCCACCCGCCTGGCGGACGAAGCCATAGACGGTGCTGAGACCGAGGCCGGTGCCGCCGCGCCCGGCCTTGGTGGTGAAGAAGGGATCGAAGGCCCGCTCGAGGATCTGCGGTGTCATCCCCTCTCCGGTATCGGCGATGCGGATCGCGACATGCGGGCCCGGCCGCAGATCGCCGATCCGCTCGGCCGCCTCGGCACTGACCGCCACGCAGGTGGTGGCGACGGCGACACGGCCACCCGCGGGCATCGCGTCGCGCGCATTGATGCAGAGGTTGATCACCGCATTCTCGAGGCGCGAGGGATCGCACCGGACCATCGCCCCCGGCGCCGCGAGGTCAAGATCGAGCGTGACCGCCGATCCGAGACTGGTCAGCAGCAACGGCTCGAGCGCGCGCATGGTCGGGTCGACCGCGAAAGGACGATCGGCCAGCGGCTCCTGCCGAGCGAAGGCGAGCAGGCGGTGAACCAGCGCCGCGCCGCGTTCGCCCGCGGCACGGATCGTGGCGGCGGCCTCCCGCGCCTCGACGAGTTTTGGCTCGGTCCGGTCGGCGAGCGCGGCCTCGGCGAGCTCGGCATTGCCTTCGACGACGCTGAGCAGATTGTTGAAGTCATGCGCGATCCCGCCGGTGAGCTGGCCGAGCGCCTCCAGCCGCGAGCGCCGGGCGAGCCGCGCCTCCGCCTCGCGCCGGGTGGTGACGTCACGAAAGGTCGCAACGCCGGGCCGCGTCCCGTCCGCGAGCCTGTCGACGGAGGAGCTGACATTCACCTGCAGCCAGCGCGGCGGCGTGTCGGCAGTGCGCACTACGGCCGACGCCGTCGTGCCGGCCTCGATCGCCCGGCGCAGCCCGGCCAGGGTCGCGGCCGCCTCGGCATCGCCGGGGACGATGCCCCAGGCCGGCCCGCCCGACGGCCATGCCCAGGGACCGGCGCCGAACATCTCCCGGAAGGCACGGTTGGCGAACACAACCGGCAGGTCGGCCTGACCGGCGTCGACCACGGAGATCGGGGTCGCGACGGCGCTGAATGCAGTGGCCACCAGCTCGGCATGCCGGCGGCTCTCGACCAGCGCCGCCGCCGTCGCCGCGCGCTCACGCTCGACCCGCGGCAGCCAGCGGCACAAGAGCAGGCAGAGGATGACGACCGCGACCGCGATGTTCAGCAGTTTCGGGAGCACCGCCAGGGACGGCCGGCCGAACAGCAGCGCCACCTCCGGCGACAGGACGCCGTAGATCGAGCCCCAGTAGAGGCCGAAGTAGAGGTTCTCGATGAGGGTACGGCCGGCATCGACGGCCAGGATCACGATCAGGAACGCCGTCGTCCGGTCGATCGCCGGCGGGCGCCACAGCCGGCGCAGCAGCATCGCGATGATCGCCAGCCACAGCCCCACGGCCAGCCAATAGGACGCGGCCGCGGCCGCGGCGACGAGTTCCTCCATCCCCCCTCCTCCCGACCGGTTCCCCGACCACCGGCCCTCGGAAGCCGACTATGCCGCGGAACGCCCGTCCCGACGAGCCACGCCGGATGCCCCGCATGCCGAGGGCGCAGGGCTTAACGTCTGGCGCGCGTGCGGGCAGGGGCCGGATACTCGGCACATGCCCTTCGCTTCGCCCCGCGCCGCGACCTTCGCGGGCGCCCGCCATGCCTGTGGCGCACCACTGCTCGCGCTCGCGGCGAGCTATCTCGGCTTCGGCTCACTGGTGCGGGCGGCGGGGTTCGACCTCTCCTTCGGCCTTTTGTCCACCGCGACCGCCTGGGCGCTGCCGGGACAGATGGCCCTCGTCGAGGCGGCGGCGCTTGGTACCGGCGTGCTCGTCGCGGCAGCGGCGGTGGCGCTGGCCAATGTCCGGCTATGGCCGATGGCGATGACGCTGGCGCCGCTGCTGCGCGACCCCGCCAGGCCGCGCTGGCAGTTCTACGCGGCATCGCTGCTCGTCGCGATCACCGGCTGGGTCCAGGCGATGCGCGTCTGCCCCACCCTGCCGGTCGAGCAGCGCCTGCCCTATTTCGTCGGATTCGCCGGCACGCTCTGGGCCGGATGCCTTGCCGCGACCGCCGCGGGATACCTCCTGGTCGAGGCGATGCCAGTGCCGGTGGCGCTCGGCCTCGTCTTCCTCAACCCGCTCTATTTCGTGCTGGTGCTGACCGCCGATCTGCGGCAGCGGGCGCGCCTTCTCGCCATGGGGCTGGGCGCGGTGATCGGGCCGATCCTTCATCTCGTCAGCCCGGATTGGGGGCTGCTGCTGACCGGCCTTCTCGCCGGCACCGCTGGCTTCGTCCTCGACCGGGCCGCCGGCGACAGGCGCACCGCGCGCGGCACGGTGGGGCCGGCGCGATGACCTTTGGCGAGTCGCTGCTGCTGCTCGGGGTCGCGGCCGTCGCGACGCAGGTCTGGCGCGTTCTGGGCGTCGCCATGGCGGTGCGGATGCGCCCCGACTGGCCGCTCCTCGACTGGGTGGGATGCTGCGCCTACGCCATCCTCGCCGGGCTGATCGCGCGGATGCTGGTGCTGCCGGCCGGGCCGCTCGAGGCGACCTCGCTCGCCCAGCGCGGCATCGCCACCGCAGTCGGCGTCGCCGTCTTCATCCTGCTCGGACGGCGCGTGCTGCCCGCCGTGGTGGCGGGCACCGCGGTCCTCAGCCTGCTGGTCGCGGCCGGCCTGCCCTGAGACGCCCTGCCCTGAGACGCCCGACCCGTCAGGCCGGTACGGCGGCCGGCTCGACCGCGTCGATCGCCGCGAACAGCGCCGCCGCCCGCGCATCGTCGAGCGCCTGCAGCGGCGGGCGCAGCGTCACCCAGCCCGCATCGCCGGTGCGCCGCGCGATGATGCGCTTGAGCGCCGGGATCATCGGGAAGGCCTGCACCGCCTTGCGGAGCGCGGTGGTCCGCGCCTGCAGCGCCTCGGCCAGCGGCGCGTCATCGCGCGCCGCCCAGACCCGCTTCATGCCCGCGGCGTCGATGTTCCCGGTTGCGCTAATGCAGCCGGCGGCCCCGAGGCGGAGCGCGTCGAGAAGATAGATCTCCGAGCCCGGGAACACTGCGAGGTCGGGGAAGTGCTTGATCCAGCCCGAGATGCTCGCCCAGTCGCCGCTCGAATCCTTAAGGCCGCGAATCGTCTCGGGGAAGTCGCGCAGCAGCCGCTCGACCACCCCCACCGGGTAGCCGACCCGGGCGACCGGCGGGATGTGGTAGAGATAGACGGACAGATCGGCGCTGCCGACCGCCTCGATCACCGCGGCGACGAAGGCGTAGAGCCCGTCTTCTGACGGCTCCTTGTAGTAGAAGGGCGGCAGGAGTAGGACGCCGCCGCAACCGCGCGAGACGGCATGCGCGCTCAGCCGCGCAGCCTCGGTGATCGAGCAGGCACCGGTGCCGGGCATCAGCTTGTCGGCGGGAATCCCGGCCCCGATCAGCCGGTCGAGCAGCTCCATCCGCTCCTCCGCCGACATCGAATTCGCCTCGCTCGTCGTGCCGAAGACGGCGAGCCCGTCCGCCCCCTCGGCGAGCAGGTTCCGGCAGAAGGCGATGAAGCGCTCGGCATCCGGCGCGAGGTCGGCACCGAAAGGCGTGAGCGCCGGGACGACGATGCCGCGGAAGGGCGGGCGGGGCATGAAACTCTCCATCGGAGCAGATCAGGAGCGGCCGCGAACAGGCCGGGCGTGCGGCCACTGACCGCTTAACATGCGTCGCTGCCGCGACAAAGCGGTGCTGGTTGCGGTCGTTGCGGCCGCATGCTTGATGAAGCCTGAGCCGTGCGCGGCGCGAGCCGGGTGGGTCCTGTTGATGAGCCTCGAATCCCTCGCCGATCACACGTTCCAGCCGGTCGCGGAAGCGATCGAGGCGGGTCGCATCCCGGGTGCCGCGCTGGGCATCGCGACGGCAGACGGCCAGCGCGCCATCCGCTGGGGTGGCGTCGCCACCCTCCTGCCAGAGGCTGAGCCGCTGGCGCGGGACACGATGTTCGACCTGGCGAGCCTGACCAAGGTGATGGTCACGGTCGTCGAGATCCTGCGGCTCGTCGAGGACGGGCTCGCCGATCTCGACGACCCGCTCGCCAAGCACCTGCCGGATGCGTCACCCGACCAGGCGGGGCAGTCGCTGCGGGCGCTTCTGACCCATAGCTCGGGACTGCCGGCGCATGAGAAGATCTGGGGCTGGGGATCCTCGGCCGAGGAGCGGCGCGCGCTGATCATCCGGCGCGGCTGGCGGGCCGGGGCGCCGGTCTATTCCGACATCAACTACATGCTGCTGGGATTCGTCATCGAGGCCCGACGCGGCATGCCGCTCGCCGCGCTGCCGCTTCCCCCCGGGCTCACCTTCCGGCCGGCCCCCGCGGCGGGTGAGCCGGGGCCGGGCGAGGCCGGCCATTTCGCCGCGACCGAGACCTGCATGCTGCGGGGGCGGCTCCTGCGCGGCGAGGTGCATGACGAGAACGCCTGGTCACTCGGCGGCGCGGCCGGCCATGCCGGCCTGTTCGGCTCGGCAAGGGCGTTAATCGAGTTTGCGCTCGACATCCTGCGCGGACGGCTCCTCAGCCCCGCCGCGCTCGCCGAGATGACGCGGCCGCAGACGGCTGATCGGGCGCTGGGCTGGGAGCGACGCCATCCGCACTGGAAGGGCGGCTCGCTGTGTTCGGAACGGACGATCGGCCATCTCGGCTTCACCGGCACCGGGCTGTGGATCGACCTCGAGCGCGGCATCGCCTGGACCCTGCTTACCAACCGCGTCCATCCACGGCGCGACCGCGAGACCGGCATCCAGGATCTACGCCGGGCGGTCGGCAACCGTCTCGCTTCGCGCTGGCGAGGCTTGAGGACGACCAACGATCGCGCCATGTAGAAAGCGTAGCGGAAACCCGGCGGCGGGCCGCGCGTTCGTTCTGTCGAAACGTCGTCCCGGGGACGCCGGCCGGTCACCTGCGGCCGGACGGGGCGCCGCGGCCAGCCACCTGAAGGAGGCATCCATATGAGCCCGAAATCCAACAACCCCGTCGCGACCGCGCTGTCGCAGGTGCTGGCCGACACCTATGCGCTGCAGGCCAAGACGCAGACCTATCACTGGAACGTCGTCGGCCCGAACTTCCACGGCCTGCACACGCTTTTCGAGGAGCAGTACAATCAGCTCTTCGCGGCGGTCGATCTGATCGCCGAGCGGATCCGCGCCCTCGGCGCGCCGGCACCGGGCGGGTTGGATGTCTGGGCGAAGATGACCAAGGTGTCCGCCCCCAAGGAGGGGATCGGCGCGATCGACATGGTCAAGGATCTGATGGAGGGCCACCGCCTCCTCGCGCAACAGGCCAAGGAAGCACTGGACATCGCCGAGAAGGCCGATGACCAGTCGACCGCCGATCTTCTGACCGAACGCATCACCGAGCACGACAAGAACGCCTGGATGCTGGCCTCAACGGCCGCCTGACGGTCCGCCCCCTGATCGATACACGGCTCCTCCCCTCGGGAGGAGCCGCTTTCGTGCCGGCCGCGACCGGCCGGTGGCGCCCTACTGGTAGAGGTTGACGGTCGCGATCGTCCGCAGCAGGTGGTCGCGCATCGCCTTCTCGGCGGAGCGCCCGTCGCGCCGGCGCAGCGCCTCGACGATCACCTTGAGGTCGTCATGGGCTTGGCGGCGCACCGGCTCCGGTACCGGGCGGACGGTGTCGCGGCCATCGAAGTCGACCGCCCGTCGGTCGGCGACGATGTTCTCCATGATCTGCATCAGGAAACGGTTGTGCGTCGCCGCGAAGATGCAGGCATGGAGCGCGTAGATCGCCTCCTTGAAGTCGATCCAGCGCGGCGCCGTCAGGATCTGGCCGAGCGCCCTTTCCATCGCCTCGAAATCGGCGTCGGTGGCCCGGGCGACGACGAGGGAGAGCATCCCCGGCTCGAACAGCAGCCGTCCCTCAAGGATCTCGATGAAGCTCGGCACGTCGTCATGCGGCGGGATCGGCACGACGTCGAGCCGCGCGAAGATCTGATCGGCATCCGGCGCGAGGAAGGTGCCGCTGCCGACCCGCCTGCGGACCAGCCCCTGCCCCTCCATCATCGACAGGGCGCTGCGCACCGTCGACCGGCCCGTCCCGAAGCGACGCGCGAGGTCGCGCTCGTTCGGCAGGCGCGCCCCCGGCATGAGCGCGCCGTCGCGGATCGAACGCAGCAGGGCACGGTAGAGGACGGAGGGCGTCACCCGCTCGTTTCCGGTGAGGGCGCCGACCGTCTCGGCCGCGCCGGCGCTGCGCGGCCGGCTCACGCCTGCCGTCCCGCCGCGGCGCCGCCCCCAGCCCTCGGGTCGACCGGCCAGGTCGCGAAATCACGCAGGAAGGCCGCGACCTCCTCGCCGCAGACCGTCAGGATCCGTGCCCCCTTCTCGGCCGAGGCGAGGCCGGGATCACCGAGGGTGCCGGTCGGCGACAGATCGTGGAAGTCGAGATATGTCCGGGCCCGCCCGCCACCGAACAGGTCGGTCGACAGGAAGGGCGAGCCCGGATCGGGATAGCAGGTCTCTGCGCCCTCCATGCGCAGGAGCGACGGAAAGAGATGCAGCATCAGGCTCGTCTCAAACTCGCAGGCATGCCCCATCCCGCCCGGCCCGGACTGGCGGAACTCGGCGGCTCGCGGCGCCGCGAGCAGGAAATAGGTCGCCGTGGCGATGCGCGCCCGGCCGTGGAAGGCATGGCCGAGATCCGAGGCGATGACGTCGAGGATCGCGACGTTGCCGCCATGGCCGTTGAGCAGCAGGACGCGCCGGAAGCCATGCGCGACGACGCTGCCGACGATGTCCTTCACCAGCGCGATATAGGTCTCCGAGCGCAGTGTGACCGTGCCAGCGAGCGACATGTGATGGGGCGAGAAGCCGTACCAGGGCGGCGGCAGCACCACGACGCGCGGCGTCTCGCCGAGGCGGACGGCGGCATCCAGCGCGACGGCACGGGCCAGCATCGTGTCGCAGCCGAGCGGCACGTGCCGGCCGTGCTGCTCGACCGACCCGCAGGGCAGGACCAGCACGGTGCTCTCGCGATCCAGCGCCTCGATATCGGGTACGGTCAGCTCTTCCCACTTCACGCGGCATCCTCCTCGGCGACGGCGGCGGTTTCCGGCACGGTCCGGTCGCCGACGGTTCTACTTGATCAAACGGCCGGCGATTGGTCTAGTGGTTCACCATTCGGGGATCCGCCGCGGCGATGCGCTGTGCATGCGCGACCAGCCGGCCTCGACCGCGCGGCGCAGGCGGCGGCCTCGACGGATAGGGAGGGGATCATGCAGAGCACGCGCAGCAGGCTCGCGACGTGCGCATCGGCGATGGCCGCCGGCGCGCTCGCGCTTTGGTCGACCAATCCGGCCGTCGCCGAGGACATCACCCTGGAATTCGTCGTCTGGAACTACTCGCTCGACACGATTCAGGACAATGTCGCGCAGTTCGAGGCGGCCAACCCGGGCATCAAGGTGAACGTAACCGACTACACCTGGCCCGACTATCACGACAGCATGGTGCTGCGCTTCCGCGGCGGCACCCAGACCGACATCCTCTATGGTGGCCAGGACTGGCTGCCGGCCTGGGCGGCCGCCGGCTTCCTCGCACCGCTCGATGAGGTGGCGCCGGAGGAGATCGCCGCCTGGCGCGAGGATCTGGCGGATTTCACGATCAGCGACATGACCTATGACGGGCACCTCTACGGGCTGCCCTATTACGCCGACACGATCTCCTTCCTCTACAATGCGAGGATCCTCGAGGAAGCCGGCATCGCCGTGCCGGAGACCTGGGAGGAGGTGACCGCGGCGGCCCAGGCGCTCAAGGATGCCGGGATGGAGCATCCGATCGTCTACGAATATAATCAGGAGCTGCCGAACTTCTTCGATGCCTTCGTCGCCCAGGTCTACGGGCGCGGCGGCGACCTGTTCAACGAGGACGGCACGGCCGCCTTCGCCTCGCCCGACCATCCGGCCTGGCAGCAGCTGCAATGGCTGCAGGACGCGGTGGCCGCCGACCTCGTGGCGTTCGAAAATCACGAATCGCGCATCATCCCGGCGATGAACACCGGGAACCACGCCTTCACCATCGTCTACAATTACGTGCTGGCGGCGCTGAACAACACGGCCGATCAGCCGCTCGCCGGCCAGTTCGCGCTGGCGCCGATGCCCGGCGAGGCGCATTCGACGCTCGGCTTCACCAAGTTCTACGCGATGTCGGCCGCGACCGCCGCCGATCCGGAGCGTGCCGAGGCCGCCTGGAGGTTCATCGCGTTCATGGCGGGGCCGCCCTATGACGTCGCCAAGCGCTGGGCGGTCGAGAAGGGGCTCGGCTTCGGCCAGCTCCCGCTGCTGTCCGATGCGGAGGTCGTCGAGGCCTGGGGGAGCTGGGTCGATATGGGCGTGCTGCAGGGCCAGGTCGAGCGGGCGAAGGCCGGCACCTGGACCGAATGGACCTCGATCTGGTCGGCCGCCTTCCGGCCGCTGCTCGCCCAGGCAATGGTCGGCGAGGCGACGGTCGAGGATGTGATGACCGCCGGCGCCGAGCGCTGGGACGAGTTGCGGGCGCAGATGGAAGCCGCCCGATAATCCATATACGGATGCGAATGACGGGCGGGCCGGTCGGGGCCCGCCCGTTCCCTGCCCCGGCGAGTGGCGGCGAAGGCGATGTGGACCATGCGGCGTTTCCCCGCCGGCTGGGTGGGGCCGGCCCTGCTGCCGGTGATGCTGTTCACCCTCTACCCGGTCGGTCAGGCGCTCTGGACCAGCCTCCACCAGGTCCAGCTGCTCTTCCCGATCGAGAGCTGGGCGGGACTCGATAATTACCAACGCGTGCTGCGCAGCGACTATTTCGGGGCGGCGCTGCGCAATTCACTGCTGTTCACGCTGGTCACCGCCCCGGTGATCGTCGCGCTCGGCGTGCTGGTCGCCCTCTTCCTGCGGCAGAACTTCGCCTTCCGGTCGGTCGTTCGGTCGGTGGTGCTGCTGCCCTGGGTGCTGCCCGGGGCGATCAGCGCGGTGCTATGGATCTGGGTGTTCAACCCGAGCTGGGGGCTCATCAACAACACGCTACGCAGCCTCGGGCTGATCGACCGTTCGATCCCCTGGCTGACCCATCCCGACCTCGCCTTCCTGTCGGTCGCGACCGCCCATGTCTGGACACAGGTGCCGTTCTCGGTGGTCCTGGTGATGGCCGCCCTCTCGGCGATCAATCCCGAGCTGCTGGAGGCGGCGCGCGTCGATGGCGCGGGACCGCTGCAGCGTTTCCGCCATGTCGTCTTCCCGCAGATCAAGGCGATGATCGTCGTGCTGCTCGTCTACAACGCCCTCACCGCCTTCACGACCTACGACCTCGTCTACGCGATGACCGGTGGCGGGCCCGGCACCGCGACGACGCTGCTGTCCTTCCAGATCTGGCGCGAGAGCTTCTCGATGTATGATTTCGGCGCCGGCTCGGCCGTCGCCTTCATCGTTGTCGCGATCTCCGCCGCGATGATCATGGCGATCGTCCGCGCCCTGCCCTCCGACCTGTTCGCGGAGAGCTGAGATGCCGACGGCCCTCCGCTCCCTGCTCGTCTTCCTGGCGGCGCTCGCGCTCTTCGCCTTCACCGCCGGCCCAGTGCTGATGTCGGCGGTCGGCAGCGTCGTCCCCGATCGGATCCTGTTCAATCCCGACCGCGGACTGTTCGACGACGGGATCACCTTCGAGAATTACCGCTACATCTTCACCGGCGAACTGCCCTCTTCCTACATGGCCGAGGGCGCCAATCGCGCGATGATCTCCGACGCGGCGCGGCAGGTGCCGCAGAGCCTTCTCAACAGCGCGGTGATCTCGCTCTCGGTCGCGGCGCTGTCGCTCCTGTTCGGCGCGCCGGCCGCCTATGCCTTCGCCCGCTTCGCCTTCCCCGGCAAGAAGCTGAGCTTCCTCTACCTCATCCTGGCGCCGCTGGTGCCGACGGTCGCGCTGGTGACGCCCTTCTACATCATCGTCGAGGCGCTCGGCCTCCTGGGCACCCGCGCCGGCGTGATCCTCGTCCACCTGTCACGCGCCCTGCCCTTCGTCGTGCTGATCCTGTCGGTGTTCTTCCGCAAGATGCCGCCCGAGCTGTTCGAAGCCGCGGTGATCGATGGCTGCGGCCGTTTCCGCGCCTTCCGTTCGATCGCGCTGCCGCTCGCCCTGCCGTCGATCTGCGCGACGGGTCTGTTCGCCTTCATGCTCTCCTATGCCGAATTCATGTTCTCGATGGTGCTGTCGGGCGACGCGCAGAGCCGGCCGCTCTCGGTGGTGATGGCCGCCCTCGCCCGCAACACCGACGTGTCGTGGAGCCTGCTCAACAGCGCGATCTTCATCGCGGTGCTGCCGACGCTGCTGCTGGTCGTGTTGGTCTGGCGCTATGTCGTCGAGGGGCTGATGCGCGGCGCGGTGAAAGGTTAGCACCCGCTGGCGCGCCGGCCTTCGCCCGGAGTATGACGGGTCCATGCGTGTGGTGGTGACAGGCGAGCAGCGGCGGCGGGAAAGAGCCATCTTCATGGCCTTTTTCCTCGATTGCCTGATAATTCCCCTGCAGTTCTGGGTCGGGACGGCTTCCGGATCGCTGACCATGGTGGGCGAGGCGTCGCGGGGCGTGCCGCTGATTACGATCGCCATCGTCTCCTGGCTGATGTTGCGCCGGCACCACCGGGGCCGGACCGGTGCCTTCGAATATGGGCTGGGCAAGGTCGAACAGCTGCTGGCGCTCGCCGTCTCGGGGCTGCTCCTCGTCGCCGCGCTGGTCATCGCCTGGCGCGCCTGGACCAAGACGTCGGTCCCCCCGCCGGGCATCGGGACGCTCGAGCTGGCGGCGGTGGGGCTGACGATTGCCAACTTCTTCGTCAACAGCCTGCCGCTGATCCCGCTGCTGCGTTCGGCCCGCGACGGCTTCTCGGTGACCGTCCGGACCCAGCTGCGCTCGAAATTCGCCAAGACCGTCGGCTCGGTCTTCGTCGTGGCGGCGGTCGCGGTGCATCAGTTCACCAGCGACCCGGCACTGGCGCTGGCTGCCGACCGCATCGGCGCCGCCATCGTCGTCCTCGTCACCCTGCACGCCGCGATCGAGTTGATGCGCGGCGCACTGCCCGATCTGCTCGACCGCACCCTGGGCGAGGCCGAACAGCGGCGCATCAACCGCGCGCTCGCCGAATCACACGAGGAGTATGAGAGCTTGGAATGGTGCCGCTGCCGGCGGGCGGGCGATGTCGTGGAGGTCAGCATCGGCCTTGGCTTCGCGGCCGACCGGGCTTTCGCCGATGTCGATCGCGCCGCCCGTACCATCGAGGCCCGGTTGGCCGCCGGCTTCCCCAATGCCCGCGTCACGGTGACGCCGCGACGGGTTTCGTGCGCCGCGACATGACACGCGCCGCCCCGACCGAGACGCAATCACGGATGGAGCGGGCGGTTTTCCTGTCCTTCGCCTATGACTGCGTGCTGATCTTCCCCTATGCGGTGGTGGCGGTCCTCGTCGGCTCGATCACCATGATCGGCGAGATTGTGCGCGGCTTCCTGCTGATCGCCGTCGCCATCTCCTCCCTGACCACGCTGCGCCGCATCCATCGCAACCACACCAGCGTCTACGATTACGGGCTAGGGAAGATCGAACAGATCCTCGCCCTGTGCGTGGCCGTACTGCTGGCGGCGGCGACCGCCCTGCTCATCTATGGCGTACTGGCGAAGAGTGCGGCGGAGAACGAGATCGGCTGGCTCAATGGCACCGCCGTCGTGCTGGTACTGGTGAACTTCCTCACCAACGTCGTCGCGTTGCCACCGCTGCTGCGCGCCACGCGGGACGGCGATTCGGTCATCGTCGGCACCCAGTTCCGGGTCGCGGTCGCCCGGACGGTCAGTTCGGGTGCCGTGGTCGCGGCGGTCGCGCTCGACCAGCTCAGCCGCTCACCCGACGTCGCGCTCTGGGCGGACCGGATCGGCGTCGCGATCGTCGTCGTCGTCAACCTGCAGGCGGCTTGGCAGCTGGTGCAGGTGGCGCTGCCCGATCTCGTCGACCGCACGCTCGATGAGACGCATCAGCGTGGCATCAACCGCGCCCTCGCCGCGTATTTCGATGATTACGACAGTCTCGAATGGTGCCGCAGCCGGCGGTCGGGCAGCAGCTTCGAGGTGGATGTCGGCCTCGGCTTCACCGCCGAGCGCGATTTCGCCGCGATCGACGCGACCGTCCGCGCGATCGAGGACCGGATCGCCGCCGAGATCGAGGGCGCTCAGGTCGTCGTCACGCCGCGCCTCGTCGGCGTTCCGACACAAGCGCCGCGCACCCCCGTCGAGGCAGCCAGCGGATGAGTCTCACGGCAGCCTGCGTCACAGGCCGGCCGGCTATTCACGCCGCGGCAAGCTGAGGGGCGGCATGGGTTCCGGTATCCTTCCCCTTTTGCAGCCCAGCTTCAATCCCCCTCTCGTTTAGGAGCCGCGGACGGATCGGGCTCGCGTGGTGCCGACAGGCCGGTCAGCGGGAATGTCAGCTCGTCCTCACCCGCCTTCATCGATGGGTGAATGTCCCGGCGTATGGCCCGGAACATCGCGTCGCGAACCCTCTCACGCTCCTCCGGTGAGGCCCGGTCATAGTTATGCGCGCCCATCACCTCCTGATAGGACCGGATTGCGGCGACGACCTCCTTCGGAGCGATCAGCATGACGCTCGTATATGCGTCTGAGTACCGTTCTTCCGCCTGCTTCCGCGTTTCCGGGCTGATGCTCCGATTGTAGGCGAAGGCAGCCACCGCGAGGCCGAATTCCCTGTACTGAGCGAAACGCAGCGCACGCCATTCGGCCTGCCGCTCCCGTCTCTGTGTCAGCGTAGAGCTGATGACAATCGCGAGCATTCCACCGATAACCGGACCGACCATCGGGAGAACCCAGTTCATATCCATCTCCGGTCGAATGAATTGGTCCAATCGCGAGAGCTATCGGACCGGCCGTCCGTCGATGCACGAAAAGGAGGCGAAGACCCGCCGGCCCTGGCCGAGGCGACCAGAGCTCACGAGAGCCAGTCGACGATCGAATGAAGGGCGCAGCCTCTTGACCGCATGGGTCGAAGGTCTGCCGGACGACGAAACGCCGGCCGACCGCACCTTGAGGATCAGGACGCCGGACGGCGCCTGTCGCGTTCGGCCACACTTCGGAAGGAGGGGGACCTGGTGGAGCCAGGCGGGATCGAACCGCCGACCTCCTCATTGCGAACGAGGCGCTCTCCCAGCTGAGCTATGGCCCCGGTCCCGGTATCGCAGAACGGCTGGCCGTCCGGCGATGCGGCGAAATCAATCGGTTATCCGGTCGGGCTCGTCAAGTCGGGGGCGATAGCAGGGTCTGAGAGGCCACGGGAAGTCCATTTCCATCACACTGGACTTCTACGATGGCAACGATTCGAAAGACCCCAGCCGGCCGGTGGCAGGCGCTCATCCGTCTGAAGGGGCACCCGCCCCTGTCCAAGACCTTCACCATGCGGGCAGACGCGGTCACCTGGGCAAGGACAAGCGAGGTGGCATTGGAGAGGGGCGCATCCGAGGCCGGCCTACCCTCACCCCTTCCTCCCTCTCCCACCGTCATCGACCTTCTCGACCTCTACGAACGGAGAATCACGAGCTCCAAGCGCTCCAGCGCGAAGGAGGCCTACCTGCTCCGGCCGATCCGCCGTCATGAGATCGGCACGGTTCAGTTGAAAGGCGTCCGCTCCACCCACGTCGCGAGATATCGGGATGACCGATTGCGGTCCGTGAAGCCGAACAGCGTCAAGAGAGAGCTGGCCGTCCTGCAACACGCCTTCAACCTCGCCATCCGCGAGTGGGGCGTCCCCCTGCCCGTCAACCCGGTCGCTGCCATCACCAAGCCCAGGGTGTCGGACGCGCGGCGTCGGAGGGTCACGGAGGATGAATGGCGCCGGCTGATCGCAGCTTGTGAAGGAAGACCCCTGCAGCCGGTGATCAGGCTGGCGAAGGAGACCGGGATGAGACGAGGCGAGCTTCTGTCCCTGGAATGGAGAAACGTCGACCTAACAACAGCCACGGCGTTCCTGCCGATGACGAAGAATGGCGAACCACGGCACGTCCCGTTGTCCCAGGAGGCGGTGGCTGTGCTCCGAGCCCTGAACCGGAAGGATGACGAGTCGAGGGTCTTTGCCATGTCTCCCAACGCTCTGCGGCTCGCATGGGAACGGCTGAAAGCCCGGGCCGGGGTAACGGACCTCCGGCTGCACGACCTGCGGCACGAGGCTGTCTCCCGCTTCTTCGAGCGGGGCCTGTCTGTTCCCGAAGTCGCGCTCATCTCGGGCCACAAGGATTACCGGATGCTGGCCCGCTACACGCATCTTCGGGCGGCAGATGTTGCCCGGAAGCTCGGAGGGCTGTGAGTGATGGACGACACCGCCTTCGAATACTGGACCCTGTTCGAGTTCGAGGATGGGTCCCGGGAGTGGCACCGACACCTGGAGTGGAGCGCCGTTCTCGACGTTAACGAGTACGCCAGCGGCCTCATGATTCAGGTGAACCGGTTCCCGCCGCCTGAGTACCCCAAGGAGATCCGCACCGTTCAGATGCCGAAGGGCGTCTGGCGTGGCGGGGCGTTGTGAGGGTGGCGACCATGTACCATCTCGGGCGCCTTATCGACCTCGTGGTGCTTCGCCACGTCCCCAAGCTGTGCGGGCTTGTCTTCCTCCTGCTGATCGTCCTGAAGATCACGGGGGATGTCGGCTGGGGGAGCTTCTTCGGCTGGGTCGCCCTGACCTACCTGACCGCCTTCGTCAGCGGGCTGCTGCGGGGATGGCTCCAGTAGGCGGGGGGCCGTAGGTTCCGCCACAGAAATCCGAGGGGTCGAGATCAGCTTCCGGGGCGCTTGGTTCCCCCGTGGCGGGTCTCGGCCGCTCGTGATCGCCGGCTTGCGCGGCTCTCGCCTAGCTTGGCGACGGATGACCGCGCAGCTTCCGCCCCAGCTCGCAGCCGCCCGGCGTGTTGCGGTCGGACCTTCGACGTGGTTTTGATGAGAGGGTATAGGATCGGAGCTTAGCCGCATGGAGGGTGGGACCATTGTATAGCATGTCAATAGGCTGCCACACTTGCGAGGCGGACGGATTTGCCGAATCGAAAGAGGCCTGTCGCTCATAAGGTCGCCAAACTGCGCAAGATTGGGGTCCTAGAAGGGGCTTCGCGACGCCATATGCCAGGGCAAGAACAGAACCGGCAAGGTCCGCAGAGGGATGTCCAGGGCGCCGAGACGCACCTATAAGTCGACGTGTCGGTGGACATATAAGCGTAATGGACGCAGGAATTTGTTCATGACCGTATTTTACAAAATCGTCACATATATTATACTCGTCGCGCTGCCATTCGCCGTGGCCGCGCCCGCCATAGCTGGAAGTGTTTTCATCGAGCAATGGCGCGGCCACAGTGTCGTTCGCATGTCTGGTGAAATATCCGGCGGCCTCGCCGACCAACTCTCTGAAATCATAGAGGAGGCGAGTGTCTGGGCGGACGGCACGAGGGTGCTGCTGCTTGACAGTCCGGGCGGCAGTGTAAATGAAGCATTTCGTGTTTCAGACGTGCTTCAGAATTACGCGGTACGAACGGTCGTCCCTAATGGCGCAAGCTGCGCGTCGGCGTGCGCGTCAATCGTGTTTGTCGCGGGACAATACCGGACAGTTGAACCCTTCGGACGAATAGGACAGCATAGTTGCTCTCGCGGGGGGCTGCCTGACCAGAAGTGCAATGATGAAATCGCAAATCATGTGGCACAGAATGGCGTGTCGTACGGATCTATTGCGGCCTTTGTGACTTTCGCTTTGCCCTCTGAAATAATCTGGTTTTCTCGGGAAGATGTCGATGGGTGGGGGCTAAGCCGATACCCTGGCGAAGAGGCAAGCAGGTTCCAAAAAAGCGAGCCACGCGTCTTCAGAATGCTTTTTGGCGAAATGCCTGCGGCCCAGTCGGCATGGAGGCTCGACTTTCATGGCGACGGTTATCGCGCCTTCGTTCGGACTGTCTCGGACGCCGAACGTGAAATGCAGATAAACTTGTTCTGCTACGAAACCCTTCCAGGGCGCCTTTTTCTATCGATGGAAATATACGGAAATGTCGAAGTTATTCGCAACGCTATCTCCTTGGTAACTGTTGCCACTGAGAATTTTAGTTGGAACACGGAGAGGCCATTGACTTTTCAGGAGGATCCAGC
>CAYORM010000039.1:0-26577 GCA_964406375.1 uncultured Mycobacteriaceae bacterium | reverse complement strand
CCTGAAGCCGCAGGAACTCGTCCTGCATCTCGCGCCGGATCAGCGGATCGAGGGCTGAGAACGGCTCGTCGAGGAACCAGAGCTCGGGCTCGACCGCGAGGCTGCGGGCGATGCCCACCCGCTGCTGCTGGCCGCCGGAGAGCGCGCGTGGGAAGTACCGCTCGCGCCCGCCGAGCCCGACGAGTTCGATCATCGCACGGGCCCGCGCCTCGCGCCGGGCCCGGTCCAACCCCTGGACCGCCAGCGGGAAGGCGACATTGTCGAGCACCGTCAGATGCGGCAGCAGGGCAAAGTGCTGGAACACCATGCCCATGCGCCGCCGCCGGATTTCGATCAGCGTCCGCTCATCGGCCTTCAGGAGATCCTGCCCGTCGAACAGAATCTCGCCCGCGCTCGGCTCGACCAGCCGCGACAGACAGCGGACCAGCGTCGATTTGCCGGACCCCGACAGGCCCATGATGACGAAGATCTCGCCGGGCGCGACGTCGAGATCGACATCGCGCACCGCCGCGATCAGCCCCGCCGCCCGCAGCGACTCCTCGTCCCTCGGCCCACCGCGGGCGAGGAAGCCGGCGGCATCCGGGCCGAACAGCTTCCACACCCCGCGGCAGGCGAGCTTCGCTTCCCCGCTCACGTCCGATGCGGCCCCCTGCCCCCGTGCGCGCGCCTCACTGCGCCAGCCAGGCCGACCAGACGTCCTCGTTGGCGTCCACCCAACCGCGCGCGACCGCCTCGACTGAGCCGCCTTCGAGATCGACCTGGACGATGAGCTGGGACATGGTGTCGTTGTCGATGGTGAAGTTCTGCACGGCGTGGAAGGCGCCGGGCCACTTCTCCTCCATCCCGGCCCACACCACCTTCCAGATCGGGCCGCGCGGCTTGCCGCAATCATAGGCCAGATCGGGGTTGGGGCCCCAGGACGGGTCCTCGTAGCAGGCCGCCTCATAGGGCGGGAAATCCACCCACTCGCCCTCGAACTTCGCCGGCGCCCAGTGCGGCGCATAGACCCAGGCGATGATCGGCGCCTGGCGCTGCACCGCCGATTCGATTTCGGCGAACAGCGCCGCATCGGTGCCCGCATGCACCACCTCGAAATCGAGGTCGAGCGCCTCGACCCGCTCCTCGTCGAACCCGCCCCAGGTCACCGGTCCGCCGAGATAGCGGCCGGACGGAGCCGTCTCGGCGGTGGAGAAGGCCTCGGCGCAGTCGGGCTCGAGCAGCGCCTCCCAGTTCGGCAGGCCGGGGCACGCCTCCTTCATGTAGAGCGGGTACCACCACTCCTCGATGGCCAGCATGCCGTTCTCGCCGGCATTGACAACGCCACCGGTGGCGAGCGCGGCGTCCAGCGCCTCCTTGCCGGTCGTCGCCCAGATCTCCATGGCGACCGTCAGATCGCCGGTCTCCAGCCCCGCGAACTGGGCCAGATAGTCGGCCTGCACGTATTCGACGGTGTAGCCGGCCCGCGACAGCACCTCGCCCATGATGTGGGCCGAGAGATGCTGACCTGTCCAGTCATGCAGCGTGATGCGGATCGGATCGGTGGATTCGGGCTGGGCCCAGGCCGGAGCCGTGAACGGCCCGGCGGCGATCGCAAGCGCCAGCGCGCAGGCCGACCCGGTGAGCGTGATGCGCATTGTCGTCCTCCCTTCCCCCGCGGGCGCGCAGCCCGCTCCGAACGGAAGTCAACCCCATCGTGGCGGGGCCGACAAGCGCCGATTGTCCGATTTCCACAGGATCGGCTATCGTTTTCCAACGAGCCCCAACGGATCCCACATGAGGCCCGGCCCGAACGCGACGATGACCGCCCTTCTCGCCTCCCCCGCCACCGGCCCGACCGCCGGACGGCCCGGCCGTCAGGCGGCGATCCTGCGCGCCGTGCGGGGCCGCGGCAGCGCCAGCGTGGCCGAGCTGGCCCGCGCGCTCGACGTCTCCGACGAGACGGTGCGCCGCGATCTCGCGGCGCTGGTGGAGGAGGGTCTCCTGGTCCGCTTCCATGGCGGCGTCGCCCTGCCCACGCTGCCGCACGAACCAAGCTTCGGCCAGCGAATGGCGACCAATGCCGAGGCGAAGCAGGCGATTGCCCGGCGTGCGGCCCGCGAGGTGCTGAACGGCGATTCCGTAATGCTCGACACCGGCAGCACCACCGCCTATGTCGGCCGCGCGCTCGTCGATCACCGCGACCTGCTGGTGGTGACCAACTGCGTCGACATCGCGCGCAGCCTCGCCACGCGCAACGGCAATCGGGTCTATATGGCGGGGGGCGAGTTGCGGGCCGATGACGGCGCCGCGCTGGGACCGAGCGCCGCCGCCTTCGTCTCACAATTCCGGGTGCGCCTCGCGATCCTCTCGGTCGGCGCGATCAGCGATGCGCTGGAGATGATGGATTACGATCTGGCTGAGGCCGAGTTCAGCCGCGTCGTCATCGACCGGGCCGAACGGGTGATCGTCGTCGCGGATGCGAGCAAGTTCGGCCGACAGGGGCTGGTCCGCGTCTGTGACGCCGACCGCATCGACATGCTGATCACCGACAGCCCGCCGCCGCCCGAGGCGCAGGCGCGGCTTGAGGCGGCGGGTGTCGCAATCGTCGTCGCAGATTAGGCCCGGAGCGGGCGGCCTCGCCGCCCTTCCCGGCACCAAGCGCTCAGTGCTTGGAGACGATGGTCCGGATCTCGTCGAAGCTCTCGCTGACGCGCTTGGTCACGATCTCGGCGGCCTCGCCATTCGACTTCGCGACCAGCTCGGAGAGCTCGCGGATATTGGCGACCGTCTTCTCGAAGATCGCCTTCATCGCCGCGGCCTGCTGGCCGGCCGGATCGGCCTCGCCATTCGTGGCGGCGAGCGGGACCGACCACAGGCTCTGCCAGTCGGCGGCCGACTGGCGCATGATCTCGGCCTGGCGGCGCGCGACCGCCTGCGCACCCTCGAGCGCGGTCCGGTTGGCAGCAGCCATCGCCTCGATCGTCTTGCGCTGGGCGGCGATCATCGCCTCGACGTCAAATCGCGGCAGCTTGAAATCCGCCATAAACTTGGTGACGTCGAAATCCCAGGTGGGGGTACCGGTGGTGGCCATCGCACCTGCTCCTTGACTATGCTGCACCGCAACATAAGCGCTCGCGGCGCGGAGTCAAGGACCGATTGTGCAGCGCACAATCAGGCAGCCTCCTCCTGAGGCGGCTCCCGGCGCGCCTTGCGGCGGCAGAGCATCCCCCCGAAGCTGTTCTCCATCTGCTCGGCCTGCCGCAGCCGCTCATCGAGCGCCTTCATCGTGCGGGCGAGATCGGGCGTCTCGTCGGTCTCCCAGACGCGCAGCACCAGCAGATGGATCAGGACCAGCGCCCTGACGCGCAGCGCCCCGGCGAGGCCGCTCGTCGTAACGCCGGCGGCCTCCAGCATATGCGCCATCGACCGTTCGAGCTGCGGCCCCTGAAGGAGCGCCGCGCCCGGATCGGCGCGCAGATCCTTCAGCACCGCACGCACGCCTTCGCGATGCTCGCTGAGCACGTCGAAGCGGCGCATCATCAGGTCGAACAGCCGGTCGCGGACGCTCTCCTCGGCACCCACCGGCCCGCCGGCCAGGACCGCGCGGTCGACCATGCGGACGAAGCCGGTGAGGATCGCGGCCTTGGAGGGTGCGTGACGCGCCATGTCGGCCTGCGACACGCCGGCTGCAGTGCGGATCTCCTCGATGGTGAGGCGCCGCCAGCCCTTCTCGGCCGCGCATTCCAGCGCTGCCATCACGATCCGGTCGGCCAAATCGTCCGTCATCACGGGCCTCCGTTCCGTATCCGTCCATCATAGACCCAGCCGGCACCGCCGCCCAGGACGGCACGCCCGGGTCGGGGCGCTCGGTCGGCTCGGGCCCCGGTGGTCAGGAGGCGAGCTCGCGCGATCGCCGCGCCGCCGCCGCGACCGCCCGCCCCATCAGCGCCGGCAGACCGTCGGGGGCCAACAGCACGTCGAGCGCCGCCTGCGTCGTGCCCTTCGGGCTCGTCACCGCGACCCGCAGCGCCGCGGCATCCTCCTGCGAGGCGGCGGCGAGCGCGCCCGCACCGATCACGGTGCTGCGGGCGAGCCGCATGGCGAGCGCCTCAGGCAGCCCCTCGCGCCGGCCGGCCGCCGCCAGCGCCTCGACGAGCAGGAAGACATAGGCCGGGCCGCTGCCCGACACGGCGGTGACCGCGTCGATCAGCCCTTCCTCCTCGACCCAGGCGGTCTCGCCGCCGGCGGCGAGCAGCCCCTCGGCAAGGGCACGCTGGCTGTCGGAAACGGTTGGCGAGGCGACGAGCACAGAGATGCCGCGCCCGATGGCGGCGGGGGTATTCGGCATCGCCCGGACCACCGCGGCCCCCTCGCCGAGGTGTTCGGCGAAGAAACCGAGCGTGCGGCCCGCGGCGATCGACAGGAAGACGGTCCGCGGTCCGGCGAAGCGGCGATAGGCACCGATCACCTCCGGCAGGACCTGCGGCTTGACGGCGAAAACCACGATGTCCGGCACAAGGTCGGCCGGCAGCGCTTCGGCCGCCGCATGGCACCGCAGCCGCTCATCCTCGGGCAGCGCCGCAGCCGCCGGCTCCACCACATCGATCGCGCCGACGCTTCCGGAGGCGAGCCAACCGCTGAGCAGCGCCCGTCCCATGCGACCGCAGCCGACGAGCAGCACCCGCGTCACGACGCCACCCGCACCATCATACCGCGATGGTCCGGCCTCCGGTCCGCCATCCCGCTCACGCCTCGCCCGCCACGTCGAGGATCGCCGCCGCCACCGCCTCCTTCGCGGACTTGCCGCCGGCGATCACGAAGTGGAAGGCGGGGTAGAAGCGCTCGCACTCGGTCAGCGCGACGTCGACGAGATCCTCGATCTGCTCGACCGTCGCCCCCTGCGTGCCGCGCAGCAGCAGGGTGTGGCGGAACATCGGGTTCGATTCGTCGACATCGACATCGAAATGGCCGAGCCAGAGCCGCTCGTTCACCGTCGCCAGCAGGTCGACAACCTCGCGCATGCGCGCCGCCGGCACGGTCATGTCGAACTGGCAGGAGAACTGCATCGCCGACACCTCCTCCTGCCAGAAGAAGAACAGGCGATAGGTGCCCCAGCGACCCGTGACCTCGGCGAGCATCTCGTCGCCGGTCGGGCGCTCGAAGCTCCAGTCGAAGGCCGCCACCACCTCCTCGACGACGTCGAGGGGGTTCTGGGTGGTGCCGTCGATTTCGGTTGTGGAGATGGCGGTCATATGGTCGTCCCTTCGGTCCGCAGGACCCGCGACCGGAGCTGGCCCGAGGGCCGTTCCGCTACGCGTAGTGGTTCAAGCCGTCGATCACCCGCTATATCGACGGTGGCATAATCCCAATGCCCGGGCAATCGCTTCACGGCGGCAATCGCTTCAAGCGGCGGCGGTATGGCGGCTGTGAGGGCGGGAGGCGGCCCGGGCCGCGCCGGGCCCGTCAGGAAGCGTCGCCGGCGGGGACGCGCTTGCGGCTGGCGGGACGGCGCTTCGGCCCGGTGCCGGCAGCGGCCTCGCCCGACACCCGCCGCCGCGTCCCGGCCTCGGCCGGCGCGGACAGTTCGGCCAGACGCAGCTCGAGTGCCGCAAGCCGTTCGGCGAGCGTCTCCTGCTCGTCCCGGGCGGTCGCGGCCATCGCCCGCACCACCTCGAACTCGTCGCGGGTGACGACGTCCATCCGCGACAGCACCTGCTCGAAACGGTCCCGCATCCGGGACCGGGCCTCCTGCCGCAGGCTGGCGGCCGTGCCCAGCGCACCGGTCGCCACCCGCATCAAATCGTCGATCACGCGGACGTCGAAGGCCATGGCCGCCTCACTCGGGATAATACGCATTGCGCTGCAATATGGGCCGGTACGGGCGCCGGCGCAATCGCGGCCCCGCCCGGCCCCTGGAACCCCGAGCCCTACTCCACGCTGATCACGGTCCGCGCCAGCACCGTCGTGTCCTGCCCCATCACATACCGCAGCTCGTAGGTGCCCGCCGCCTCGGGCAGCGTGATGGTGGCCGGCGAGCCGTCGCGGGTGTAGCCGTAGTCAATCCAGGCACCGTCATCCGAACCGGCCTCTGCGACCGCCACGTAGTCACCGGCATAGGCCGGCCCCGTCCACTGGACGAGAATCGTCGACCCCGCCGCGGCGCTCCTCGGCGCCGTCAGCGTGGCCTCGACGGGCGTCACCGTCACCGCGAGACGCGCCAGAACCGTCGCATCCTGTCCCAGGACGTAGCGGATCTCATAGGCGCCCGGTTCCGGCGGCATCAGCAGGTCGAGGGGGGAGTCGCCGCGGACATAGGTGTAATTGACATAGGAACCGTCGCCATCCTCGGTACGGGCGACGGTCACATAGTCCCCATCATAGCCCGGCCCGGACCACTCCACCTGCACGGTTGCCCCTGCCGGTGCCGATTTGGGCGCCGCGAGCGTCGCCGCCACGGGCTGCACCTCGATCGGCCGGCGCATCAGCACCGTGCCGTCCTGGCTCATCACGTAGCGGATCTCGTAGACGCCCGGCTCGGGAGGCATCAGCAGATCGGTCGGCGAGGCGCCGCGCAGATAGGAGTAGTTGATGTAGTCCCGGTCGCCCTGATCGGGGCGTGCCACCGCCAGATAGTCACCGTCATAGGCGGGGCCCTTCCAGACGACCGCCACCGTCGCGCCGGCAAAGGCGGTATCCGGCGCCATCAGTGCGGCGCCGACATCGGCGATCTCGATGACCCGCCGCGCCAGGACGGTGTTGTCCTGTGCCATCACATAGCGGATCTCGTAGGTGCCGGCTTCGGGCGGCATCAAGAGGCCGAGCGGCGAGGTCCCGCGCAGGTAGGAATAGTTGATGTAGGCGTGGTCCGCCTGATCGGAGCGGGCGACGGCGATATAGTCGTTCGGATAGCCGGGGCCGGTCCACTCGACCTGGACGGTGTCACCCGCCGGGGCGGACGCCGGAGCCGAAAGCGTCGCCTCGACCGGCAGGATGTCGATCGACGCGCGCGCCAGCACGTGCCCTCCTTCGGAACGGACGTAGCGGATCTCGTACCGGCCCGGCTCGGGCGGCATCTCGAGGCCGAGCGGCGATCCCTGGGACGCATAGGTGTAGTTGACGTAGCTCTGATTGCCCGATTCGGGGTGCGCGACCGACAGGTAGTCCCTGGCGTCACCCGGCCCCTCCCAGGTGACAAGCACCGTGGCTCCGGCCGGCGCCTCTGCCGGCGCGGCGATCGAGGCCTCGGGCAGCGCGCTCTCGAGCACCAGCGCAACCGTCATCGGCGTCGCGCCGGTGATCGTCACCTCCGCGGTCGCGGTCGCCTCGTCGGCGGCACGCGCCACTTCGGCCCGATAGAGGCCCGGCGCCAGCGACAGCCGCAGCGCGTCGATGCGCAGCCCCTCGGCGAGCAGGCGCCCGCTCTCGACCTCGGTCAGCGACCATTCGAGCCCGCTGGTGACCGGCGGGCCGTCCTTCCGCTCGACCGCGAGGAAGGTCACGTCCACCGTGGCGGCGGGCTGGGGTGTAGGTGCAGGCGAGGCCGCGGGCTCGGCCACGGTCTGGAGTGCCTGCGCCAGCTCGGCGGCGTCCCCGGCGACCAGGAAGGTGCCGCCGGTATTCTCGGCCAGGCAGCGCAGCTGCTCGCGATCGGCCTCCGCCGTGACGTCGAAGCCGATCACATGGGCGGTGAAATCGATACCGGCGGCCTCGAGCGCGGCACCCACGGCGCACGGATCACGGTCGCAGGTCTCGATCCCGTCCGACAGCAGGATCACCGTGGCCCGCCGCTCCTCGTAGCGCAGCATCTCGGCGGCGGCCATCACCGCATCAGAGAGCGGCGTCATGCCGATCGGGCTGATCCCGTTGACCGCGGCGCGGATGGCCTCACGGGTGCCGGCGGCCGGCGACACCAGCGTCTCGATGTCCGTGCAGTCGCCCCGCCTATTGTGGCCATAGGCGGTGAGGCCGAGCGCCACCTCATCCGGCAGCCTGTCGAGGAGATCCGACAGCGCCCGCTGGGCGATGGTGATCTTCGCGACACCGTCGATTTGCCCCCACATCGAGCCGGAGGCATCCAGCACGATGATGGTGCTGCCGCCGTCGGCCGCCCCACCTTCCGCCTGGGCCAGCCCGGCATCCGGTGCAACGAGCGCAGCCGTGGCGAGAAGCATCGCGCCTAGATGCGCCAGCCGGGGGCGCGTGGATACCGAAGCGGTGGCCTTCGCCGCTCGATGCATCGCCGGACATCCTTCCGATCAGTGGGCGTCGGCGGATGCCGACCTCCCGAGTCTACGGGAAAGCGAGGCGGTGGGCCAAGATCAGTACGCCGGTATGCGAGCCGCACGGCAGAGGGAACCGGCGGTGCGGGATGGCTGGGGCGCCAGGATTCGAACCTGGGAATGGCGGGACCAAAACCCGCTGCCTTACCGCTTGGCTACGCCCCATCGGCATGCTGTCCGCTGCCGCGATCGCCGCTGGCGGGGCGGACGTTAGCCGACGGCCCGCCCGTCCGCAATCGCGGCCGCAATCGCAGTGCCGGCCAGCATGCACCACCGTCCCGCACGCTGCGAGCGACAGGCGACGCGGGACCGCAAAGGTGTCACAATCGGGCCATAAGGCAGCGCCCGCGCGGCGCAGGCGGACCAGCAGATCGGGCAACCGGCGCGACGGAAGCGAGCGTCCGACCCGAGAGAACGGTGTCGCAGTGCTCGGATCCCTTCCGGCGGCGCTGCGTTGTATTATGTTCGGCGGCCGACTGCAGGGAGCTTGCTTTGGCCTCGCATCTGAAGACCGACCCCAGGGCCGCCCATACCGGAGATGCAGCGATGACCCGGGGCGAGGGTGCCTCTTCACAGGCTTCGTCGCCGGCGCTGGCCGAGGAGACGGTGCGCCTGCGCGAGACGGTCGGGATGCTGACACGACGGCTCGAGGCCGCCGAGCGGGCGATCCGCGACCTGTCCGGAGAGATCGCCTCGCTGTCGGAGCGGGTCGCCCCGGAGGCCGAACCGCCGCGCCAGGGGGTCGAAGCGGCGGCCGGTACCCGCGGGGATGCGGCGGATGCCGGGCGTCGGGCCGACGCGACGCGGGGTGAGACCGTCTCCGGCCGCAAGCCGGTCCTGCCGGGCACGACACAGGGCCGCACCGCCGTGACCAAGCCGGGCGAGGCGGCCGGGCGGCGTGACGCGGTGCGCCCGAACCGCCAGCCGCAGGCCGAAGAGGATCGCCGCGGGGGCGCGGGACTCGGTCGTCTCGCGGCCGCCGCCGTGGTGCTGGCGCTGATCGCCGGCGGCGCCTGGTGGTGGCTGGGCGATGATGCGCGCGACGGCGTCGAGATCGCCGGCACCGAAGCGGGTGACGGCACTGCCGCCGATGAGATGGCGGCGGGCCCGCTTGCCGATCAGCGGGAAGAGGCACCGCCGCTCTCGATCGCCCCGACGCCCGTCGATGCGCCGCCCGCGACGCCGGCGGTCGGCCCGACGCCGACACCGGACGGCACCGCGGTGGCGGATGATGGTGACATCGACGAGATCGCCGCGCGGATCGAGCAGGATGAGGCGGCGCGCGAGATGGCGGAAGAACCCGCCCCGCCGCCCGACGAAGCGGCTGACGACGAGGCGGTCGACGCTGCGCCCGTCGGTGTCACCCCGCCCCCCGGCGCGGCGGAGACGCTGCCGCCGGCACCGCCGCTGCCCGAGGATGCGAGCCCGGAGGTCCAGCGTCTGGCCGATCTCGCGGCAGCGGGAGACGCCGATGCACAGCACGACCTCGCCACCGCCTACGCACTCGGCCAGGGCGTGCCCCGCGACTATCCGACCGCCGCCTATTGGTACCGGCGGGCGGCCGATGCCGGCATGCTGAACGCCATCTTCAATCTCGGCGTTCTGACAGACAATGGCTGGGGCGTCGAACGCAACCCGGCCGAGGCCTTCCGCCTCTATCTCGCCGCCGCCGAGGGCGGTCACCCGGACGCCCAGAACGCGGTGGGTCTTGCCTATGCACAGGGCTACGGCACCGAGGCGGACGCGGCGCAGGCGGCAAGCTGGTTCCAGGCGGCCAGCACCAATGGCAATCCCCGCGGCGCGTTCAATCTTGGCCAGCTCTATGAGCGGGGCTTGAGCGGCGAGCCCGACCTCGCCGCCGCCGCCGGCTGGTACCAGATCGCCGCAGAGCGCGGCGTAGCGGAGGCGCGCGATGCGCTGGACCGGCTCACCTCCGGCGGCACCACCCCCGCCGCACCCGGCGTCACCGTGCCTGAGGATGCGCCGCCGCCGGTCGCCGCCGGCGAGGCAACCGAGGCCGATCCGGCCTTCGCCGACACCGCGGTGCTGAGTCCCGCGGAGCTGCGGGAGCTGCAGCAGCTTCTCGCGCGGCAGGGCTATGATCCCGGACCGGCGGACGGGGTGATGGGGCGCCGCACCCGCGAGGCCATCGATGCCTTCGCCGCGGCGGCGGGCATCGAATCGCCCAACCCTCCGACGCGTGGCTTCCTGGCGCGGGTCCGGGCAGCGGGCTGAGGTCGCGGCAGCAGCCCTCGCCGCGACCGGGTGAGGGCACCGCCGCTCGTCAGCGCAGCGTCGGCTCGAAATCAAGCGGCGGCACCGGAATGCCGGCGGTGTCGACCGGCACCCCTTGCTCCGAGCGCAGCGTGATCGGCTCGCGGCGGTCGAGCGTATCGACACCGGCTGGCGGGACCGCCGCCACCGGCACCGCCGCAAGGCTGGAGGGCCGGGCGTCCGGCGCATCGGCGAGGCCCATCACCATAGCAACCGGCCCATGCGGCAGGACCGGTGCTGGCGGCGAGGTCGAGATGGCGCTCGCCTCCCGCACCGCCTGGACCGCGATGGATTTCGCCGAGGGGATGATGGCCAGTGGCAGCCGTGCGAGGGCGGTCTCGCCGCTGCGCCCCAGGACGGGCACGGTCTGAAGGCCATCTGGTAGCGCCGGATCGCCAGCAAACGGGCCGGGAGCGGCCATACCGTGAACGGACGGCCCGGACGCGATCGGCACCACCGGCGGCAGGCCGATGGCGGCGACGGCACCGAACTGTACCAATAGCAACAGGATGCACAGGCCCGTCCGCTCACCCCGCCGCGGCAGAGCCGCGCTATCGTCCGGGGCCCACCTCTCCGCTCTCCCCATCGTCCGGCTAAGCTCCCGCCACCCGGCTCGCGCCGGGCCCCACCATCCTGTAATATTATCTTAGAATTTGATCTGAATCCAGAATCTTCTGAGGGAAGGCGGCGATTACGGCTCCTCGGCGGGGTCCGGTGTGGGCAGCATTCCGCTGGCCTCCGCGGCGCGGCGGGCGACCCAGTTGAGCAACGGCTGGGCGTCGAGGCGGCGCACCGGCGCCTCGGGCGGCCCTTCGAGCACGAGACCGACCGGCGGCTGCTCGCCGTGCCCGTAGAACGAGAAATCGGCCTGCAGGCGCATCTGCCAGCGCGCCAGATCGACCCAGAACCTGCCGGTGCCCGTCGCCTCCTCCGCGGTGAGCCGCAGATCATGCGTGTCGAAGCGGCCGGCGCTCGCGCCCAGCGTCGCCTGGATGGTGGTAAAGCGGCTCTCACCACCGGCGAAGGCGTCGCGCAGCGCCTGGAGGAAGGCGAGCGGCTGCCCCGGCGCGTCGAGGAGCGGTGCCACGGCCGAAAGATCGAAGCCGCGAGCGGTGGCGTCGCGGATCGCCAGCCTTCCGTCGCCTGCAATCGTGGCCGCGAGTTCGGCGAGCGATTGACCGGTCGCAGCGCCAGCGAAGCCGAAATCGATGCGGCCGTCGAGCCCGCCGGTGCCGATCAGTCGCGGCAGCAGCGTGGCAAGATCGGCATCGAGCAGATCGAGCGAGGCGCGCACTGCCGGTGTCCCGGTGGCGTCGAGTTCGCCCGACAGGCCGAGCGTCCCGCCATCCACCGCGGCGACCAGCCGGTCGACGACCAACCGGCCTTCTGACAGCACCGCCGAGAGCTGGGCGGAGTCGAGGCGCCAGTCGCCCCAGTCGACCGCCCCCGCGGCGAGGCGCAACCGGCCATCGACCCGGCGGAGGATCGACGGATCGATCCGGAGGTTGGGAAAGGGGCCGATCGAGGGTAGTCCGGAGAGCGTCCAGGATTGCGGCAGCAGCGCCGCGATGTCGATCGTCGTCGCGTCGAGCGACAGGTCGAGGAAGGGTCGTTCGCGGTCGAGCAGGAGCGCGGCCTCCCCCGTCAGCCGCATCGTCCCGAGCAGTGCGTCGACGTCCTCGAAGCGCCAGCCCGCCGCATCCACGTCGAGCACGCAGCGGATGTCGGCCGCGCCGAGCCCGACCGGCAGGTCCGCCGCCGGGTCGAGCGCGCCGAGCAGGCGCGGCAGATCGGGATGGACGAGGTGCAGCGACAGGGCCGTCGGCCGGTCGAGCCGCGCCAGATCGATCGTCCCTTCGACATCGAGCGTGCCGTCGAGGGCAGCGATCGTGAGGGCGACATCGAGTGCATCGGGTGCCCCCGCCAGCCGCCCCGCCACGCGCGTGGTGCCGAGGGCGGACAGACGCGGCACCGCGCGCCCGCCGAGAATGGCGAGCACTGCGGCCGGATCCCCGCTCTCGATCGCGACGTCGAGGGCCAACCCGCTTGGCGCGACCAGGTCCTCGACACTGCCCGCGAGATCGACCCGCGTCCCGTCGAGCGACGCACCGGCCGCCCGGATGATCGCCGACCCTTCGGCGATCGTCGCGTCGATCCCGACATCGGCCCAGTTCTGCCCGTCGAGGAGCAGCGTGCCGAAGCGCAGATCGAGATTGGCATCGACCCCGGTCAGAAGCCGCGTCACCGCGTTGCGGAACGCGGCATCCTTCTGCCAGCGCGCCAACCAGGAGGCCGAGCCGGCGAGACGGAAGCCGTCGAGATCCAGCCGGTCGGCATCGAGCCGGATGCCGAGCCCCGGACGGGCGCGGCTCGGGCCGGCGGCGACATAGGCCATGCCGCCGCGATAGGCGGCACCATCGAGCGTCAGCCGGACGCCCGAGAGCGTGAACCCCTCGGCATGGCCGGAGAAGCTGAAGCTCGCCTCGGCATGGCGCAGCCGATTCGACGCCACCTCGGTCAGCGGCAGCCCGGCCCAGGCGAGAAAGCCGCGGAGATCATCGCTCGCCACCCGCAGCTCGAGAGCGAAGTCCGGACCGTGCTCCGCCGCGGCCGTGGGAGCGACGACGCGGCCCTGCGCGGTCAGCGTGGTGCCGCCGGGCAACAGAGCGGCGAAATCGTCCAGCGTCAGCGTCCCGTCCTCGAAGGTGCCGCGCAGGCGCAGATCGCGCACCCGGCCGTCGCCGACATCGATCACCGGCATGACGAGATCGAGCCGGGCCGGGCCGGCGAGCGGCCAGTTCGCGAGCGCCGTCGCCAGCGCATCGGCCAGGGTCGCGGCCGGCCCCCCCTGCCCCGCCGTGTCGAGCCCGATGCGGCTGAAGGTCAGCGTGGCGTCGACGGCACCCGAGCCGTCGGTCGCGAAGCCGAGCAGCCCTTCGAGCCGGATGGCGCCCATATCCGCGGCGAGTCGGCCGAGCTCGATATGCCCCGCACCGCTGCGGAGGCTGGCCGAAAGCGCAAAGCCGCGGGCGAGCGCCGCCGGCGCCGGCCGGCCGATGGCCGCGAGCGCCGCGGCGAGGTCGCGCCCCGATGCCTCGAGCTGACCGACGAAGCCGCCATCGGCCTGGATCGTGCCGCCGACCGTCAGGTCCACGGCGCCAGCGACGTCGAGCCGGGCCGTCACCGCGATGTCGCCGAGCGTGCTCGGCGGCTGGAGGGTGGCGTCGAAGCTGAGCGGTGTGCCGGCTAGCGTCGCGGTGCCGCGCAGCGACGCCACGCCGGAGCGGGAGAGGGCAAGGCTACCGTCGATCGCCTCGAGCGCCACGGAGACGCCGGTCACCGGATCGGCCCAGACCAGCCGCCCGTCTTCGATGTGCGCGGTACGGAGCGTCAGCCAGGAGGGCAGCGCCGCCGCAGGCGTGACGAGCGTGCCCGTATCGGCGGCCGGATCCAGCATGAGCACCGGCCGGCGCAGCAGAACCTCCTCGGCCTCGACATGGCCGAGCAGAAGCCGGCCGAGCGACAGCGTCGCCTGGACCTCTTCGACGCTGGCGGTCGCACCATCGCCGGCTGGCGCCGCGGCGCCGATACGCACATCATGGGCGATGACATGTGGTCTCGGCAGCATGGCGAGGTCGAGCGGCCCGGCGATCTCCACCGGCCGGTCGAGCAGGCGCGTGAGCTCGGCCGCGATGCGGTCGCGCTGCACCGACCAGTCGATCAAAGACGGCCCGACCAGCGCGAGCGCGGCCACCGTGGCCACGAGCAGCGCCAGCGTGATCAGCGTACGTCTCACGATGACCGTCCCCTGGCGCCGCGGCGCATCTCATCGCGTGCAGATATCTGTACCGGCCCCGCGGCTACGGCTAGAACAACCATGGGGGTCAACTGATTAGCACAGCTTCATCGGATCGCGAGACGCCCCCCTCGCGATCGTCGCCATCGCGCGGGGCCGGGCAGGGGTAGGGAGCATGGGCGAGGTCGTCAATCTACGCCGGGCCCGCAAGGCCCTGGAACGGCGCGCGGCGTCAGCGAAGGCTGCAGAGAATCGCGCGCGCTTCGGTCGCAGCGCGGAGGACCGGCAGAAGGACGCGGCCGAACGCCGGCAAGAACGCGGACGCCTGGAGGCCCACCGGCTAGACGAGCCCGGGCCGGCAGGCGATCGCACCACCGACGACCGTGTCTTCGAAGACTGAGCCCCCACCGCAGGATCCCGCCGATGCCGTCGATCCGTCATCTGCTCGTGCTCGCTCTTCTCATCCTGGCGGCCTGCGCCGAAACGCCGCCGCCACAGCGGCCCGGCATGGTCGCGGTCGCCTGGTCGGATCTCCCGGGCTGGCAGGAGGACCAGGTCGCAGCCGCGATGCCCGCCCTCCTCAACACCTGCTCGAATTACGGCGCCCGCGCCGATGATTCGACACTTTACTATAACGGATACATCGGCCGGGTGGCGGATTGGCGGCCGATCTGCGCGGCCGCCTTCGCCGTGCCGCCGGGCGATTCGGATGCCGCCCGGGTGTTCTTCGAGACGTGGTTCCAGCCCTTCGAAGTGCAGCCGGGAGCCGGCGCCGAGCCAAAGTTCACGGGCTATTTCGCGCCGGAGCTGCGCGGCAGCTGGACGCCGACCCCGCCCTATCTGGTGCCGATCCACCGCCGGCCCGGCGTCGAGCGCGATCGGCGGCTGACCCGGGCGGAGATCGCCAGCGGTCTGCTCGACGGCAAGGGGTACGAGCTGCTCTGGGTCGACGACCCGATCGATGCGTTCTTCCTGGAGATCCAGGGTTCGGGGCTGGTGCGGATGACCGATGGCAGCCTGGTCGGGGTGAAGTTCGATGGGCAGAACGGCCGCGAATACGTGCCGGTCGGCCGCGTGCTCGTCGAGCAGGGGCTCGCCACCCTCGACGAGATGTCGATGGATTTCATTCGGTTGTGGATGCGGGCCAACCCGGCCCGCATGCAGTGGCTGATGAACCAGAACCCGAGCTACGTCTATTTCCGGCTGCAGGACCACACCGATGTCATCGGTGCGCATGACGTCCCGCTGACCGCCGGGCGCAGCATGGCGGTCGATGACGATTACTGGGCCCTCGGAACACCGCTCTTCGTCGACATCACCGACCGGACCGTGCCCGGCGGCACGCTGCGTCGGCTGCTCGTCGCGCAGGATGTCGGCGGCGCGATCCGCGGCCCGGGCCGTGGCGATGTCTATTGGGGCGTCGGTTCCGCGGCGGGGGCGGCGGCGAGTGCGATGAATGCGACGGGACGTTTGTACGCGCTGGTGCCGCGCGCCGCGCTGACCGCCGCCATCTGACGGGAGGGGCGCCCCGCATCATGGCCTCCGCCAATCCGACGGCGGCCGGCATCGGCTTCGCCGTGGCCGGTTTCGCGCTGTTCACGACCGCGGACACGGCGATCAAATGGCTCGCCGCCGGCTATCCGCTCCATCAGATCGTCTTCTTCAACACGATCTTCGCGATGGTGCCGGTGCTCGTCTACGCGCTGGCGACCGGCGGCCCGGCGCAGCTCGCCACGCGCCGGCCGGCGCTGCAGATCCTGCGCGGGCTGATCGCGCTGGGCGGCGGCTTCGCCGCCTATTTCGCCTTCTCGCGCATGCCGCTCGCCGACACCTACGCGATCCTGTTCTGCTCGCCGATGATCATCACGGCGCTCTCGGTGCCGGTGCTGGGCGAGAGCGTCGGCTGGCGGCGCTGGAGCGCCGTCGCAGTCGGCTTTGCCGGGGTTATCGTGATGCTGCGCCCGGGCTCGGGCGAGCTGGATTGGGGGATGCTGGGAGCGCTGTTCTCGGCCGTCGCCTTCTCCGTCACCTCGCTGATCCTGCGCCGGGTCGGCCCGCGCGAAACACGCGCCTCCTTCGCCTTCTACGGCAATGTCGTCGGCATCGCCGTCATGGGCGGCATCTTCTTCGCCTATGGGGGCGTCGAACCGTCCTTGACCGATCTCGCCCTCATGGCGGTCGCCGGGATGAGTTCAGGCGGGGCGTTCCTGATGATCATCAACGCCTATCGGCATGCGCCGGCGGCCGTCGTCGCACCGTTCCAATACACGCAGATGGCCTGGGGCGTGGTCGCCGGCTTCGTCATCTGGGGCGAGCTGCCGGGGCTGCATGTGATCGCCGGCTGCACGCTCATCATCGGCAGCGGCCTCTACATCCTCCATCGCGAGACCGTGCGCCGGACCGAGGTGGCGCAGGTGACGCCGGTGACGGCGCCGACCAGCCTCACACCACCCGCCTCGGTCCTGCCGCCTCCGCCGTCATCCGCCCCCGATACGGAGGGCAGCGACCGATGAGACGGAGGAACGGCTGCGGCCCGCACCGCGTTCTCGGTTCGCCCGAAGAGGTGTGAAGAGGCGGAACCATGCCGAAACGTGCTCATCGTCTGGTCCCGGGTCTGGCGCTGGCCGCAGGCGCCGCCCTGCTGTCCGCCGCCCTGCTGCCCCGTGACGCCGCGGCGCAGCCGACCATCGAGGATCTGCTCGGCACGATCCAGCAGCAGATCGAGCAGGAGTACGGCGTGCGGATCCCCGGGCTGGGACCGATCGCCGATTGCGACGCGGCGGCGAGCCAAGCGTCGATCCGCCTCGAGGATCATGGCCGGAGCCTGGAGCTGATCCGCCAGTCGGTCGACCGGCTCGAGGACGCTCCGGCCAGCCTGCCGCCGGAGGAGATCGCCGCCGGCGCGCGCTCGGTCGGCGATCAGGCCAGGTCGATCGCCGGCGACATCGACGCCTTCGTGCCGGAATACGAACGGATCATGGTCCAGTGCGGCCAGATCCCCTCGGCATCCGACCAGCTCGCCCTTCTGGCCGGCTCGTTCCGCTCCGAGGCGCGACGGGCCGAAGCGCTCGCCGACGCCGCCCTCGCGGGTGGCGGGGTGCCGACACCGGCCAATTGTGACCGGCTGCTCGCGGAGCTGCGGCGCGCGGAAGAGAATGCCGCCTCCTTCGTTGCCGACAGTGACGACGTGATCGACCGGCTGGAGGACCTGCCGCCTTCGGACCGGCGCCTGCGTGATGCCGAGCGCGTCGCCGCCGATCTCGCCGACCGCCGCGGCGCGCTCGATTCGCTGCTCACCGGCAGCGAGCCCGCGGCGGCCGCCTGCGCACCGGCCATCGAGGAGGAGCGGTCCGCCATCCTCGGCCACGTCCTGGCGATCCAGCAGCTCGAGCAGCGGGTCTCGCCGCTCCTGCCTGCCGCCGCCCCGACCGAACCCACGCCGCCGGCCGAGCCGGCCCTGGCCGAGGTCGAGCGCCGCCGTATCCAGCAGGCGTTGCAGGCGCTCGGCTTCTACAGCGGGGCCATCGACGCGGTGATCGGCCGCGGCACACGCGCCGCCATCCGCAGCTGGCAGGCCAGCGAGGGGCTGCCTGCCACGGGCTATCTGACCCGCGCCCAGGCCGACCGGCTGATAGCGCTGCAGGTGACGTTGACGCCTGAGCCGGTGGCGGCCCCGGAGCCGGTGGCCGCCCCCGAGCCGCCGCCCGAGCCCGCGCCCGAACCCACCCAGGCCCTCGAGATCGCGCCCGCCACCGTGCTCGCGACGCTGGCGGATGAGGCGGTCGTCTGGTCGCTGCCACCGCGCCTGTCGACCGCCGCCGGTGAAGAGAGCGAGGGTTTCGCCGCGCTCTACCAGCGGATGCGCCGCTATGCGGATGACGGCGAGACCGCCGTCGTGCGCTTTGGCGCGCCGACGCTCATCGGCCTTGCGGTCCTCGACCACGGGGCCGACTCGCCGGAGCTCGCCGATGCGCTGCTTCTGGCCGCCCAGACCCGCCAGGCCGAGGGTGATCTCGCCGGCGCCGCGGCGCTGCTCGACCAGGCCCGGGCGATCGTCACCGCGCTCTCCGGCGGCACCGACCGCCGGGCACGCCGTGCGGCGGCCGGCACCCTCGCCTGGATCGAATTGCGAGCCGCCATGGCCGAGCTGGCGACGGCGCTCGAAACCGGTGAGCGGCCGGCCCGCGCCGCCGCCGACCGCATCGGCCGCCGGCTCGACGCCGCCTCGGCCTCGCTCGAAGGCGCGGGCGAGTCGGGTTCGGCCGGGCTCGCGGCCGAGCTGCGGGTGCTGCGGGCGGCGCTGGCCGCTGCCCGTGGAGAGGCCGTCACCGACGCCGCACTGCGAGAGGACATCGAACGCTTGTTTGACTGAGGCACGGCTCGCGGGTCCTGCGGGCGGCTAGCCGGCCGCCCGCAGGAAATCCTCCATCGCAGCAAGCAGCCAGGCCCGGAAGTCGCCGGCCGCCGGCGAGAGGCGGCGGTCCTGCGGCATCACGAGCCAATAGGCGCCGGCCGAAAGGGCGGCGGCGAAGGGGCGGACGAGACGCCCCGTCGCAAGGTCGCCCGCACAGGTCACATTGTCACCCAGCGCAACACCGTGGCCGAGCACCGCCATCTCCAGCGCAAGGGCCGTATCGCTGAGGCGCGGCCCGCGGCTCGCATCCACCAGCGCCCCGACTCCCTGCGCATCGAGCCATCCGCTCCAGTGCCGGGTCGTCTCCTCATGCAGCAGCACCAGCCCGGCGAGATCGGCGGGGCGTGACAGCCGGGTTGCGAGGGCGGGGGCACAGACCGGGAAGGTGACCACGTCGACCAGCTTCTCGGCGACGACATCCGACCAGCCGCCAGCGCCGTAGCGGATCGCAAGATCGACCGGGTCGTGTCGCAGATCGCTGAGTGCCGCCGTCGGGTCGAGCGCGACCTCGATGCGCGGATGCAGCCGCCGGAAACCTGCCAGCCGTGGCGCGAGCCAACGCACGGCGAAGCCCGGTTCGACGGACAATCGCAGCAGCCCGGGCGCGGTGCTGGCCGTCAGCGCGCCCACCGCCGTCTCGATGCGCTCGAACGCCTCGGCCGCGGCGTCGGCGAGCAGCCGGCCCTCCGCCGTGGGTACGACGCCGCGACCATCGCGCCGGAACAGCCGCAAGCCCAGCCGCGCCTCGAGACCGCGGACATGCCGGCCGATCGCCGCATGGCTGACCGCGAGCTCCTCCGCCGCGCGGGTGAAGCTGCGGTGCCGGAACGCCGCCTCGAAGGCGCGCAGCGCGTTGAGGGGAGGAAGGCGCCGCATCGGCGGATGATAGATTTCCTTTCAGCGGCTGCAAACTCTCGGCGTTTGTCGTCCCGGGAGCCGGGCATCACAGTTTCACCTCCCGTCGGCGGCCCCCATGTCCGCCGCAGCAAGGAGATGTTGCGATGCGTCTCTCGATCTTCGATGTCTATGCGACGATGCTGGTCGGCATCATCGGCCGCCGGGAGCCCGAGGGCTCTCTTCCTCCCGAGGGCGTACCGCCATCGCGGGGCCCGCACCCGGCGCGACGCTGGACCGCCGGCAGCCGCATCCGCGACGATCTTCTGCGGTGAGTGCCGTGATCGCCGCGGACACGCCGCTCCTGCCACTCGACGGGGGCTGCCTGTGCGGGGCCGTGCGCTACCGGCTTGCCGGCCCCCTCGTTTCGGTCGATTTCTGCCATTGCCGCATGTGCCAGCGGGCGACCGGCGCGCCGGTCACCGCCTGGGCGACGGGGCCTGTCGAGGGCTTCGCCTGGACCGCCGGCACGCCGCGGGTCTATGCCTCCTCGGCGACCGGCCGACGCTGGTTCTGCGGGACATGCGGGACGGCCCTCCTCTTCGAGGAGGTGGGCGAGCGGCGCAGCCTCGGCGTCACCCTCGCCTCGCTCGACGATCCCGCCGCCCTGCAACCGCGCCAGCACGCCTGGATCGGCAGCCGCATCCCCTGGCTGCCGATCGACGAGACCCTGCCCGCCTATGCCGATGACGGCCCGGCCGCCGGCGGCTGACGCCGCGCCCGGGCGGCCCGGCGACGCAGCGGTGCCGCACGGCTGCGGGCGGTGGCAGGCGACGCGGCCGGGGCGGGCCGCGCCGGAACGGGCGACGGCACCGTCGCGCGTTCCTGCGCATCGTCGACCAGCACGGCGGCGAGCGCGTCGCGGATCTGCGACAGCTTGCGCTCATGGGTCACCTTCAGGCCGAAGATGTCCTTGACGTAGAAGACGTCGACCGCCCGGGTGCCGAAGGTCGAGACCTTGGCCGAGGAAATCTGGACGCCCTGCATGGTGAGGGCGCGGGTCACCGCATAGAGCAACCCGGGACGGTCGCGGCCGTTCACCTCGACGACCGTGTGGGTGGCGCTTGCCTCGTTGTCGATCAGGACGCGCGGCGCGACCGGCACCGCATCGTAGCGGCGCGGCAGATTCTGCCGCCGCCCCTCCAGCTCGCTGGCGATCCGCAACTCGCCCGCGAGGCTGCGATTGATCGCCACGGTCAGCCGCGCGAGCTTGTCGGGTGCATCGAATGCCTCGCCGGTCGCCGCATCGACGATCTGGAAGACGTCGAGGGCAGTGCCGTCGGCGAGGGTGAAGATGCGCGCATCGACGACGTCGCCGCCGCACACCGCGATCGCACCCGCCAGCCGTGAGAACAGCCCCGGGTGATCACCGGTATGGATCGTCAGTTCGGTCACCGAGCGGGCGCGGTCGATCCGCGTGTCGATCATCAGCGGCGCCCCGCCGCGTTCGGCGTCCCGGACGATGCGGGCGTGCCGCGCATGCGTCTCGGCGTCGAAGGCCAGCCAGTAGCCCGCCGCGCCCTTGGCGATGAAGGCGTCGACATCCGCCGCCGGCCAGTCGGCCAGTGCCGCACGCAGCCGGTCCTGGGCCTCGGCGATGCGATGCGCCCGGCCGCGCTGCTCGAACCCGCCGGTCAGCACCTCCTCGGCGCGGTGGTAGAGCTCGGACATCAGCGTCGCCTTCCAGGCGGTCCAGCGTCCCTCCCCCACCGCGTTGATGTCGGCGGTCGTCAGCAGGGTCAGCAGCCGCAGCCGCTCGGGGCTTTCCACAAGTGCGGCGAAATCCTGCACCGATTTCGGGTCCTCGAGATCGCGCTTCACGGCGGTGTCGCTCATCGCCAGATGCCAGCGCACCAGCCATTCCGCCGTCTCGATCTCCTCGGCAGACAGGCCGAGCCGCGGCCCCAGCTCGCGCACCACGCGTGCACCGAGGATCGAATGATCGCCGCCCCGCCCCTTGGCGATGTCATGGCAGAACAACGCGACATAGAGGGCCCGCCGCGAGCGGATCTTGCGCGCGAGCTCGGTGGCCAGCGGTAGCTCCTCCGCCCGCTCCCCCGCCTCGATCGCGTGCAGGATGCCGATCGCGAAGAGCGTGTGCTCGTCCACCGTGTAGCGGTGATACATGTCGAACTGCATCTGCGCCACGACCCGGCCGAAATCCGGGACGAAGCGGCCGAGGACGCCGGCCTCGTTCATCCGCCGCAGCGGGATCTCCGGGTCCTCGACCGCCGTCAATATGTCGAGGAAGACCGCATTGGCCGCGGGATCTGTCCGGAGCTTGGCCACCAGCGGCAGGCTGCGCGTCGCCAGGCGCAGCGCTGCGGGATGGATGTCGAGCCCGGTCTTCTGCGCCACCCGGAACAGCCGGATGAGATCGACCGGCCGCTCCTTGAACTGTCCCTCGCTGGCGAGGGTCAGCCGCTCGCCGTCGACCGCGAAACCGTCGACCACGCGGGGGGCCGTGCCGCCGCGCGGCCGCTGCCGCGTCTCCGCCTCGAGTGCGGCGAGGAAGATGCGGGTGAGCCCGCCGACATCCTTGGCGACGAGGAAGTAATGCTTCATCAGCCGCTCGACGCCCTTGGTGCCGGCATGGTCGGTATAGCCCATCCGGCGGGCGATCTCGGGCTGCAGGTCGAAGGTCAGCCGGTCCTCGCCGCGGCCGGCGAGATAGTGCAGATGGCAGCGCACCGTCCGGAAGAAGGAGAGCGCCCGCTCGAACAGCCGCGCCTCCTGGGCGGTCAGCATGCCGGCGGCAACGAGGCCGGGCATGTCGTGCGCGCCGTGGATGTATTTGCCGATCCAGACCAGCGTCTGCAGGTCACGCAGCCCGCCCTTGCTCTCCTTCACATTCGGCTCGAGCACGTAGCGGCTGTCGCCGAGGCGGCGATGCCGGGCGTCACGCTCGGCCAGCTTGGCCGCGGTGAAGCTGGCGCCGGTACCCTCCGCGACCTCGCTGCGGAAGGTGCGGGCGAGCTCGTCGGCGAGCGCCGGTTCACCCCAGATGAGGCTGGTCTCGAGCAGCGTCGTCGCGATCGTCACGTCGCTTTTCGCGAGGCGGACGCATTCCTCGATCGGCCGGACGGCGTGGCCGACCTTCAGCCCCAGATCCCAGAGCTGGTAGAGCATGAACTCGACGATCTGCTCGACCCGGGCATTGCGCTTGTAGGGCAGGAGGAACAGCAGGTCGATGTCCGAGAAGGGCGCCATCTCGCCCCGCCCGTAGCCGCCGACCCCGAGAATGGCGAAGCGTTCCCCGAGGGTCGGGTTGTGCGCCGGGAAGATGCGGTCGGCGACCTCGGCGAGCGCCCGGATCAGCCCGTCCATCAGGAAGGCGGTCTCGGCCACGCAGGCATCGCCGAGATCGCCCTCATCGAGGAAGCGGCGACGGATCTCCGCCCGGCCGGCGGCGAGCGCCTCGCGCAGCACGCCGAGCACCGCCATCCGCTGAGCGGCGGGATCGCTGGGATGAGCGCCCGTCGCTTGGCCCAGCGCCTCGGCGAGCGCCGAGGTGTCGAGGATCGCCTCCGGCGCCACCACTGGGATCGAGCGCGGCTCCGCCACACCCGCAGCGGGCCGGGCGGCGGATCGCCGCCTCGGCAGCAGGCGGCGCAACCTCTGGCCAAGGCCCGGGCGGGTGGCGGCGTCGGTCATGGCGTCTCCGGTGGCGCGTCGAGCAGGGATCGCAGGCGGTAGAGCGTGTCGAGCGCCTCACGCGGGCTCAGCGTGTCGGGATCGAGGGCGCGCAGCGCCGCCTCGACCGGATGTGGGGCCCGCGGCGCTGTGGCGGCGGGTGCCGCCGCGGCGGCGGCGAAGAGCGGCAGATCGTCCACCAGCCGGCTGACGCTGCGCCCTTCCCGGCCGCGTTCCAGCGTCTCCAGCACCGCCTCGGCACGCGCCACCGCCGCCGGCGGCAGGCCGGCGAGCCGGGCGACATGGATGCCGTAGGACCGGTCTGCGGTCCCCGCCGCGACCTCGTGCAGGAAGACGATGTCGCCCTGCCACTCCCGCACCCGCATGGTGTGGCAGGAAAGGTTGGGCAGCCGTGCCTGCAGCGCCGTCAGCTCGTGATAATGCGTGGCGAAGAGGGTGCGGCAGCGATTGATGTCGTGGAGATGCTCGACACAGGCCCAGGCGATCGAAAGGCCGTCGAAGGTCGCCGTGCCGCGGCCGATCTCGTCGAGGATGACGAGCGCGCGCGGCCCCGCCTGATTCAGGATCGCCGCGGTCTCCACCATCTCGACCATGAAGGTCGACCGCCCGCGGGCGAGATCATCCGAGGCGCCGACGCGGCTGAACAGCCGGTCGACGATGCCGATCTCGGCGGAGGCCGCCGGCACATAGGCGCCGATCTGCGCCAGCACCGCGATTAGGGCGTTCTGCCGGAGGAAGGTCGATTTGCCCGCCATGTTGGGGCCAGTGACCAGCCACAGCCGGCGGTCGCCCGACAGATCGCAATCATTGGCGACGAAGGGAGAGCCGTCCTCGGCGGCCAGCATCGCCTCGACGACCGGATGGCGCCCCCCCTCGATGCGGAAGGCCGTTCCGTCATCGACACGCGGCCGCGACCAGCGCCGGGCGGCGGCGATCTCGGCATGTGAAGCGGCGACGTCGATCGCGGCGATTGCCCGCATCGCACCCGCCACCGCCTCGGCCTGGCCCGTCACCGCCGCCGCCAGCTCGTCGAACAGGCGCAACTCGATCGCCAGCGCCTTTTCCGCCGCCTCGCCGATCGCCCGCTCCAGCTCGCCCAGCTCGACCGTGGTGAAGCGCACGGCCGAGGCCATCGTCTGGCGGTGGATGAAGGTGGCGGCGAGCGGCGGCTTCATCAGCCGCTCGGCCTGCGAGGCCGGCACCTCGATATGGTAGCCGATGACGTTGTTGTGGCGGATCCGCAGATTGCCGATCCGCGTCTCCTCCTGGTAACGGGCCTCGAGCTGGGCGATCAGCCGGCGCGAATCATCCCGCAACAGCCGCAGCCGGTCGAGCTCCGGCGAAAAGCCGGGCGCGATGAAACCGCCGTCGCGGGCGGCGAGCGGCAGGGTCTCGGCGAGCGCGCTGGTGAGCCGCTCGACCAGCGCCTCATGCCCCTCCAGCCGCTGCGCCGCCTCGGCGAGCGGTGCCGGAAGGGCGAGCAGCCGTGGCGCCGCCGTCGCCTTGCGCAGCGCTGCGGCCAGCGCCCCGCCCTCGCGCAGCGCATCCCGCACGGCGGCAAGATCGCGCGGCCCGCCGCGACCGAGGCCGAGCCGCGTCGCCGCCCGCTCGCCGTCGGGGCAGCCGCGCAGCCGCTCGCGCAGGGAAGCGCGCAGGCCGGGATCCTCCACCAGCGCCGTCACCGAATCGAGCCGCGCGGCGATCGCGACGGGATCGGTCAGCGGCGCGGCGAGATGGGTCGCCAGCAGCCGCGCGCCCGGGCCGGTCACCGTCGCATCGATCACCTGCAGGAGGCTGCCACGGCGATCGCCCGACAGCGTCCGTGTCAGTTCGAGGTTGCGCCGGGTCGCGGCGTCGATCTCCATCGCCGCCCCGGCCGGGCTGCGTCGCGGCGGCGACAGGCGCGGAAGGGCCTTCTGGGTGAGCTGGATGTAGTCGACGAGGGCACCCGCCGCCGCGACCTCCGCGCGATCGAAACCGCCGAAGGCATCGAGCGTGCCGACGCCGAACAGCGTCTGCAGGCGCCGCCGGCCGTTCTCGCTGTCGAAGCGCCCGTTCGGCTGGACGGTCAGCCGCGCCCGCCAGTCGGCGAGCGCCGGGGCCAGCGACGGCAGCCCCGCGAGCCGCTCGGAGAGCAGGATCTCGCCCGGCTCCCACCGCGCCAGCGCCGCGGCGACGCGATCGGCCGCGAGCGGTTCGGTCGTCAGCTCGCCTGTCGAGATATCGACGGCAGCAAGGCCCAGCCCGCCGGCAGCCTCGGCCAGCGCCAGCAGGTGATTGGCGGCACGCGGCTCGAGCAGCCCGTCCTCGGTGACGGTGCCGGGCGTCACGATGCGCGTCACCGCGCGCCGGACGATGCTGCGGCCGCCGCGGCGCTTGGCTTCGGCCGGGCTTTCGATCTGGTCGCAGATGGCGACGCGGAAGCCGCGGCGGATCAGCCGTGCCAGATAGCTCTCATAGGAATGGGCGGGCACCCCGGCCATCGGGATGTCCTCGCCCTGATGCTGGCCGCGCTTGGTCAGCGCGATGTCGAGGGCCGCCGCGGCTGTGACCGCGTCGTCGAAGAACATCTCGTAGAAATCGCCCATCCGGAAGAACAGCAGGCAGTCCGGATGCGCCGCCTTGGCCTCGAGATACTGCGCCATCATCGGCGAGGCCGCGGCGACGGGCGTGGCTGGCGCCATGGCAGGAGACGGGGTCGGGGACGAGGCGTCGGACAAGGCGCTGCGATCTGGCAGGGTCGGCAAATGGCGGCGGCTGGCGGAAGCGTCCGGAGCCGGCATGCGGCGGGGCGCGGTGGCCCCTCATAGCACGGGCGGCCCGCCGCCGCGAACCCACCCGCGGCACCAGCGCACTTGACCTGCGCCCCTCCGGCGGAATCCACTGGACGACTTCGCATGAGAGGAAAGGCCCGATGACCGGCTCGCTGGACGAGGACGCCCTTCAACTGCACGCCCAGGGGCGGCCGGGGAAGATCGAGATCGTCCCCACCAAGCCGCTGGTCACCCAGCGTGACCTGTCGCTCGCCTATTCGCCGGGGGTCGCAGCGCCGTGCCTTGCGATCCACGCCGATCCCGACAAGGCCTATGACTACACCGCCAAGGGCAATCTGGTGGCGGTGATCTCCAACGGCACCGCGGTGCTCGGCCTCGGCGATCTCGGCGCGCTGGGCAGCAAGCCGGTGATGGAGGGCAAGGCGGTCCTCTTCAAGCGCTTCGCCGACGTCGACGCGCTCGATCTCGAGGTCGACACCCGCGACGGCGACGAGGTCGGCAACTGCGGGCGCT
>CAYORM010000038.1:0-26847 GCA_964406375.1 uncultured Mycobacteriaceae bacterium | reverse complement strand
CTGACGCGGGCAGATTTACAGTCTGCTGCCTTTAACCACTCGGCCACCCCTCCACAGGGCTCCGCCGTCCGGCTCGGCGAATGGCGAGCGGCACTATCGACATCGTGAGGCGCGAGTCAAGCGCCGCGCACATGCGAGGCACAAAGCAGTCTGCCAGGGCCTCGCCGGGGCCCGCGGCGCGCAGGGATTGACCGCCGGCCGCGGCCGGCGCAAGGGAAGGCATGAAGCCGCCCCGCCGTCCCGGCCCGACTCGCCCGCCCGCCTCCGGCCGCCCCGCCGATCGCCGACCGTCGCGCCACGCCGCACCGTCCGGCCCGTCTGCTGGCCCCTCACCCGGCCACGGCCAGGGCGCCCGGCGCCCCTTCGCCGACGATCGGCGCGGGCCGCCGCGTCCGGGACCGCGCCATCCCGATCGCTACCTCTACGGGCTGCATGCCGCAACCGAGGCGATCCTCAACCCCGAACGCCGTGTCACGCGCATCCAGGGTACCGAGACGGCGCTTGCCGCGATCGCCGGGGCGCTGGCGCGGGCGCGCGAGGCGGGGATCGACCGGCCCGAGCCCGAGACGGTGGAGCGGGCGCTGCTCGACCGCTTCCTCAAGGGCGCCGTGCATCAGGGTCTGGCAGTGGAGGTGGCACCACTCGAGGCGCCCGAACTCGACGATCTCGGCCGGGCGGCGACGCTCGCGACGCGGACGGTCGTCGTCGTGCTCGACCAGGTGACCGATCCCCACAATGTCGGTGCGATCCTGCGCTCGGCCGCCGCCTTCGGGGCGGCGGGGCTGGTCGTCACCGACCGCCATGCCCCGGAGGTGACCGGCGTGCTGGCTAAGGCGGCCTGCGGCGCGGTCGAGCATGTGCCGATCATCCGCGTTCGCAATCTCGGCCGCGCGCTCGACTCGCTGGCGGAATGGGGCTTCCTGCGCGTCGGCCTGGCCGAGGAGGCGGAGGCGACGCTGGCGGAAGCCCTGGCTTCAGAGCCCGCCGGTCCGGCCCGCATGGCGCTGGTTCTCGGCGCCGAGGGCGAGGGGCTGCGCCCCTCCACCCGTCAGCGCTGCGACCGGCTGGCGCGGCTGCCGACATCGGGGCCGATCGCCAGCCTCAACGTCTCCAATGCGGCGGCGATCGCGCTCTACGAGGCCTGCAGGGCGACGCCGGTCACAGCGGCGGGGCCGTAAGGATACCGCGCAGCGTCTCGCCGCCCCAGTCGATGTCGGCGATCCGCCAGCCATCGGCGAGGCGCACCAGCGCCAGATCGATCCGTTGCGGCTGGCCGAAATTCACCAGCTCCACCTGCGCCGCGGCGGCGCCGGGGCCGGCGGGCTCGACGACCACTGTGTAATCGGTCACCAGCCATTCCTGTGCGCCGATGAAGGGATCGCCGTTGAGTGCCGATGCCGAATCGGAGGATGCGGCGGCCGCCGCGTCGGCGGCGATCAGCGCCGCGAGTGACGGCTCGACATAGCGGCGCAGCATCGCCTCGTCATAAAGCTCGATCGAGGCGCTGCCCCCGCCCGCATCCCGTTCGACATAGAGGTCGTAGATCCCGGTGACGAAGGCCTCGGCTTCGGCCATCTCGCCAGCCGCCCCCGTTCCTCCGCCCGTCCCGCCGCCGCAGCCCGCCAACCCCAGCAGCGCCAGCGCGCCGCAAGCGGCGCTCCCCCATGCACGCATCCCTCGCCTCCCCCGACGACCGGTCAGAATCAGCGACGAAGTGTGGCATGGCGCCCCGCCGGCGGCCAGCGGGCGACCTCTGCCGGGGGCCGCTCAGACCGCGCCGGCCGCCTCGAACAGCTCGGCGTGGTCGCGTTGCAGGAGGTTCTTCTGCACCTTGCCCATGGTGTTGCGCGGCAGTTCCTCGACGAAGACGACGCGCTTGGGGAGCTTGTAGCCGGCGAGCACCGGCCGCAGATGGTCGAGGATGGCGGACTCGGAGAGGCTCGCCCCCGGCTCGGGCACGACCACCGCGACGACGGCCTGACCGAAATCCGCGTGCGGCACGCCGATCACCGCGGATTCGAGCACGCCCGGCAGCTCGTCGATCACCAGCTCGACCTCCTTGGGGTACACGTTGTAGCCGCCGGTGATGACGATGTCCTTGGCGCGGCCGAGGATCCACAGATAGCCGTTCTCGTCGATCCGGCCGATATCGCCGGTGACGAAGAACCCGTCGGGCCGGAAATCCTCGGCCGTCTTCTCCGGCATGTTCCAATAGCCGGAGAAGACGTTCGGCCCCTTCACCTCGACGATTCCCACCGCGCCGGTGCCGAGCACCGCGCCGGTCTCGCGGTCGGCGATGCGGATCTCGACCCCGGGAAGCGGCAACCCGACCGAACCCGGCACCCGCGCCCCCTCATACGGGTTCGAGGTGTTCATGCTGGTCTCGGTCATGCCGTAGCGCTCGAGGATCGCGTGGCCCGTCCGATGCGCGAAGGCGGCATGGGTCTCGGCAAGCAGCGGGGCAGAACCGGAGATGAACAGGCGCATACCCTTGGCGCGCTCGGCCGTCAGGCCGGGACGGTCAAGGAGCCGGGTGTAGAAGGTCGGCACCCCCATGAGCACCGTGGCCTCGCCCATCCGCTCGATCACCTCGTCGGCGTCGAAGCGCGGCAGGAAGATCATCGACGCGCCGGCCATCAGCGTGACGTTGATGCCGACATAAAGCCCGTGGGCGTGGAAGATCGGCAGGGCGTGGATCAGCACGTCGTCGGGCCTGTAGCGCCAGGTCTCGACCAGCGCCTCGGCATTGGCCCGCAGATTGGCGTGGCTGAGCATCGCCCCCTTAGACCGTCCGGTGGTGCCGGAGGTGTAGAGGATCGTCGCCAGATCACCCGGCCCGCGGGGGATGTCGGTCCAGCGCCCATCCATCGCGGCGGCCCGTTCCGCGAGACTGCCGCCGCCCGTCTCGTCCAATGTCACGACCGGCACGCCGGGCCCGGCGAGTTCGGCCATCACACCGGCACGCGCCGGGCTCGAGACGATCAGCGCCGGCCGCGCATCGCCGATGAAGTAGCCGACTTCCGCCGGGGTGTAGGCGGTGTTGAGTGGCAGGAACACCGCGCCGGACCGGATGCAGCCGAGATAGAGACCCATCGCCTCCGGCGATTTCTCGACCTGCACCAGTACCCGGTCGCCGGGCCGGACGCCCTCGGCCGCGAGCGCCGCCGCGAACCGGGCCGACATCGCCTCGACGTCGCGATAGCGCTCGACCCGGCCATCGGGACGCAGGATGCAGGGCGCATCGGGGTCCCGGTCCTTCGGCATCAGCCCATCGAAGAGGTAGTTCATGATCGCGGTACCTTCCGCCGGTCGGGTGTGTCGCGTCGGTCGCGGCAGCGCCGGTCGCGGGGGTTGGATGCGGGGCGCCCCGGCCTCAGGCGCCGATGTAACGGGGCTTCCGCCGCTCGGTGAAGGCGCGCGCGCCCTCCTGATAATCGGCGCTGTTGACACAATCGTCGAAGAGCCTGTCGACGAGCGCGAGGTCGCGCTGGTCTGGATCGGCCAGCGCCTGTTCGATCGTCCGCTTGCAGGACAGGATCGACAGCGGCGCGTTGCCCGCGATCTCCTCGGCATAGGCGCGGGCGTAGCTCTCGAGCTCGGCGACCGGGACAACCTGGTTGACGAGGCCGATCCGCAGCGCCTCCTGGGCATCGTAGCGACGGGCGGTGAACATGATCTCGCGTGCCGCTGCCGGCCCGACGATGCTGACGAGCTGGGCCGTCGCATCATAGGCGACCCCCTGCCCGTGCCGCAGCGCCGGGTGGAAGAAGCGCGCATCATCGGCACAGATGCGCAGATCGCAGTTCAGCGCGAGGTTCATGCCGCCGCCGACGCACCAGCCGCGGATCACCGCGACGGTCGGCTTGCCGAGATGGCGCAGCGCCCGGGCGGTTCGCTCGCCGATCTCGACCGAACGGCGCATCCTCTCTGCGGTCGAGCGGTGCTTCTCATACTCCGACAGGTCGCCGCCGGACATGAACGCCTTCTCGCCGGCGCCGGTGACCAGCACGACCCGGATCTCGGGGTCGCGCTCGATCTCCATCAGGCGATCGTAGAGCTGCTCGTTCATCGCGTTCGAGATCGCGTTGAGCCGCGCGGGGTTGTCGATGATGACCCATTGCAGCGCGCCCTCGCGGCGGGTGCTGATCCGGCCTTCACTCATGGACGGCACTCCCCTTCCCCATCGCCGGCCTCAGCCGCGCCCCAGCTTGCCGCGCATCTCCTCGAGACGGCCCGTGAACCGCGCGACATCGACCACGGCGCGCTCGTGCCGGGCCTGGCCGATCGTCGCCAGCTCGTCGCGCGCCTCGATCTCCCAGCTGCTGCGGCGTCCGTCGACGGCGGTGCAGCGCACCTCGATCGTCACGGTCATGCCGGGAAGCGTGGGGGCAAGATGCTTGAGCTCGACGCCGATGCCCAGGCTCGCCTCGCCCTCGGCGAGATGCGGTGCCATCGCCTCGACACAGGCCCGTTCCATCAGCGCGACGAGAAAGCCGGTCGCCAGCACCTCAGGCATCCGGCTGGTGTTCGGATCCTCCGGGAACAGCTCGGGCACGGTCAGGCGCCGGTCCACGGCATAGGTCGCGGTATGGGTGATCCCGGTGCTGAGATTGGCCATGTGCTGAGGTCCTCCAGGAAGCGTGTTTTCGGTGGCAGGGCGGGCGGGACCGGCCGCCCCGGCATCAGGCGTCGGTGACGGTGCGGGCGTTCTCGGCGGCAAAGCGCAGTCGGACGGCGTCGCCCGGGCTGAAGCGCTGCGGCGCGAAGGCCTGGGCCCGCAGCCGCTCTTGTCCGTCCCAGTCGAGCACGTAATCGACGATGCTGCCATTGAAGGCGGCCTCGACGACGCGGGCCCGCAGCGTGTTGACCCCGGTGATCTCCGCCGCGTCGCCCGGATGCAGCTCGATGTGTTCGGGGCGCAGCAGAAGCTGCGCCCGCTCCCGGTCGCCACCGCCCCAGACACCTTCGAGCGGTCCCTGCGGTCCGTCGATGCGGACGCGCTCACCATCGATGCCGGCGACGGTGCCGCCGAGGAAGTTCGCGACGCCGATGAAATCGGCGACGAAGCGCGTCGCCGGCCGCGCGTAGAGGGCCTGCGGCGTGCCCTGTTCGATGATCGACCCCTCGCGCATGACGGCGATCTGGTCCGACATGACCAGCGCTTCCTCCTGCGAATGGGTGACGAAGACGGTGGTAATGCCGAGATTTTGCTGAATGCGGCGCAGCTCGTAGCGCATCGTCTCGCGCAGCTTGGTGTCGAGATTGCTGAGCGGCTCGTCGAGCAGCAGGATGCGCGGCTCGGTGACGACCGCGCGGGCCAGCGCGACCCGCTGCTGCTGGCCGCCGCTGAGGGCGCTGGGATACTTGGTCTCGTGACCGCGCAATCCGACAAGATCGACAATGGCGTCGACGCGGCGGCGGATCTCCGCCTTATCGACCCGGCGCGTCCGCAGGCCATAGGCGATGTTCTCGAACACCGTCATGTGCGGCCAGACGGCATAGCTCTGGAACACCATCCCCATGTCGCGCCGCTCGGGCGGAAGAGAGGAGGTCGCGTCGGTCAGCACCCGCCCGTCGACCGCGATCGTTCCGGCATCGGGGCCAATGAAGCCGGCGATCATCCGCAGCGTCGTGGTCTTCCCGCAGCCGCTCGGGCCGAGCAGCGATACGAGGCTGCCCGGCGCCACGTCGAGATCGATGCCGCCGACGGCGACGAAGGGACCGTAGCGCTTGACGAGACCGCGGATCTGGATGGCGCCGGAGGTCATGGCCTGTCTCCACCGGCCGTGCGCACGCCATACATCCGCCCGCCGGTGGCGAGCTGGACGGCTCCGACGACGACGACCATGAGCACGAAAAGGAGGATCGCGACCGCACTCGCGCCCTGATAGCCGCCGCGGCCGTCCCAGATGTCGATGATCGCCGTCGAGATCGTGTGGGTGCCGATGTGCCGCAGCACGATCGAGGAGCTGATCTCGGTGAGCGACCCGAGGAAGACGAGGACGAAGCCCGCCGCGACGCCCGGCCGGATGAGCGGCAGGGTGACGGTCAGCGTCGTCCTGAGCCAGCCGGCGCCGGACATCCGAGCCGCCTCCTCGAGCTCGGCGGAGATCTGCGACATGGTCGTCTGCACCGGCCGGAGGGCCAGCGGGAAGTTGCGCACGACATAGGCGAACAGCAGCACCCACAGCGTCCCGTAGAGCTGCAGGCTGCGGAAGGGCGGGTTGAGGACGGTGATGATGATGGCGACGCCGAGCGCGGTGCCGGCGAGGCCGAGCGGCACGACCGAAACGTAGTCGAGCAGGGTCGAGCCGGTCGAACGGAAGCGCACGGTGATGTAGCCGATGACGATCGCCATGATCGAGGTGATCACCGCAGCGCCCGTCGCGAGGCGGATGCTGTTCCAGAAGGCGGTCATCGCGAGACTGCCGCTGGACAGCATGTCGCGGTAGTTGCGCAGGGTGAAATTGTCCCAGGCGAGCCCGTCGCCCAGCCGATCGAGCAGCGAGGCAGCGAACAGCCCCGCGACCGGCAGTGCCACCGCCAGCACCGCGAAGATCCACAGCAGCGCGCCGAGAAGATGGCGCCAAGCACCGATCTCGAAGGTCTTGGGCTGGAAGCTCTTGCCGGTGACGGTCGAGAAATCGCCACGCCGGGTGGCGAGGCGATAGACGGCGAGCACCAGCATCGACATGAAGATCAGCAGCAGCGACACCGACGCCGCCGCCGGGAAATCGCCCTGCACCATGTACTCGCGGATACGCAGCGTCAGCACGGTGTAGCCGACCATGTGCGGCGTGCCGTAATCGGCCAGCGCGGTCAGCATGGTGACCAGCGCCCCGGCATAGATCGCGTTGCGGACGAGCGGCAGCGTGACGGTGCGGATGATGCGCAGCCGCCCGGCACCGGTGATGGCGGCAGCCTCCTCGAAATCCGGGTTCATCTTCGAGAAGGAGGCGGCGGCGATCAGATAGATGTAGGCGATGCCCGAATGCGCCCCGAGCAGCAGCACGCCCGGCAGGCTGAGCACATTGATCGGCCCCCGGTCGATGTCGAGGCCGAGCAGCGCCCGCAGCCCGAGATTGATGAGACCGGCATTGGGGCCGAGCAGGTTGACGTAGGACATCGCCGACAAGAAGCCGGGCGTGATCACCGAGGCGATGATCGTCAGCCGCACCACCTGCTTGGTGCGCTGGCTCATATTGGTGCGCTCGACCAGGAAGGCCATCGGCACGCCGACGAGCACGCCGATGACCGTGACGCCGATCACATAGACGATCGTGTGCATCAGCGCCGAGACGGTACGGGTGCTGGTCAGCGTCTTCACGAAGGTCGCGACCGTGAACCCCTCTTCGGACGCAAAGGCGGCGTAGAGGAGGTAGAAGGTCGGCAGGACGATCATGCCGACCACGGCGATCGTCACCAGCAGCCAGACGAGCTGGATCGGCTCGAAATTGCGCAGCAGCCGCCCGATCGGACCGGCGCCGCGGCTGACTGCGGTGTGGTCGGCTGTCACTGACATCCCAGGCTCACTGCGGGATCCGCCTCCGAAAGGGCGCGGGCGGCCCCGGACACAACGGTCCGGGACCCCGGTTGCGTCCGGCCTCAGAGGCCCATGATCTCGACGAAGCGCTCGGTGTTCTCCTCGCGCTGCTCCTGGGTGATCTCGAGCCGCACGCCTTTCACGTCACGCAGGTCGGTACCGTCGGGCAGCGTCTGCTCCACACCGAGATGACCGACCGGCATGCCCAGGCTGTGGATGAACTGCTGGCCTTCCTGCGAGGCGAAGAACTCGTGCAGCTTGATGGCATCCTCGCGGTTCGCCGCATTCTCGACGATCGCGCCGGCGACGATCTGCATCGGTGCCCCCTCTTCGGGCAGGGCGATGCCGAGCGGTTCGCCACGGCGCATCGGCTCGAGCACCGGCGCGAGCATGATCGGCGCGACCGCGATCTCGCCGGTCATCACCATGTCGGTGAGCTGCGTATGGCCGGTGGAGAGCTGCGGATTGTTCTGGGCCATCTCCTCGATGAAGGGCCAGCCGAACTCCGGCTCGCCGATCTCCTCGCCCAGCACCGCCGTCCAGTAGGTAAGCGGAAACTGGATCGCCGTCGAAGTCCGCGGATCGGCCATGCCGATCAGGTTCTTCAGCCGCGGATCGGCGAGATCCCGCCAGCTCGTCGGCACCTCGTCACCCTTGAGGAGGTTCGTGTTGTAGACGAGGAACATCGGGCTGTATTCGAGCGAGAACCAATACCCTTCAGGATCGACCGCCGCTTCGGCGAACTGGTCGAGGCCCTCGGGGGTATAGTGGTGCAGATAGCCCCGCTCCTTGTAGATCTCGAGATAGTCGGGGTCGATCATGATGTAATCGACCTTCTGGATGCCGGCCGCCTGTTCGGTGGTGAACAGCATGTTCAACTCGACGCTGGCCGAGCGGTAGAAGGTGATCTGGATGTCGAGACCCTGCCGGTCCAGCTCCTCCTGGAGCAGGCCCATGTTTTCCTCGACCCACGGGGTATAGATCGTCAGCTCGCCGGCCGAGACGGGGGCGGCGGCCAGGATGGCGGCCGCGAGTGCGGACAGGGAAATGGTGGTGCAGGTCTTCACGGGGTCCTCCCATTCTTCTCGTTCGCCCGCCATGCGGGCGCGGTCCGGCCGATGCCGCCGGCCCTGCTGGCATGCCGCAGGACGGCCCGGCTCCTCATCGACGCGGCGGCGCCGTGCCGACGATCTCCTGCGCGATCAGCGCCTCGATCCGCTCGGCCGAATAGCCGAGCTCTTGCAGGATCTCCTCGGTATGCGCGCCATAGGCGGGGCTCGGCGCACGCATCTCGGGACGCAGATCGGAAAAGCGGAACGCCTGCCCGACCACCCGGATCTCGCCGCCCTTGCCGTCGGGCACGGGCTGGGCGATGCCGAGATGCTGGACCTGCGGATCGCGGAAGACCTCGTCGATGCGGTAGATCGGGCCCGAATTCACCGAGACGGCATTGAGCGCCTCGATCAGCTCCTGCGCGCCGAACGCCGCGGTGCGTGCCTCGATCTCGACATCGAGCGCTCGCTTGTTGGCGGCCCGCGCCTCAAAGCTCACGAAGCGCGGATCCTCGATCAGCTCCTCCATGCCGAGCACCCGGCACAGGGCCGAGAATTTGGTGTCATTCTCGGCGGCGATGGTGATCGGGCCATCCTTGGTCGGATAGACGCCGGTCGCACCGATGGTCGGGTGGTTGTTGCCGTCCTGGCCCGCCACCTCGCCGCCGATCAGCCAGCGCGCGATCTGGAAATCCATCATGAAGATCATCGCCTCGAGCAGCGAGATCTGCACCCAGCGCCCGACACCGGTGCGCTCGCGCTCCAGCAGTGCGGTCAGGACGCCATTGGCCAGCAGCACGCCGGCCGACATGTCAGCGATGGCGACACCGACACGGACCGGCCCGCCGCCCGGATGGCCGGTGACGGACATCAGGCCGCTCATCCCCTGGATGATCTGGTCGACCCCGGTGCGCTTTACATAGGGGCCGTCCTGCCCGTAGCCCGAATTGCTGGCATAGACGATGCGCGGGTTGATCGCCTTCAGCGTGTCGTAGTCGACCTGGAGCCGCTTCTTGACGTCGGGCCGGAAGTTCTCGGCGACCACGTCGGCGCCGCGGACGAGGTCGTAGAAGACCTCCCGCCCCTCCTCGGTCTTCAGATTGATCGCGATCGAGCGCTTGTTGCGATGCAGGTTCTGGAAGTCGAAGCTCGCACGCTGCGTGCCGGTCACATCGCCGCGATCGAGGGGGTTCTCCACCTTGATGACGTCGGCACCCCAATCCGCGAGCTGTCTGACGCAGGCGGGCCCGGCCCGCGCATGGGTCAGGTCGATGACCCGCAGACCACTGAGCGGCAACGCCATCCGACATCTCCTCCTTTGCCGTCGCCCGTCCCGCCCCGCTGCGCGCGATTGCGGTCCGTCGAGGGGTTCTTCTAAGCTGGATGCAGCCTACGGGCGCCCTGCATCCGCGGTCAATTCGATTTGCATCCACTCTTACGGAGAATGTATACAAGAATGGACGCGACACTGAGCACCGCGCAGCGCCTGAGGGACGAGATCGAGCAGGAGATCATCCAGGGGAAGCTGCGCCCCGGCATGCATCTCGACGAGATGACGCTCGCCGAGCGCTTCGGCGTGTCGCGGACGCCGATCCGTGATGCGCTGACCCAGCTCGCGACGGCAGGGCTCTTGGAACGGCGGCCGCGCCGCGGCGTGGTGGTGGCCGCCTTCTCCTTCGACAAGCTGCTCGAAATGTTCGAGGTGATGGCCGAGCTCGAAGGGCTGGCCGCGCGCCTCGCGGCACGGCGCCACAAGGAGGCGGATGCGATCGAGATCCGCCAGTGCCATGAGGCCTGCCGGGCTGCCGCGGAGGCGAATGCACGGGACGACTATTATTACGGCAATGAGCGCTTCCACCGCGCGATCCAACAGGCAAGTTACTCCGATTTCCTGCTCGAGCAATGCGTGTTGCTGGGCCGTCGCCTCAAGCCCTATCGGCGGATGCAGCTCGATGCCCGCAACCGCATCGCCGGTTCATTCGAGGAGCATGAGCGCATCGTCGGGGCCATCGTCGCCCGCGACCCCGAGGCCGCGCATGCGCTGATGCGCAGCCATGTGCTGATCCAGGGCGAGCGCTTCGGCGACCTGATGGCGGCGCTGAAGGAGGCACCGGCGCCGGAGCGAACCCCCGAGCGCGCTGCCGAGCGCACCTCGGCACCCTGACCGGCCGACGCATGCGGACTTGACGGCACCACCCACGCGGCTACGATGTGAGTCGGCAGCCTGAAGCTCTCGACGCGGAGAGAGCTGCCGTTAATGAATTTGATATACCGCCTCGGAGCGGCCGGCATCGAAGCCCCACGCGGAGTGTCCGCGGCTGGGGCTTTTTGCTGTGCGGGGGGATTCGATGGAGCGGGATGTCGTCGAGATCGGGCTCCTCTTCTCGCGGACCGGCTCTTACGCCGCGCTCGGGGAGGCGATGCACGCCGGCGCCATGCTCGCGGTCGACGAGGTCAACGCCGACCCGCAATTCCCCTTCATCCTCGCCCCCGCCTCCTTCGACCCCGGCGGTCGTCTCGCCGATTACCTCGAAGGCGCCCGCACACTGCTCGGCCCCGGTCGCGTCACGCATCTCATCGGCTGCTATACAAGTTCGAGCCGCAAGGAGGTCCTGCCGCTCTTCGAGAAGCACGATGCGCTGCTGTGGTACCCCTCGCATTACGAGGGGTTCGAGACCAGCGAGAACGTCATCTATACCGGGGCGGCGCCGAACCAGCACATCGTGCCGCTGACCCGCTACCTGCTCGAGACCGGGCGGCGCAGCGCCTGGCTGGTCGGGTCGAACTACATCTGGGCGTGGGAGAACAATCGGATCATGCGCGAGGCGCTGGTCGCGGCCGGCGGCGGCGTGCTCGGCGAGCGCTACGTGCCGATCGGCGACACCGACCTTGCGGCAATGGTGGCGCAGATCCTCTCGGCGCGGCCGGATTTCGTGTTCTCTACGCTGATCGGCGAGAGCGCCTACGCCTTCTACCGCCTGCTGCGGCAAGAGGCACAACGCCGGGGCATCGACCAGCCCGCGCAATGCCCGGTCGCCAGCTGCAGCCTGTCCGAACCGGAGCTGACGCGGATCGGCCCGGAGGCGGCAGCCGGCCATCTCTCGTCCAGCGTCTATTTCTCCACGATCGCGACGGAGGAGAACGCCCGTTTCGTTTCCGCATGGCGCCGCCGTTTCCCGACGCTCGGCCTGACCTCGGCCGATGCCGAGGCGTCCTACATCGCCGTCCACCTCCTCGCCCGCGCCATGCTCCGCGCCGGCGGCACCGGTCTCGATGCGGTGCGGTCGGCGGTGACCGGCATCGACTTCCCTGCCCCGCAGGGACGGGTGCGCATCGACGGGGAGAACCGTCACTGCCATCTGCGTCCGCGGATAGGCCGCTCCTCGGCCGACGGCACCTTCGACATCGTCTGGGAGTACCCGGGCACGGTCCGCCCGGATCCCTATCTCGTCTGGGAGCCGGCGGCCCAGGCCTTCGCCGCCCGGGACGAGGCACGGCCGGCGCCCCGCCCGCCGACGATGCGGGTGGTGTCATGACCGAGCGCGTCCTCAACAATTTCCGCGGCGCGCGTGCCCTCGTCCTGCACGCCGAGGATCCTAACCGCGACACTCTCGCGCGGACACTGCGACGGCTCGGCCTCTATGTCGCGACGGTGGCGCCGGAGCCCGACCTGCCGCTCGCGCCCTACTTCGAGGCCTGTGACGTGCTGTTCTTCGACGCCGACCAGCCGCCGCCGCCGGGCGCGCCCGACGCGCCGATCCCCGCCGTGCCGCACATCGCGCTGATCGGCATCGAGGCGCCGAGCCGCCTTGCCCGCATCGTGCGGCATCGCTGCAGCGGCTATCTCCTCAAGCCCGTGCGCCCCGCCGGCGTCTTCACCGCGCTGTTCATGGCGTTCAACGAATTCGCGCTGCGCCAGCGCGAGGCGGGCGAGCGCGCGGCTCTGGCCGAGCGGCTGCACGGCCGCCGCCACGTCACCAAGGCCATCCTGCGCCTGATCGAGACCGAGGGCATCGACGATGACGAGGCGTTCCGCCGCCTCCGTCGCGAGAGCATGCGCCGCCGCATACCGATCGAGCGGATCGCCCGCGAGATCACCGAGGGGCACGACCCGGAAGGGGACCGGGACGAACGCCGCACGATCCGCGGCGTGCAATGACATCACCGCCAATGACACGACTGGAGGAGGAGTGACATGAGCGCTTGCAAGACCGGCCACCTGGCCCGTGCCACCCGTCTGCTCGGCGGAGCAGCAGCAATTGCCCTGCTGACCGTGCCCGCACTGGCCCAGGATCCGATCCGGATCGGCGTGCTCGAGGACCAGTCTGGCGATTTCGCCGCCGCGACCATGGTCAAGGTCCATGCGATCCAGCTCGCGGCCGAGGAAATCAATGCCGCCGGCGGCATCGACGGACGGCCGGTCGAGCTCGTCATCTACGACACCCAGTCGGACAATCTGCGCTACCAGGAGTTCATGCGCAGGGTGCTGCAGGCCGATCAGGTCGACGTGGTGTTCGCCGGGTTCTCCTCGGCCTCGCGCGAGGCCTACCGGCCGATCGTCAACCAGCTCGACGGGCTCGCCTTCTACAACAACCAGTATGAGGGCGGGGTCTGCGACGCCAACATGATCGTCACCGGGGCGGTGCCCGAGCAGCAATTCTCGACGCTGATCCCCTGGATGATGGAGACCTACGGGCCGCGGGTCTACACCATCGCCGCCGACTACAATTTCGGCCAGATCTCGGCCGAATGGGTGCGTCAGATCGTCGAGCAGGAAGGCGGCGAGATGGTCGGCGAGGAGTTCATCCCGCTCGGCGTCTCGCAGTTCTCCCAGACGATCCAGAACATCCAGGCGGCCGATGCCGATTTCGTCGTGACGCTGCTCGTCGGCGCGGCGCAGGCGTCCTATTACGAGCAGGCCGCGGCGGCCAATGTCGGGCTGCCGATGGCCTCCTCGGTGAATGTCGGCCAGGGCTATGAGCATCGCCGCTTCACCCCGCCCAGCCTCGCCGACATGTATGTGACGACCAACTACATCGAGGAGATCGACTCGCCCGCCAGCCGCGAGTTCGTGGAGCGCTTCCGGGCGATGTTCCCGGACGAGCCCTACATCAACCAGGAAGCCGCGAACTCCTACATCGCGATGTATCTCTACAAGCAGATGGTGGAGCGGGCCGGTTCGACCGATCGTGAGGCGCTGCGCTCGGTGATCGCGGAAGGCGACGTCTGCTTCGACGGGCCGTCGGGCAATGTCTGCCTCGACCCCAAGAGCCAGCACATGTCGCACACCATCTACCTCGCCCATGTCGGCGAGGATCACTCGATCGACTTCCCGCAGGTCTGGGAGAACATCGAACCCTATTGGCTGGGTGAGGCGGGCTGCGATCTGACGCAGGACGATCCGTCGGCCCAGTACACCCCGTCCGACCCGCCGCCGGCGGGCTGAGCCGGCTCGGTGCCGGCGGGCGGGGGTCGCGCGCCCCCGCCCGCCGGCCGCCCCTCCCGTCGTGCCAGCCGCCCCGCCGCGACCCGGACCCCGGACGGATCCATGGACCTCGTTTCGACCGCCTTCCAGCTGCTCTACCAGTTCGGCGACGCCTTCGCCTTCCTCGTCATCGCGGCCTCGGGGCTGGCGATCATCTTCGGGATGATGGGCATCATCAATCTGGCCCATGGCGAGTTCATCATGTGCGGCGCCTATGTGACCGTGCTCACGGCACAGCTCGGCCTGCCGCTGCCGCTGGCCATCCTGTGCGGCACCGTGGCCGCGGGCCTCGTCGGCATCGTGATCGAGCGGACGGTGATCCGGCGCCTCTATCACCGGCCGCTCGACTCCATCGTGGCGACCTGGGGCATCAGCCTGATCGCCACGCAGGGCGTCCTGATCGTGCTCGGCTCGACGATGCAGGGAATCGGCACGCCGCTCGGGAGCGTGACGGTCGGCGCCTATTCCTACTCGGTCTACCGGCTGGTGCTGTTCGCCGCGGCTGTGCTGCTGCTGATCGGGCTGTTCCTGCTGTTCTACCGCACCCGCTTCGGCGTGGTGGCACGCGCGACGATCCAGGTGCCGCACATGGCACGGGCCGTCGGCGTCGACACCGGCCGGGTCTACAGCCTGACCTTCGGGCTGGGGGCCGCCCTCGCCGGCCTCGCCGGCGGGCTCTATGCCCCGACCATGACCATGGTCCCGACCCTCGGCCGGACCTTCATCGTCGAGAGCTTCGTCACCGTGGTGATCGGCGGCGCCGACATCTTCGTCGGCGCGGCGCCGGCCGCGGCGATCCTCGCCGTCATCAAAGCGGCGATGACCGCTTGGTACGGCCAGCTCTTCGGCCAGATCGGCCTGCTGGTGGCCGTGATCCTCGTCGTCCGTTTGCTGCCGGGCGGGCTGTCGGCTCGCATCCGGCGAGGCTGAGGGAGGCCGGCATGGTCGGACGCGACACGATCGGAGTCCATCCGGACAGAAGGGGCGGCAGCGGGGGGCTGCGCGACTGGCTGGCCCGGCTGGAGGGCCCGCAGACGATCGGCCGCGGGCCGATCTTCTGGACGGTCTTCGCCCTCGCGGTCCTCGCCGGGGCGGCCTATCCGCTCTTCACCGACGCCTGGACGGTGGGGAACACCGCCTATTTCTTCGTCTGGACCTTCATGGCGATGGGCCTGTGCATCGTCTGGGGCCATGGCGGAGCGCTGAGCTTCGGGCAGACCGCCTTCTTCGGGCTGGCCGGCTACGGCTATGGGGTGCTGACGATCAATCTCGGCAGCGCCTATGGCCTCACCCTGCTGTCGCTGCTGCTGGCCGTCGGGCTCGGCGCACTGCTCGCGCTGGTGCTCGGCTACTTCATGTTCTACGGCCGGATCGGCGGTGTCTTCATCGGCATCGTCACCCTGTCGGTGACGCTGGTCTTCGAGACCTTCATGGCCCAGACCGCCGGGCCGCAATGGCGCATCGGCGAGGCGCGGCTCAACGGTTTCAACGGCATGTCGGGCATGCCGCCGCTGACCATCCCCTGGCCCGGCGGCGACATCGTGCTGTTCGCCGATGTGCCACTCTACTACGTCCTCCTCGCCGCGATGGTGCTTTGTTACCTCGTCCTGCGGATCGTGGTGAACGGACCCTTCGGCAATGCGCTGGTCGCGATCCGCGAGAACCCGGAGCGGGCCGAGATGCTCGGCTACGACATCCGCCGCTATCAGCTCCTCGCCTTCGTGCTCGGCGGCGCACTCGCCGGGCTGTCGGGGGCGCTCTACACCGCCTGGGGCCAGTACATCACGCCGAGCAGCATGGGGCTGACCGCGGCGGCGATGCCGGTCATCTGGGTTTCGGTCGGCGGGCGGAAGGATTTGACGGCGACGCTGGTCGGCACGCTGCTGGTGCTGTGGATCTTCCAGCAGTTCACGATCTACGGCAGCCAGTACGCGCTGGTCGCGATGGGCGTGCTCCTGCTGGCAACGGTGCTCTTCGCGCCGCAGGGCGTGGTCCTGACGATCGCGCGTGCGATCGAGCGGCGCGGCCGGAGGCGCTGAGCGATGGCGATTCTTGAGACCCGCGGCCTGTCCAAGCGCTTCGGCGGCGTCCGCGTCGCGGAAGCCATCGACTTCGCGCTCGAACCGGGCGAGATCCATTGCCTGATCGGGCCAAACGGCGCCGGCAAATCCACCTTCTTCCGGCTGATCCTGGGCAGCCACAAGCCGGATGGCGGCACGATCCTGTTCAAGGGAGAGGACATCACGCGGCTGCGCTCCTTCGAGCGCATCCGCCGCGGCATCAGCGTCAAGTTCCAGGTGCCGGGCATCTTCAAGGAGCTGACGGTCCGCCACAATCTGGTGATCGCCTTCCAGCACCATCTGCACGGCCATGCGCTCGAGCCGACGATCGACCGCGTGCTCGGCTTCACCGAGCTCGGCCCGGTCGCCGACATGCCGGCGGGGGCGCTGTCGCACGGCCAGCAGCAATGGCTGGAGATCGGCATGGCGGTCGGCGTCGAGCCGAGCCTTCTGCTGCTCGACGAGCCGACCGCCGGCATGTCGCCGGAGGAGACGGCCCGGACCGGGGAGATGCTGCGGCGCCTCAATGACCAGGGCATCACCATCCTCGCGGTGGAGCACGATATGACCTTCGTCCAGCAGATCGCGAGCCGGGTCACCGTGCTGCATTTTGGCGCGATCTTCGCCAGCGGCAGCGTCGGCGAGATCATGGCGCATCCGGGCGTCGCCCGGATCTATCTGGGGTCTGCCGATGCCGGATGAGCCGCTCCTCTCCGTCGCCGGGTTGCAGGGTGGCTATGGCGGCGCGCCGGTGCTGCTGGGCTGCGATCTCGCAGTGGGGCGCGGCGAGATCGTCGCGGTGATCGGCCGCAACGGCGTCGGCAAGAGCACGCTGATGCGCATGCTGATCGGGCTGCTCACGCCGAGCGCCGGCAGCATCCGCTTCGCCGGGCGGGATCTCACGCATGAACCGGCGCATCGGCGCGCGCGGTCGGGCATCGGCTATATCCCGCAGGGCCGCGACGTCTTCCCACGCCTGACGGTACGCGAGAACCTGCTGGTCGCCGAGGCGGCGCGCAGCGCCCCGGGCCGACCCGACTACGACCGGATCTATGGCTTCTTCCCCATCCTCGCCGAGCGCGCACGGCAATCCGCGGGCACGCTCTCGGGCGGGCAGCAACAGCAGCTCGCCATCGCGCGGGCGATGGTGGGCGAGCCGGAGCTGATGCTGCTGGACGAGCCTTCGGAAGGCATCCAGCCCTCGATCGTCAAGGAGATCGCCGGCCATGTCCGCCGGCTCAACGCCGAGGCCGCTGTGACGGTATTGTTCGTCGAGCAGAATCTCGACCTCATCGTCTCCCTCGCCGACCGCGGTTTCGTCATGGACAAGGGCCGTATCGTCGCCCGGCTCGGCCCCGAGGAGATCCGTTCACAGGACGTGGTGAGGCGCTACCTGGCGCTGTGATGATCAAGGAGAGGAAATGATGAGCTGGTTCGCGCACTCGCTGATGGCACGAAAGGGCCTGGCCAAGGGGGCGGAGACCGGCCGCCACACGGTCACGATCGAGGATCAGGGGCAGTTCCACTACGTCTACGGCCCCTATGTCGATCCGGTGCTGACCGTCGCCCCCGGCGCCGTCGTCACCCTCGAGACGCATGACGCCTTCGAGGGCAAGATCCGTGCCGAGAGCGACCGGCCGTCGCAGATCCTCAATTTCCCCTATCTCAACCCGCAGACCGGCCCGATCGCGATCGAGGGGGCCGAGAAGGGCGACTGCCTGGCCGTCCACATCCGCTCGATCAAGCCGCGCGGGCCGCAGCCGGTCGGCACCACCTGCCTCATCCCGGAATTCGGCGGGCTCGTCGGCACCACGCAGACCGCGATGCTGAACGCGCCGCTGCCCGAGAAGGTCAAGAAGATCCGCGTCGACGAGAACGGCGTCTACTGGTCCGACCGGATCACCCTGCCCTACGAGCCCTTCATCGGCACGATCGGCACCAGCCCCGAGATCGAGGCGATCTCGTCGCTGCAGCCCGATTACTACGGCGGCAACATGGACCTGCCCGATGTCGGGCCGGGCGCCGTGATCTATCTGCCGGTCAACCGGCCGGGCGCGCTGCTTTATCTCGGCGACTGCCATGCGGTGCAGGGCGATGGCGAGCTCTGCGGCGTCGCGCTCGAAATGCCGGCGATCGTCGAGGTGCAGGTCGACCTGATCAAGGATCACCGCATCGCCTGGCCGCGGCTCGAGACCGCGGAATTCTACATGACGATCGGCAGCGCGCGCCCGCTCGAGGATGCCGCGCGGATCGCCTATCGCGAGCTGGTGCGCTGGGTCGCGGCCGATCTCGCGATGCCGGAGGATGAGGCCTATCTTCTCCTGACCATGTGCGGGAAGGTGCGACTGGGCAACATGGTCGACCCGAAATACACGATCGGTGCTTCGATCTCGAAGCGCTACTTCACTTGAGGGTCGCGATCGGGAGGAGGGGAGATGGATCTGGGGTTGAAGGGGCTGCGGGCGATCGTCACGGGCGGCAGCAAGGGGATCGGGCGCCACATCGCCGAGATCCTAGCCGCGGAGGGGGCTGCGGTGTCGATCTGCGCCCGCGGCACGGCGGAGGTGGAGGCGGCGGTCGCCTCGCTGCGCGCGAAAGGGGTGACCGCGCATGGCGCCACCGTCGATGTCGCCGACCGGAGGGCGCTCGAGGAATGGGTCGCGGCCGCCGCCGCGGCGCTCGGCGGGATCGACATCGTCATCGCCAACGTCTCGGCGCTGGCGGTGGGTGATGACGAGACCGATTGGAAGCAGGGATTCGAGGTCGACCTGATGCACACGGTGCGTCTGGTCAACGCCGCGCTGCCCTGGCTGGAAGCCTCCTCCGCCGCTTCCATCACCGCGATCTCAAGTGTCTCGGGACGGGAGATCGATTTCACCGGGCCGGCCTATGGCGCCTACAAGGCGGCGCTGGTGCACTACATGCACGGGCTGGCGGTGAAGCTGGCGTCCAAGGGCATCCGCGCCAATGCCGTGTCGCCGGGCAACACCTATTTCGAGGACGGCATCTGGCATCGCATCGAGACGGGCAATCCCGAGCTCTTCGCCAAGGCACTCGCCCTCAACCCGACGGGCCGGATGGGACGGCCCGAGGAGGTCGCGCGTGGCGCCGTCTTCCTGGCGAGCCCCGCCTCCTCCTTCACCAGCGGGACCAATCTCGTCATCGACGGCGCGCTGACCCGCGGCGTGCAGCTCTGAAGCGCCCGGCGCCGGCGGTCAGGCGGCGGCGGGCCCGTCGCGCAGGGCGGTGAGGATCAACTCCACCGCCCGCAGCCCCTCGAGGCTGTCGCGCAGCGATATCTCCGCCGGCGCCCGGCCGCTGCGCACCGCCTCGAGGAACACCGTCTGCTCGGTTGCGAGGGGGTCGTCATCGCCGGGTACGGGGATGGTCTCGACGCCGCCCGGACCGTGGAGGGTGAGCGCGCCGCCCGCGACGAGTTCGGCGCTTCCTTCGGTGCCCAGCACCTCGATCCGGTCGGGCGGCACGGCTTCGGACGGGTGCAGCCAAGCCGTCGCGAGACGCCACGCGGCGCCGCGGGCATCGCGCAGCAACGCCAGCGTCGCCGAACGCGGCCCCGGCTCCGGCGCACGGACGGCAAAGCCGGCGACGGCAGGGGCACCGGCGATCCACAGCGCGAGATCGATGTCGTGGATCATCGTCATCGGCACCGGATCGACAGCGGCGTAGCGTTCCGCGTGTCCGGCGTCACGATAGCGGCGCGAATCGATGGCGACCGGCCGGCCAATCCGGCCGTCGGCGACGAGGGCGGCCAGCACGCGGTGCGGGCTCGAGAAGCGCAGCACATGGCCCGGCATGGCGAAAGCGCCGCTCGCCGCTTCCGCCTCCAGCAATTGCAAGGCCGCCTCGGCCGAGGGTGCTGCGGGCTTTTCCACCAGCACCGGCAGCCCCCGCCCGAGTGCCGCGCGCACCAGCGCCGGATGGGCGGCGGGCGCGGCAGCCACGATCACGGCATCGGGGCGCCAGGCATCCATCGCCGCCTCGGCGTCGGTGGCATGGGCGGCGAGGCCGAACCGCGCCGCCGCCGCTTCGGCCACCCCCGGGTGCGGATCGGCGACGGCGAGCGCAATGCCCTGCCGCAGCGCAAGGCGCGCAAGATGCTCGCAGCCGAAGGCGCCGGCGCCGCAGACGAGCACCCTCACCTGAGCGTCCCCCCGTCCTGCGCCGCAGCATCGCGTAACGCCGCGTCCCGGACGGCCGCAATCCGGCGCAATGCGGCGGCTGTGGCGGCCGCGTCCAGCGCGCCCGCCTCGTAGGCGCAGCGGAAAGTGCCGCCCGGCGGCAGGTGCCGGACCGTGCCTGCGGCGCGGGCCGCCGCCCGCCCGTCCGGTGCGGCCGTCGCCGGCAGCACGAGGCCGAGCGCTTCCATGTCGGGCGCGCGGACCATCCAGCGAACCGCGTGATCGAGTTCGGCGGGACGGTGGCGGACGAGATCGGCGGTGCCGTCCGGGTGGAGCTGCAGCGCCTCGGCCCAGCCCGCCGCATCGGCCGCACAGCGCAGAGTCATCACCAGTTCGGGGTCGACGACCTGGCCGGCCTCGATCGTCCGGTGGAGGGCGGGTCGCTCCGCTACCCGGTCGCGCCAGGCGAGAAAGCCCGGATCGGCGGCGAGACCCGGTGGCAGCGCCGTTCGGATCGCGATGTCGCGATCATCGTCGATCACCGTGTCGACCAGCCGCCCGCCCTCGACCGGACGGAAGTTGAGATGGGCGAGATACATCAGTTCCATCGGCACGGCGCGACGGTTCTCGATCTCGATCGCGATCTCGATGACCGTGGCGCCCGGCCTGATCCGCACCGACGGGCGGGCGTCGTAGCAGGGCCCGAAGGCGACCGCGTGCCGGGTCTTGCCCATCAGTTCCAGATAGGCGCCGCGCTCATCCTCGCCGAAGACGAGGGTCGCCTCGTCATAGGGTGCATTGGGCAGCTCGCCATGCAGCGGATGGTCGTCCTCCGGCCCGGGATTGCCCATCGCCGCCGCCCCGCAATGCAGGAGGAACCCGCCATAATTGGCGAGATAGTCGCGGCCGGGCACCGGCACCTCGATCATCGAACGCATCGTCAGGCGCCGGCCGAGGAACCGCACATCCCAGATCTGCTGCCCCTGGAAGGGCAGCATCGTCACCCGCCCCGCACCATTGTCGAGATGCAGCCCGGCAACACCGGAAGGGTACCGGAACGCCGTGGCCACCAGCGCGCCCGATCGCGCGATCTGGCGTTCAGCCGCGCCGAACTGCTCCGGCACGAGGCGGATGGAGACGGGATCGGCGGGCATCGCGCGCTCTCGCCTGCTCAGCGGCGCGGTGCGCGCGGCAGCGCATTGGGCTCGACCCGGTGCCCCATCCGATCGAGCAGGGCCGCCGAGGCCCGGCGGATCTCGGCATAGGCCGCGCGCTCGTCAAGCGTCGTGATCCGGCCGCGATCGAGCACCACCCGGCCGTCGACGATCACCGTATCGACCGATTTCGAGCGCGAGGCGTACATCAGGTTGCGGATCATGTTGGTCGACGGGACCATCTCCGGCCGGTCGAGCGTGTGGATCACGATGTCGGCCCGCTTGCCCGGCTCGAGCGAACCGATGCGGTCCTCCATCCCGGCGGCCCGCGCACCGCAGCGGGTTGCCATCAGAAGACCGTCCTCGGCGACGAGGTAGCCGCGGTCGCCATGCGCCTCACGCGCGCTCAGGACGGCGAGGCTGGCCTGGCGGAAGAGGTCGAAATCGTTCGACCAGTTCGCCGAATCAGAGCCCAGCGCGATATTGGCGCCGCGCCGCAGCAGTTCGGCGTGGCGACCGTGGAACGCGCCGCCATGACCCCACATCATCGACGCGGCCGGCGCCCAGGCGATCGAGGCGCCGCTCTCGATCAACGCATCGCATTCGGCGTCAGTCAGATGGTTGCCGTGGCCGAAGGTGACGTTGCGGTCGAGAAAGCCGATTGCCGCAAGATGAAGCAGCGGGTCACGGCCGAAGCGGCTGCGATCCGCCTCGGTATCGGCAGGCGAATAGGATTGATGCAGGTTGAGGACGACGCCGGCGGCATCGGCGCGGGCCTTGGCCTCCACCATCAACGCCTCGCTCGCGGTGCCGAGGCCGAGGATGGCGACATGGCCGGTCACCAGCGCCTCGGGATCGGCATTGCGGCGCAGCTCGCGGCCCATCCGCTCGAGCGCCTCCTCCCGCGTCTTCGGCGCGCGCTTGAGCTCGGTCCGCACGCGCGCCTGGGCCGCGCAGGCCGCGCAGCTCCCGTTCCCCTCCTCTAGCATGCCCTGCGCGAAGCCCTGCGGCTGATCCCAGATGAAGGCGTCGCCGAGGATGGCGCGGATGCCGACCGCCTGCGCCGCCCGCGCTGCCGCCTCGGGCTCCAGCACCGTCCCCGCCTCCAGGAAGCAGGTCGTGCCGTTGCGGATCATCTCGAGGGAGGCGAGCAGGACAGCGAGCTCCTCCTCCTCATCCGTCACCGTATTGAAGAAGACGCTCTCGAAGGTGTCGAAGGCATCGGATTCGCGGAGCTGGTCGGGCAGCACGCCGCGGAAGAGCTGGAAGGAGGCGTGCAGATGGCACTCGACGAGGCCCGGATGAACCGGTGCCCCGCCGGCATCGATCTCGCGCGCCGCCTCGTAGGCAGCCGCGATCGCGGCGTCCGCACCGACAGCGAGGATGCGGTTGCCGGCGATCACGACCGCGCCATCGGGCAGCACCGTGCCCGCATCGTCCATGGTGATCACATAGCCGTGGCGGATGATGATGTCCGCCCGGCTCCGCGCCGCCGCCTGTCCGCTCATTCCTCGCCTCCCGTCAGCAGGGTCACTGCGGCGGGCGACCAGGCGAGCACCACCCGCATCCCCACCGCGAGCCCCTCCGCCTCCTCGTCGCGCAGATCGGCCCAAAGGATCGTGCCGTCGGCGAGCGCGGCGCCGACGCGCACGCTGCTGCCGAGATAGACGATGTCGGTCACCGAGGCGACGAAGCCGCGCCCGGCCGGTGGCGGCCCGTCGCCAGCATTGAGCCGCACCGCTTCCGGACGAACCGACAGCGTGGCGGCGGCGCCGCGTTGCGCGGCCAGCCCGGTCGAGTCGCGCGCCAGGAGCCGCGTACCCTGTGCCTCGACCACCACCTGACCATCCGGTGTCGCCTCGACGATCACGCCGCGCAGGAGGTTGGTCTGGCCGATGAAGTCGGAGACGAAGACCGAGCGCGGTCGCTTGTAGATGTCCTGTGGCGAGCCCGACTGGACGATGCGCCCGCGATTCATGATCGCTATGCGGTCGGACATCACCAGCGCCTCGGTCTGGTCGTGGGTGACGAAGACGAAGGTCGAGCGCAGCTTGCGCTGGATGGCCCGCAGCTCGAGCTGCATCTGCTGGCGCAGCTTGAGATCGAGAGCCGAGAGCGGCTCGTCGAGCAGCAGCACCTTGGGCTCGCCGGCGAGGGCACGGGCGAGCGCCACCCGTTGCATCTGCCCGCCGCTGAGCTGCGTCGGCTCGCGGTCGCCGAACCCTTCGAGCCGCACCAGCGCCAGCATCTCCTCGACACGATCGTCGATCCGGCGGCGCGGCCAGCCGCGCAGCTTCAGGCTGTATCCGATATTCTCCCGCACCGTCATGTGCGGGAACAGCGCGCCGCGCTGGAAGACCATGTTGGTCGGCCGCTGTTCGGGTCGCCGCGCCGTGACGTCCTCGCCATAGATGAGGACGCGCCCCTCGCTGGGCTGCTCGAAGCCGGAGATGATCCGGAGCAGGGTCGACTTGCCGCAGCCGCTGGCGCCGAGCAGAGAGACGAACTCGTTGTCCGCGATCGCGAAATCGACCCGCTCGAGCGCGGTCACGCTGCCGAAGCGCTTGGCGACGCCGACAATCTCGACGGCCGGGGTCGCGGCATGGTCTGGGGCGGGCTGGGTCACGATCTCTTCCTTCGGCCCAGGAGGTTGGACGCGACGACGAGGCAGACGAGCAGAGTCAGCAGCACGGTCGCGATGGCATTGATCGCCGGATCGACGCCGCGCCGCATCAGCCCCCAGACCAGTACCGGGACCGTCTGCTGATTGCCGATGTTGAACCAGGTGACGACGAACTCGTCGAGCGACAGCGCCGCCGCGAGCAGCATCGCCCCGACGAAGGACGGCCGGATCAGCGGGAAGGTGATGTCGCGGAAGGTACGGAAGGGCGTGGCACCGAGATCGCGCGCCGCCTCCAGCGTCGAGAAGTCGAAGGTCTCAAGCCGCGCATTCATCGTCAGCACCACGAAGGGGAGGCTGACCAGCACATGGCCGATCGCGGCGTTGAACAGCCCCTGCGGGATGCCGAGCACGCGGAAGAAGACGGCGAGCGCGATGCCGATGACGAGAAGCGGCACGATCGCCGGCAAGAGGCTCGCGACCATCAGCCCCTCGCGCAGGCGCTGACGCTTCAGCGCCATCAGACCGAAGGAGAAGGCGGCCCCGACGATCCCCGCCGCAAGGGAGGAGACGAGGGCGAGGGTGAGGCTGTTGGTCAGTGCCGTCTCGATCAGCGGGTCGGCAAAGGCCTGGCGGTACCAGTTGAGCGTCAGCCCCTCGATCGGCGTGGCGAGCCGCGGCGAGGTGGAGAAGGAGAACAGCACGATGACCACGATCGGCGCGTAGAGATAGAAGAGCACGCCGAAGACGAACAGGCCGGCGAGCCGGCGGCCGCGCCTCACCATCGTGTCACCCATCGGAGCAGACGGGCGACCAGGAGATAAATCACCAGCACGAACCCCATGGTGACGAAGGCGAGCGCGGCGCCGAGCGGCCAGTTCGATCCGATGCCGCGGAACTGGTCGGCCACGACGTTGCCGATCAGCAGGCTTTGGGTGCCGCCGACCAGCGTCGGGGTCACGAAATCACCGGCCGCCAGGAGGAAGGCGAAGGCGAAGGCGGTGCGCACGCCGGGCAGCACCATCGGCAGGAGAACGGTGCGGATCAGCCGGGCGCGGCCCGCCCCGAGATCCTGCCCCGCCTCGAGATGGTCGCGCGAGACGTTCAGCATCGCCGAATAGATCGGCAGCACCGCGAGTGGCAGCAGCAGCCCCGACAGCGTGATGACGACGGCGAGGTTGCTGTAGATCAGGAACTCCAGCGGCTCGTCGATGAGCCCCAGCCATTGCAGCGTCGAGTTGAGGATCCCCTGGCGGCCGAGGATCGTCCGCCAGGCGTAGATCCGCACCAGATAGCCGCTGAACAGGGACAGCAGGACGAGTTGCAGGATGAGCTGTCCACGGCGTTCGAAGACGAAGCGCATCGCGTAGGACAGCGCGAAGGCTATGGGCACGACGATGCAGGCGGTGACGAGGCCGACCGTCACCGTCCGCACCAGCAGCGCCCGATAGAGGCCCGAGGTCAGGATGCGGGCATAGTTGTCGAGCGTCGCCGCCGGGATCAGCTCGAACCCCTGTGCCCGCCAGAAGCTCAGCACGAACAGGCTGAGCATCGGGATGGCGAAGACGATCAGATAGAAGACGCCGGCCGGCGCCAGCGGGCGCAGGGCCGGTGCCGACCGGCCCCACCACCCGCTCGCCATCCCCACACTCATGCCGTCACCGCTCTCCCGGCCCGTTCTGATCCCGGTTGTGCCGCTCAGGAGACCTTGAAGAGCTGCCAGGCCTCGACCCAGGCGGCCGCGCCGACGACATCACCCTCCGGTTCCTGCGGCGGCACGACGATCTGCGTGCCGAGGATGCCGCCCCCCGGCTCACGGACATTCTCATAGGGATAGATGTCGCGCACGCTGGGGTCGAGCAGGTCGTAGGCGGCCTCGACCGTGCAGCCGGAGCCGAGCTCGGTCGCGATCGCGGCGTTGGATTCGGCCGAGGTCATGAAGTCGATGAAGGCGTAGGCGTTGTCGATGTTCGGCGCATCGACCGCGATCGCATAGGCGTCCGACCAGTAGAAGGTGCCGTCGCGCTCGGGGTTGCCGACGACGAGATGCACGCCCTTTTCCTTGGCGATCAGCGTCTGATAGGCCCAGCCGCCGATGCCGATCGAAGCGTCGCCGCGGATCAGCACGTCGGCCATGTCGCCATGCGAGGCGCCGACCGTCACGACGTTCGGCTTGATGGCGAGCATCGCCTCGAGCACCTCGTCGAGCTGCGCCTGGGTCAGGCGGCTCGGCTCCGGCATCCCGAGCGAGGTGGCGAACAGCCAGATATTGCCGAACGGATCGTCGAGCAGCACCAGCTCGCCACGATACTTCTCGTCGGCGAAATCGATGTAGCGCTCCGGCATGCGGTCCCAGCGCGCCGGGTTGTAGACGCAGGGCTCGTCGCCCCAGATGATCGGCACGCCATAGGTCTGGCCGTCCTTGACCAGCCACGGCGCGTCACGGAAGGCCGGGAACAGGCCGGCTGCCGTCGGGATCCGCGACATGTCGAGCGGCTGGAACAGCTCGACCCCCGCCTCGAGAATCGCGCGTTGGAAATCCTTGTTCGGCGTCAGCAGGTCCATCGAGCCGCGCCCGCCGGTGTTCAGACGGGTCAGCGCCTCGTCCGCCGCCGACTGGAAGGACGCGTTGAGCTGGATGCCATGCGCCTCGAGGAAGGGCCGCGAGACGCTCCCGCCATGCTCGCCGTCCCAGCCGAGGAAATTGAGCTGGCCGCCCAGCTGCCCGTCCTGCGCCATCGCGCGCAGCGGCGCGCCCAGCACGGTCATCGTCGTGAGCCCGGCCGCTCCCTGA
>CAYORM010000037.1:0-28361 GCA_964406375.1 uncultured Mycobacteriaceae bacterium | reverse complement strand
GTCTTGGCCAGGTGCAGCTCCAGGAATTCGGCTCGCCGCGCGACGTGCTGATCCGCATGGAGGCGCAGCCGACCGAGGTGGAGCAGCAGGCGGCCGTCCAGACGATCCAGCGGACGCTGGTAGAGGCTGCGCCGGGCACATCGATCCGCGCGGTGGATTCGGTGGGCGCCACGGTCAGCGGCGAGCTGTTCGAGAACGGCATGATCGCGCTCGGCCTCTCGCTGCTCGCGATGCTGCTCTACATCTGGTTCCGCTTCGAGTGGCAGTTCGGGGTCGGCGCGGTCTTCACCATGGTGCTCGACATCACCAAGCTGATCGGCGTCTACGTCGTCACGGGGATGCAGTTCAACCTGGTCAGCATCGCCGCGCTGTTGACGGTGCTCGGCTTCTCGGTCAACGACAAGGTCGTCGTCTATGACCGGGTGCGCGAGAATCTGCGCCTGTACAAGACGATGCCGCTGCGTCAGCTGATCGACCTGTCGATCAACCAGACGCTGAACCGCACGGTCGGCACCTCGCTCTCCACCTTCCTCGCCTGTCTGCCGCTGGCGCTGTTCAGTGGCGAGAATCTGCAGCAGTTCGCAATTGCGCTGCTGATCGGCATCGTCATCGCGACAACCTCCTCGATCTTCATCGCCGCACCGATCCTGCTGTTCCTCGGTGAGGACCGGCTGTTCCGCGGTGGCAAGAAGCCGAGGGAGGAGGATGCCGCCGCCCAGCCCGGCGCCTGACGCCGCGCCGGCTGCCGGTGCGGCCCCGGCTTCGGGGGCGGCGGGGATGCGGCCTGTCCTGATCGGCAGCGAGATCTATCGCGGCTCGCGCTACGGTCCGACCCATCCGCTTGCGATCCCGCGCGTGTCGACGATGCTCGACCTCGTGCGCGCGATGGGCTGGCTGGACGAGGCGCAGTATCGCGACAGCCCGACGGCAACGCCCGCGGCGCTCGCCCGCTTCCATACGCCGGACTATATCCGCGCGCTCCAGGATGCCGAGCGCGATCAGGATCTGGATGCCGAACGTCGGCGGCGCCATGCCCTCGGCACGCTCGACAATCCGATCTTCCCCGAGATCTTCCGCCGCCCGGCGACGGCGGCCGGCGGCTCACTGCTCGCGGTGCGGCTGCTCGCCGAGGGCCGGGCGCGCATCGTCCACAATCCGGCAGGCGGCACCCATCACGGGCGGCCGGATCGGGCCTCGGGCTTCTGCTATCTCAACGATGCGGTGCTGGCGATCCTGGCGCTGCTCGACCGCGGCATCGCGCCGATCCTCTATGTCGATCTCGATGCCCATCACGGCGACGGCGTGCAGGACGCCTTCGCGGCGGAGCCGCGCGTCGTCACGGTCTCGGTGCATGAGGCACGGCGCTGGCCATTCTCCGGCCATGCCGGCGATCGTGGGGGCGGCCAGGCGCGCAACCTGCCGGTGCCGGCCGGCTTCAACGACAGCGAGCTCGCCTTCATCCGCGACCGCGCGCTGCTGCCGATCGCCGAACGAACGGCACCCGCGGCGCTGGTCCTGCAATGCGGCGCCGACGCGCTGGCGGAGGACCCGCTGAGCCGGCTCTCCCTCGGCAACCGCGCGATCTGGGAAACGGTCGCGGCGCTCCTGCCGGCGGCGCCGCGCATCCTGGTGTTGGGCGGCGGCGGCTACAACCCATGGACGGTCGGCCGCTGCTGGGCCGGGATCTGGGCCGTCCTCAACGGCATCGACCCCTGCGGGCCGACCAATCCTGCGGCGCGGGCGGTGCTGGAGGGGCTCACCTGGCACCGCGCCCGCGGCCGTCCGCCCGATCCGGCGCATCTCGCGCGGCTCGACGACACGCCGCGCCCGGGCCCGGTCCGTGATGTGGTGCGCGACCTCGTCGCGGCCGTCATGGCGCCATGATCCGCCATCAGCCTTGCCGTCTCCGCCAAGGGGAAACAGACGTGCCGACCCATCGCCCGATCGCGCCGATCCTTCTGTCGCTGGCCTTGCTGCTCGTCTGCCTGATCGGCTGGCCGGCCGCGGCACCGGCGCAGACACCGCAATCCCTGTCGACCTCGCCGCTGATCATCGAGACGCAGACGGGCCGGCAGTTCACCTTTACTGTTCAGGTCGCCGAGACGCCGGAACAGCATTCGCGGGGGTTGATGTTCGTCCGCGAGATGCCGGCCGATGCCGGGATGCTGTTCGTCTATCCCACGGCCCAGCCACGCGGCTTCTGGATGGCGAACACGCTGATCCCGCTCGACATGATCTTCATCGATGCCGACGGGCGGATCATCAACATCGCCGAGCGGACCGAGCCCCTCAGTCTCCGGACCTGGGGCTCGGAAGGGCCGGCCCAGGCGGTGCTCGAGCTCAATGGCGGGATCACCCGCTTCCTCGGCATCCGCCCGGGCGACCGGGTCATCCACCCGCGCATCGGCGGGTGACGGGTGGGTGAGGGGCTTTACGGCGTGACGACGCGGGACGGCTCGCGCCGGACCGCGCTCGGACGCCGCGCCTCATTGCGCAGCCGTACCGCCTCGAAGACGGCCGAGCTCGTCGGGCGGTCGACATAGCGCCCTTCGCCGCGCTGCACCTTGAGCTCGCGGTCCTCCCAGACGACATGGCCGCGGCTGATGGTGATCGCCGGCAGGCCGCGTACCTCCATCCCCTCGAAGACGTTGACGTCGAGGGCGGAATGCTGGTCGGCGGCACGGATCGTCCGGCTCGCCGCCGGATCCCAGACCACGAGATCGGCATCGGCGCCGGGCGAAATCGACCCCTTGCGCGGATAGACGTTGAAGATCTTCGCGGCATTGGCCGAGGTGGCGGCGACGAACTCGTTCGGCGTCAACCGGCCGGTGTTGACGCCATGCGTCCACAGCACCGCCATCCGGTCCTCGACCCCGCCGGTGCCGTTCGGGATACGGGTGAAATCGTCGATCCCCATCCGCTTCTGGTCGAGCCGGAAGGTGCAGTGATCGGTCGCCACCACCTGCAGGCTGCCGGCGGCCAGCCCGTCCCACAAGGATTTCTGGTGATCCTTCGAGCGGAAGGGCGGGCTCATCACCCGGGCCGCCGCATAGTCCCAATCGGTGTTGCGATACACCGTGTCATCGAGGACGAGATGCTGGATCAGCGGCTCGCCATAGACCCGCTGGCCATTGGCGCGTGCCCGGGCGATCGCCTCATGGCTGTCGCGGCAGGAGGTATGGACGACGTAGAGCGGCACCCCGACGGTCTGGGCGATGGTGATCGCCCGGTGCGTGGCCTCGCCCTCGACCTCGGGTGGCCGCGACAGGGCGTGGCCCTCGGGCCCGGTGATCCCGGCCTCGAGCAGCGATTTCTGCAGCAGCCAGACGATGTCGCCATTCTCGGCATGCACCATCGGCAGCGCGCCCAGCTCCCGGCACCGGGTGAAGCTGTGCATCAGCTGGTCGTCATCGATCATCAGGGCGTTCTTGTACGCCATGAAGTGCTTGAAGCTGTTGACGCCGTGCTCGGCGACCAGCGTCCCCATCTCGGCGGCCACCTGATCCGACCACCAGGTGATCGCGACATGCAGCGACCAGTCCGAACACGCCTTCTGGCCCCACTCGTTCCACTGGCGCCAGGCCTCGATCAGGCTCTGCCCCGGCCCCGGCAGGCAGAAATCGATGATCATGGTGGTGCCGCCGGCGAGCGCCGCCGCGGTGCCGCTGTAGAAATCGTCGCAGGCGACCGCGCCCATGAAGGGCATCTGCATATGGGTGTGCGGGTCGATGCCGCCGGGAATGACGAAGGCGCCGGAGGCGTCGATGATCCGGGCGCCCGTCGGCGGATCGAGATCGGGCCCGACGGCCCGGATGTGCCCGCCTTCGATGATCACGTCCGCCTTCTGCGAGCGGTCGGCGTTGACGACGGTGCCGCCCTTGATGGCGATCGACATGTGTTCTCCTCCCTTCCGGCCTGCCGCTGTCGCGATCCGTCACGGCATAGTGCGGCCTTGCCCGAACCGCCGCAAGGCGGGTCCTGACCATCCGGTCAGAAAGCCGGGCCGCCCCGAGGGCGGCCCGAAGGAGGGTGATGTCGTGGTGACGGAAGGAGGGCAAGGGAGGGGGCGGCGTGCCCGTCTCAGAGGCCGATGCCGACCCCGATCCCGCCGCCGACGCCGAGTGGAAGCGTCGCCGTCAGACCGGGCGAGACGAGGACCGGGGGCGGGTTCGGGGTCGGCCGGGGGATCGGCTCCGCCAGCGGGCCGGGGATGGGCTGCGGGATGGGCTGGGGCACCGGCTGCTGCACGACCGGCCCCGGCAGCTCGCTCACCGGCGGGCTCGGCATCGGTACCGGCGACGGGCCCGGGATCGGCACGGGGGTCGGCCCCGGCACCTGGACGCCCGGCCCGTGCGAAACGCAGGCGGTGACGAGGGTGGCGGTCGCCAGCGCGGCGATGAGGGTCTTGGCGATGGTCATGTCGACCTCCTGAGCGTTGGTCCGGGCGCTGCCGGTGACCCATGCTCTACGCCCGCCCCGCCGGCCGCTCAGTGACCGGCGTCACAGCCGCGGGCGGATACCGGCGGCGTCTCCGACAACCGCATTGTCGAACCGATTTTTCGTGGATGTCTGTGGCTAACCTGCAACGGTTGTGATGAAAGTGCCTGAAACTGCGCGAGACCCTGCGTCCAGGGGATGGCCAGAGCGAGAAGTCACGTTAATCTTCGCTCATGATCGCGCCCCGCAGGGCTCCATTTCCGAGGAAGGGATATGGCACACCGTTTATCTGCCGGCATCCGGGCAAGCCGCTATCTTGCAGGGGTTTCTGTTGTCGCCGTCGCGCTGTCGGCGCTCTCCCTTTCGGCGACAGCCGACAATTTCACCGCTTCCGACCAGGGCGAGTTCGACGCCGCCATCCCGCAGGCTACCGCGGCGGGCGACCACACGCTCGCTGTGACGGCGACGCTGATCGAGATCATGGGAGAGACGCTGTCGTTGCCAGGGGATGCCACCACGCTGGGGCTCACCTTCAACGCCGGAAACGCGTTCACCAACATCAGGGTCGGTGACGACGCGACTCTGGAGATCGGCGAAGGGACCACCGTGGTCTTCGATGCCGAAACCAACATGCTGCAGTTCCGGATCGGCGATAGCACAGGGGACGGTACCGTCGATATGACGGGCGGGGTGGTCAATCTCGATGACCCCACGACCGGCAGCTACGTCTATATGACGATCGGCCGCGACGGTGGCACAGGCCTGTTCGAGCAGTCGGGCGGGACAGTGACGCTGGGGGCGACGACGCTGATCGGTATCGATGAGGGCTCAGGCACCTATCGGATCTCCGGCGGTACCCTGAACTCGTCGACCAATCGGTCCGAGGGTCACTACATCTATATCGGCTACAATCAGTACGGGGACCTCGAAGGCACGACCGGCACCCTGATCATCGAGGACACGGCAGAGGTCTTTTTCAAGCAAGGCGCTCGTCTCCACGTCGGCTCGGCGGACAACACCGTTGGGGTTGCGACGGGCGGCACGGGGTCGATCGTGCAGACCGGCGGCTCGGTGTCGTTCTTCGGTCAGGAGTTCCAGTTCGGCAGTTTCAAGCCGGGTGGTGTCGGCACCTATGACCTCCAGGGGGGCACGCTGCTCATCGATCCGACGGCCGGCGGCGGTATGGACAGCAGGCCGAAGTTCGGCGTGGTTGCCGAGGCAACGGGTTTCCTGAACCAGAGCGGCGGTTCGTTGGAGGTGACCGAGACCGTCCTGTTCGGGCAGGGCGGCACCGGGATCTACAATCTCAGCGGCGGCACGGCGGAGTTTGAGAAGGGCATCTCTCTCGCTGTTGAGGGCGGGTCGACCGGTACGGTCAATCACACCGGTGGCACATTGACCCTGTCGGGCGGCGCGATCGCGTTCGGGGCAGGCACCGGCACCTACAACCTGCGGGACGACGCCCTCCTCATCATCGGGCCGGGTGCCGGTGTCACGCAGTTCACCGGCACCGGCGCCCTCAATCTCGGCGGCGGAACGATCGAGGCACGGCAGACCTTCGACTCTGCCAGCAACGCCACGCTCGAAGAGGGCACGGAATCCACCTTCGATGTCGGTGATACCTTCGTCGTGACGTGGTCCGGCGTCCTCGATGGCTCTGGCGGTCTGATCAAGGATGGCGCGGGTCAGCTGAGGCTGGCGGCGGCCAACACCTTCACCGGCGAGGTATCGATCCTCGACGGGACGCTGGCGCTCACCAACGCCCTGGGCCTCACCCAGTCGAACGACGTCGACATCGACGCGGACGGTACCCTCGACATCGGCCTCGTGGCGTCGGCGGATTCCACCGTCAACATCGGTGTTCTCTCCGGTGAGGGCACTATCAACCTCGGCGCCAACCGGCTCAAGACCACGATTGGCGCCGGCGTGACCTCCGCCTTCTCGGGCACCATCACCAGCACCGGGAACAATTGGGAATCCCAGCACGGCAAGTTCGACAAGGAAGGGGCCGGCACCCTCGTCATCGACGGGCTGACGATGACGGGCGGCGAGTTCCATGTCCGCGGCGGCACCATCGCGCTGACCGGCGAGAATGATGAGAACACGTCGATCGACTATCTGACGATCGGCGACGGCGACGGCAACAATGGCGCAATGACGATCTCGGGTGGCAATCTGACGATCGGTGCCAGCTTCGCGATCGGTCATTGGCATGGCGACGGTACGGTGACCCAGACCGGCGGCACCGTCACTGTCCAGGCCAATTGCCAGATCGAGCATTGCGCCGCGCTGCTCATCGGCAACCAGGGCGGCGATGGCGTCTACACCATCAGCGGCGGTGAGTTGCGCCTAGTCGGTGGTGCCCATTCGATCGGCCGCAATGACAGCCAGAGCGGCGGGGAAGGCACGCTGAACATCAGCGGCGATGCGCTGGTGGTGCTCGGGCCCAACGATGATGCGGATTTCGGCAGCAACGGCTACCTGGTGATCGGCGATCGCAATGCCGGCGCCAGCGACCCCGACGCGAACGGAACGATCAATCAGACCGGCGGCACACTGCGGATCGCCAACGCCTCGACCCTCTATCTCGGCGGCTACGGAAACGGGGTCTACAACCTCGATGGCGGCGTGCTCGAGATCGGCGGGACGAGCCTGAAAGGGCCGTATGCCGACGGAACCTACAAATTCAACCTCGGTGGCGGCACCATCCGGGTGCTGGGGGAAGACAATGGCGGCGGCGACGATCTCGTAACCGACGTCGCTGCGGAATTGCAGGACGGCACCGTCTCGACCATCGACACCAACGGCCTCAACGCCACCTGGAACGGCGTCCTGAGCGGTGCCGGCGGCCTGCGGAAGATCGGCGATGGCATCCTGACGCTGGGTAGCGGCGAGAATAGCTACCAAGGCGGCACATTCATTGAGGCGGGCATCTTCCGTGCCGGCACTCCGGGCGCGTTCGTCACCAATACTGCTTATACGGTCAATGGCGGCACCCTGGATGTCGGCAGCAATGGCGGCCTCACCGTCAGCGCGCTCAACGGCGATCCGGGTGGGATCATCGACCTGGGCAGTGATGATGACGAGTCGGCGGCCGACCTTACCGTCGATGGCGGCGGCGTCTTCGGCGGGTCGATCGTCGGTGATGGCTCGCTGAACAAGATGGGAGAGGCGGTCCTGGTGCTGAACGGCGCCAGCACCTACACCGGCGGTACGTTCCTTGATGAGGGCGAGCTGCGCGTCGGTGACGATGACGCGCTCGGCACCGGCGACCTCGAAATGTCGAAGGGTACCACGCTTTCCTTCAACGCCGCCGATCTCGTCATCGCGAACGTCATCTGGTTCAACAATGATGGTGATGTCGACGTCACCTTCGACACCCGTGGTTTCGACGCGACGCTGACCGGTGGTTTCAGGATCCCCGATGACGGGGGTGCCACCAGCTTCACCAAGGATGGGCTCGGCACGCTGTTGCTGAGTTCGGATCCGGCGGGATCGGAGCTGTTGTACACGGTCGACGAAGCGACGGTCGCCGCCGGTACGCTGCTTTTGGACGAAGCGATCGTGCTCGGCCTTGGCGAGGAGGGGGATGGAACCCTCTGGGTGCTGCCGGGTGCCACCTTCGGTGGTGACGGGATACTGGATGGCCACCTCGTCAACCGCGGCATCATCAGCCCCGGCCAGTCGCCGGGCGTGCTCGACATCATGGGCAATTATGTCGGCGGCGATGATGTCGGCGGCGATGTCGGCACCGGCAACTTCGAGGTCGATCTGACGGCGGCGGCGCCGGTGGCGGGGGTGGATTACGACCAGCTGCGCATCACCGGCTCGACCTCGGGCGAGACGGTGATCTACCTGTTCCAGCCCAACAGCGGCGGCGCGCCGACCACCCCGGCCGGCGGCCCCGGGGCGCTGGGCGCGATCGGCGAGATCGATCTGATCCAGATCGGCGGCGACAACAACGCCACCTTCACCCTCGGCAACCGCGTCATCCAGGGCGGGCGCGAGGTGGTGCTGGAGATCCGCAGCGAGGACAACCCCGACGAGAGCTTCTTCGAAGGTGTCGATGCAATCACCGTGGTGGGGCTGACGACGGGCGATATCGCGGCCGAGGTCTACGGCTATGCGGCGGCGACGACCGCGGCGCGGCAGGCCGGGCTGGCGCTGCTGGGCAATTATGTCGAGCGGCGCGGTCTCGACAGCCTCGCGGGCGAGGCGCGGGCCCAGCGTGTCTGGGCGCGGATCGGCGGCGCCGGCTATAACGGCGACGATGCCGGTCTGTCGCAGGATCTGTGGTTCGGCCAGGCCGGGATCGATGTGGTGGCGACCGCGGACGGGTTCCGCGCCGGTGTCATGGCGGCCTATGGCCGTTCGGACGGGGATGTCGACACCGCCTCGGGCAGCACCGATCTCTCGGGCGATGTCGGGATGATCGGCGTCTACGGTAACTGGACGGACGGGACGACCTATGCCGAGGCGGTGCTGCAATACGCCTTCGGCGACTGGCGGATGAGACCGGACGGGCTGGGCCGGTCGAGCTTCGAGACCGACGGCATCGGCGTGTCGGTGGAGGCCGGCGCGGTGCTGGCGGTGTCGGAGGGTCTGACGATGATCCCCTGGGCCCAGATTGCCTACCAGTCGATCGATTTCGGATCGGTCGACGATGCGGCGGGCCTTGACCCGGACTTCCAGGACACGGACTCGCTGATCCTGCGCGGCGGCGTGCGGGCGGTGGCGCTGCTGGACGGCGCGCGGCTGCATGGCGGCATCGCGCTGGCGGCGGAGACGATGGGCGAGAGTGGGGTCGAGGTGCAGGGGCTGCATCTGGACAGCGAGGCGAGCCAGAGCTGGGCGGAGCTGTCGGCCGGTGCCGATCTGCCGCTGGGCGACGGCGTCTCGCTGTTCGCGCAGATCGGCTACGATGTCGGCCTGGACGGCGACCTGTCGGTGCTGCGCGGCCATGGCGGCCTGCGGGTCGGCTGGTAAGGGCCGTCCGACTGCAAGGCCGACCGGGGCTCGCCCCCGGGATCGCGAAGAGGGGGCGGCGCCATCGGCGCCGCCCTTTCCTTGTCGGCCCGGCACTGCAAAACGCGCCGGATGCGGCCTTGCACGCCCATAGCCCTTCGCGCCGGTCCGCTCGGCGGCCGAATCAAGCCGGACGAGCATGAAGGGCGCCTCGAAAGATGGTGGAGGCTCGCGGTTCGAACCGGCGCCGCCATACCTCTTGGGCTCCGGCGCTGCGCCGACGGATCGCCCCGGACCGTCCCGCGTTGTACGAATGCCATCATGCTGCCGCCATCCGGTGGCTGACCGGGAGGCGGGCGATGGCCGCGGCAATGCGGCCCGCCTCGGCCGGAGCGAAACGACGCCCGGCGGACGAACCGAAGGGAGAGATCGACATGCGCATGCGTTACGGACTGGCGGCGCTCGGGCTGAGCTTCGCGGTGGCAGCCTGTCAGACGCCCAACCAGGGACAGAACCTCGCGGGCGGCGCGGCGATCGGCGCGCTGGGCGGCGCCGCACTCGGCGGGCTGATCGACAGCGACGAGCCGCTGCGCGGCGCGCTCATCGGTGGCGGCATCGGTGCCCTCGCCGGCGGCGCGATCGGTTCGTATCTCGACGCGCAGCAGGAGGAGCTGAACCAGCAGCTCGCCGGCACCGGCGTCGATGTCCAGCGCCAGGGCCAGCAGCTGGTGATCGTCATGCCGGGCGACGTCACCTTCGATTTCGACAGCGACCGGATCCGGCCGAATTTCTACGGCGTGCTCGACGATGTGGCGGCGACGTTGATTCGCTACGACCAGTCCTATGTCCAGATCATCGGCCACACCGATTCGACGGGCAGCGACGCCTATAACCTGCAGCTCTCGGAGCGGCGGGCGGATGCGGTTGCGGCCTATCTGAACCGGCGGGGCGTGGCGGCCCAGCGCATCCAGGTCGGCGGGGCCGGCGAGACGCAGCCCAAGGCCAGCAACGCCACCGAGGCGGGACGCGCTGCCAACCGTCGCGTCGAGATCACCATCATTCCGTACAATTGATCGTCTCGCCCTCGCCGGCACGTTGAGTAGATGCCGCTGCCGGCGAGGGCGTTCTTGCGGATGCTTGACAGCGTCCCGAATTCAGAGTTGCCTTTGAATAATTGAATTGCGCGTGGACAATTGTCCGGGCTCACGAACAAGGGCGCGTTGCGGAAGGCCGGTAGAGACCCGCCACGACAACGCTGAACCCTTGTCGATCAATAAAATTGAGGGGAGGCGTGCATGTTTTACGTGCCCAAGAACGCGCTCTACCGCCGGGTCAGTCGCCGGCGTTTCCTCGAACTTGGTGGCGGGGCTGCCACCGCACTCGGCGCGGGCTCGCTTGCCGTCGGGCTGAACTCGGTCGTGATGCGGCGGCCGGTCTATGCCCAGTCGTCCGAAGAGGCGAAGTGGCGCCAGTATGAGGGATCGCGCCTCGTCTTCATGAGCGAGAATACGCCGCCCTCCTTCGCCATTCGCGAGAACCTTCAGCCCTTCTACGAGCTGACCGGCATCGAAGTCGAGATTCTCACCGACGATCTGCCGGTGGTGCAGCAGAAGCTCGGTATCGATCTGCGCAGCGGCGCCGCCGATTTCCAGCTCGGCTATGTGCAGGACAAGCCGATCGGCGCGCCTTTCGCCGACTTCTTCGCCGACCTCAACCGGTTCATCGGCGATGACACACTGCCGCAGGACCCCGAGGGCTCGGGTGAGGAGGCCTGGTTCGAGAACTTCCTCAACGCCTGCGGCGTCTATTACGAGGAAGGCCGGATCATCGCCTTCCCCTATGACAGCGCTGTTGCCTGCACCTTCTATCGCCAGGATCTGTTCGAGGCGCTGTCGAAGGACTTCGAGGCCGAATACGGCCGCCGCATGGAGTTCACCAAGGAGACCACCTGGAAGGACGTCTACGACTTCGCCGCCTTCTTCAAGAAGGTGCGTGAGAGCGGGCGCGAGGACATTCCCTACGGCTATGCCCAGCATCAGGGCAGCTTCGCCTGGACGACCCAGCTCGACATCCAGCGCATGCTCTACGCCCACGGGCAGTGGACCGATTTCGAAGGGGTGGATGACCGGCTCGGCAGCAAGAACCCCGGTCCGGCGCGCTGGGGCGACGAGCAGTCGGTCCTGGTCATGCAGAAGTTCAAGGAGCTGGCCGACGTCAGCCACCCCGACAATCTCGCGAACGCCACGCTGGAGCTGAACACGGTCTACCAGGCCGGGCAGATCGCCATGCAGGTGCAGTACCACGAGTTCGCGGCGTCGATCGAAGACGAGACCACGAGCCGGGCCGCCGGCGGCAAGACGGCCTATGCCGTCTGCCCGAAGGGCGCGCCGGAGTGGATCGTCAATGGCGGCCAGGCGGTCAATGGCTGCAATTGCGGCATCGGCGGCATCGGCATCAATGCCGGCGCGTCGGAGGATCTGCAGCGCGCGGCCTACCTGTTCGCGCTGTGGTCGACCTCGCGCAACACCCAGTTCGAGATCCTCAAGGGTGTCGGCGGCACGCCGACCCGGCGGTCCGTCTTCGACATCCCCGAGGTGCAGGCCGCGCGCCAGCGCCCGACGACGATGCCGAACGCGCTGACCTTCGATGCGGTCTACGATTACGGCATCCATCCGCCGCATTTCGTGCTCGGGCCGAAGATCCCGAACGCCAACGAGTACTACAGCATCCTCGCCACCGAGGTGCAGCGCTGCGTCGCCGGCGAGGTGTCGGCCGAGGAGGCGTGCGAATCGATCCGCTATCAGCTCGACGACATGCACGGCATCTGACGGGCGGACAGAAGGGCGGGGCGGGCCGCGGCCCGCCCCATTCCCTGCGGACCGGCAGCTCTTGAGGCGGGCGAGCATCGATGGTGGATACGACAGCAGCGGGGGGATCGGGCGAGGCCGCCGCCGGCCTCGCCGGCGCGTTGGCGCCGGCGGCCGGCGGGAGCGGCGCCGGGGCCGGCCCGGGCGGCTATGGTTCCGGTGCCGGGCGACGCATGGAGGGCGGCGCGATCGTCATCGACGCGACGCCGACCAACCGCAATCCCAGCCCTTCACGTTCCTATTATTATTGGCTGATGCTGCCGGCGATCATCATCCTCGCCTGCATCACCCTTTACCCGTTCTTCTGGCTCATCTGGATGAGCCTGCACGATGTCGAGGTCGGCATCGGCGATACCTGGAACAATTTCCGGAACTGGACCCGGCTTCCCTTCGACGCCAAATTCGTCTCGGGCTGGTGGCTGCTCGCGCAGTACAGCCTGATGTGCATGGTGCTGCAGGTGCTGCTCGGCGTGGTGCTCGCGGTGGTTCTCAACCGCTCGCGCTACGAAAAGATCCTCGTCACCATCTTCCTGATGCCGATGATGGTGGCACCGGTCGTGGCCGGCCTCGTCTGGTACTACCTCTATAACTCGACCTTCGGCTGGTATCACTGGCTGATGCAGAGCCTCGGCATTCTCGGCGAGCGCTCGATCCTCGGCGACACCTCGACCGCAATGCTCGGCATCGTCATCGTCGACACCTGGCAGTGGACGCCGCTGATCACGCTGATCGTGCTCGCCGGTCTCAAGCGGGTGCCGCGCGATCAGCTCGAGGCCAACATGGTCGATGGTGCGGGCGAGATCCGGAACTTCTTCCAGATCACCCTGCCCAACATCTATCCCTTCCTCCTGGTCGCGATCCTGCTGCGCTTCATGGACAATTTCCGCTTCATCGACGCCATCCTGGTGTTGACGGGCGGCGGGCCGGCCGACGCGACCAAGATCCTGCCGACCTATCTCTTCGACGTCAGCTTCCAGTTCTTCCGGCTTGGGCGCGGCGCCGCGATTGCGCTGACCTTGCTGGCCGTCACCATAGTGCTCGGGCTGATCCTCGTGCGGGTATTCCAGAGCCCGGCGAGCCGGACCCGTCCGGAGGATCTGTAAGATGGCCTCCTCGGACATCGTCACCTATCGCTCGCCATTGCGGCGCGCGCTCGGCGTACTGGTCGGCGTTTTCCTCGCCCTCTACCTCGTGTGGACGGTGCTGCCGCTGGCCATCATGTTCGTCTCCTCGTTCAAGGATCTCCTGGAGGCGTTTCGTCTGCCTGCGGTCGGCGACTGGATGGGCATCGGCGTCTTCTTCGACTTCACGCCGACCTTCAGCCACTACGTCAACCTGTTCCAGGACAACAACTTCACGACCTATCTGATGAACTCGATCATCGCCTCCGGCGGGTCGGCGTTGATCTCGGTCGTGCTGGGGGCGATGTGCGCCTACTCGCTGTCGCGCATCGAGTTCCGCGGCAAGCAGGACCTGTTCTTCTGGATCATCAGCACCCGCATGGCCCCGGTGGTGGCCGTCATGGTGCCGCTCTATGCGATCTTCCGCGGCCTGGGCCTTGTCGGCACGCTGCCGGGGCTGATCCTCGCCTACACCACCTTCAACCTGCCCTTCGCCATTTGGATGCTGAAGGGTTTCTTCGACAACGTGCCCTACGCCATCGAGGAAGCGCAGATGTGCGACGGGGCGACGCGTTTCCAGGCCTTCCTGTCGATCCTTCCGCTCGTCGCGCCCGGGGTCGGCGCCTTCCTGGTGCTGTGTGTGCTGTTCGCCTGGAACGACTTCCTGTTCGCCTCGATCATCGGCTCGGGTGGCGCCAAGACGCTCCCGGTCGCCACCAAGGAGCTGGTCCAGCCCCAGAACATCCAGTGGGGCAGCATCATGGCGGCGGGGGTGGTCACCACCGTGCCCATGATGTTCCTCGGCCTCCTGATCCGTCGCTACCTTGTCGCCGGTCTCACGATGGGCGCAGTGAAAGAGTGAAAGCCAATGGCGTCGGTCACTATTCGTCACGTCTGGAAATATTACGGCAAGACCGAAGCGGTAAAGGATCTCAGCCTTCATTGCGCAGATGGCGAGTTCATGTCGATCCTCGGCCCGTCCGGCTGCGGCAAGTCGTCGACGTTGCGGATGCTGGCGGGGCTGGAGCACATTTCTGCCGGCGACATCCTGTTCGGCGAGCGCCGTGTGAACGATCTGCCGCCGAAGGATCGCGACATCGCGATGGTGTTCGAGAACTATGCCCTCTACCCGCACAAGACGGTGCGCGAGAACATCGGCAACGCCTTGCGGCTGCGCGGCATGGAGCGGGCGGAGATCGACCGGCGGGTCATGAAGGCTGCCGATCTGCTGCAGATCGGGCACCTGCTCGACCGGCGGCCGCACGAGCTCTCCGGTGGCCAGAAGCAGCGTGTGGCGATCGGCCGGGCGATCGTGCGCGAGCCGCAGCTCTTCCTGTTCGATGAGCCCATTGCCCATCTCGACGCCAAGCTCCGGGCGCATATGCGCGGCGAGCTCAAGATCATGCAGCGCGAGCTCGGCACGACGATGATCTACGTCACCCACGACCAGCTCGAGGCGCTGTCGATGGCGGACCGGATCGCCGTCATGCATGAGGGGGTGCTGCAGCAATTTGGCACGCCGCAGGAGATTTACAACCATCCGGTGAACGAATGGGTCGCGGGGTTCGTCGGCGAGCCGCCGATGAACTTCCTCCCTTGCCGGATCGAGGATCGGCAGGGCACGCTCCATGTCGTGCACCCCGCCTTCGCCGTGCCGGTGCGGGCGGAGCACCAGGCGCTCCTGCGGGAGCGGGCGGCGAGTCCGGAGGTGAAGATGGGCATCCGTCCCGATCAGGTCACACTCGTCGGCAACGGTGTCGCCGGTGCGATCGACGGGCGGATCCTGGTCACCGAGCCACTGGGCGGAGACATGCTGGTCGATGTCGCGCTGGGCGACGACAAGGTGCTCGTCAAGACCGGGCCGGATTACGCAGGCGCGCGCGGCGACGATTGCCGGATCGTCTTCGACACGGGGCGCTGGCACCTGTTCGCCCGCGACACGGGGCTCGCCTACTTCTGAGGTCGCGAGGCCCGGAGGACAGACAAGAAGCGCCGCAGGTCAAACCATCTGCGGTGACGTCGAGAGGGAGAGAAGAAGATGCAGCTTAGCCGCGAAGATCTGCTTCGCGCGTACCGGCAGATGCGCCGGATTCGCGATTTCGAGGATGTCGTTCACGTCGCCTTCTCCTCTGGCGAGATCCCCGGTTTCGTGCATCTCTACGCGGGTGAGGAGGCGAGCGCGGTCGGCGTCTGCATGCATCTGACCGACCGCGATTCGATCGCCAGCACCCATCGCGGCCACGGTCACTGCATCGCCAAGGATTGCGACATCCCCGGCATGATGAAGGAGATCTACGGCCGCAAGGACGGGCTGTGCGGCGGCAAGGGCGGCTCGATGCACATCGCCGACCTCTCCAAGGGGATGATGGGGGCGAACGGCATCGTCGGTGGCGGTCCGCCGCTGATCTGCGGGGCGGCACTGGCGGCCAAGACGCTCGGCACCGGCGGGGTCGCGATTGCCTTCGTCGGGGATGGCGGCTCGAACCAGGGGACCACCTTCGAGTCGATGAATCTCGCCACCGTGTGGAAGCTGCCGGCGATCTTCGTCTTCGAGAACAACGGCTATGCCGAGGCCACCTCCGCCAGCTTCTCGGTCGGCTGCGGCGACATCGTCAAGCGCGCCGAGGCCTTCGGCATGCCGGGCCTGCAGGTCGACGGGCATGACTTCTTCGCGGTCTGGGAGGCGGCGCGCGAGGTGATCGAGCGGGCACGCTCGGGCGGCGGGCCGAGCCTGCTCGAGGTCAAGCTCAACCGCTATTACGGGCATTTCGAGGGTGACGCGCAGACCTATCGCGCCCCGGGCGAGGTGGACAAGATCCGCGCCACGCGTGACAGCCTCGCGCTGTTCCGCGAGCGGGTCACCGAGGCCGGGCTGCTCACCGGTGAACAGCTCGACGCCATCGATGCCGAAGTCCGCCAGGAGGTGGACGAGGCGCTGGTCGACGCCAAGGCGGCGCCGCTGCCGACCCCGGCCGACCTGCTGACCGACGTCTACGTGCGGTACTGAGCGCAGCGCGAGGGAGGATCCAACATGGCCAAGAAGAGCTTCCGTCAGGCCATCAACGAGGCGCTGGCGCAGGAGATGCGGCGCGATCCGCGCGTCATCCTGATGGGCGAGGACATCTCCGGCGGTACCGGCTCGCCGGGCCAGCAGGACGCCTGGGGCGGCCCGATGGGCGTCACCAAAGGGCTGTATTCCGAGTTCGGTCCGACCCGCGTGCTCGACACGCCGATCAGCGAGAGTGCCTTCATCGGCGCCGCGGCGGGGGCGGCGGCCAGCGGGCTGCGTCCGGTCGCCGAGCTGATGTTCGTCGACTTCATGGGGGTCTGCTTCGACCAGATCTTCAACCAGGCCGCCAAGTTCCGCTACATGTTCGGCGGCAAGGCGGTGACGCCGATGACCGTGCGGACGATGTACGGCGCCGGCTTCCGGGCGGCGGCGCAGCATTCGCAGTGCCTCTACCCGGTCTTCACCCACATCCCCGGTCTCAAGGTCGTCATCCCGTCCTCGCCCTATGAGGCGAAGGGGCTGCTGATCCAGTCGATCCGCGACGACGATCCGGTGATCTTCTTCGAGCACAAGGTGCTCTACGACATGGAGGAGGAGGTTCCGGACGAGCCCTACACCATCCCCTTCGGCGAGGCGAACCTCGTCCGCGAGGGCGAGGATGTGACGATCGTCGCGATCGGGCGCATGGTGCACATGGCCAAGGCCGCGGCCGACACGCTGGCCAAGCAGGGCATCGACTGCACGATCATCGATCCCCGCACCACCTCGCCGCTCGATCTCGACACGATCCTCGAGAGCGTCGAGGAGACCGGGAGGCTCGTCGTGGTGGACGAGGCGAGTCCGCGCTGCAATATGGCGACCGACATCGCGGCCCAGGTGGCCGACAAGGCCTTTGCCGCGCTGCGCGGGCCGGTGAAGATGGTCTCGCCGCCGCACACGCCGGTGCCGTTCTCGGCAGCGCTCGAGGATCTCTACGTGCCGTCGGCCGACGACATCGTGGCGGCGGTGCAGGCGGCGATGTCGGCCGGCAGGAAGGAGGCCGCGGAGTGAGCGGGAGCATCCATCCCATCACGATGCCCAAATGGGGCCTCGCGATGCAGGAGGGCACGGTCGCGGCCTGGACGGCCGAGCTGGGCGCCAAGATCGCGGCCGGTGACGAGATCCTCGACATCGAGACCTCCAAGATCACCAATGCGATGGAAGCCCCGGCCGGCGGCGTGCTGCGCCGCCGGGTGGCGGCGGAGGGCGAGACGCTGCCGGTCGGCGCTCTGATCGGCGTGATCGCGGATGAGGGGGTCTCCGACGCGGAGATCGATGCCTTCATCGAGGCCTTCCAGGCGGAGAACGCCACGGCCGCCGCCGAGGCCGGCGCAGCGGCGCCCGAACCGGTCACGGTCGACACGCCGGCGGGCCAGGTCCGTGCGCTGGTCGCCGGCGAGGGGGAGGGGGTGCCAATCCTCTTCCTCCACGGCTTCGGCGGCGATCTCAATGGCTGGATGTTCAACCAGCCCGAGCTCGCCGACGGCCGCGCGACCCATGCCATCGACCTTCCCGGCCATGGCGGGGCCGGCAAGACGATCGATGGCCCGGCGCTCGACGTGCTGGTGCGTGCCGCTCTTGGCTATATGGAGCAGGCGGGGCTCGACCGGGCCCATCTCGTCGGCCACTCGATGGGCGGTCTGCTGGCGATGATGATCGCCGAGCGTGCGCCGGACCGTGTGGCCTCGCTGACGCTGATCGCGCCCGCCGGCCTCGGTGACGACATCGGTGCCGATTATATCGGCGGCTTCCTCTCCGCCGATCGGCGGAAGGAGATGAAGCCGGTCCTCGAGATGTTGTTCTCCGATCCCGGCCTCGTCACCCGCGACATGGTCGAGGACGTCCTGAAGTACAAGCGCCTCGACGGTGTGGATGCGGCGCTGCGCGCGGTCGCCGCGGCCTTCACCGATGGCGGGCGCCAGACCGTCTCCTTCCGCGACCGGGTCGCCTCGCTCGGCGTGCCGGTTCAGGTGATCTGGGGCACCGCCGACCGGGTCGTGCCGTCGGCCCATGCCGACGGCCTGCCGGCCGGGGTGACGGTCCATCGAATCGAGGGCAAGGGGCACATGCCGCATATGGAGGCGGCATCCCAGGTGAACGAGCTGATCAGGGCCTTCACGGCCGGCTGAACAGCCGGCTGATCGTCAGCTTTCCTGTGCGGGCGGTGACGCGGTCGCCGCCCGCTTTTCTGCGTCATCCTCCTCCACGATCGCGACCGCCCGGGTCCAGCCGGCAGAGGCGGCGCGGATTTTCACCGGGAAGCAGGCGACCATGAAGCCGGTCGGCGGCAGCTGGTCGAGGTTGTGAAGCTTCTCGAGATGGCAGTAGCCGCGCACCATGCCGGCGCGGTGCCCCTCCCAAATCAGCCCGGCGTCACCGGTCGCGGCGAAGCGGCGGGCGGTGTGGATGAAGGGGGCATCCCAGCTCCAGCCATCGGTACCGGTGACGCGGACGCCGCGCTCGGTGAGGTAGAGGGTCGCCTCCCGCCCCATGCCGCAGCCCGAGGCGAGATAGTCGGGTGCGCCGTAGCGCGCCCCGGCGGCGGTATTGACCAGCACGATGTCGAGCGGTGCCAGCCGATGGCCGATGCGGGCGAGTTCGGCCTCGACATCGGCGGCGGTCGCGACATAGCCGTCGGGGAAATGCCGGAAGTCGAGCTTCACCCCCGGCGCGAAACACCATTCCAGCGGCACCTCGTCGATGGTGATCGCACGCCGCCCGCCATCCATCGTCGAATGGAAGTGATAGGGCGCGTCGAGATGCGTGCCGTTATGGGTGTTGAGGGTGATATGCTCGATCGCCCAGCCCTCGCCGCCAGGGAGCTGGTCCGTCGACAGGCCGGGGAAGATAGCCGCCAGATCGGCCGCCGTCTCGCGATGGTTGCGATAGGTGACGGCGGGGCCATAGCCGGGCGGGTCGGCGGGGACCGCATTCTCGATCGCCACCGACAGGTCGACGATGCGTCGCGCCATGCCCGCCCCCGTTCGCCCGGTCAAAGCCGGCCGTTCACCGCATCGACGAAGATCGCCCGCAGCCCCGCCGCGTCGATCGGCCGGGCATTGCCGCCGGTCGAGGGATCGGCCTCGGCCATCACCCCGATCTCCTCGGCACGGTTGTCGCCGATGCCGATGTCGCGCAGCGTGTGCGGGATGCCGATCCGGCGGCGCAGCTCCAGCACCCAATCGAGTGCCGCATCGAAGCCGCTCCCCGGCAGGTCGAGGGTACGCGCCAGCACCGTCATCCGGTCGGCGATCGCCTCACGATTGTGCACCATGCAGTACGGCATCAGGATGCCGTTCAGCAGCCCGTGATGGGCATCGTAGAGCGCGCCGAGCGGGTGGGCGAGCGAGTGGATCGAGCCGAGCCCCTTCTGGAAGGCGGCAGCGCCCATGCTCGCCGCGGCCAGCATGTTGGACCGCGCCTCGATGTTCGTACCATCCTCGACCGCGACCGGCAGCCAGCGATGGATCAGCCGGATGCCCTCGGTCGCGATCCCGTCGGCCATCGGGTGGAAGCCGGGCGCGCACAGCGCCTCCAGGCAATGGGCGAGGGCGTCCATGCCCGTCGCCGCGGTCACCTTGGGTGGCAGGCCGACGGTCAGCTCGGGATCGGCGATGACCGCGACGGGCAGCATCTTCGGATGGAAGATGATCTTCTTGGCGTGGGTGTCCTCATCGGTGATCACCGAGGCGCGTCCCACTTCCGAGCCGGTGCCCGCCGTCGTCGGCACCGCGATCACCGGGGCGATGGCATCGGCATCGGCCCGTGTCCACCAGTCGCCGATATCCTCGAAATCCCACAGCGGCCGCGTCTGGCCGGCATGGAAGGCGATGGCCTTGCCGGCATCGAGGCCCGAGCCGCCGCCAAACGCGATCACCCCGTCATGGCCCCCCGCCTTGAAGGCCGCGACGCCGGCTGCGACATTGGCGCCGGTCGGGTTCGGCTTGATGTCGCTGAACAGCCCGGTCGGCACGCCCGCCGCCTCGTTCGCCGCGATCGCGTCGCGCACCATCGGCAGGCCGGCGAGCCCCGGATCGGTAACCAGCAGCGGCCGGTTGAGGCCGTGCGCCTTGCACAGCGCCGGCAGCTCCGCGATCCGGCCGGCGCCGAACTTTACGGTGGTGGGGTAGTTCCAGTTGCCCTTGAGCATCGGGTCCTCTGTTCGGTCGGCCGCGCCGGCGGTGGTTCAGATCTGGGTCTTGAGATGGAACGACTTCGGCCGCGTCAGGTGTTCGTAGCCGAGCACCGACAGGCTGCAGCCGCGGCCCGACTCCTTTACGCCGGTCCAGGCAAGGGCCGGGTCGAGATAGTCGCAGCGGTTCATGAAGAAGGTGCCGGTCGCGATCTGGTCGCCGATCGCCAGCGCCGCATCGGCATCGGCGGTGAAGACCGAGGCGGTCAGCCCGTACTGGCTGTCGTTCATCAGGGCCACCGCCTCCTCGTCCGAGCGCACCTTCATGATGCCGACGACGGGGCCGAAGCTCTCCTCATTCATCACCCGCATCGCATGGGTGACGTCGACAAGGATCTGCGGCGCGAGATAGGGGGTGCCGGGACGGTCCTCCGGGAAGCCGGCGGGATCGATCAGCGCCCGCGCACCCTGGCTGACGGCCTCAGCGATCTGGTCGCGGACGAAGGCGGCGGCCGAAGCGCGGACCATCGGCCCCAGCGTCGTCGCCGGATCGGTGGGGTTGCCGAGGACATAGCCGCGCGTCAGCGCGACCGCGCCTTCGATGAAGGCATCGTAGACGTCCTCATGGACATAGATCCGCTCGATGCCGCAGCAGGACTGGCCGGAATTGAAGAAGGCGCCGTCGACCAGCGTCTCGACCGCATGCGCGATGTCGGCATCGGGCCGGACATAGGCGGGATCCTTGCCGCCGAGCTCGAGGCCGACGCCGATGAAACGCCCGCTGGCCGAGGCCTCGACCGCGCGGCCGCCCGGCACGGATCCGGTGAAGGCGACGTAGTCGACGCCTCCCGAACTGCCGGTGCCGTCGATCATCTTCGCGGTGGTCGTGTGATCGGCGTGCAGATACTGGAAGACGCCCTCGGGCAGGCCGGCGGCGGCGAAGGCCTCGGCGAAGCGCTCGGCGCAGAGCGGCGTCTGGTGCGAATGCTTGAGAATGACGGCATTGCCGGCCATCAGCGCCGGGATGACGACGTTGACCGCCGTCAGATAGGGGTAGTTCCACGGCGCCACGACGAGGACGACGCCGAGCGGCTCACGCCGCAGGAAGCGGCGGAAGCCGGCTTTGGGACCGACATCGATGTCGGCCAGCGCCCGGTCCGCCACCTCGATCATATAGCGCGCGCGTTCCTCGAAGCCGCGGATCTCGCCCGGCGTGTAACGGATGGGCCGGCCCATCTGCCAGGTGATTTCGGTGGCGATCTCCTGGCCGCGCGCGACGAAGGCGTCGGTCGCACGGCTGAGGAGTGCCGCCCGGTCGGCGAGCGGCGTGGTGCGCCAGGCGCGCTGGGCCGCGCGGGCCCGGTCGATGATGCGCGCGGCGTCCTCGGCGCTTGCGAGCGGCCGCTCGACATAGACGGAGCCGTCGACCGGCGTGACGGTCTTCTGAATGCTGGTCATCAGATGATCTCGAAGTAGCGGGCCAATTCCCAATCGGTAATGTGCTTGCGGAACTCGCGCTCTTCCCATTCGCGGGTGGCGACGTAATGGTCGACCCAGCCATCGCCGAAAAGCGTGCGGGCCGGCTGCGATGCGGTCAGGCGCTGCGCCGCCTCCCACAGGGTGCGCGGCAGGTCGAGCTCGCGCGGAAAGGTCTGGTCATAGGCATTGCCCTGCACGGGCGGCGACAGCTCGATGCGGTTCTCGATGCCCCAGAGCCCGGCGCCGAGCGCCGCTGCCAGGACGATATAGGGATTGGCGTCGGCCGCGGCGATGCGGAACTCGACGCGCTGGCTCTTGGGGCCGCCGCGGATGACGCGCAGCGCGGTGGTGCGGTTCTCAACCCCCCAGGTCGCCGAGGTCGGCGCCCAGAAGCCCGGGATCAGCCGTGAATAGGCGTTCACCGTCTGCGCGATCATCGCCAGGAATTCCGGCATCAGCAGCTGCTGCCCGGCGACGAAATGGCGCATCGTCGCGCTCATCCCATAGGCGTCGTCGGGATCGTGGAAGACAGCTTTGCCGTCGCGGTCGGTCAGCGACATGTGGATGTGGCCGCTCTGACCGGGCCAGTCCTTCGACCATTTCGACATGAAGGTGGCCATCAGGCCGCGGCGCTGGGCGAGCGCCTTGACGAAGGTCTTGAAGACCGCCGCCTTGTCGGCCGCGCGCAGCGCGTCATCGACGGCGATCGCGGCCTCCAGCACGCCCGGCCCGGTCTCGGTGTGCAATCCCTCGATCGGGCAGTCCATCGCCTCCATGGTCGAGAGGATCTCGTGATAGAGCTCAGACCAGACGGTGCCGCGCAGGACGGAATAGCCGAAGAAGCCCGGGGTGATCGGCTTGAGGTTGCGATACCCCTTCTCTCGGATCGAATGCGGCGTCTCGTCGAACAGGAAGAACTCGTACTCGAAGGCCGCCTTCACACCGAAGCCCATGGCCTGGGCCCGGTCGAGCACCCGGCGCAGCACGCCGCGGGGGCAGACGGCGTCGGCCGGTGCGGCCAGCTCGCACAGGAAGAAGGGCAGGTCGCCTTCGAAGGGGATCGGCCGGCCGCTCTCGGGCACGATGCGCATCGGCGCGTCCGGATAGGCGGTGTGCCAGCCGGTATAGCTCGTATTGTCATAGAGCTGGTCATTGCTGTCCCAGCCCACCACCACGTCGCAGAAGCCGAACCCGCTCTCGAGCGATGCCAGGAACTTGTCTCGCGCGACATATTTGCCGCGCATCACGCCGTCGACATCGGAGAAGGCCAGCTTGACGTAACGGGCTTCGCTCTCCTCGACCCAGTTGCGCGCCTCGGCGGCGTTCGCGATGCGGGAACGGCTCATACGACGGGGATCCTCGGGCTCGGCTGCGGACGTGCCGGCGCCCTCGCGAGAACCGGCATCCGATCCCGCCTCGGAAGCCCGGTCGTCGTCAATAGCCGATCTTTCACCGAGGGCCCACCGACCGCGGCCATTGCCCGTGCCTGTCCGGCACGCCTAAAGTCCCCCGCATCCAGCACGGACACAAGCTCGTTTCGGGAGACAAGCATCATGAAGGTGGTGATCACGGGAGGCGCGGGGTTCGTCGGCCTGAACCTGGCGCGGAGACTGCTCGAGCGCGGCACGCTGACCGGGATCTCCGGCGCGCAGGAGCCGATCGACGAGATGGTCCTGTTCGACGTCACCGTGCCCGAAGAGCGCCCCGCCGGTCTCGATGACCGGGTGAAGCTGGTGGCGGGCGACATCGCCGATCGCGACACCGTCGCGGGGCTGATCGACCGCGACGACATCTCCGTCTTCCACCTCGCCTCGGTGCTGTCGGGCGGTGGCGAGAAGGATTTCGACCTCGCCATGCGCGTCAATCTGACGGGCGGGCTCAACGTGTTCGAGGCGGTGCGCGCCCGCAACAGCACGCCGCGCGTGGTCTTCGCCAGCTCGATCGCCGTCTTCGGCGGCTCGGTGATGCCGGCCGTGGTGGGCGACGACACCAAGCAGACCAGCCAGACGACCTACGGCATCACCAAGACGATCTGCGAGCTGCTGGTCAACGACTACACCCGCAAGGGTTTCTTCGACGGCCGCTCGGCGCGGCTGCCGACGATCTTCATCCGGCCGGGCAAGCCGAACTCCGCGGCGTCGAGCTTCTGCTCGGGCGTGTTCCGCGAGCCGCTGAACGGCGAGGAGTGCCTGCTGCCGGTGCGGCTGGACTCGCAGCTGCCGATGCTCGGCTACCGCAACTGCGTGAAGAGCTTCATCGCGCTGCACGAGGCCGATGGTGCGGCGATCGGCGACGACCGCGCGCTGAACCTGCCGAGCCGCGCCTATTCGGTGCAGCAGATGATCGATGCGGTGAAGCGGGTCGCGGAGAAGCACGGCATCACGCTCGGTCCGATCACCATGGCGCCGGACCCGGCGATCCAGAAGATCGTCGATGGCTGGGCGCGCGACGCCTCCTGCGACAAGGCTCGCGCCCTCGGCCTGCCCTTCGACGAGAGCATCGACCGGGTGGTCGAGGACTATCTCGAGGATTTCTGGCAGAAGCGGTAGACCGATACGCGCCCTCTCCGAGAGGAGGGGGCGCTGCACTTCCTTCAGAGGAAGGGGAAGTTCTTCTTTTCTTGGGATAGCGTGTAGATTTTCGGCATCGGGGCTGCTCCGTATGCGGCAGCCCGCCGACGGGAGTGCAACGGCCGCGATTGCAACGGTCTGCAACGGTCGGGCCGAGACGGCCCTCATGCCGTCCTAAGTCACTGTTATCGTTAAGGGAATTGGCTCCTCGGACTGGACTCGAACCAGTGACCCGCTGATTAACAGTCAGCTGCTCTACCAACTGAGCTACCGAGGAGCAGTGGTCGGGAGTGCTCCCGACCGGATGCGGTGCGCCTTCTAGCAAAGCCGGGCGGGCCTGGCTACCCCCTTCCGTCACTCGACACACCGGAATGACGGGGGTGGAGGCGCGAACCGGAGTCGAACCGGTGTAGACGGATTTGCAGTCCGCTGCTTGACCACTCAGCCATCGCGCCGTCCGCGGTCGTCATAGCGCCGAGTGGGCCCGGCCGCAAGCGCCCGGGGAGGCCGATTGGCGCAGGGGCGGGGGGCGGCGTCGCTCGACGATGTACGCCGGCCGCGCAGGGCGCTATACAGCCCCGTCCTTCGCTCGTCCGCAGCCAGTCCGGAGCGTCGTCGCCGATGTCCCTTTACGAAGCCGCCCGCGTCAACATGGTGGAGGGGCAGGTCAAGCCCAACCGCGTCACCGACGAGGCGTTGCTCGCCGCCATGCTCGCCGTGCCGCGCGAGCGCTTCGTGCCCGAGGCACTGCGCGGTATCGCCCATGTCGACGAGGCGCTGCCGCTCGGTCGCGGCCGTTTCCTCGTCGAGCCGATGATCACCGGCCGGCTGCTGCAGGAGGCAGAGGTCACGCGCGGCCATCGCGTGCTGGTGGTGGGGGCCGGCACCGGCTACACCGCCGCCGTTCTGGCGCGGCTCGGGGCGCAGACGGTGGCGCTCGAGGAGGACCGGATCCTCGCCGATCAGGCGCGCGAGGCGCTGGCCGACACCGCGACCAGCGGCGTGATGCTGGTGGAGGGGCCGCTGACCTCCGGCTGGGCCGCCTCCGCCCCCTATGACGTGATCATCGTCGACGGCGCCGTCGCGGCGATGCCGCAGCCGATCCTCGAGCAGATCGCCGAGGGTGGCCGCCTCGCCACCATCGTCGCCAGCGGCGGCGGGCCTGCCGCCCGCTACGGCTACGGCGTCGGCCGCGGGACGGTGTTCAGCCGGGTGGCCGGCACCATCGTGCAGCGGCCGATATTCGATGCCTCGACCCCGTTCCTGCCCGGCTTCGAGCCGAAGCCGACCTTCGAGTTCTGAGGACAGGGACGCCGGTCCGCGCCATCGGCCCCGCCGCATCGGATGGTTTATTTGGCCGGCCGATCCGCCTATTGTGCAGGCGCGGCCGCCGAGGGCGATCGGGCCGAACTGTAACTGACGCCAGGACGGATGCTCCATGCAACGCGAACCATCGATGGACGAGATTCTGTCGACGATCCGGCGCATGATCGTCCAGGATGGCGGCCGGCCCGCCAATGGCGGTGCGGCCGCTCAGGCCGCCCAGGCGCAGAACGCGGCGGCGCAGGGGATGAACGGCGCCCGCGGGCCCGCCGCCGGCCCGCCGGTCGGCGGACAGGCAGGCGGCCAGCCCGGCGCCGCGGGGCGGGGTGACGAGGTGCTGATGCTGACCGAGGCGGCGGAAGAGGATGAGGACGTCCTCGTGCTGAGCCTGCCGGAGGAAGGGGGGCGGGGCGCTCTGCCCCGCGAGGCCGCGCGAGAAGGGGGACGCGATGCCAGCCGCGACGGGGGGCGGGAGATGAGCCGCGACGCCAGCTACGAGTTCGGCGAGGAGCCGGTGATGGCGCCGGCGGCGGCGCGGCAAAGGGGGGCCGAGCGGCCGACCGTTTATCTGCGGGACGAGAGCCCGATCATCGGCGACCAGACGGACGATCTGATCAGCGCGGCGATCAGCCGCTTCTCCAGCGCCGCCTCGGAGCGCAAGACGCTCGAGGATGTCGCCCGGGAGGCGCTGCAGCCGCTGTTCCGTGAATGGATCGACGCCAATCTCGCGGTGCTGCTGCGCGAATGGATGGACAAGAACCTCCCCGCGATCGTCGAGCGGACGGTCGAGAAGGAGCTGATGCGCATCTCGCGCAGTCAGAAGCCGCGCTGACGGGTACGGGGCGGCTGAGCCCGCCGGACGGGCACTTCGCGGTGCGGCCGCACCGGCCGCCCGATCCTTCGGCCTGACGCTCCGGCCGGTCGCTTACCGGGCCGGGCGCGGCCGTTTGCCCGGGCCGCGTTTCTTCCGAATTCTCTCCCGGCCGTCTCCCGGCCGATTTGCCAGCCCAGTCCGAGGACGCGTCCATGTTGGACAAGACGTATGGCCCGCAGGAGGTCGAAGCCGCGCTCTATCCGCGATGGGAGGCGTCGGGCGCCTTCGCCAATGACACGCGCTCCACCGCCACCCCGTTCACGGTGATGATGCCGCCGCCGAACGTGACCGGCAGCCTGCATATGGGCCACGCGTTCAACATGACGCTGCAGGCCGTGCTGACGCGCTATCACCGCCGGCGCGGCCGCGACGCGCTGTGGCAGCCCGGCACCGACCATGCCGGCATCGCGACGCAGATGGTGGTCGAGCGCGAACTGGCGAAGCAGGGCATCCGTCGCCAGGATCTCGGCCGCGACGCCTTCATCGAGCGGGTCTGGGCGTGGAAGGCCGAGAGCGGCGGCACGATCACCCGCCAGCTGCGCCGGCTGGGCGCCTCGCCCAATTGGCAGCGCGAACGCTTCACCATGGATGAAGGGCTGTCGCGCGCCGTCACCCGTGTCTTCGTGCAGCTCTACAAGGAAGGGCTGATCTACCGCGACAAGCGCCTCGTCAACTGGGACCCCAAGCTGCACACCGCGGTCTCGGACATCGAGGTCGAGCAGCGCGAGGTGAAGGGCCACCTCTGGTACATCCGCTATCCGATCGACGGCGTCGAAGGCAGCTCCATCACCGTCGCGACCACCCGGCCCGAGACGATGCTGGGGGACGTCGCCGTCGCCGTCCATCCGGAGGATGAGCGCTACCGGGATCTCGTCGGGCGCTATGCGCTGCTGCCGCTCGTCGGCCGCCGCATCCCCATCGTGGCGGATGCCTATTCCGATCCCGAGAAGGGCACCGGTGCGGTCAAGATCACCCCGGCGCATGATTTCAACGATTTCGAGGTCGGGGTCCGGCACGGGCTGACGCCGATCTCGATCATGGACGAGGATGCACGGATCGCCGGCGACGTGCCGGAGGCCTATCGCGGGCTGGACCGTTACGAGGCGCGGGCGCGGATCGCCGCCGATCTCGAGGCGCTCGGCCTGCTCGAGAAGGTCGAAGACCACGTCCACACCGTGCCGCATGGCGATCGCGGCGGCGTGCCGATCGAGCCGTTCCTGACCGATCAGTGGTTCCTCGACGCCCAGGTGCTGGCCCGGCCGGCGATCGAGGCGGTCGAGCAGGGGCGCACGGTGTTCGTGCCGCGCAGCTGGGAGAAGACCTACTTCGAGTGGATGCGCAACATCCAGCCCTGGTGCATCAGCCGCCAGCTGTGGTGGGGGCATCAGATCCCGGCCTGGTATGGCGATGACGGGACGATCTTCGTCGAGGAGAGCGAGGAGGCGGCCCATGCGGCCGCGCGCGCGCATTACGGCCGGGCGGTCTCACTCACCCGCGATCCCGACGTGCTCGACACCTGGTTCTCCTCGGCGCTGTGGCCGTTC
>CAYORM010000036.1:0-28614 GCA_964406375.1 uncultured Mycobacteriaceae bacterium | reverse complement strand
CGAACCGCCGACACGGGGATTTTCAGTCCCCTGCTCTACCGACTGAGCTACCTGGGCGCCGGAGGCCCGCCGCTTATAGGGAAGCCGGCGGGCCGTGTCCAGGGGCCTCGTTGCCGTCAGGCGACGGATCGCGTGGCCGTAGGGCGATGGCCGATTTCGGGCCGTTCCGGCGCGATGATCATCCCGCGGCCTCCTCCTGCGGCGGTGGGGCCACTGAGAGATGGTCGATCGCGACGAGCACCGTGCCCAGCAGGATGGCGCCGATCATGATCCAGCGATGCATCGCCGCCGTCACTCCCTGAAGCCGAAGAGGGGGCGCAGGTGAACACCGGCCCAGGAACCGGCGAAGGCGGCGGCGAACCACAGCCAGCCATGCAGGCTGCCGGAGGCGATGCCGCTGAACAGCGCGCCGATGTTGCAGCCGAAGGAGATGCGGGCGCCGTAGCCCATCAGGAGACCGCCGATGACCGCGGCGATCAGTGAGCCGAGCGGCAGCGCCGCGCCCGGGGCGAAGCGGCCGGCGAGCGCGGCGGCGGCCATCGCACCGAGGATCAGGCCGAAATCCATCACCGAGATCGTGTCGGCCAGCACCGTGCCGGCGAGCTTCCGGGCGGCACCGCCATAGGCCCAGAAGGGCCAGCTCGCGACATCGCCGCCGAAGGCCGCATAGATCTTCGCCCCCCACAGCGCGAAGCCGGAGGTGATCGACCAGGGGTGCCCGGCAACCGCGAGGGTGAGGAGGTTGAGAAGGGCGAGCGCCACCGCCCCCCAGGCGAGCGGCCAGGGACCGCGCAGGAGCCGCGTGCCGAGCCCGGTCTCAGGCGGTGCCGGGGCGAAGATCGAGGCGACGCTGCCATGGCGGCGCGCCTCCGCACCCGCCGCCACCCAGGCGATGGCCGCGAACAAGACCCATTGCAGCAGAATCGTCTGCCACAGCCCGATCTCGGACCACAGCCGTATCACCCCGAGATGCGGCTGGGACAGCCACCAGGGCACATGCGCCGAGCCGATCACCGAGCCGATGATGAAGAAGGCCAGGGTGACGAGCATGCGCACGCTGCCGCCGCCGACGGTGAACAGCGTGCCCGATCCGCAGCCGCCGCCGAGCTGCATGCCGAGCCCGAAGAGCGCGGCCCCGATGATCACGGCAACGCCCACCGGCGCCTGGTTGCCACCGACCGGGAAGCCGAGCACGTTGCCGCCAGCGATGAAGGGCAGCATCACGCCCGTGGCGATCGCCAGCATCAGCATCTGCGAGCGCAGCCCGGCACTGCGGCGCTCGCGCACGAAGGATCGCCAGCCGCCGGTGAAGCCGAAGGCGGCATGGAAGAGGGCGGCGCCGAGCAGCGCGCCGATCAGCAGCAGTGCCGCCTGACGGACCGAGACCGCCTCGGCGATGAGGCCGGCGCCGGCCAAAAGGAGGGCGAGCGCCACGCCGAGGGCGAGGCGGTCGACCGCCGGCAGCGCCACGGGGCGGGGCGGGGCATCTCTGACGTCGGCGATGCTGGTCATGGATGAGGTCCCGGACAGAAGGCGGGGCGCGCCGGAGGGAGGAAACAGCGCGCCCCGCCGGGCCGCGCGGAAGCGCGGCGGAAGATGATCACTGAGCCGGCGTGCGGTCGGCGCCGATCTCAAGGGGTCGTGTGGGATCGGACGTCCAGTCGATCATCGAGCCGTCATAGAGGCTGACCTGGTCATAGCCGCCGACCTCGCTCAGCAGGAACCAGCCGACCGCCGCCCAGTGGCCCGTATTGCAAAAGGCAATCTGTCCACCGGTCGGGGAGACACCGACCTCATCGAGATAGGCGCTCAGGGTCGCCTCGTCGATCACGTCGCGGCCTTCAGGCACCAGAAGATTGTTGGGCAGGTTGGCGGCGCCGGGAATCGTGCCGGGAATGCCGACAATGGGCGGGGCGATCTCGCCGGAATACTGCTCGACCGGCCGTGCATCGATCAGCGGCACGTCACCGGCCGCAATCGCCGCCTCGACATCGGCGGCGGTGGCGATCAATTCGGGCCGCAGCACGGCGTCGAACGCTACCGGATCCGGCGGGGTGACGGCGCCGGTCTCGATCGGCAGACCGGCCTCAACCCAGCCGGCGTGTCCGCCTTCGAGGACCGACACGGCATCGTGACCCGCGACCTTGAAGGTCCAGTAGACGCGGGCGGCGGCACCGAAATCGCTGGCGCTCTGTCCTTCGGAGATGATCACGACATGGTTGTCGTGGCCGATGCCGAGGCCGCCGATCAGCGCCTCGATCTCGGCTTCCGGCGGCAGCATGCCGGGCACCCCATCCACGGTGGTCCGCCAGCCGGACGCGACATAGTCGGAGTGGATCGCACCGGGGACGTGGCCGCGTTCGAAGAGATCGGCGGGCCCGGCTTCGCCGGGGCTGCGGATGTCGAGGATCACGAGGCCGGGCGTATCGCCGGCGGCCGAGAGCCAGGCCGGATCGACGAGCGGGCCGGCGACCGGTTCGGCCAGGGCGGGCGTCGCGGCCGACAGGGCGGAGATGACGGCGGCGGTGCCGATACCGGCCGCGAGGAGGCGGAGGGACATGGCTATGACCTTTCACAAACGGAAGGTGCATTCGGATGCTAAATGACGCTCAATGAGAGTCAATTGCTAAAATATACACATACTCACTTTGTTTAATATGCCCGTGCACGAGCGCGGCCGGAGCAGCCGATGGACGGCCGCAATCGACCCATGGCAGTCGTGGGGGCCGTTGGTGGTGGGATCCTGCCAATTGCAGGAACGCGGTTCGGGCTACACGCCGATCCGAAGGCGTTGCCGGGAGGCGGCAGAGGCGGGGCCGCGCATCCGAGCGCGGCCCCCGCTACTCAGCGCGAACTCGCGAGGCTCCAGCGGGCCTGTTCGGCGAAGATCAGCTCGAGGAAGGTCTCGATCAGCTCGTAGCACATCGTCACCTCGCGGGCGGCCGGCGACCAGAAGGCGTTGGCCTGGCCGCACTCGGCGCCGCGGAAGGTGATGTGATTGGGCACGGCGAGGCCGCCGATCAGCACCTGCGAGAGCGTCTCGAGGATGGTGCTTTCCTTCAGGATCATCTGCAGGAAGCGCCGTTCCGGCGGCAACTGGTCGTAGACGACCGAGAAATTGTTGCGGCCCTTCGAAGTCTCGGTGAAGCCATCCGCCAGCACCCGCGCCCAGGACTCATAGGCCTGCTGCCAGTCCCAATAGCAGCGCTCCTGTCGTTCCCTGGGGATGCCGAGATTGTCGGCATAGGATGCGAAAGCCTCCGGCCGGTAGCCGACCGCGAGGCAGGCGATATTCGCGGCGCGCGATTTCTCCGGGCTGTGTTCGGCGTAGAACGGGAACTCATAGCCGAGCGTGGCGGACTGGTTGTGTTCGAGCCACCACTCGCTGGCGGCATCCCGCACCGCCCGATCGAAGCGATCGTCATCGGCGAGCAGCATCATCACCGTCGCGAAGGTGTCGACGGCGTCCTCCTCCTTGCCGAGCACCGGCAGGCCGAGCTCGCTGACCAGCATGTGCCCGGCCTCGTGCAGCGAGGTGAACAGCGTCGCGCCGGCGGTGAAGGTCAGCGCCTTGCGCACCATATCCTCACTGACCGGTCGTCCGGTGACGCGCTGGCCCATGAGCTGGACTGCGACGATGGTCTTCTGCGACCACCACCAGAGATAGTTCTGCGATTGCGCCGTGGCCGGCGCCGACGTGCCGGCGAGCAACGGCACCAGCGCCAACAGAACCAACAGCGTCCGACGGATCATGATGCCTCACCCGCTTCCCTGCCATCGCTTACCGGGGCGAAAGGGATCGGGGCATCGCCCTCCGGTCCGCCGCGTCGACGGAACGGTCTCCTCCACCCGCCACCACTACGCCGCGTCCATCGGCCGAAAGCAAGCCGTGAACGCGGGGGTAGGAGGCGCGCCGCACAACTCGTCAGGCGATGGTCACGCCGCGGCGCGGCGCAGGGCCTCATCGGCAGTGAGGCGCGTCTCGGGGCTGCCATCGACGATCAGCTCCAGCACCTCCTTCTCGGTGGTGTGCCGGATATAGCGGTCGCCGACATACTCGCCGCGCTTGAGCACCATGATCCGGTCGCCGACATCGAAGATGTCGGTCATCCGATGGCTGATGATGATCTGCGCCACGCCCTGCCGCTTGAGCTCGAGCATGGTCTCGAGCAGGCGGTTGGTCGCCATCACCGACAGGTTGGCGGTCGGCTCGTCGAGAATCACGACCTTGGGATCGAAGCTGATCGCGCGGGCGATCGCGACCGATTGCTGGCGCCCGCCCGACAGGCTCTCGACCTTCTGATAGACGGAGTTGATGTCGACCTTGAGCCGCTGCATCACCGATTGCGCCTCGCGCAGCATCCGGCGCCGGTCGACGAACAGGCCCTTGGACGGCCAGCGCCCGAGGAACATGTTGGACGCGATGTCCATGTTCCCGCACAGCGCGAAGTCCTGATAGATCATCTCGATGCCGCGCGCCCGGCTGTCCTGCGGGCTGCGGAAATGCGTCGGCCGTCCCTCGACGAGCACCTCGCCGGCATCGCGGCTGTAGGCACCCGACAGCACCTTCATCAGTGTCGATTTGCCGGCCGAGTTGTCGCCGACAAGGCCGAGGATCTCGCCCGGCATCAGCCGTAGATCGACATCGTGCAGCGCGCGGATCGGGCCGAAGGTCTTGCGGATGCCGCGCATCTCGACGATGGGCGTGGCGCTGCCGGCAGGGATCACGTCATGCGTCGGCGTGACGGCATGGGGCGGGTGGGACATGGGTGTTCTCCCTCAGGCCGAGCTGCCGGCAGTGCGCGGGGCGGCGGGGCGGCGACGCCCGAACAGCCGGGCGGCGAGCCGGGCGCCGACGCCGGTCTGGCGCAGCCAGATATCGGCGAGTACGGCGATGATGAGCACGAGGCCGATGCACAACCCGACCATCTGCGGCGGCAGCAGCGTCTGTGCACCCCCGGCGGGATCGACGGGCAGGGTCAGGACGGCGCGGATCAGGGTGATCACGGCGGCCCCCGCCAGCGCGCCGAGGATGGTGCCGTAGCCGCCGGCGATGCTAGCGCCGCCGATGATCACGGCGGCGATCGCGTCGAGCTCGCGCAGCAGACCGGCCGACGGGTTGTAGCTGCGCAGATAGGCGGCGTAGATGATGCCGGCCAGCGAGGCGCAGAAGGCCGAGAACAGCATCGCCGTGAAGCGCACCCGCATGGTGCTGATGCCGGCATATTCGGCGGCACGGCGGTTGCCGCCGGTCGCATAGATGCGGTAGCCGAAGCCGGTCCAGCCGAGCACGATCGCCGCGATCACCGCCAGGATGCCGAGGATCAGCGTCTGGGTGCTCATCGCGCTGGCGATGTTCCACAGCAGCGAATCGCGCGGCGGGGCGATGCCCCAGGCCTGGAGGTTCTCGATGAACTTGCGGCCGAGCCGGGTGTAGTCCTCCGGCAGGCCGGAGAGCTGACGGCCGGCGCTGAGCCAGGCGGCGACGCCGCGGGCGGCATAGAACATGCCGAGCGTGGCGACGAAGGCGGGCAGCCGTGCGACGGTCGTCAGAAAGCCGTTGATCGCCCCGGCCAGCAGGCCCGCGCCCATCGCCGCCCCGACGGCGAAAAGCGGTTCCACCCCTGCCACGGCCATCAGATAGCTCGCGGTTCCGGCGGACAACGCCAGCACCGCGCCGACCGAGAGGTCGATGTCGCCGGTGGCGATGACATAGGTCATGCCGACGGCGAGGATGCCGATCTCGGTGAAGGCCAGCAGCAGATTGAAGCTGTTGTCGAGATTGCCCCAGAAATCCGGCCGTAGCCAGAAGCCGAGCAACCACAGCGCGATGACGAACAGAACGGCGGCAGCCTCGCGACGTGCCAGCAGCCGGGCAATCCGGCTGGTGCCGATCGCCGAGGCATCGAGCACCGTGCCGTGCGTCTTGGCCCCGACGATGGCGACGCTGTCGACCGCCTGGACCTGCGGCTGCGGCCGGCCGCGCAGGAGCGCGCCGATGCGGGCGAAGAGCTTCTGCCGGATGACCCAGGGCTCGATCAGAACCGCGATGATGAGGATGAGGCCGAGAAAAGCCGGCACGGCCCCTTCGGGGAGCTGGACGAAGGTGTTCATCGTCAGCTCGGTGTCGCCGACCATCCGCGTCGTGGTGGTGGCGTAGCCCTGCCGCAGCACCCGGTCGATCAGCACGATCAGGATGGCACCGAGGCAGGACCCGGCGACCCGGCCGCGTCCCCCGAGGATCGAGGCGCCGCCGACGATGACGGCGGCGATGACGATGAGCTCCGCCCCGAATCCGGTCAGCCCGTCGACCTTCTGGTCCTGGGCCATGTTCAGAAGGCCGGCGATGGTCGCGCAGAGGGAGGAGAGGACGAAGCCGCGGATCCGGACGCGGTCTGTGTTGATGCCGGCATAGGCCGCGGCCTGGAGATTGCCGCCGACGGCATAGGTCTCATAGCCCCAGCGGGTGCGCGCCAGGATCAGCGCGCCGATCACCGCGACGACCAGGAAGACCAGGATCTGGTTGTTGAATCCCAGGACGTTGTTGCCGCCGAGGGCGAAGAACCACTCGCCGGTCTGGCCGGCCTTGCTCTTGAAGTCGATGTTGCGTGAGCCGGTCAGCGCGAGCACCAGCCCGCGGCCGATGAACAGCATCGTCAGCGTCGCGATGAAGGCCGGAACGCGCAACCATGTCACGAGGATGCCGTTGGCCAGCCCGATCGACAGGCCGACGGCGAGCGCGATCGCCACCGACAGCTCGGCGGAGAAATTGTTGTAGGTCGGCGTGAAGCAGATCGCGAAGACGCAGGCGACGAGCCCCTGCGTCGAGCCGACCGACAGGTCGAGATCCTTCTGGACGATGACGAAGGACATGCCCACGGCCATGATCCCGAACCGCGCCGCGTCGCGCAGGATCGAGGAGACGGCCGAGCCGTCGCCGAAGAAGGGCGGGTTCAGCCAGACGCCCACCAGGTAGAGCGCCGCCATAAACGCGACGACGCCCGCCTCCCAGCTGAAGACGATCGAGCGGACCGGTCCTGGGCCGAAGGCCGGGGCTGCCGTTGTCATACGAAATTCTACCTGGTGGCCGTGCAGGGGCGGGGAGGCGGGACCGGTGCAGCCGGTCCCGCCGCCAACCTCAGTTCTCGTAGCGGGCGCCGACCTGGTCGACCGTTTCCGCGGTCACGAGTTGCGCCTTGGTGTCGAGATCGGCCGCCGCGACTCCGCGGTCGATCTGCAGATAGAGCTGCACCACCGGCCAGAAGCCCTGCAGGAAGGGCTGCTGACCAAGCGCGCCGTCAAGATGGCCGTTGCGGATCTGCTCCTGCTGCGCCGGGCCGAGGTCGAAGCCGAAGGAGCAGATCTGGTCGCCGATGCCGAGCTGCGCCACCGCGTCGCCCAGCGCCGGGGTGACGAAGGCGTTGGCAGCGAAGGCGCCGACCACGTCGCCGCGCGATTCGATCAGCGTGACGATCGAGCCCGCGACGTTGTTGGCATCGACGTCGATGCCGATGTCGGTCGGGCCGGCGTCGACGACGAAATCGTCGAGGCGACCCGCCGCCGCCAGGACCTCGACCGTCCGCACGAAGGCGGCGGTGACGCGGCGGTTGACCTCCTCATTGCCGAGGGTCGTCGTGCTCGGGAAGATGATGGTGCCGCCCTCGACACCGGACTCGAGGACGCAATTCGCGAGCGCCTCGCCGCCGATCGCCGCCGCCGCCGAGGACTGACCGGTATGGCTGATCTGGCTGCGGTTCAGGATGGTCGGGTCGAAGGAGTTGGTGGTCGCGACGGGGATGCCGCGTTCGAACAGCGTGCGGACGATGTCGTCATAGGCGCCGACCTGCGGCGTCGTCATGATAACGCCGTCGATCGTCGGATCCTGGATGATCTGGTTGAGGATCTCGATCTCGCGCGGGATGTCGTCGACCGGCGCCTCGGAGCCGAGCATGAGCAGGTTGATGCCGAAGGCATCGGCCGCCACTTTCGCGCCGACATAGGTCGGGTCGAAGAAGCCGTTGCCGGCGGTGTGGGTGACGATGGCGAAGGTCAGCACGCCATCGTTCGAGTTGAAGTCCTTCGTGCCCTCGGCCTCCTGTGCGGCCTCGTCGAAGGAGTAGCCGCCGACCGCCTGGGACAGGGCGCCGGACTGGGCGAAGGCCGAGCCGGCGAAGGTGAGCGCGACGATCGCCGAGCCCGCGAGCAGGATATGCTTCATCTCGGGTCCTTTCCTCCATGTGCGGGGCGCCGCCACGGCGCCGCCGTCGTTCAGACGTCCCCCGGGTCGAGGATCCGGGGCAGCCTCCCTCGGCGTTGCCCGCCGAGGCGCATCTCAACCGGGGGAGAGCCGGAATGCAAAGCACAAATCGTGCCGAATGCCGGGTACCGCCCCGTAGGCGGCCACCGTTCCGGCCGCCGCAGCGCAATCTTCATACGATTGGCGGGGCGTCTGTCAATCGCTCCGCTGAACCCGGCGCCGCGGGGCGGGGCCGTCAGCCCTCCCAGCGCGCCGCCGCCACCTCATCCTCGGGCTTGGCTTCCACCCAGCGCTCGCCGGAGGGGGTCTCTTCCCGCTTCCAGAAGGGGGCGCGGGTCTTCAGCCAGTCCATCAGGAATCGGCAGGCCTCGAACGCCGCATCGCGATGCGCCGAGGCCGCGGCGCAGAAGACGATCCGGTCGCCCGGCACGAGGCGGCCCGTCCGGTGGATGATGGTGATCGCGTCGAGCGGCCAGCGGCCCGCGGCCTCGGCCGCGATCGCCCCGATCTGACGCTCGGTCATGCCCGGATAGTGCTCGAGGGTCATCGCCAGCACGGGCTCCGCCCCGGCCGTCGCCTCGCCGCCGCGCACGAGGCCGGTGAAGGCGGTGACGCCGCCGATGCCCGGCCGGCCGCGGATCATCGCCTCGGTCTCGGCAGCGGCGTCGAAATCCTCCGCCTGCACGCGGATGCGGATCGCCGTCATCCGCCGGTCACCGGCGGGAACAGCGCCACCTCGTCACCATCGGAGACGGGATCCTCCGGCCGCGCGAAGCGCTGGTTGATGGCGACCTTGACGATGTCGCGCCGGGCCAGCGCATCGGCATAGCCCGGTCCACGCGTCGCCAGCCAGTCCAGCAGGCCAGCGACGTCGCGCACCTCGGGCGGCGGCGTCACCGTCTCACTGGCCAGGCCGATCTTGGTCTTCACCCAGGCGAAATACACAAGCTGCATGGCCTCATCCTTCGACCGCGCGGAGGGGCGCGGCCGCACGTTGCGCGGCGCGTCGTGCCGCCACGACGAAATCGGCGATCGCCTCGACATCGGCGAGCGGCAGGACCGTCCGGTCGCAGCCGGCCGGAGGCCCATCCGTTGCGACGGCGATGATGTCGCGATCGCTGGGCCAGAGCGGCGGCGTCCCGCCATCACCGCGGCGGATCTCGATCTTCGGCACGGGATCGCGCTTGAATCCCTCGACCAGCACCAGATCGACGGGGGCGAGACGCGCCAGCAGCACCTCGAGCGGAGGCTCATCCGCATCGCCATGCGTGGCGACGAGGGTGAAATGGTGCGGCGTGGCGAGAATCACCTCGGTGGCGCCGGCCATGCGATGGCGATGGCTGTCCTTGCCCGGCGTGTCGAGCTCGATCGCGTGGTGGGTGTGCTTGATCGTCGATACCGACAGGCCGCGGCTGCGCAGCGCCGGGATCAGCCGTTCGATCAGCGTGGTCTTGCCGGCCCCGGATCGACCGACGATCCCTATGACGAAAGGGGCGGCGGGAGAACCGGTCATCCGATCGAACCGGCCCGGCTGCCGCCGGCCGCGCCACCCTCGGGAACCGCGACCGCCTGACGCAGGCCCTCGCGCAGATACGCCCAGCCGGTCACCAGTGTCAGGACCGCGGCGACCCAGATGCCGGCGACGCCCGTCTCGCTCGCCGGGATCGCGCCATCGAAGGCCGCGGTGGCGGTGTCCCCGACGATCAGAAAGCCGATCGCCAGCATCTGCACCGAGGTCTTCCACTTGGCGAGGCTCGAAACCGGCACTCCGCGCGCGTTGATCTCGGCCAGGAACTCCCTGAGGCCCGAGATTAGCACCTCGCGCAGCAGGATCACCACGGCCGGTGCAATGGCCCAGCCGGACAGCCGGTTCATGGCGGCGAGCATGAACAGCACCGCTGTCACCAGCATCTTGTCGGCGATCGGGTCGAGCAGTCGCCCGATCCGCGAGGTCTGGTTCCAGGCGCGGGCGAGGCGGCCGTCGAAATAGTCGGTGATCGCCGCGGCGGCATAGACGGCGAGCGCCGCCCAATCGGTCCAGAAACCCGGCATCGCCATCAGCCCGCAGAGCACCGGGATCGCGGCGATGCGGAAATAGGTCAAAAGGTTGGGCAGGTTCGTCGTCATGCCGCGCATCCGTTACGACAGCCAGGGTAGCACTTCGCGCGCGGTTCAACAGCCGCCCTCCGCGAATACGCCCGTGCCCTCCCGGCGGGCCGCGCCTCCTCACCCCCGTGCCTGGAAATGCGCATGGATCGCCCGGGCGACGCCGGCGCTGATCCCCGGCACCTGTGCGAGGTCCTCCGGGCTGGCGCGGGCGACGGCGCGGGCCGACCCGAAATGCACCAGCAGCGCCTTCTTGCGCTTCGGGCCGATGCCGGGGATCTCGTCGATGGGCGAGCGGGCGATCTGCCCGGCGCGGCGGGTGCGGTGGGTGCCGATCGCAAAGCGGTGCGCCTCGTCGCGCAGCCGTTGCAGGAAGTAGAGCACGGGGTCGCGCGGCGGCAGCTCGAAGGGCTCGCGGCCGGCCACGAAGAAGCGCTCCCGCCCGGCATTGCGGTCGGGGCCCTTGGCGACGCCGATGACCGGCACGTCGCCGAGCCCGAGCTCCCCCAGCACCGACAGGGCGACGCCGGCCTGTCCCTGGCCGCCATCGATCAGCACGAGATCCGGCCAGGCCGATCCGGTGCGTTCCGGATCCTCCTTCAGTGCCCGTTCGAAGCGGCGGGTCAGCACCTCGCGCATCATCGCGTAGTCATCGCCCGGCGCGACCGGGCCACGGATGTTGAACTTGCGATAGGCGTTGCGCTCGAAGCCCTCCGGCCCGGCGACGATCATCGCCCCGATCGCCGCCGTTCCGCCGGTATGGCTGTTGTCATAGACCTCGATGCGCCGCGGCGGCGCGGGCAGGTCGAACACCCGCGCGACGCCCTCGAGCAGCCGCTCCTGGCTGGCGCTCTCGGCGAGCCGGCGGCCGAGCGCCTCGCGGGCATTGTCGAGCGCATGCTCGATCAGCCGCCGCTTGTCGCCGCGCCGCGGCACCGCGATCTCGACCCGCCGTCCGGCCGAAAGGGACAGCGCCTCGGCGATCAGATCGGTATCCGGCACCGGTTCGGACAACAAGATCAGGGGCGGCGGCGGATTGCCCTCGTAGAACTGGCCCAGGAAGGCGGCCAGCACCTCGGCCGGCTCGGCCGCCCGGTCATGGCTCGGGAAATAGGCGCGCGTCCCGTAGTTGCGGCCGCCCCGGAAGAAATAGACCTGGATGCAGCTGTGCCCGCCGGCCTCGTGGATCGCCAGTGCGTCGGCGTCGGCGATGCCCTCGACATTGATGTCCTGATGCGCCTGGATCGCGGTCAGCGCGCGGATGCGGTCGCGCCATTTGGCGGCGTCCTCGAAGTCCAGCCGCTCGCTCGCCGCCAGCATGGCGTCGGCGAACTGCTGCTGCACCGCCTGGCTGCGCCCCGACAGGAAGGCCGTCGCCTGCCGCACCTGGTCGGCATAAGTCGCGGCGTCGACATAGCCGACGCAGGGCGCGGTGCAGCGCTTGATCTGGTACTGCAGGCAGGGCCGCGTGCGCGTCGAGAAGATGGCGTCGCTGCAGTTGCGCAGCAGGAAGGCGCGCTGGAGCGCCGTGATCGTCCGGTTGACGGCGCCGGCCGAAGCGAAGGGGCCGAAGAAGCGGCCCTCTGCCGCCTCTCCCCCGCCTGCCTGCCCGCCGCCCGAGGCGCCGCGATGCTTGGCGATGCGCGGGAACGGGTGGCCGGTCCAGATGACGATGTGCGGGAAGGTCTTGTCGTCCCGCATCAGCACATTGTAGCGCGGCCGGAAACGCTTGATCAGATTGGCTTCGAGCAGCAGCGCCTCGACCTCTGAGCGGGTGACGACGAACTCCATCCCGCGCGTCTCGGCGATCATCCTGAGGATGCGGGCGGGCTGCTTTCCGGTCTGGGTGTAGTTCGCGACCCGACGCTTCAGGCTCTTGGCCTTGCCGACATAGAGCGGCTCGCCGGCCTCATCGAGCATCCGATAGACGCCCGGGGCATTGGGCAGTGTCTTCAGATGCCGCCGGATGGTGGCGAGTCCGTCCTCGATCGACCGGGCGGCGGCGCGGGCGCGTGGCGCCGGCATCCGGTTGGCCGGTTCGGGCGGGAGCGGCGCGAGGCCGCCGGCCGGGGCGGCGCGGGTCTCGACGGGGTCGGGCATGGCCGGGAATGTGGCGGGCACGGACCGCCGCGGCAAGGCGCGCGGCGCGTGGCCGCTCCGCCCTCCGTGCTCAGCCGCCGCCTTGCGGGCCGCGGCGCAACAGCGCGTTGGTGATCTCGACCGCGCCGACCTTGCCGAGCATCCGCCCGGTCTCGCCCACCACGATCAGCGGCAGGCGGGTCGCCTCATGCAGCTCGACCAGCCGCCGCATCGGCGTCTCGGGCGCCACCTTGACCAACTGGCCGGCGCCGGGCACGCCGTTCCCGTCATCGGCGACGATGCGCAGCGGCACATCGAAGCGTGTCGCCCGTTCCGGCGCGCCCTGCTCGTCGAGCTGGCACTCGACCGTGCGCTCACGATCCAGAAGGACGATCCCGCCGATCTCGCGCGGCAGCCGACGGGCCGGCGTCATCAGCGTGTCGGCCCGCAGCACATTCAGCGGATTCACATGGGCGACGAAATCCGCGACATAACGCGTGGCCGGTTTGGTGACGATCTCCTGCGGCGTGCCGGTCTGCACGATCCGCCCGCCCTCCATGATGACGATGCGATTGCCGAGCTTCAGCGCCTCGTCGAGATCGTGGCTGACGAAGATGATCGTCTTGCGCAGCCGGCGCTGGAGTTCGAGCAGCTCGTCCTGGAGATGGTTGCGGATCAGCGGATCGAGCGCCGAGAAGGGCTCGTCCATCAGCAGGATGTCGGCATCGGTTGCGAATGCCCGCGCCAGGCCGACGCGCTGTTGCATGCCGCCGGAGAGTTCGCGCGGCTTCTTGTCGGCCCAGGCCTCGAGATGGACGAGTGCCAGCTTCTCCTCGGCGATGCGATAGCGCTCTGCCCGTGACAGTCCGCGCAGCTCGAGGCCGAGGGCGACATTGTCGCGGATCGTGCGCCAGGGCATCAGCGCGAATTGCTGGAAGACCATCGACACCCAGTCGGCGCGCAGCCGGCGCAGGCTCCGCGTATCGCAGTTCGCGACATCGATCTCCTGCTCCGCGCAGCGTACGATCACCCGGCCACGGGACACCCGGTTGAGGCCGTTGACGCAACGCAGCAGCGAGGATTTGCCGGAGCCCGACAGGCCCATCAGCACGCAGATCTCGCCTTCGGCGATGGCGAGATCGGCGCCGGCGACCGCGACGGTATGGCCGGTGCGCTCGAGGATCGCCTCGCGGCCGGCGCCCTCGTCGAGCATCGCGAGCGCCCGCCGCGGCTGCGGCCCGAACACGACGTCGACGCCGATGAACTCGACGGCGGCGCGGCGCTCGAAGCTGCGCGGCGTCCGGCTGCGGGAGGAGGCGCTCAACATCTCAATGCGCCTCCCGGCCGGCATCCATGCGGACGATGCGGTCGAGGACGACGGCGAGCAGCACGATGCACAGCCCCGCCTCGAATCCCATCGCGATATTGACCGTGTTCAGTGCCCGCACCACCGGCTTGCCGAGTCCGTCCGCCCCGACGAGGGCGGCGATGACTACCATCGACAGTGACAGCATGATGCACTGGGTGATGCCGGTCATGATCGCTGGTAGGGCGTGCGGCAGCTCGACCTTCCACAGCAGCTGCCGGCGGGTGGCGCCGAAGGCCTCGCCGGCCTCGATCAGCGGCCGCGGCACGCCGCAAAGCCCGAGATAGGTGAGCCGGATCGGCGCCGCGATCGCGAAGATCGCCGTCGAGATCAGCCCCGGGACCACGCCGAGCCCGAACAGGATGAGGGTCGGGATCAGATAGACGAAGCTCGGGATCGTCTGCATCAGATCGAGGATCGGCCGCAGCAGTGCGTAGAGCCATCGCCGGTGTGCTGCCAGCACGCCGAGCGGCACGCCGATGATCAGGCAAAGCACCGTCGCAGAGACCACGAGCGCTAGCGTCTCCATCGCCTCGCGCCAGTAGCCGAGATTCCAGATCAGCAGGAAGCCGACGATGGTGACGAGGACGACGCCGGGGCGCCGGTGAATCCAGGCGGCGAGCGCCGCGAGAATCGCCGTGAAGAGCAGCGGATGCGGCAGCAGCAGCAATGCGATGACACCCTCGATCGCCCATTCCAGACCGATCGAGATGGTGTCGAAGACACTGGCGAAATTGGCGGTGACCCAGTCGGTTGCGTCACGGATCCAGATCCCGAGGGGGATCTTGGTCGTCAGGAAGGTTTCGATCGCGTCCATCAACCCCTCGGCCCCCGTCACCCCGCCTGCGGCCCCGTCCGCCGCCCTTCGCCGTCCGGCGCGGTGAGCCTACCCTCTCGCGCAGGGCGGCGGGAGAGGGCAGGCGGGCGCTGCGGATGGGAGAGAGGCGGGCAGGGCCTCACAGGGGGCAGGGCGTCACCCGCCGCGGTGACGGTCAGTCCAGGCCGAGATGGGCGCGGACGGCCGGCAGGCCCTCGCCGCCGTCGATCGTCGTGACGCCCTCGAGCCAGCCCTCCAGCACCTCGGGATGTTCGACGAGATAGGCCGTGGCGGCGGCTTCCGGCGCGAGGCCGTCGTCGAGGATGCTGCCCATCACCGCATTCTCCATGTCGAGGGAGAAGACGAGATTGTCGAGCAGCGCCCCGACATTCGGGCATTCTTCAGTATAGCCGGCGCGGACATTGGTATAGACGGTGGCGCCGCCGAAATCCGGGCCGAAATAATCGTCGCCGCCGGCGAGGTACTCGATCTCGAAATTCCGGTTCATCGGATGCGGCGCCCAGCCCAGGAAGACGATCCACTCGCCGCGCCGGACGGCCCGGTCGACCTGAGAGAGCATGCCCTGCTCGCTCGATTCGACCATCGACCAGTCGCCGAGGCCGAAGGCGTCGGCGTCGATCAGGTCCTGGATCAGCCGGTTGCCGTCATTGCCCGGCTCGATGCCGTAGATCTTGTGTCCGAAGGCCTCGGCATGGGCATCGAGATCGGCGAAATCCGTCACTCCCGCCTCATAGGCGGGGCGGGTGACGGCGAGGGTGTATTTGGCACCCTCGAGATTGGCGCGCAGACTCTCGACCGACCCGTCATCGAGGAAGGGCTGCAGATCGGCGGCCATGCTGGGCATCCAATTGCCCAGAAAGATGTCGATGTCGCCGTTCTTGAGGCTGGTATAGGTCACCGGCACCGACAGCACCTCGGCCCGCGGTGCATAGCCCAGACCTTCGAGAACCGCGGAGGTGAGGGCGGTGGTGGCGGTGATGTCGGTCCAGCCGACATCGGAGAAGCGGACCTGACGGCAGCTCTCGGGATCGGCGGCGTCGGCCGCGGCGGCCGACAGCACGAACGGCAGGGCGGCGGCCAGGGCCGTCGCCGTCTGGAGGAACCTTGATGCGGACATGATGCTCTCCCCTTCCTGCGCGGACCGGCCGGCCTCGCGGTCGGGCTGGGCGCCGGCGCCGCATGCTCCCCGCATGAAGCTTAGGAGCCCGTCATCGGTCCGCTGGCCCGATTCCGGCGCGATCTGACGCTTTCCGAATGCTTTTCGACGCGAACGGTCGATAGCATGCGCCTGCCGCCGGGGGCGGCCTGCGCAGAGGAGTATCCGCATGAGCGCCAATGGCGCCGCCACGAGCGGCTGGGACTACGTGATCGTCGGGGCCGGCTCGGCGGGCTGCGTGCTGGCCCGCCGGTTGACCGAGGAGGCGGGGCTCCGGGTGCTGCTGCTGGAGGCGGGTCCGCGCGACCGTACCTGGAAGATCCACATGCCGGCGGCGCTCGTCTACAATCTCTGTGACGACCGCTACAACTGGTATTACGAGACCGAGCCGCAGCCGCATATGGACGGGCGGCGGATGTATTGGCCGCGGGGCCGCGTTCTCGGCGGTTCCTCTTCGCTCAACGCGATGGTCTATGTCCGCGGCCATCCCTATGATTACGACCGCTGGGTGGAGGAAGGTGCCGCCGGCTGGTCCTATGCCGAGATCCTTCCCTATTTCCGGCGCGCCGAGACCCGCGCCCGCGGCGCCGATGCCTGGCGCGGCGGCGAGGGGCCGCTCGAGGTCTCCACCGGCTCGCAGCCCAACCCGCTCTTCCGCGCCTTCATCGAAGCGGGGATGGAGGCCGGCTACGGCTACACTGAGGACATGAACGGCTTCCGCCAGGAAGGCTTCGGCAAGATGGATATGACCATCCATGCCGGCGAGCGGATGTCGGCGGCCAAGGCCTATCTCTACGAGGCGATGAAGCGGCCGAACCTGACGGTCGAGACCCGCGCCTTCGTCCGGCGGGTGGTGTTCGAGGGCGACCGTGCCGTCGGCGTGGAATGGGAGCGCGACGGCGAGACCCGAATCGCCCGGGCGGAGCGCGAGGTGATCCTTTCCGGCGGGTCGATCAACTCGCCCCAGCTCCTGATGCTGTCCGGGATCGGGCCGGCCGACCATCTGCGCGAGCACGGCATCACCGTCGTGCAGGACCTGCCTGGCGTCGGCGCCAATCTCCAGGACCATCTGGAGATGTACATCCAGTACGAGTGCCGCAAGCCGATCACCCTCCACAGCGTGCAGAACCCGCTCTATCGGGCCTGGGTGGGGATCGAGTGGTTCCTGTTTCGCCGCGGACTCGGCGCATCGGCCCATCTGGAGGCGGGCGCCTTCATCCGGTCACGGGCGGGCGTTCGCCATCCCGACATCCAGTTCCACTTCCTGCCCTCGGTGGTGAATGATCACGGCCGGGTGCCGGGCGACCGTCACGCCTTCCAGGTGCATGTCGGCACGATGCGGGCGGAGAGTCGCGGCTGGCTGCGGCTGCGCTCGGCCGATCCGCGGGCGCATCCGCGGCTGCAGCCGAACTATCTCGCCACCGAGCAGGACCGGGAGGACATGCGCGCCTGCGTGCGTTTGTCGCGCGAGATCTTCGCCCAGCCGGCCTTCGAGCCGTTCCGCGGTGCGGAGATCCAGCCGGGCGCCTCGGTGAAGACCGATGACGAGATTGACGCCTTCATCCGCGCCAAGGCCGACAGCGCCTATCACCCCTGCGGCACCTGCCGGATGGGGGCCGATCCCGGGGCGGTGGTCGATCCCGAGGCGCGGGTCTATGGCGTCAGGGGGCTGCGCGTCGTCGACGCCTCGATCATGCCGTCGATCGTCTCCGGCAACCTCAACGCGCCGACCATCATGATGGCCGAGAAATGTGCCGACATGATCCTCGGCCGGCCGCCACTGCCGCCCTCCGACGCCCCGGTCTGGGAGGCGCCGGACTGGCAGCGACGGCAGCGATAGGTGAGGGCACCTCAGCGCGTCTCCACCCGCAGCGGGGCGAGCAGCAACGCGCCCACCGCGAAGAGCAGGACGACGACGGCCATGCCGGCCCTCTGCGTCTGGAACAGCGTCGTCGCGGCGGCGAAGAGCAGCGGCCCGACGAAGCCGGTGGCCCGGCCGGTGAGGGCGTAGACGCCATAGGCTTCGCCCTCGCCGCCCTCCGGCGCGAGACGCCCCATCATCGTCCGGCTCGCCGCCTGCGCCGGGCCGAGGAACAGGCCGATGACGATCGCCAGCGCCATGAAGGTGGCGCGGTCCTCAACCATCAGGATCGGCACGCCGAGCACGATCAGCGCGACGAGCGTGATCAGGATCGCCGGCTTGGAACCCAGCCGGTCGTCGAGATGGCCGAAGGCGACGGCACCGATCGCGCAGGTGACGTTGAGCCCGATCGCGAAGACGAGCAGCTCCTCGAAGGACAGGCCGAACGTGCCGGCGGCATAGAGCCCGCCCATGGCGAACAGGACGTTGAAGCCCTCGCGATAGACCATGCTGGCGACGAGAAAGCGCAGCATGCCCGGTCGCGCCCGCAGCCGGGCGAGGGCGCCGCGCAGACCGGAGAGACCGCGCCGGATTGCCATGCCGACCGGCAGCCCGCCGGGCCGTTCGCGGACAAACAGGAAGAGCGGGATGGCGAAGACCGCCCACCACAGCGCGACGAGCGGGCCCGTGGCGCGCAGATGCTCGGCCTCCTCGCGCGGCAACGACAGGAGCGGCGGGATGTCGCCGAAGCCCACCAGCATGAACAGTGCAGCGGCGAGGCAGGCAAGGCCGCCGGCATAGCCGAGCCCCCAGCCCCAGCCCGACACCCGCCCGAGCCGTTCGGGCGGCGCGACCTCGAGCAGCAGCGCATTGTAGAAGACATAGGTCAGCTCAAAGGCGATCGTCGCCAGGACGACCAGCGCCAGGACCGGCAGCGCCGCCTCGCGCTCCGGCACCGCGAACCACAGAAGGGCGGTCGGCACGATCGCCGCCGCGGTCAGCGCCGCCAGCCAGGCCTTGCGGTGCCCGCCGAGATCACCGACGGCGCCGAGCACCGGGCTTGTGACCAGCACCACGAGGCCCGACAGCGCGACGGCCTGGGCCCAGAGGGCGGAGCCCTCGACCTCGTCGCCGATGATGCCGCGCTGGAAGTAGACGGCGAAGACGAAGGTGCCGATCACCGTGTTGAAGGCCGACATCGCCCAGTCATAGAGGCACCAGCCGAGCACGGCCTTCCGCCCGTTGGTCGTCATCGCCATCTGCCGCCCCCGCTTCTGCGCCGACTCCGCCCGAACGCCAGCGAGCCTACAGCATGGCTGCCCGCGGGGAAGGTGGGGGGTGGGCCCGGCTCCCTGATTGCACGGGGGGCGGGCGCTTGGTAGGACCAGCGCCATGCCGAGATCCCCCCATCCCATCCTCCTGTCGCCTTCCCTTCTCGCAGCCGATCTGGCGCGGATCGGTGAGGAGGCGGCGGCGGTCACCGAGGCCGGGGCGGATTGGCTGCATTTCGACGTGATGGACGGGCATTTCGTGCCGAACATCACCTTCGGCCCACCGGTCCTGAAGTCGCTTGCGCCGCGGGTGACGCTGCCGCTCGACGTGCATCTGATGATCGCGCCGGCCGACCCGTTCATCGCCGCCTTCGCCGAGGCCGGGGCGCAGATGATCTCGTTCCATCCGGAGGCCTCCCCGCACCCGCACCGGACCATCCAGCTCATACGCGCCTGCGGCGCCTCGCCCGGTCTGGTGCTGTCGCCCGGCACGCCGGTCGCCGAGGTCGAGGAGCTGCTGGGCGATGTCGACCTGGTGCTGGCGATGACGGTCAATCCGGGCTTCGGCGGGCAACGCTTCATCGAGAGCCAGCTCGACAAGATCGCCCGATTGCGCGGCATGCTCGACCGGGCCGGCTCGTCCTGCCGCCTGCAGGTCGATGGCGGGATCGATCCGGTGACGGCGCGACAGGTCGTCGAGGCGGGAGCCGACGTGCTGGTCGCGGGAACATCGGTGTTCCGCGGCGGGACGGCTGCCTACGCCGCGAACATCGCCGCCCTGCGCGCTGCCGTCGCCGGCGGGGAGTAGGGGCTGCGCGGATGGACGCTGTGGCCGGCCGGCGGGGGCGCGAGGCGGCGCCCGTCACCGGCGCCGCGCTGACGACGCTGCGGCGGTTCTTCTACGCCACGCCACTCTACTCGATGTGGCTCGGCCGCAAGGCGCCGCGCGAATTGCTGCGCGTGCCGCCGGATCCCTGGCCGGGCGACGCCGCGCGCGGCGCGGAGATCGTCGGTGGACGCTTCACGCTGGCCGGTCAGAGCCGCGAAGGCGCTCCGGCACCCTGGGAGGCGCCGGGGGCGACGCCGGGCTTCGTCGCGGCGCTGCACGGCTTCGAATGGCTGCGCGATCTGCGCGCGGCGGGCGGTGACCGCGCCCGCCGGCAGGCGCGGCGGCTGATTGCCTCCTGGATCGATCGTTACGACCGCTGGCACCCGGTCGCCTGGCGCCCCGACATATTGGGGCTGCGGGTCGCGAGCTGGATTGCGGCGCATGATTTCGTCTGCCTGTCCGCCGATGACGCGTTCCGCAACCGCGTCTTCCAGAGCCTCGCCCGGCAGGCACGGCATCTCGCGCGCGAGGCGATGGTTGGCGATCCGATCGATCCGCGGCAGATCCATGCGGCCAAGGGGCTGATCATCGCCGGGCTGGCGCTGCCGCAGGGCAAGCCGCGCCTCGATCTCGGCCGGCGGCTGCTGGCCCGCTGCGTGGCGGCGCAGATCCTGCCCGACGGTGTGCATGTATCGCGCGACCCCGCGATGCTGCTCGCCGTGCTGCGCCATCTCGTCGATATCCGGGCGGCGCTGCGTGCCGGACGGGCCGACGTTCCCGAAGCCGTGCTGCATGCGATCGACCGGATGGGGCCGGCGCTGCGCTTCTTCCGCCATGGCGATGGCGGCCTCGCGCTGTTCAACGGCGCGCAGGAGGGGGAGGCGGTGGTGATCGACGCGGCGCTCACCCAGGCCAATGCCAAGGGCCGGCCGCTGCGCAGCGCGCGCGCCGCGGGGTTCGAACGGCTGCTCGCCGGTCGCACGCTGGTGATCGCCGATGTCGGTGAGCCGGCGCCACCGGGAGCGGATGAGGGCACCCATGCCGGGCTTCTCTCCTTCGAGATGTCGGTCGGGCGCGAGCGGCTGATCGTCAATTGCGGTGCCTGGGCCGGGCGCGGCGGCCCCGAGAACTCGGCCTGGCACACGGCGCTGCGCAGCACCCCGGCCCATTCCACCCTGTGCCTTGCGGGCCTCGATTCTGCCGAGATCGTCCCTGGGGGCGGTTTGCGGCGGCGGCCTCGGCAGGTCCGTGCCGTCCGCGAGGATGGCGAGGCCGGCTCGGCCATTGAAGCGGCCCATGACGGATGGGGGCCGAGCCACGGGATCGTCCATCGCCGGCGGTTGCTGCTCGATCCGACGGGCGACGAGCTGTCCGGCGAGGACCATCTGCACGCCGCCGATGCCCGCGCGCTCGGCCTGCCCTTCGCGATTCGCTTCCACCTGCACCCCCAGGTGCAGGTCTCACCGGTGCAGGGCGGCCAGTCGGTGCTGATGCGGCTGTCCGGAGGCACCGGGTGGCGGCTGAAGGTGAGCGGCGGGTTTCGGCTGGCGGTCGAGGAGAGCGTGCATGTCTCGCGCGGCGTGGAGCGTCGCCGCAGCATGCAGGCGGTGATCTGGGGCGAGGTCGGGCACGGCACCACCTCGGTGCGCTGGACGCTGCGCCGCGACCGCCGCATCGACTGAACGGTGACGGATCGCAGGGACCGGCAGGGCGCCGGGCGCCTGCGATCCTGCCCGATGCCTCCGCCGGACGTCGCTAATCGCGGATCTCGTCCGCCTCGCTCCAGCCGCCGCCCAAAGCCTTGTAGACGGCGACGAGCCGGCTCGAGACGTCGGTTTCCGCGACGGCGAGGTTCTGCAGCGCGGAGGTGAGTTCCCGCTGGGCGTCGAGCACGTCGAGGAAGCCGGCGGCGCCTTCGCGATACAGCTCGTTGGCGAGATTATAGGCCTCGCGATAGGCGCTCACCGCACTGGCAAGAGACTGACGCCGCCGCACCGCCTCGCGATAATTGACGAGGGCATTCTCGGCCTCCTCGAGGGCAAGTAGCAGGGTCTGCCGGTAGGTGAGCAGCGCCTGGGTCTGCCGCTCCTCCGCCGCGTCGACCGCCGCCGAACGGGCACCACCGTCGAAGACCGTCATCTGCAGCGCCGCCGAGAGCGTGCTCACCAGTGTCTCGACGACCTGGGAGGTGCCGATGCCGGCGGCGGCGAAGCTGAGCCGCGCCGGGATCGAAAACTTCGGATAGAGCTCGGCCACCGCCACGCCGATATTCGCGGTCGACTGGGCCAGCAGCCGCTCGGCGCGCCGCAGATCGGGGCGCCGCCGCAAGAGGTCGGCCGGAACGCCGACGCGTGAGCGGATGATGGCGACGGGAATGGCACGCGGGCGCTCGAGCTCCTCCTGCAGCGCCCCGGGCGGAAGGCCGAGCAGCACCGAGAGGCGGTTGATCGAGGCCTGGATCTGCGCCTCGAGTCCGGGGATCTGCGCGCTGGTGCTGGCGACCAGCGCCCGGGCCCGGGCGAGGTCGAGATCGGTCGCGACACCCGCCGAGACCTGTTCGTTGACGAGATCCTGGGTCTGGCGCTGGGTCGACAGCGATTCGCGAGCGAGGGCCAGTCGCCGCTGTGCGCCGCGCAGCTCGATGTAGTTGGTCGCGACCTCCGCGGTCAGCGAGACCAGCACGTCGCGCCGGGCCTCGACCTCCGCCTGGGCGCCGGCCTCGGCCGCCTCGATCGCGCGACGCGTGCCGCCGAAGATGTCCAGCTCCCAGGAGGCGTCGAAGCTGGCGTCGAACAGCTGGGTGTCGCCGGTCTGCAGATGCAGCGGGTCGGGGGTCACATCGGTCGCGCGATAGGTGTAGTCACTGCCGATGCTGGCGCTCGGAAGCCGTCCCGCCGCCGCCTGCCGATAGAGTGCACGCGCCTCCCGCACCCGGCTCTGCGCGATCTGCAGGTCGAGATTGTTGGTGATCGCCCGGGTGATCAGGCTGGTCATCCGCTCGTCGTCGAAGCCCTGCCACCATGTGGCGAGATCGACCGGGTTGTCGCTCATCGACGGCAGCGGGCCCCGCCATTCGATCGGCGTTTCGAGGACCGGCGAGAAGAAGTCCGGGCCCACCGCACCGCAGGCGGCGAGCGTCAGGCCGGACAGGCTGGCCAGGAGGAAGCCGCGACGCGAGGGCCCTGCGGGCCGTCGGCTCGAAACCTCAGACCGCGACTGCATCCGACTTCTCCGAGGAAAATTGACCGATCGGTTTCGCGGAGTGGTTATGGGGCTCCCGGCCCGCCCGGGCAAGCGCGGAGGTGATGTGTGCCGCTCAGAATCGGCCGGTGGTCCTGCGACCGGCCGGTCAGGAGAGCTGTCCGGCGAGTTCGGCGAGCATGCGGGTCTGCTGCCCTTCCGGCCGTGCGAAATCCTCGACGATTGAGAAGTGATTCTCGCCGGCCATCGAAGCCATCATTCCCGGCAGGCCGCGCATCGCCCAGGCACACCAGTACTCCGCCGACTGGCGGCGCAACTCGGGCAGCTCGTCGGCGCCGACGCTGAGCAGCAGCGGCGCCGACTGTTCGGGCAGATGGCGGATCGGGCTGATCCGCTCGACCTCGGCCGCATCGAGACGCAGCTCCTCGTTCAGCCAGGAGAGCCGGATGGGTTCGAGATCATAGATGCCGCTGATCGCCAGCGCCCCGCGCACGGCCGGGTGGCCCATCGCCATGGCGGTCAGATGGCCGCCGGCCGAATGGCCGACGACATAGATCGCCCGGCCCGGCGCCTCCTTGGTGGCGAGCCAGTCGACCGCCCGACGGATCTCGGCGACGATCTCCTCGACCCGGGCCTGTGGCGCCAGCGTGTAATTCACGAGGCCGACACTGAATCCGTGCGACATCGGCCCATCGACGATGAAGCTGAAGTCGGATTTGTCGAGCGCACGCCAATATCCGCCATGGATGAACAGGACGAAAGGCGCGTTGGGATTGTGCGCCGGGAAGATGTCCATCGTCTCGGCGGGGTTGGGACCGAAGCGGACATTCTCCCGGAACGGCCGGGCGGCGCGGATCTCCGCCGAGCGTTCGCTCCATTCCGTGAGATAGCGGTCGGCATCGGGAACCGCCGCGCGGTTGTTGTAGCCCGCATCCAGCGCTGCCCGGTCCATGTCCCGCCAGATCACCGTCATCACCAGCCTCCTTCCCAGCCCGAGCCCCCGACCCGGTGGCAGAGCCACCAAGGACAGGCCGCCATGATGATACCGGCGGGGCGCAAAATCACCTGTCGAGATGGCCCGACCCCTTTCGGGACGGGCGCGGCTGGCAGGCGGAGGCCGGCCGTCAGGCGGCGGCGGCGATCGACAGGACGCTCGGCAGCGACGCCATGTCCGGACAGAACAGGCCCACCCCCGCGTCGCGGAGCTGCGCCTCGTGGCCCGCGCGGATGTGGCTGCCGCCGAGGAAGCCGATCACCGTCATCCCCGCGGCGAGCCCCGCGGTCGAGCCGGGGACACTGTCCTCGATGACGGCGCAGCGTGCCGGCGGCACGCCGAGCCTTTCGGCGGCAAGAAGATAGAGATCGGGCGCCGGCTTCGGCCGCTCGACGACCTCCGGTGTATAGACGTGGTCACCGAACGCGTCGGTGATGCCGGCGATCGCCAGCGATCGCGTCACGCGCCGGAAGTGACTGTTGGAGGCGACCGCCTTCGGCACCGGCAGCCGGCCGATCGCATCGGCGACGCCTGGAATCGGCTCGAGCCCCTCGGCCAGCACCGCGTCGATCGCATCGACGGCGCGCTGGCGGATGTCGGCCGGGAAGTGCGTGCCGTACTGGGCCGCCACCGCCTTGATGATCATTTCGTCCGGCGTGCCGACCAGACGCTCGACGAGCTCGGCCACCGGGGCACGCGGCTCGTAATGCGCGATGAGTTCAGCCACCGCCCGGCAGGCGAGAATCTCGCTGTCGACGAGCACGCCGTCGCAGTCGAAGATCACGGCGTCGAAGGCAATGGCCAAGGCTTCATCCTTCCGTAGCTGATGCGGTTTTTCACCGCCTTCCGTCATGCTCCGCGCCGACCGGTCAGTTGTAGGACGAATTGCGCGGACCGATGCTTGCACGGACGATCCGATTTAGCGTAGGACAGTTGCAAAATCCAACCGGTGGGCGCGCAACTCTGCTCCGCCGAAGGCGGGCGGCTCGCGCCTCACGAACCGGTGGCGGTCAGGGAGGTCAAGGGGAGCCCGTGCGTGATCCCGTCAAATACGTGTTCATCTGGCCGGCCTTCCTCGTGGTCCTGCTGGTCGGGATCTTTCCGCTCATCTACTCGCTGACGATCAGCTTCCAGAGCATGCGGCTCGTCCCGCCGGCGCCGCCGCGGTTCGTGTGGTTCGACAATTATGGCTCGCTTCTGTCGAACGCGCGCTTTTGGTCGACCGTCGGAACGACAGCGCTGATCGTCTTCATCTCTGTCGCCATCCAGTACGTGATCGGCTTTGCGGTCGCCTTGGCGCTGCATTCCAGGGTCCCGGGCGAGCGCCTCTTCCGTGTCGGCTTCCTCCTGCCGATGCTGATGGCGCCGATCGCCGTCGCGCTGGTCGGCCGGATGCTGTTCCATTCGACGGTCGGCCCGGTCAATCACCTCTTCACCGCCTTCGGGCTGCCCAACCTGCCTTTCCTGACGGATGCCAACTGGGCGCTGGGGACCATCATCTTCATCGAGGTCTGGCAGTGGACGCCGTTCATCATCCTGATGCTGCTGGCCGGTCTCGCCAGCCTGCCGCAGGATGTCTATGAGGCGGCGCAGCTCGAGAACGCCTCGGCCTGGCAGCAGTTCTGGGGCATCACCTTCCCGATGCTGCTGCCGATTTCGGCCGCCGTGGTCTTCATCCGCATCGTCGAGAGCTTCAAGATCATGGACACGGTCTTCGTGCTCACCGGCGGCGGCCCCGGCGTTTCGACGGAGACGCTGACGCTCTTCGCCTATCAGGAGGGCTTCAAGAAGTTCAACCTGGGCTACACCTCGGCACTGAGCTTCCTGTTCCTCATCGTCATCGTCGTCTTCGGCGTCGTCTACCTCGCCATCCTCAAGCCGCATCTGGAGAAGCGTCGATGAGCGCGGGCGCCCGCCGCGGGCTGCTGGCGCGGCCCTTCGTCTTCCTGCTCTGCCTGTTCTGGTTCCTGGTGACGATGTTCCCGGTCTGGTGGGCGCTCGTCACCTCGTTCAAGCCGCCGCCGGCGGTGAATCAGGGGCCCACCTACATTCCCTGGGTCGATTTCACGCCGACGGTGCAGGCCTGGATCGACGCCTGGTCGGGCATCCGTGGCGATTTCGTCACGCCCTTCTTGAACTCCACCTATGTCGGGCTGGCCTCCACTGTTCTTGCGGTGCTCATCGGCTCGATGGCGGCCTATGCGCTGGTGCGGTTCCGCTTCCAGATCCGCCTGCTCGCTGGTGTCGTCTTCGCGGTGGTCGCGATCGGCGGCTATGTGGTGCTGACCGGTGCGGCCGGGTTCAGCCGGCTGACGGCGATGGCGATCGCCTTTCCCGGCGCGCTCGTGCTGTCGATCCTCGCCAACCGGTTCCGGCTGCCGGGGCCGGTGCTCGGCAATGATGACGCCATCTTCTGGTTCGTCAGCCAGCGCATGTTCCCGCCGATCGTCACCGCCTTCGCGCTCTATCTGATGTACTCGGAGATGGGCAGGGTCGGCGTGCCGTTGCTCGACAGCTTCTGGGGGCTGACGCTCTGCTACACGGCGTTCTCGCTGCCGATCGTGGTCTGGTTGATGCGCGACTTCTTCCAGGCGCTGCCGGTCGAGATCGAGGAGGCGGCGCTGATCGACAATGTGCCGCGCTACCGCATCTTCCTCGAGATCGTGATGCCGATGGCGCGGCCGGGCCTGATCGCCACCTCGATGATCACGCTGAGCTTCGTCTGGAACGAGTTCCTGTTCGCGCTGCTCCTGACCAGCTCGAAATGGCAGACCCTGCCGATCCTTCTCTCCGGCCAGAATTCCTATCGCGGCGACGAGTGGTGGGCGATCTCCGCCGCCGCGATGGTGGCCATCGCGCCGATGATCGTGATGGCGGCGCTCCTGGCGAGGCTCATGCGATCGGGCCTCCTCCTGGGAAGCATCCGTTGATCGCTCAAGAAGCAGAATTGGGAGGAACTGGGACAATGAGGAAGCTGCTACTGGCATCCGTGGGGGCGGGCCTCCTGGTGACCGCCGGCTCGGGCGCCGCGCTGGCCTGCGATCCGGATTTCTCGGGCGTCACGCTTACCGCCGGTGCGCAGACCGGCCCGTTCATCGCGCTCGCCGTGCGCATGGCCGGCGACACCTGGCAGGAGCAGACCTGCGGCACCGTCAATGTCGTCGAGTTCCCCTTCGGCGAGCTCTATCCGAAATATCTGACGGCGATGGTGGCGGGTGAGGCGACCTTCGACGTCATCACCTTCGCCCCGGCCTGGACCCCTGATTTCGCCCCCTATCTGGCACCGATGCCGGACTGGGTGCGCGAGGGTGAGGCCTGGGAGGACATCGCGCCGGTCTATCGCGACCGGCTGATGGTCTGGGACGGCCAGCATATCAGCCAGACGATCGACGGTGACCTCCACACCCTGTCCTACCGCACCGATCTGTTCGACGACCCGGAGGAGCAGGCCGCCTTCAAGGAGCGCTACGGCTACGATCTGGCACCGCCGACCACCTGGGAGGAATATTACGACATCGCCGAGTTCTTCACCCGTCCGGAGGAGGGGATCTGGGGTACGGCCGAGGCGTTCCGCCGCGGCGGGCAGCAGTTCTGGTTCTTCTTCACCCATGCCGCCTCCTACACCAACCATCCGGACAATCCGGGCAGCATGTTCTTCGACCCGGAGACGATGGATGCCCAGGTCAACAACGAGGGATGGCTGCGGGCGCTGGAAGACTACATCCGGTCCGTCCAGTATTCGCCGCCGGGCGCGCTGAACTTCACCTCGGGTGACATCCGCACGGCCTTCGCCGGCGGCCAGTCGGCGATGAACTTCGACTGGGGCGACACCGGCGTCATCGCCTCCGATCCCACCCAGTCCGTGGTCGCGGGGAATACCGGTTCGGCGCTGACCCCCGGGACAAGGGAGATCTGGAACTACAAGAGCGGTCAGTGGGACAGTTTTGACGAGGTCGTCTACTCGCCCTTCATGGCGTTCGGCGGCTGGCAGGCGGCGGTGCCGGCGGCGACGCCGAATGTCGAGGCGGCCTGGCATTTCGTCGAATGGCTGTCGAACCCCGAGAACAGCGGCATCGCCACCGTGACCGGCGGCTCGGGCGTCAACCCGTACCGCTTCAGCCATTTCGAGCCGGATCGCTGGCTCGAGAAGATGACGGAAGGGGAGGCGCTGAGCTATCTCGCCGCTCAGCGTGAGAGCCTCGAGGCCCCGAACGTCGCGCTCGACATGCGGCTGCCGGGCTATTTCTCCTACACAGAGGTGCTGGAGATCGAGCTGTCCAAGGCGCTCGCCGGCGAGGTGGAGCCGCAGGAGGCGCTCGACGCCATCGCCGAGCAGTGGAATGCGCTGACCGACGAGTTCGGCCGCGAGGCCCAACTCGCCGCCTATCGCGCGTCGATGGGGCTGCCGCCGCTCGAGTGATCGGCGTCGGCTGAGACCGGCTCCTGCCGCCGGATGCGGCGGCGGGAGCCGTCCTTCGCCACGGTTTCGCTCTCTATTCCTTCTGTCGGATCGCCCATGGCCCGCGTCACCCTCGAACGTGTCACCAAGAGCTTCGGCGACGTCGTCGTGATCCCGGAGCTCGATCTCGAGATCGATGATCGCGAGTTCGTGGTGCTGGTCGGGCCTTCGGGCTGCGGCAAGACGACCACGCTGCG
>CAYORM010000035.1:0-30425 GCA_964406375.1 uncultured Mycobacteriaceae bacterium | reverse complement strand
GCGCGAAGGTGTAGCGCAGGCCGATCAGCGCCGAATGGTTCTCGAAGCCGTCGAGGTCGACATCGACATCGACGTCGCCTGCCCAATCGCCTTCGTCGGGGCCGGCCCCGGCGGCGAAGCCGCTGACGGGTGCGGTGAACCGGAAGCTCGGATCTTCGAAGGAGGAGAAGTAGCGGTACTCGGCGGTGATCGCGAGCTGCGGGCTGATGTTGTAGGCCAGACCGGCGATGCCCTGATAGGCGAAGACCGTGTCGAACTCACTCTCGCCGAAGAGGTTCAGTTCGACATTGGCAACGCCAAGACCGCCGCCGCCATAGAGGGTGACCGGACCGAGATCGAAATCGATGAGCGCATTCGCCATCGCGCTCAGGGTTCGGACATGACCGCCGCCGAAATCGTAGCTGTCGGTGCCACTGTCAAACGGGCCGGGGGCTGTAACCGCGCCAATAAACAGCGCGTAATTCGCCGTCGCCGTCGAATCGCTGATGTCGTTGGTGCGAATGCCGAGCTCGGCCTCGGTCCGGAACATGCCCCAGTCGTAACCGATCGCGGCGACGCCGACCCAACCGGCGTCGAAATCCAGATCGCCGTCGCCATCGACGGCAAGGGTGCCAATCGGAATGACCGGCGACGGCGGATCGAACTGAAGTACGGTACCGTCACCTTCGAAATCGTAGCCGGTCTCGAGCCAGTTGGCACCGACACCGGCCGAGACGTAAAGGCCGGTCGCCTGCTGAGCAAACGCCGGGGCGGACAGAGCGACGAGCGCCGCACCGGCCAACAGGATCGTTCTATTCATGGTGTCCCCCGGAAAAACGTAATGGGAAAAGTTTAGACGAAACCGTGAGCGCCGTCAGGGGTTGACCGGCGGCGCTGTGCCGTTCGTATCTCGGCGTTGCCGAAATGCAACAGACGCTGGGGGACCCCGTGGTGGGCGCACTAGGGCTCGAACCTAGGACCCGCTGATTAAGAGTCAGCTGCTCTACCAACTGAGCTATGCGCCCGACGGGAACGGCGCGGGATATAGCCAGCGCGCCGCTCCATTGCAAGCGAATAGGAGGGTGGAACCGCAAACGGATCCGGAAAGCCTCGACGCGCGCCGTTTGTTCCTTATATGTTCCGCATGTGCCCCGCCCCCCGCCAATGGTTGGATACGAGTGGGGCTGGCGGCAGCGGAGGATCCGATGCAGGCGTCACAGGGAAATTACGTCACGACCGTCTTCGCCTACCGATCGACGGCGCAGGGCCGGCGGCTGGTACCGGTCGGCGAGGAGCGGCATCCGGCCGAGGAGGACGCCTGCGCCGCGGCGCGTCGGGCGCTGCTCTGCACCGGTGTCGGGGCAACGGTCGCCGTTGCCGGCGCCGGCCGCGGGGCGGCCCGGCCGCTGCACCGCTTCGGCCTGTTGCCGGCCCGGCGCGGCGTGCAGCGGCGGCGCGCCAACGCACGGGCCATGCCCGGCACCGCCTGAGGCGGCCGCGGCGCCCGCCACGCGCAGCACTATCACACGCGGCGGCGGCGCGATTTGGCGAAGGTGTCGAAGGCGACCGCCAGCACGATGATCACGCCGATGATGATCTGCTGGATGTAGGAGGACACGTTCATCATCTGCAGCCCGTTGAGCAGCACGCCAATGAGGATCGTGCCGATTACGGTGCCGAAGATGGTGCCGACGCCGCCGAACAGGCTGGTGCCCCCGATCACCACCGATGCGATGACGGTGAGTTCGTAGCCTATCCCCGCCACCGCCTCGGCCGAGTTCAGCCGCGCGGCCAGGACGAAGGCGCCGAGCCCGGCGAAAAAGCCCATGATCACATAGACGAAGAGCAGGATACGCCGGACCTTGAGGCCGGAGAGCCGCGCCGCCTCGGGATTGCCGCCCACCGCATAGACCTGGCGGCCGAAGCGCGTGTAGCGCAGCACCACATGCGCGAGGATGGCGAAGCCGAGGAAGATCAGTACCGGGATCGGGATGAGCTCGAAGATCGGGTCGCGGCCACTGCCCCAATAGCGGAAGCCCGGATCGAAGCCCGAGATCGGGCCGCCGCCCGAGGTGATCAGCGTCGCGCCGCGGAAGGCCGACATACCGCCGAGCGTCACCACGAAGGGCGGCACCTTGAGCCGGGTGATCGCGAAGCCCTGCAACGCGCCCGAGGCGATGCCGATGATGATGGCGACCAGCAGCGCCGCCCCCCAGCCCCAGCCCTGCGCCTCGCTGCCGTCCAGGCTGAAATTCCCCTCGCCGCTACCCTTGGCGACGATCGCCGCGCAGACCCCGCAGAAGGCGAGGACGGAGCCGACCGACAGGTCGATCCCCGCGGTCAGGATGACGAAGGTCATGCCGATGGCGAGCAGCCCGAAGATCGAGACCTGCCGCAGCACGTTCAGCAGATTGACGGTCGACAGGAAGCGCGGCTCGAGGATCGCGAAGACGATCATCAGGATCGCCAGGAAGATCAGCGGCGCGAAGCGGGCGAGCACGCCGAAGACGTCGACACCCTGCGCTCCGGCGTCCCGCGATTCCCCGGCGCGGACTTGATCGGTCATCCTACCTCCCCGCTACGCCGCCTTCCGGCGGTCTGTCATTAGGCGCATCAGCGCCTCCTCCGTCACATCGGCACGGTCGAGCTCGCCGGTGACCCGGCCCTCGCACATCGTGACGATCCGGTCACTGATCGCCATCACCTCGGGCAGCTCGGAGGAGATCGCGATGATCGCGATGCCCTCATGCGCGAGACGGCCGAGGAGCTGGTGAACCTCGGCCTTGGCGGCGACGTCGATGCCGCGCGTCGGCTCGTCGACGATCAGCACCTTCGGCCTGAGCGCGAGCCAGCGCGCCAGGACGACCTTCTGCTGGTTACCGCCGGACAGGTTCGCGACCTGCTGCTCCGGCCCGGCCATGCGGATGCCGAGCGCCTCGCGATAGGTCTCGACCATCGCCCGCTCGTCGCGGTCGGCGATCAGCCCGAAGCGGTTGGCGAGCGCGTCGAGCGCCGCGATCGACAGGTTGCTGCGGACCGCGAGCGACAGGAACAGCGCCTGCTGCTTGCGGTCCTCGGGCACCAGCCCGATACCCTGCGCGATCGCGTCGGCGGGGTTGCGGATCTCGACCGGCCGGCCCTCGAGTTCGATCCGCCCGGAGGCGATCGGGTCGGCACCGAAGATCGCCCGGGCGAGCTCGGTCCGCCCGGCGCCGACCAGCCCGGCGATGCCGAGGATTTCGCCCCGCCGCACCGCGATCGAGACATCGGAGAGGATGGTCGCGTGCGGGTCGAGCGCATTGCCGACACTGTTGAGCCCGATCACGCGCAGTGCCGGCGGGCCGTCGAGCGGCGCACCGGTCACGCGGTCGAGCGAGAGATCGCGCCCCACCATCATCTGGATGATGTCGTCGACGCTGATCTCACCGACATCGGCCGACCCGACCAGGCGCCCGTCGCGCAGCACCGTCACCCGGTCGCAGACGGCCATCACCTCGTCGAGCCGGTGGGTGACGTAGATGACGCTGATGCCGCGGTCGCGCAGGCCGCGCACGATGTCGAGCAGCCGGTCGACCTCCGAGGCGCTCAGTGCCGAGGTCGGCTCATCCATGATGATCAGCCGCGATTCCATCGACAGCGCGCGGGCGATCTCGACCATCTGCTGCTCGGCGACGGAGAGGTCGCGTACCAGCCGCATCGGTTCCATCGCCAGTCCGATCTGGTCGAGCGCCCGTCGCGCCTCGGCCACCATCGCCCGCCAGTCGACGAAACCGAACCGCCCGGGCTCGCGCCCGATGCAGATGTTCTCGGCGACGGAGAGCGACGGCACCAGGTTGAACTCCTGGTAGATCGTCACGATGCCGCGGGTCTGGGCGTCGTGCGGCGAGTGGATCTCGATCTCCTCGCCATCGAAGGTGATGGTGCCGGTGTCGGGCGCCTGCGCCCCGGACAAGATCTTCAGCAGCGTCGATTTGCCGGCGCCGTTCTCGCCGAGCAGCCCGTGCACCTCGCCGCGACCGACCGACAGCGTCACGTCGTCGAGCGCCAGCACACCCGGAAACCGCTTCGAGATCCCGCTCATCCGCAACAGCGGTCCGGTCATGCGTCCCCCGTCTCCGGCAGCGGCGCGTCGCCCTGCCCCACCGCCGCGAAGCGGCCAGGCGGCGACGCCAGATTCGGCGGGGGCCGGCAGATGCCGGCCCCGCCTGTCCTCACTGCACCTCGCCGATACGCTCGGCGGTATCGAGATTGTCTGCGGTGATCATCACCGGGGTGAGCAGCTCGAGGCTCGATTCCGGCTCGGTCCCGTCGCGGAGGTACTCGACGAGGATCTGCATCGCCCGCCGGCTCTGCCCGCCGGGGAACTGCTCGACCGTGCCGGCGAGGCCGCCGTCGCGGATCGAGGCCAGCGCCTCGGGCAGGGCGTCGAAGCCGATTACAGCGATCTGGTCCTGCAGGCCGAGCGCCGTCACCGCCTCGAGCGCACCGAGCGCCATGTCGTCATTGGCGGCGACGATGACATCCGGCGGCTCGCTGAGCCCGGCGAGAATGCTCTCGGTCACCGCCAGGCCCTGGTCGCGGGCGAAATTGGCCGTCTGCTCGGCGACGAAGACATAGCGGTCGGCATGCGCGTCAAGAACGTTATGCAGGCCGCGGTTGCGGTCGATCGCCGGGCTCGCACCGGGCTGACCCTGAAGATTCACGATGGTGGCACCATCGGGGAAGGTCGCCATCACCCATTCGCCCTGCGCCTCGCCACCGAGCACGTTGTCGGCGCCGACATGGGCGAGGATGCCGTCGACATCGGCGACCATCCGGTCGACTGTGACCACGGGGATGCCGGCCGAAACCGCCTCGTCGAGCACCGGCGCCATCGCATTGACGTCGATCGGGCTGATCACGATGCCGTCGACGCCCTGCACCATCGCCGCCTCGACATCGGCCGTCTGCTTCGGCGCGCTGTTCTGGCCGTCGGATTCGACCGCGGTGACGCCCAGTGTCGCCGCCTCATCGGCGAGCTGGTTCATCATGTGGACGAAGAAGGGAAAGCCCAGGCTGGGAACCGAGGTCAGGATGGTCAGATCCTGCGCGGCGGCCGTACCGGCGGAGCCGGCCAGGGCCACGGCGGCGGCCGCGCCCATCAGCGCCCGGCGCTTGATTGCAAATGTCATCGTCAATTCCTCCCGTTTCGCGGCGGCTATTCGTCCCGCGGCACCGGCACCGCGCCGGAGATCAAGCCTCGGGATTGCGGATATGTCGGACGTTGACGCCAGCGATGTCAATCGCGGGGCCTGTGCCTCACCGCACCGCCCAGCCGGTCATCCGTCGCTCGACCAGCGCGAAGAGGGCATACATCCCCACCCCCATCGCGGCGACGACGAACAGGCCGGCGAAGACGAGCGGTACCCGGAAGCTCGATGAGGCCTGGAGCATGAGGTAGCCGACACCCTCATTGCCGGCCACCGTCTCGGAGATGACCGAGCCGACGAAGGCGAGCGTGATCGCCACTTTCAGTGAGGCAAAGAAGTACGGCATCGCGCGCGGCAGCCCGATCTTCAGCAGGACATCGATCGGGCGCGCGCCGAGCGATCGCAGCACGTCGCGCAGCTCGGGCTCGACGGTCGCAAGACCGGTCGCGACATTCACCACGATGGGAAAGAAGCTGATGAGGAAGGCCGTCAGGATCGCCGGCACCGTGCCGATGCCGAACCAGACGACCAGAACGGGGACCACCGCGACCTTGGGGATGGCGTTGAAGCCGATCAGGATCGGCGACAGCGCCGCATAGGTCAGCGCCGAGGCGCCGACCGCCACCCCGAGCAGCAGACCGAAGACGACGGCGATGGCGAATCCCGCCAGCGTCACCCAGAAGGTGAAGGAAGCGTTGTGCCAGACCGCGTCGCGAAAGGTCCACAGCGCTTCGAAGGCCTCGCTCGGCGCCGGCAGCACGAAGGAGGGCACGGCGAAGATGCGCACCCCGGCCTCCCAGAGGAGGAACAGGCCGATCGTCGCGACCCAGGGCGCAAGGCGGAGCGCGCTCACGCCGCCTGCCCCTCGACCGGCGGTGCGCCGCGCACCGCCGCGATGCGGTCGCGCAGCGCATGGACATGGGCGACGAAGGGATCCTCGAAGCTCGCCGCCAGGGTGCGCGGCCGCGGCAGGTCGATCGGCCGGCTCTCGACGATGCGTCCCGGCCGCTCGGAGACGACATGAACCGTGTCGGCGAGAAAGACGGCCTCGCGCAGGTCGTGGGTCACGAGGATCACCGTGAAGCCCCGCCGCATCCAGAGATCCTGCAGCACGGACCAGAGATCCTCGCGGGTGAAAGGATCGAGCGCCCCGAAGGGTTCGTCGAGCAGCAGCAGTGCCGGCTCATGCGCCAGCGCCCGGCAGAGCGAGGCGCGCTGCTGCATGCCGCCCGACAGCGCGTAGGGCGGATGCTCCTCGAAGCCGGCGAGCCCGACGGTGGCGAGAAGGGCACGTGCCCGCTCGACATGCCGCGCCTTCTCGCGGCGGAAGCGCCGGCGCGTTGCCTCCGCCACCTCGAGTGGCAGGAGCACGTTGCCGAGCGTGCTGCGCCAGGGCAGCAGCGTCGGATTTTGGAAAGCCATGCCAACGCATTTGAGCGGCGCATCGACCGCCGCGCCGTCCACCCGCACCCGGCCTTCGGTCGGCCGCGCCAGCCCAGCGACCAGCCGCAACAGCGATGATTTTCCGCAGCCCGACGGGCCGACCACCGCGGCGAAGGCACCGCGCGGCACGGAAAGCTCGACACCCTCGAGCGCCGGCGTCCCGCCATAGACGAGCGACACACGATCGAGCGTGACGAAGGCCTGGCTCTGCGGATCCGGCGCCTCGGGGCCCATGCGCCCCCGCGTCATTCCATGATCATCCGTGTCTCGCGCGGCGGTAGGAATTCGGAGGTCCAGATCGCCTCGACAGGCGGCGGCGCGTCGAGCCCATAGGCCGCGGCAAGCTGCGCCATCGCCCGTTCCATCCGCGCCGGATCGATGTCGCCAAAGCCGTTCTCACGGACCCAGTCGGTCAGGATGTTCACCTCGAGCGCGAGTGCGAGCCGCTCCCGCTCGAGCGACCGGTCGGTCAGCGGGTCGCGGTCATAAACGATGTCGATCGCCTCGTCGGGATCGGCCAGCAGATCCTTGAAGCCGCGGAGGAAAGCCCGGAGGAAGGCGGCGACGGCATCGGGATGCGAATCGATGAACCCGCCCGAGGCGACGACCGCATTGCCGTAGAAATCGAGCCCGTAATCGGCATAGAGGAAATGGACCAGATCCTCCTCCGCCACCCCTTTCGACAGGAGGTCGAGATAGGAGGAGAAGACATGGCCGGCGACCATGTCGACCTCGCCGCGGACCAGCATAGTCTCGCGCAGCGGCGGGTCCATGTTGATGCGCGGCACGGTCTCCGGATCGATGCCGACGGCGGCCGCAAAGGCGGGAAAGAGCTTGTAGGAGGCATCGAAGGCCGGGGCGCCGAGCGTACGGCCCACCATGTCGGCCGGCTCCTCGATGCCGGTCGAGACCAGCGTCCACACGCTGAAGGGCGCGGCGTCGTAGACCATCATCACGCCCTTGACCACCTGATCGGGGTTGGCGGCGCTGAACTCGACGAGGGCGTTGATATCGGCAAAGCCCATCTGGTAGGCGCCCGAGGCGACGCGGGTGATGGCGCCGACGGAGCCGTTGCCGCTGTCGATCGAGACCGAGAGCCCCTCCTCGTCGAAATAGCCTTTGGCTTCGGCGACGAGAAAGGCGGCCGTCGGCCCCTGGAACTTCCAGTCGAGCGTGAAGGCGATCTCGGTCTGCGCCGCCGCTGGCCCCGCCGCGGCCGCGGCCCCGAGCAGCGCTGCTGCCATAATCCCGCTCCGCTGCATGATGATGCCCCTCCTCCGTCCACTCCGCGCTGTGCCGCCCCCCGCCCCGCGGGCGGACACGGGGCCGGCGCTAGGCCGGCGCCGCAATCCGCCAGTCCGGCGGCGATCCGCCGGGCCGGCCGCCGTCAAAGACATGGACGGACTGCCCGTCCACCTCGATCCGTTCCGGCAGATCCGGCGCGCCGCGTTCGAGCGTCAGCCGATCCTCGTTCGGGGGCAACCCATAGAAGCGCGGGCCGTTCAGCGAGGCGAAGACCTCGAGCCGGTCGAGCGCGCCCTCCGCCTCGAACACCGCGGCATAGACGGACAACGCGGCATGCGCGTTGAAGACCCCGGCGCAGCCGCACGCCGCCTCCTTGGCGCCGATCGGATGCGGTGCCGAATCGGTACCAAGGAAAAAGCGCGGATCGCCCGAGGTCGCAGCCTCGCGCAGCGCCAGCCGGTGCTCTTCGCGCTTGAGGATCGGCAGGCAATAGAAATGTGGCCGGATCCCGCCGACGAGCAGGTCGTTGCGGTTGAGCACCAGGTGATGCGGCGTGATCGTCGCCGCGACGCGGCCATCGGCCTGGGCGCGGACCCAGGCCACTCCCTGGCGTGTCGTCACATGCTCGAGCACGATGCGCAGCGCTGGGAAGTCGCGCCGCAGCGGTTCGAGCACCCGGTCGAGGAAGACGGCTTCGCGGTCGAAGATGTCGATCGCCGGATCGACCACCTCGCCATGCACCAGCAGCGGCAGGTCGATCGCCTGCATCCGCTCCAGCACGGGCGCCACCGCCGCAATGCTGCGCACCCCGGCATGCGAGTTGGTCGTCGCCCCCGCCGGATAGAGCTTCACCGCCGTGAACAGCCCGTCCCGCGCCCCGGCGGCGAGATCGTCCGGATCGGTCGCCTCGGTCAGATAGGCCGTCATCAGCGGCTCGAACCGGCTGCCGGACGGCAGGGCGTCGAGGATGCGATCGCGATAGGCGCGGGCAGCGGCGGCGGTCACGACCGGCGGGACGAGGTTCGGCATCACCACGGCCCGGCCGAAGACCGCCGCGGTCGCCGGCAGCACCGCCCGCAACATCGCCCCGTCGCGCAGGTGAAGGTGCCAGTCGTCCGGCCGGCGGAGGGTGATGGTCTGCATGGGTCCGGTGTCTCTCGCCGGGGCTCGGGGAACGCGGTATCAACGCGGCGCCAGATATAAGGAGAGGGCGATGTTCGTGACCAGCAGCTTTCCCGACCGCGAGACGATCGCGACGCTGACCGCCCGCATGCTGCTGGAAACGCGGGCCGTTCACTTCGACGCCGAGACGCCGTTCCGATTCACCTCGGGCTGGGCGAGCCCCGTCTATGTCGACTGCCGCCGGCTGATCTCCTTTCCCCGCGTCCGCGCGACACTGATGGACTTCGCGATGGCGACGCTCCTGCGCGACGCCGGCTTCGACGCCTTCGACGCGGTGGCCGGCGGCGAGACCGCCGGCATCCCCTATGCGGCCTGGCTCGCCGACCGTTTCGCCCTGCCGATGCTCTATGTCCGCAAGAAACCCAAGGGCTTCGGTCGTAACGCCCAGATCGAGGGCGAGGTGCGCGAGGGCGCCCGCGTGCTGCTGGTGGAGGATCTGGCGAGCGACGGGCGCAGCAAGGCGGTCTTCACCGGCGCGCTGCGCGAGGCCGGATGCCAAGTCGACCATGCCTTCGTCGTCTTCTTCTATGGCATATTCCCCCATGCGCGGCCGGTGCTGGAGGAGCTGGGGGTGACACTGCATCATCTCGCGACCTGGTGGGACGTGCTGGCCCATTGCCGCGCGGCACTGGCCGCCGGAGAGGGCCCGTTCGATGCCCGCACCCTCGACGTGGTCGAGGCCTTCCTCGGCGATCCGGTCGGCTGGTCGGCGGCCCATGGCGGCCGGTCCGAGCCCCCGACCGCCTGACGTGTCGGAGCGGCGCTTGCCCATGGCGTCGCTCTACGACCTCAAGCCGCGTTTTCAGGCACTGCTGCGGCCGCTGGCAGGGCGGCTGGCGGGCGCTGGCATCGGCGCCGACGCGGTCACCTTGGCCGCCGCCATCCTGTCCCTCCTGCTCGGCGCCGCTGCGCTGGCCGCCGCCGGCACGGGCGCGGCACGGCTCGTCCTGTTCCTCTACGTGCCGGTGCTGCTGCTGCGCATGGCGCTCAACGCCCTCGACGGGATGATCGCCCGCGAGATCGCGGGTCCGACGCGGCGTGGCGCCTTCCTCAACGAGATCGGCGACATGATCTCCGACGCGGCGCTCTACCTGCCGCTCGCCCTGCTGCTGCCGGCGCCCCCCGCCCTCGTCATCGCCATCGTCACCCTCGCGCTGATCGGTGAGGCGGCCGGCATCCAGGCCCAGGCGGTGAGCGGGGTGCGGCGCTATGACGGGCCGCTCGGCAAGTCCGACCGTGCCCTCGCCTTCGGCGCGCTCGCCCTCGCCACGGCGGCCGGCATCCCCGCGCCAGCGCCGTGGATGCCATGGATCCTGGCGGCCCTCATCCCCCTGGCCGCCCTCACCATCGTCAACCGCGTGCGCCGGGCGCTGGGCTGAGGCGCGATGCCGGCCATCGACCCCACCGTCGCCTCGACACTCGCGGCCCTCGCGCTGGCCCTGCTGGTGGCCGAAGCGCTGCTTGTCTGGCTGCGCCGGCGTGATCGCGCGGAGGATCCCGGGCGCGACCGCACCAACCTCGCCCGACGCATCCGGTCCTGGTGGGTCATCGTCGCCGCCGGCGCGCTGGCGCTGCTGGCCGGCCGGACGGCGACGCTGCTGGCGCTCGCCATCGTCAGCTATCTCGCGCTCAAGGAATATCTCTCGATGGTGCCGACGCGGCGGGCGGACCGGGCGGTCCTCCTGCTGTGCTATCTCGCGATCCCGACGCAATGGTGGTGGATCGCCGAGGAGCGCTACGGCTTCTTCATCATCTGGGTGCCCGTCTACCTCTTCATCATCATCCCCTCCGCGATGGTGCTGCGGGGCGAGACGGCCGGCTTTCTGAAGGCGGTCGGCACGCTGCATTGGGGGCTGATGCAATGCGTGCTGGCGGTTGGCCACGCCGCCTATCTCTATGTGCTGCCGGATGAGACCGAGCCCGGTCCCGGCGGCGCGGGGCTGCTGCTCGCCCTTCTGGTGCTGACCCAGGGCAATGACGTCGCGCAATATGTCTGGGGGCGGCTGTTCGGGCGCCGGCGCATCGCCCCCTCCGTCAGCCCCAACAAGACGGTCGAGGGCTTTGTCGGCGGGGTCGTCACGACGACGCTGCTCGCCGCCCTCCTCGGCCCGCTGCTGACCCCGCTCTCGCTGCCGATGGCACTGTGGGTGGGCGCGCTGCTCGCGATCATGGGCTTCCTCGGCGATCTCGCCGTCTCGGCGGTCAAGCGCGACATCGGGGTGAAGGATGCCGGCAACCTGATACCCGGCCATGGCGGGATCCTCGACCGGATCGACAGCCTGATGTTCACCGCCCCACTGATGTTTCACGTCCTCCGCTATTTCTACTATTGATCAAGCTTGATCATGTTCTGGCGTCTCGCCTTCCACTGGCTGTTCGTGAAACCCGTCATCGCCATCGTGGTGGGGCTGAACGTGCGTCATCGCGAGAGGCTGCCCAGACAGGGCCCGGCGATCATCGTCGCCAACCACAACAGCCATGCCGACACGGCGGCGCTGATGAGCCTGTTCCCGACACGGCTCGTCCCCAGAATTCGCCCGGTCGCCGCGGCCGATTATTTTCTGCGCGGCGGGCTCGCGAGCTGGTTCGCGCTGCGTTGCGTCGGGGTGCTGCCGATCGACCGCGACGCCCGCGCCAAGGGGCTCGACCCGACCGTGCCGATGGCGGAGGCCCTCGACAGGGGCGACATCCTGATCCTCTTCCCTGAAGGTACCCGCGGCACGCCCGAGAAACTCTCGGCCTTCAAGAAGGGGTTCGCGCATCTCGCCTACCGGCGCCCGGACGTGCCGATCATCCCGGTCTATCTCTACGGGCTCGGCAAGGTGCTGCCGCGCGGCGCCGTCATCCCCGTGCCGTTCTTCGCCGACGTCTTCGTGGGTGAGCCGATGGCCGAGCGGCCGCCGACGCCGGACGCCTTCGTCGCCGCGCTCGAGGCGGCAATGCGGTCGCTCGTCGCCGGCACCCGTTTCCCGGATTGGGAATGAGGCGTGACCGCGGCCGCCTTTCTCTGGGGCTTCGGCGAGGCCACGCTGTTCTTCGTCGTCCCCGATCTGGTGATCGGCTGGGTCGTCCTCTCCCGCGGCCTGCGGCCCGGCCTTCGTGCCGCCCTGGCCGCGGCGGCGGGTGCGATGCTCGGCGCACCGGTGATGCTGCTCTGGGCGGCGCATGATCCGGAAGGCGCACGCGCCGCGCTCCTCGCGCTGCCGGCCATCGACGCGCCGATGGTCGGCGGGCTGCACGATCGGATGGCAATGCTGGGGACGGTGCCGGCCCTCTTTCTCGCCAGCCTCACGGGCGTGCCCTTCAAGATCGGGGCGGTGCTGATGCCCGGCTTTGGCTGGGAATGGTGGCAGGCGGTGCTGTGGACGCCGCTGCTGCGCCTGCCGCGCTTTCTTGGGGTGGCGCTGCTCTGTGCCGCCCTGCGGCGGGTGCCTTTGCCGCCGCGCTGGCTGTCGGCCGGCTATGCCGTCTTCTGGATCGTCTTCTACGCCTGGTACTGGGGCGCCGCCGGATCGGGCGGCTCGTAGCCGGCGCTCGCCCGGAACAGCGCCTCGGTATAGGGATCGGCCATCGCACCGGCACGCAGCGCCTCGGTCGAGAGGGTCTCGACGATCCGCCCGAGCCGCATGACAGCAAGCCGGTCGCACATCATCGACACGACCGCGAGATTGTGGCTGACCAGCAGGAAGGTCAGCCCGCGCTCGCGCCGCAGCCGTTTGAGGAGGTTCAGGATCTCCGCCTGGACCGACACGTCCAGCGCCGAGGTCGGCTCGTCGAGCAGCAGGAGCCGCGGCTCGAGGATCAGCGCCCGCGCGATCGCCACCCGCTGGCGCTGCCCGCCGGACAGCTGATGGGGATAGCGGTAGCGGAAGGCCGGCCCCAGCCCGACCTCGCGCAGCGCCCGATCCACCCGCGCATCGCGATCGCCGAGACGGTGGATCGCGAGCGGCTCCATCAAGATCGAGTCGACCGTCTGCCGCGGGTGAAGCGAGCCATAGGGGTCCTGGAAGACCATCTGGCAGGTCTTGAAGAAGGCGCGGTCGCGGCGATGCGCCTGCGGCGTACCGGCGATCGCAACCTCCCCCTCCCAATCCGGGTGGAGCCCCGAGAGCACGCGCAGGATGGTGGATTTGCCCGATCCGCTCTCGCCGACGAGGCCGAAACTCTCGCCCTCGTCGATCGCGAGATCGACGCCATCGACCGCGCGCACCCCGCCGAAGATGACGGTCAACCCGCGCACCCGGATCATCGGACGGGTCATCGGCGCCTCATGTGGGACGGTCCCAGGCGGGATCGCGGCGCATCACCGGCAGCATCTCGCGCTGGTCGTCGATGCGCGGCAGGCTCTCCAGAAGCCCCCGCGTATAGGGATGGGTCGCTGAATGAAGCGCCTCGGCCCGACAGGTCTCGACGATGCGACCGGCATACATGATGAGGATGCGGTCGCAGAAGCGCGCGACCAGATTGAGGTCATGGCTGATGAAGATCAGCCCCATGCCACGCCGGCTGACGAGGTCGTCGAGGATCGCGAGGACCTGGGCCTGTACCGTGACGTCGAGTGCCGAGGTCGGCTCGTCGGCGATCAGGAGGTCCGGCTCGCCGGCCAGCATCATCGCGATCATCACCCGCTGGCCCATCCCGCCGGACAGCTCATGCGGATAGAGGCGCCAGACCCGCTCGGGCTCGCGGATCTGCACCGCGTCGAGCATCGCGAGCCCTTCGCGCCGGGCGCCCCTGCCGTCGAGGCCGCGATTGACGCGGAATGCCTCGGCGAGCTGCGCGCCGACCCGCATCACCGGGTTCAGCGAGAATTTCGGATCCTGCATCACCATCGCGATGCGCCGCCCGCGGATGCGACGCATCGCCCGGTCGGACAGCCCGGCGAGGTCGGTCCCGTCAAAGCGCAGCGCCTTGGCCGCCATCTCGGCGCCGGGCGGCATCACCCGCAAGATCGAGCGCCCGGTCAGGGACTTGCCCGAGCCGCTCTCGCCGACGATGCCGAGCTTCTCCCGATTCATCGTGAAGGAGACACCGCGCACCGCCTCGGTGACACCGCGATCGCCGCGGAAACGCACCGTCAGACCCTCGACCTCGAGCAGCGGCGCGGTCATTCGCCCTCGCCCTGGCGCGGATCGAGCACGTCGCGCAGCCCGTCGCCCAGAAGGTTGAAGCCGAGGCTGACGATGAAGATCGCGATGCCGGGCATGGCCGCGACCCACCATTGGTCGAGGATGTAGCCGCGGCCGCTCGAGATCATCGCGCCCCATTCCGGCATCGGCGGTTGCGCGCCGAGACCGAGGAAGCCGAGGCCTGCCGCCGTCAGGATGATGCCGGCCATGTCGAGCGTCACCCGCACCACCAGCGATGAGACGCACATCGGCACGATGTGGCGGGCGACGATCCGCGCCGGTCCGGCGCCCTGGATGCGGACGGCGCTGATGTAATCGGCATTGCGGATCGTGATCGTCTCGGCCCGCGCGATGCGCGCATAGGGCGGCCAGGAGGTAATGGCGATCGCGATGATCGCATTCTCGATGCCGGGCCCGAGTGCCGCGACGAAGGCGAGCGCCAGGATCAGCTTCGGGAAGGCGAGGAAGATGTCGGTCACCCGCATCAGCACGATGTCGACCCAGCCGCCGAGATAGCCGGACACCGTGCCGATCAGGAGCCCGAGCGGCGCCGCGGTCACCGCGACGAGGACGACGATCAGCAACGTCAGCCGGGCCCCATGCATGATCCGGGACCAGATGTCCCGGCCGAGTTCGTCCGTGCCGAGCCAATGCTCCGCCGAGGGCGGCTGGAGCCGGCCGGCGAGATCCTGCGCGATCGGCGAATGGGTGGCGAGCAGCGGTGCGAAGGCGGCAACCAGGATCAGCAGCACGACGATGCCGAGCCCGATCATCGCCAGGGTGTTGGAGGTGAAGTTCCGCCACAGCAGGAACGCCCGGCCGAGCCGCGCCTGCAGGCGGGAGGCGGGCGCCTCGCTGAGCAGCCAAGCGCGGACCGTCATAGCGCCCTCGGATCGAGCAGCCGGTACAGCACGTCCGACAGCATGTTGATGCCGACGAAGACGACGCCGACGACGATCGTGCCGCCGAGCACCGCCATCATATCGGCATTCAGCAGCGAGTTCGTGATGTAGCGGCCGAGCCCCGGCCAGGCGAAGACCGTCTCGGTGAGGACCGAGCCCTCGAGCAGATGGGCATAGGAGAGCGCGACGACGGTCAGCAGCGGCACCCGGATGTTGGCGAAGGCGTGCCGCCAGATGACGCGCCATTCCGACAGCCCCTTCACCCGCGCCGTGGTGATGTATTCCTGCCGGAGCTGGTCGAGCATGAAGGAACGCGTCATCCGGCTGATATAGGCGAGGCTGAAATAGCCGAGCAGCGCGGCCGGCAGGATGATGTGGTCGAGCGCGTTGCGGAAGATCGCCATGTCGCCGGCGATCAGGCTGTCGAGCAGCAGCATGCCCGTCACCGGCGGCACGATGCCTTCATAGAAAATGTCGAGCCGCCCCGGCCCCGCGACCCAGCCCAGCCGGGCGTAGAACAACAAAAGGCCGACGAGGCCGAGCCAGAAGATCGGCACCGAATAGCCGACGAGGCCGAGAACGCGGACGACATGGTCGGGCCAGCGGCCCCGCCAGACCGCCGCCGCGACGCCGGCCGGGATGCCGAAGACCACGCCGATCACCACCCCGATCGTCGCCAGTTCCAGCGTCGCCGGGAAGACGCGCGCAATGTCCTCGAGCACGGGGCGTGAGGTGAGCACCGAGCGGCCGAGATCGCCGGACAGCACATCGCCGACATAGTCGATGAACTGCTCGTGATAGGGCCGGTCGAGGCCCAGCTCGGCCGCCGCCCGCTCATAGGTGGCGCGGTCGGCCCGGTCGCCGACAACGGCCAGCACCGGATCGATCGGAACGACGCGACCGATCACGAAGGTGACGAGGAGGAGGCCAAGCAACGTCGCCGCGATCGAGACGAGGCCGCCGGCGATCCGCCGTGCCCAATTCAGGGCCGTCGCGCGCCGGCTCCCGCGGGGATCGGCGCGCGACGGTTCAACAACTGTCGTCAGGATTTCCGGCCCTGCCAGTAGTAGTTGCTGTCAAAGCTCGGGCCCCAGACCATCCCGTCGACATTCGCCCGGCTGGCGATCACCTCGATCTGCTGGAACAGGATGACGAAGGGCGAGACCTCCATGTGCTCGCGCTGCAGCGCTTCATACATCTCGGCGCGGATCACCGGATCGCGCTCGAAGACGGCGGCCATCGTCGCCTCGCTCATCTCCGGGATGTCCCAGGCGTTGCGCCAGGCAAGCGGCTTGGACGCCGCGTCGTCACTGTTGTCGGGGTTGTAGGCGAAGGTGCTCGCATTGGTGTGCGGGTCCTGATAGTCGGGGCCCCAGCGACCGATATAGATGTCGTGGTTGCGCGCCCGATACTTGGTCAGCGTCGCCGCGTTGTCCCCCGGGATGATCTCGAGCTCGATGCCGGCCTGGGCGAAGGTCGACTGCATCGACAGCGCCATCTCCATCGAGGGCGAGGCGTTCCACACATCCATGGTGATGGAGAAGCCGTCGGGATAGCCGCCGGCGGCGAGCAGTTCGCGCGCCCGCTCCACATCGAGGGTGAAGGGCTGGTCCTCGATCTCGCCGAGGAAGCCGCTCGGCAGGAAGGATTGATGGATCGTGGCGCGGCCGCGCATGAAGCTCTCGGCCATGCCCTCGTAATCGACGAGGTATTTCAGCGCCTGCCGTACCTCGACGCTCTGGAACGGCTCGCGCAGGACGTTCAGGCCGAGATACCAGAGCGTGCCCTTGGGCGCCTCCTCGATGCGGATGTCGGCATTGTCCTCGATCGCGGCGATCAGATCAGGGGTGAGGTTGCGGGCGATGTCGACATCGCCCTGCTCGAGCAGCAGGCGCTGGGTCGCGGGCTCCGGCACGTGCCGGATGAAGATCCGGGCGAAGCCGGGCTCGCCGCGCCAGTACTCGTCGAAGCGCTGCAGCGACAGCGATTCGTTGGGATTCCAGGCAATCAGGCGGAACGGGCCTGAACCGGCCGAATTTGTCTTCAGCCAGCCATTGCCCCAATCGCCATCGACCGCATGCTCCTCGAGCAGCGCGCTGTCGACGATCGACGCCACACCGGCCGTCAGGCAGTAGAGCACGAAGCTCGGCGCATAGGCTTGGTCCGTCTTCATGACGAAGGTGCGGTCGTCGACGGCCTGGAGCGTCTCCTCCATGTTTTCAGGCGTGAAGCCGAACTGGGTGAGGATGAAGGCCGGGCCGAGGCCGAGCGCAACCGCGCGCCGCAGCGAGTATTCGACGTCATGCGCCGTCAGCCGGTTGCCAGAGTGGAAGGTGACGTCGTCCCGGATCGTGAAGGTGAAGGTCAGCCCGTCCTCGGAGACGGTCCAGTCCTCGGCGATCTGGGGCTGGATCTCGCTGACGTTGTCGACGTCGAAGGTGACCAGCCGGTCATAGACCTGGGACGCGTATTCCAGCGCCGTGAACTCGAACATCTCGGCCGGATCGAGAGAGATCACATCGTCGATCATCCAGGCCTGGACCAGCGTGTCGGGCGGTGTCTCCGCCTGGGCAGCCGGCAAGACCGCGGTCACGGCCAGCATCGTCATCGCCAGCAGGCGATGCGAAAAGCGTCCCATCATCCGTGCCTCCTCGTGTCCTCCACCGGGACCGAGCCCGACGTTGTCCGGCCGGTCACGGCAGATCTTCGGGGCATGTTTCGGTCAAGAGGGCGCGGAGTCAAGGAAGGCCCCCCGGGTCGCCGCACCCTCGCCGGCCGGCGACGCCGCTGCGGCATCGAAATATCGTATGTACTTCAATCCTGAGCGAAATGACCGCATACTGCCGTCGCAGGAGTGCGGGGGATGATGGAACGCGACGGCAACGCGATCGGAGAGTTGCCAGGCACCGACGTGTCCGGCGAAGCGCCTGCCCGGCGCGTGCTCGGGATCGCGATGCGCGGCCGGCGGCGGCAGCTCGGCCTCACCCTCGCGGAGATCGGCCGGCGCTCCGGCCTGTCGATCGGATTCCTGTCACAGGTCGAGCGCGGCCTCGCCACCCCCTCCCCCGCGGCCCTCACCGCGATCGCCAAGGCATTGGGCGTGGTGCCCGACTATTTCCTCGCCCGGCCGCCGGCGGATGCCGCGACCCGCGCCGATGCCCGGAAACCGGTGGCCATCGATGGCGGCCCCGTCCGCTACGAGCCCTTGAGCAGTGATTTCCCCGGCCAGCTCCTCTCGGCCGTACTGGTCGAGATCCCGCCGGGCTTTCGCAGCGAGAGCGCCTGCCATGACGGCGAGGAGATCGTTTTCGTGCTCGAGGGCACCGTCACCTGCGCCGTCGACGGCCGTGCCGTCCGCCTCTGCGCCGGTGACAGCCTGCATCTGCGCTCGGGCCTGCGTCATGCCTGGCGCAACCCAGATCCTCAGCCGGTCCGGCTGCTCTGGGCCGGCACGGACCGGACGCTGCCGCCGGCCCACCGCCCGGCCGAAGCCGCGGCCTGATCGCTCCGCCCCGGTCCCCGCGGCGCCCCTCAGCCGGCCGCCACGATGCCGCGATATTCCTGCGCCAGCGCCACGTAGCGCCGGCGGACATACTCGACCATCCGCAGATCATCCGCCGTGGCCTCGCGCAGCCGCCGCGCCGGATTGCCGGCCCAGACCTCGCCGGCAGGCACGCGCTTGCGCGGCGTGACGACGGCGCCGGCGGCGACGATCGCACCGGTCTCGACCACCGCCCCGTCCATCACCGTCGCCTTCATGCCGACGAAAGCGCCGGGCTCGAGCCGGCAGGCATGGATCAGCGCCATATGCCCGACCGAGACGCCGTCACCGATCTCGCAGCGCCCCTCCTCGGTGCCGGCGACATGCACGACGGTGCCGTCCTGCAGGTTGACGTCGCACCCGACACGGATCGCCTGCACATCGCCGCGCAGCACGCATCCGAACCAGATGCCGCTGCCCGCGCCGATCTCGACATCGCCGATCACGACCACCCCCGGGGCGACGAAGGCATCGGCCGCGATCCGCGGACGCTGATCGCGATAGGGCAGCAACAGGGTCATCGCGGGCCGCCGGGCTGATCGTCGAGCCCCGCTGTCTCAGGCAGGCCGAGCATCAGGTTCAGGTTCTGCACCGCGGCCCCGGAGGCACCCTTGCCGAGATTGTCGAGCTGCGCCACCAGCAGCGCCTGGCGCTGCGCCTCATGGCCGAAGACGAAGAGCCGCAGCATGTTGGTGCCGTTGAGCGCCTCGGGGTCGAGCTCGACGGTGGCCTCGGTGTCCGCAGCCGTGGCAACGCTCACGAAGCGCCGTCCCTCGTAATGCTCCGCGAGCGCGGCACGCAGCGCCGCCGCAGAGGGTTGCCCCGGTAGCGCATCGAGGGCGAGCGGGATCGAGACCAGCATGCCCTGGGCAAAGCGCCCGACCGACGGCACGAAGAGCGGCGCGCGCGCCAGCCCCGCCCAGCGCCGGATCTCCGGCAGATGCTTGTGCGCGAGCCGGAGGGCGTAGAGGTAGAAAGCCTTCGGGTCGTAATCCGGCGCGGCCGGATCCTCGAACCGGGCGATCAGCTTCTTGCCGCCGCCGCTGTAGCCGCTGACGGCATTGATCGCGATCGGCGCCGCGGGATCGACGAGGCCGCGATCGACCAGCGGCCTCAGCAGCGCGATCGCCCCGGTCGCATAGCAACCGACATTCGCCACCCGCGCCGCGCCGCGGATCGCCTCCTCCTGCCCCGGCGCCAGCTCGGGGAAGCCGTAGACCCAGCCCTCCGCGACGCGATGCGCGGTCGAGGCGTCGACGACCCGCACGGTAGGGTTCTCAATCAGCCCGACCGCCTCGCGCGCCGCGTCGTCGGGCAGGCACAGGATGACCGCGTCGACGGCATTCATCACCGCACGCCGCGCGGCCGGATCCTTGCGGCGGTCGGCCGGCAGGCTCTCCAGCCGGATCTCCGGGCGCGCCGCGAGACGCTCGCGGATCTGCAAGCCCGTCGTCCCTGCCTCGCCATCGATGAACACCGTCGCCATGTCCAACCTCGCACGCGCCCAACCCCGAAGGTTTAGCACGGCCGGCCGACCGGGAAAGGTCTTCCGTCCGCAACGCGCGCGGTGCCAAGATGCCGCCTGCCCCGAACAGGGGCAGGACCGCGATCGGGCGCAGATGCGGGAAGACATCTACAGGCAACTCTTCGATGCGGCCGAGATCGGCCTCTCCGAGACGGACATGGAGGGGCGCCTCATCCGGGCCAATGATGCGATGGGACGGCTGTTCGGTTACGCCGGCGGCGCCGAGATGATCGAAGGCCTGGAGGGGGATTTCCGTCGCGTCTATGTGGATCTCGACACCCGCCGCCGCACGATAGAGAGGCTCGAGGCCGGCGCCCCGACGACCTCCCAGATCGCCCAGGTCCGCCGTCGCGACGGCAGCCTGTTTTGGGCGCGTTCGGTGGTGCGCCGGCTGAGGCGCGCCGACGGGTCCGACGCGCTGGTCGCGGTCGTCACCGATGTCAGCGAGCTGATCGATGCTATCGCCGCACTCGAGCAGCATGACGGCGACTTCCGCAGCATGGTCGAGAATGCCCGCGAGGGCATCTTCCGCCGCGCTCCGGACGGCCGCCTGCTGCGCTCGAACCGCGCGCTGGCACGCATGAACGGCTACGAGACGCCAGAGGAGCATGTCGCGGCGGCCGCCCATCCCAGGCTCGAATGGTATGTCGACCCCGCGCGCTGGGATGAGTTCGTCGCGCGGATGGAGCGCGACGGCGAGGTCATCGACTTCGAATCTGAGATCTTCCGTCACCGCACCCGCGAGCGGATCTGGGTCTCCGAGAACGCCCGCACGGTGCGCGACGCCGATGGCCGCACTCTCTATTACGAGGGCACCGTCATCGAGATCACCAGCCGCAGGCAGGCCGAGGCACATCTGCGCGAAGCCCAGCGCATGGCCGAGCAGGCGAGCCGGGCGAAATCGCTCTTCCTTGCCAATATCAGCCACGAGCTGCGCACGCCGCTCAACGCCATCATGGGGTTCTCGGAGATCATCCGTGACCGGATCTTCGGCGATGCGGCGGTCGAGCGGTATTCGGCCTATGCGGCCGACATCCATGCCAGCGCCTCGCATCTGCTGCAGATCATCAACGACATCCTCGACATCACCAAGGCCGAGGCGGGCCATATTGAGCTCGACGAGGACGTCGTCGACCTCGCCGAGCTGATCGAGCGCGCCGCCCGGCTGATGGCGCCGCGGATCATCGAGGGTGCGCTTACCCTTGAGACCAAAATAGCACCCGACCTGCCCTTCATCCGCGGTGACGCGAAACGGCTGCGCCAGGTGCTGCTCAACATGCTGTCGAATGCGGTGAAGTTCACCGGGCGCGGGGGCACGGTGACGATCGAGGCCGCGGGCGGCGCCGACGGCGTGACCTTCGCGGTTGCGGATACCGGCATAGGCATCGAAGCGGCCGATCTCAGCCGCATCTTCGAGCCCTTCTACCAGACCGATCGCGGCCGCGACACGAATGTCGAGGGCACCGGGCTGGGCCTGCCGATCTCGCGGCGGCTCGTCGAGCTGCATGGCGGCACGATGACCGCCGAGAGCCGTCCCGGTGCCGGCAGCCGCATCGCGGTCCATCTGCCCGCGGAGCGCGTCGTCCGTCGCCCTCCGGTCTGAGGCCGGATGCGAAACGGCCGGCCCCGCCAGGGACCGGCCGTCCGAAGAAGGCGTTGATCGGTGGCGGGCCGCCGGGGCCCGGCCGATCAGCGCTTGCTGAACTGGAAGCTGCGGCGGGCGCCGGCGCGACCGTACTTCTTACGCTCCACCGTGCGGGGGTCGCGCGTCAGGAAGCCGTGCACCTTGAGCGCGGGGCGCAGCGACGGCTCATAGGCCACGAGCGCCCGGCTGATGCCGTGCCGCACCGCGCCGGCCTGACCCGACAGCCCGCCGCCGGTGACGGTGGCGAACACGTCGAACTGGTCCATCCGGTCGGTGATCAGGAAGGGCTGCGCGAGCAGCATCCGCAGCACCGGCCGTGCGAAATAGACCGATTGGTCGCGGCCGTTCACCGTCACCTTGCCGGTGCCCGGCTTGATCCAGACACGCGCGACCGCATCCTTGCGGCGCCCGGTTCCGTAGGAGCGGCCGAGCGCGTCGCGCTTGGGCTCCGCCACGGCCGGCGCGGCCTCGGGCTCACCCGCGATGGTCGACTTGAGGTCGGAGAGAGACTGCAGGTCGGCCACGGCCTTACCTCTTGTTCTTCGGATTCATCGAGGCGATGTCGAGCACCTCGGGCTGCTGCGCCTCATGCGGATGCGCAGCACCGGCATACACCTTGAGATTGCCCATGATCTTCCGGCCGAGCGGGCCACGCGCGATCATCCGCTCGACGGCCTTGATCACGACGCGCTCGGGGTGCCGGCCATCAAGGATGGCACCCTTCGAACGCCCCTTGATCCCGCCGGGATGCCCGGTATGCCAGTAGAAGATGTCCTGCTCGCGCTTGCGGCCCGTCAGACGGACCTTCTCGGCGTTGATGACGATGACGTTGTCGCCGCAGTCGACGTGAGGCGTGAAGATCGGGCGGTGCTTGCCGCGTAGGCGCATGGCGATGATGCTCGCCAAGCGACCCAGGACGACGCCGTCGGCATCGACCACGACCCACTTCTTCTCGACGTCCGCGGGCTTGGCGGAAAAGGTCTTCATGACGGGGCCTGCTCGAGGAACGTGAACGCGAAACGGCCGATCGGGCCGGGCCCGTCGGGATGCGCGCTTCTAGTCGCCACCCCGGCGCCTGTCAACGCCCTCGATCCAGCGCGCTTCAATAAGTTAGCTTTACGGTATCAGAATACCATTCACGAAGACCGCGGATTGGAAGGCCTTCAGCGCCACTGGCATCAACCCAGTGTCACGGGCCATTGTCACGGGACATTCCACTCATAATCCTCGGGATTTTGTCTAAGGCCGCATATCCTCCTTGTTATTTCTCCTCTCCCCCTGCTATGCCATGGGAATGCGTCAGAGGGATCCGATGGAGGCGGCGATCGACCAGCCCATCCTGCTGCGCGCCGATGATGACGGCGTGACCACACTGACGCTCAATCGCCCGGGGGCACGCAACGCCCTGTCGACGGCACTGATGACCGCGATCGAGGCCGAGCTCGCCTCAATCGCCCAAGATCGCGCCGTGCGTGCCGTTGTGCTGGCGGCGGCCGGCAGCGTGTTCTGCTCCGGGCACGACCTGCGGGAGCTGCGCGGCCTCAACGGCGCCGACCAGCTCGGCCCCGTCTTCACCCAATGCTCGCGCATGATGCTGGCGATCACCCGGCTGCCGCAGCCGGTCATCGCGGCGGTCCAGGGCGTGGCGACCGCCGCGGGCTGCCAGCTCGTTGCGACCTGCGATCTCGCCATCGCTGCGGAGACGGCACGATTCGCTACCCCCGGCGTACAGATCGGGCTGTTCTGCTCGACACCGATGGTGGCGCTCAGCCGTGCCGTCGGTCGCAAGGCGGCGATGGAGATGCTGCTCACCGGTGAGGCGGTCGATGCCGCAACCGCGCAGCGGCTCGGCCTCATCAACCGCATCGTGCCGCCGGCCGAGCTTGCCGCCGCCGCCCATGCCCTCGCCCGCGGCATCGCCGACCGCTCGCCGGTCGCGGTGCGGACCGGCAAGGAGGCGTTCTACCGGCAGGCGGACCTGCCGCTGGCCGAGGCCTATGACTACGCCGCGGCGGTGATGACCCGGAACATGCTGGCACGCGACGCCGGCGAGGGCATCGACGCCTTTCTCGAGAAGCGCGCGCCGGTCTGGCGCGGAGAGTGACCCCGGTGAACCACGACCGCTACGACGACGCCTATCTCAAGGACATCCTCGCCGAGGTGAAGACCTTCGCGATGGTCGGTGCGAGCCCCAACTGGAACCGGCCCAGCTACTTCGCCATGACCTATCTCCAGGGCAAGGGCTACCGGGTGATCCCGGTCAATCCCACCGCGGCGGGCCAGACCATCCTCGGCGAAACGGTCTATGCGCGGCTGGCCGACATCCCCGTGCCGCTCGACATGGTCGACATCTTCCGCAATTCGGAAGCGGCGGCCGGCATCGTCGACGAGGCGCTGGCCCTCGACCCGCGGCCACGCGTCATCTGGATGCAGCTCGGCGTCCGCAATGACGAAGCGGCAGCGAAGGCCGAGGCGGCCGGGCTGCGCGTCGTCATGAACCGGTGCCCCAAGATCGAATGGGCCCGCCTCAACGGGGAGCTCGGCTGGATGGGCACCTCCTCCCGCGTCCTATCGTCCAAGATCAAGAGAAAGGCCTGACCCATGGCGGATGAAACCGCTTCCCGCGCACCCGGCTTCGACACGCTGGCGATCCATGCCGGTGCCCGCCCCGACCCCGCGACCGGGGCGCGGCAGACGCCGATCTACCAGACGACCTCCTTCGTCTTTGAGGACGTCGACCATGCGGCGTCACTGTTCAACCTGCAGAAGCTGGGTTTCATCTACAGCCGCCTGACCAACCCGACCGTAGCGGTGCTCGAGGAGCGGCTCGCCACCCTGGAAGGCGGCATCGGCGCGACGGCCACCTCATCCGGCCACGCGGCCCAGCTCCTCGCGCTGTTCGCCTTCATGGAGCCGGGCGCGGAGATCGTCGCTTCACGCAAGCTTTATGGCGGCTCGATCAACCAGCTCGGCAACAGTTTCCCGCGCGCCTTCGGCTGGAAGACGCATTTCGTCGATGCCGACGATCCGGCCAATATCCGCGCGGCGATCACTCCGGCCACGCGGGCCGTGTTCATCGAGAGCCTCGCCAATCCCGGCGGCATCGTCCACGACATCGAGGCGATCGCCGCGGTGGCGCATGAGGCGGGCGTGCCGCTGATCGTCGACAACACGATGGCAACCCCGTATCTGTGCCGCCCGCTGCAGCACGGCGCCGACATCGTCGTTCATTCGACGACCAAGTTCCTGTCAGGCAACGGCACCTCGATCGGCGGCATCGTCATCGACAGCGGCCGCTTCAACTGGGCGCAGTCCGACAAGTTCAAGGCGCTGACGGGCGAGGATCCCGGCTATCACGGGCTGCGCTTCTACGAGACCTTCGGCGATCTCGCCTACACCTTCTACGGCCATGCGGTGGGGCTGCGGGACCTCGGCGCCAACCAGCAGCCGCTCAACGCATTCCTGACCCTTCTCGGGATCGAGACCCTGTCGCTGCGCATGGAGCGGCACGTCCGCAATGCCGAGGCGGTGGCGCGCTTCCTCAACAGCCACCCGCAGGTCGCCTGGGTGAACTATGCCGGCCTGCCCGACTCGCCCTACCACGCCCTCGCCCGCCGCTACCTGCCGAACGGCGCCGGGGCGGTCTTCACCTTCGGCGTGAAGGGCGGCTACGAGCAGGGGGTGAAGATCGTCGAGGGGGTCGAGCTCTTCAGCCACCTCGCCAATATCGGCGATACCCGGTCGCTGATCATCCATCCGGCATCGACCACCCATCGCCAGCTCTCCCCGGAGGCGCTGGAAGCGGCCGGCGCCGGCCCCGACGTCGTGCGCGTGTCGATCGGCCTCGAGAGCGCCGAGGATCTCATCGCCGATCTCGACCAGGCGCTGAACGCCAGCGCCGCCTGAGCGGCGGCAGCCCCGCCTCCCCCCGGGAGGCGGGGCTGCCGATCACATAAAGACATCTTTATGTGTCGGAGAACGTCGTGTAGCATCGCGGATGCGACGCTGCACGACGGGACCGGCATGGACGAGATCTTGCAGGGCATGCGCGCCGCGGCCGAGGCGACGCGGTTGCGGATCCTCGCGCTCTGCGCCCAGGGCGACCTGACGGTCTCGGACCTCGTCCAGATCCTCGGGCAGAGCCAGCCGCGTGTCTCCCGGCATCTCAAGGTGATGGCCGAAGCGGGGCTGCTCGACCGGTTCCGCGAAGGCACCTTCGCATTCTTCCGCCTCGCCGATGCCGGGCCTTCGGCGGGCCTCGCCCGCGACCTCGTCGCCCGCATCCCGGCGGATGATCCGCTGGTCGCCGCCGACCGCCGGCGGCTCGAGACGGTGCGCCAGCAGCGCGCCGAGGCCGCCTCGGCCTATTTCCGCGAGAACGCCGCCCGTTGGGACGAGATCCGGGCGCTGCACATCGCCGATGAGGCGGTTGAGGCGGCGATCGCCGACCGGCTGCCGGCGCAGATCGACGATCTGCTCGATCTCGGCACCGGTACGGGCCGGATGCTCACCCTGTTCGCGCCAAGGGCGCGGCGGGCGGTCGGGATCGACCTGTCGCGCGAGATGCTGGCGGTGGCCCGCGCCCGGCTCGAGGCGGCGGACCTGTTGCGCCGCGTCCAGGTCCGCCAGGGCGATCTCGCCCAGCTGCCGCTGCCGGATGCGGGCTTCGACGTCGCGCTGATGCACCACGTCCTGCACCATGTCGAAACGCCGGAGGAGGCGTTGGCGGAGGCGGCGCGCGTCCTGGTGCCGGGTGGCTTGCTGATCGTCGTCGATTTCCTGCCCCATGCCGTCGAGGCGCTGCGCCGCGACCACGCCCATCGCTGGCCGGGCTTCGCCCCCGGGCAGATGGCCGGCTGGCTGAAACGCGCCGGCCTCGTCCCGGCCACACCCTTGTCGCTGCCCGGCCGTGCCCTGACCGTCGCTGTCTGGGAGGCGCGCCGGCCCGGCGGGCAGCGTGCCATGACGGCGCCGCTGTCAGCGCATGAGGCCACCCGATGAGCCGCGAGCCCGAGATCTTCCGCCAGGGCCTCCTGCCCGCCGCACCCGGCCGGCCGGAGCCGGCGGTGAGCTTCGAGTTCTTCCCGCCGAAAACCGAGCCGGCCGAAGCGACGCTGATGCAGACGGTCGAACGGCTCGCCCCGCTCGACCCGTCCTTCGTCTCGGTGACCTACGGGGCCGGCGGTTCGACCCAGTCGAAGACGCTCGAGACGACCATTCGCATCCAGCACGGCACCGGCCTGCCGGTTGCGGCCCATCTGACGTGCGCCGGGGCCGCGCGTGGCGCGGTCGACGATGCCGCCCGTGCGCTGTGGGATGCCGGCATCCGCCACATCGTCGCGCTGCGCGGCGACCCGCCGGGGGCGCCCATCGGCGCCCCTTACACGCCGCATCCCGACGGCTACGCCTATGCGGCCGACCTGGTGCAGGGCCTGTTGCGCATCGCGCCCTTCGAGATCAGCGTCGCCGCCTATCCGGAGACCCATCCCGCGGCGCCGGATGCGGCCTTCGATCTCGACAATCTGCGCCGCAAGGTCGATGCCGGCGCGCACCGCGCCATCACCCAGTTCTTCTTCGATACCGATGCCTTCCTCCGCTTCCGCGACCGGGCGGCGGCGGCCGGCATCGCGGTACCGATCGTGCCCGGCATCCTGCCGATCACCAATTTCGCCCGGACGACGGAATTCGCACGCGCCTGCGGCGCGTCGATCCCGCCCTGGCTCGCGCTGCTGTTCGACGGCCTCGATGCGACGCCCGACACGCGCCAGCTCGTCGCCGCAACGGTGGCCGTCGAGCAGTGCCGCGTGCTGCAGCATCACGGTGTCGACGCCTTCCATTTCTACACGCTGAACCGGGCCGAGCTGACGCTCGGCATCTGCCGGATCCTCGGCATCAGGCCGGGCCGGTCGGCCAGACGCGCGGCCTGAGCGGCGCACGCGGGTGGCGCCGCGGCGCGCGAGCGGCTAGGACTCGGGGGCAGGCCGCGGACCGCCGACATGCCCCCCTCCCCTCCCGCAGGGACCACCCTCGCCGCCATTGGCAGCAAACTCGTCTCGATCGCGCTGTTCGCGGTGATGGCAGCGCTCGTCAAGGCGCTGGGGGACCGTTATCCGGTCGGCCAGATCATCTTCTGCCGCAGCATCTTCGCGATGATCCCGGTGCTCTGGCTGATTCGCCAGGCCGGCGGCTTCGACGTCCTGCGCACCCGCAGGCCCTGGGGGCATGTACGGCGCTCGGCGGCCGGGCTTCTCGCCATGGTGCTCAGCTTCACCGCATTGACCCTCCTGCCGCTGCCGACGGCGACGGCGCTGGGCTTCGCGGCGCCGATCTTCACGACGATCCTCGCCATCCCGCTGCTCGGCGAGAAGGTCAGGATCTACCGCTGGTCGGCGGTCATCATCGGCTTTCTCGGCATTCTCCTGATCGTCCGGCCGACGGGCGGCGGCAGCGCACTCGGCGCCGGGCTGGCGCTCGGTGCTGCCGCGATGACCGCCTTCGCGATGATCGCGATCCGCCAGATGGCGCGGCAGGAGAGCAATATCGCCATCGTCTTCTACTTCACCCTGACCTGCGCGATCGCCGGTGGGCTGTCGCTGCCTTTCGCCGCGGTGATGCCGGCGGATTGGCAGGATTCGGCGATGCTGATCGGGATCGGGCTGTTCGGAGGCGGCGGCCAGATCTTCATGACGCGCGCCTATCGCATGGCACCGGTCTCGGTGATCGCGCCGATGGACTACACCTCCCTGCTCTTCGCGCTTGCCATCGGCTGGATCGTCTGGGGTGAGGGCATGACGCCGCTGCAGCTCGCCGGCGCCGGCATCGTCATCGGCTCGGCGCTGTTCATCGCCTATCGGGAAAGGCGGCGCCGGACCGAAACGGCTGGGATTCCGCCGTCGGAGTCGCCATCTTGACCGGCGATGAGAGGAACAACGCTCCTTCTGGCGCTGCTGCTGGCGCTGCCCGCCCTCGATGCCGCCCAGGCCGGTTGCAGTGACCCCGCCGCCCCCGGCGTGTCCTGGCGCCGCTGCCTCGTCGACGGACAGGATCTGGCGCGGGTCGATCTGACGGGCGCTGTCCTGCGCGAATCCTCCTTCGTGCGCGCCGATCTCGACGCCGCAGTGCTGGCAGAGGCCGACGCCTATCGCGCGCGCTTCACCAACGCCTCGATGGAGGCCGCGGTGCTCGATGGCGCCCGGTTCTTCGAGGCCGATTTCACCGGCGCGCATCTCGCCGGCGCCAGCCTGCGCGAGGCGGATCTGCGCTCGGCGCAGTTCGTCGGCGCCCATCTCGCCGGCGCCGATCTGACGGGCGCGGCAATCGGCGGCGCCGTCTTCCGTCGGGCCGATCTGTCCGGCGCCATCTGGATCGACGGCCGGATCTGCGCCGACGGCTCGATCGGCCGCTGCGGGTGAGCGAGCCGCCTCTCGGCCGGCTCGACCGGCCCGATGTCCCCGCTCTCGCCTACCGGCTGCGGCCCGGCCGCGGCCCGACGGTCGTCTTCTGCACCGGCTTCAATTCGGAGATGGGCGGCGAGAAGGCCCGCGCCGTCGATGCCTGGTGCGCCGCCCGCGGCCGGGCCTGCCTGCGCTTTGACTGGAGCGGCCACGGCGCCTCGGAGGGGCGTCTTGAGGACGGCACGATCGGGGGCTGGCGGCGCGATCTCGCGGCGATGATCGACCGCGTCGTGCCGGCGGGCCGCTGCGTGCTCGTCGGCTCCTCGATGGGTGCCTGGATCGCGACGCTGGCGGCGGTCGACCGGCCGGATCGGATAGCGGCGCTCATCGGCATCGCCGCCGCACCGGATTTCACCGAGGCGCTCATCCGCCCCGCCTTGTCGCCCGAACAGGCCGAGGCCCTGGCCCGGGAGGGACGGCTCGCCCTGCCCACCCGCTATGCCGGCCGTCCGCCGGTCATCGGCGCGGCGCTGCTCGCGGAGGCGCGGTCGCATCTGCTGCTCGGCCGTCGCCTGCCGATCGACGTGCCGGTCCGGCTGCTGCACGGCCTCGCCGATCCCGACATACCTTGGCAGATGAGCCTGCGCCTCGCCGAGGCGATCGAGGGCCAGGACGTCCATCTGACCCTGGTGAAGGACGGCGATCACCGCCTGTCGCGGCCGGCCGATCTCGCCCTTCTCACCGCGACGCTGGACGCGCTTCCCGCCGGCGGCTGAGCACCGGCGGGAAGACGCGCCTCAGGCAAGCGCCTTGGCGATGTCCTCGCACATTTTCTTGGCGTCGGCGAACAGCATCATCGTGTTGTCGCGGAAGAACAGCTCGTTCTCGACGCCGGCATAGCCCGAGGCCATCGACCGCTTCACGAAGAGGACGGTCTTGGCGTTCTCCACATCGAGGATCGGCATGCCGTAGATCGGGCTCGACGGGTCGGTCCGCGCCGCCGGATTGGTGACGTCATTGGCGCCGATGACGAAGGCGACATCCGCCTGGGCGAAGTCGCGGTTGATCTCCTCGAGCTCGAACACCTCGTCATAGGGCACATTCGCCTCGGCCAGCAGCACGTTCATGTGCCCCGGCATGCGACCGGCGACCGGATGGATGGCATAGCGCACCTCCACCCCGTCCTTCTTGAGGATGTCGGCCATCTCGCGCAGCGCGTGCTGAGCCTGGGCGACCGCCATGCCGTAGCCC
>CAYORM010000034.1:0-32158 GCA_964406375.1 uncultured Mycobacteriaceae bacterium | reverse complement strand
GCTGTCGCGGATAGCGGTCGAGCAGGTCGGTCAGGCCGAGGATCTTCGCCGCCCGCTGTACCCGCCGTTCGATCTCGTCGCGCGGCGCGCCCCGCAATTTCAGACCGAAGCCCATGTTCCCGGCCACAGTCTTGTGCGGATAGAGCGCGTAGTTCTGGAACACCATCGCGACGTCGCGGTCGCGCGGCGCCACCTGGTTCACTTTGCGTCCGTTGATGTGGATCTCGCCGCCGGAGATGTCCTCGAGCCCGGCGACCATCCGGAGCAGGGTCGACTTGCCGCAGCCCGAAGGGCCGACGAGCACGACGAAGGACCCGTCAGGGATGTCCACTGAAATCCCGTGGATCACCTTCAGCTCGCCGTACAGCTTCTCGACGTTCCGGATCGAAACCTCGGCCATCCGTGCTCCCCCCGTCTGTGCCGCCGCATTTCGCCGGTCGGCGCGCATCGGCTTTTCTGGGCATGGTGGGCGCCTTGACAAGCGTCGCGCAACCACCGCACCATTTGCCTTACAAAATCGTAAGCTAATTGCGATACGGGCGCCCGCCAAGTCCGAAACGGACTAGCGGCTCCGGGAGACGGAAACAGAGGAGGACACGCATGCTCACCAGGACGTTGCTCGCGTCGACGGCGGTGCTCGCGCTCATGGCGGCCCCCGCCCTGGCGCAGGACACGCCGCACGTCACCTGGAACGATGACGGTACGGTCACGCTGACCTCCGACCCCGAATACGGGTTCGAGATCACGATGCCGGTCGAGGAGCTCGGCGCGCTGTTCGGCCCGGGTGAGCAGCCTTTCGCGGGTGAGGAGGTGACGATCCTCAGCCTCGATTCGGGACCGATGGGCGGCATCTCCGGTCCCATCTACATGTTCCGCCCGATCTGGGAGGAGCTGACCGGCGCCACGCTCAACATCGCGCTCGTGCCGATCTCCGAGCTCTACACCAAGACCTTCCTCGACCTGCGCAACGGCACCGGCGAATACGACGCCATGATCGTCGGCGGGTTCTTCTATGGCGACCTCATCGCCGGCAATTACATCCTGCCGGTCGACGAGTGGATGGAGAGCGGCGACTTCCCGCAGTGGAGCTACGATCCGATGCCGGACGCGCTCCGCGCCATCTACACCTGGGAGGGCCAGGGCTATGGCGTGCTCAACGACGCGGACGGCCAGATCCTCTATTACCGCCGCGATCTTCTGACCGATCCGCAGCATCAGGAGGCGTTCGAGGCCGAGTACGGCTATGCGATGCCGGTGCCGCCGCAGACGCTGCAGCAGCTGCGTGACATCGCCGCCTATTTCGACGGCAAGGACTACAACGGCACCGGCCAGCCGGGCTCGGGCGTCGTCCTCCATCTCAAGGTGCGTGAGCAGGGCCTTTACCACTTCACGACGCTGGCGACTTCCTTCGCCATGACGCCGGGTGATGAGCTGACCCGCACGACCAATGTCTACTGGTTCGATCCGGTGGACATGACGCCGCTGATCAACAGCCCGGGCCATGTCGCGGCGCTCGAATATCTCCGCGACCTCGCCCAGTACGGGCCGGATGCGCAGGTGAGCTGGAGCCTCGGCGAGGCGTGGGACTACTTCCTGCGCGGCAACGCGGTCTTCAATTTCTCCTACGGCGACGTGGCGCCGCTGGCCCAGGACGAGACGCGCAGCTCGATCCGCGGCAGGATCGGCTCGTCGATCCTGCCCGCCTCCGACACCTATTGGGACATGACGGCGCAGGAGTTCGTCACGACCGACGAGCCGCGCCGCGTCGGCAACGTGACCGGCGGTTCGTGGCACGGCGTCGTCTCGGCGCTCGGCGATGCGCCCGAGGCGGCTTACAGCTTCCTCGCGCTGATGGCGACCAAGCCGGCCTCGAAGTGGCTCGCCACCTATGGCTGGAATGGCGTCGATCCGGGTTACGACTACCAGTTCCTCGAGCCGCTCGGCGAGGCCAAGCTGGAGGATTACCTCGCGGCGGGCTGGGACGCGACCGACGTGCAGGAGTACCTGCAGGCCTATTACGACAACTTTAACGCGCCGACGATGCTGCCCTATCTGCGCATCACCGGCACGCAGGAGTATTACGACGCGCTCGATTCGAACCTGTCGGCGGCGATGAGCGGTGCAAAGACGCCGCAGCAGGCGCTCGACGACACCGCGGCGGCCTGGGAGCAGATCACCGACCGCCTCGGCCGTGAGCAGCAGCTCGCCAACTACCAGGCCGCGATCGGCTGGACCGGCGAGTGACACCGGGCCGGCGACGCGCCGGCTGAACCTTCCTCCCTGCCGGGTCCGCCCGGCAGGGAGCGTTCCTCTCGCATTCGCACCGGACGGGTCAGACCATGCGTTGGACGGGACGAATCCGCCTCCTCTTCCTGATGCCCGCCGTGCTGTGGGTGCTGATCTTCACGATCTTCCCCACCCTCTACACGCTCTACGGGTCGTTCCACACGGTCACGACCGAGACGATCGTCGAGCGGGTCGAGGTGCCGCGGCTCGATGATCAGGGCAATCCGGTGCTGCGGCCCGACGGCACGCCCCGCACCCGCACCGAGGTGCAGCGCGAGACCGTGAATCACTGGGAATGGGCAGGGCTGTCGAATTTCGGGCGGATCTTCTCCGACCCGGTGGTCGGCGAAGCGACACGGATGACCGTCATCTTCGTCGTCGCGGCGGTCGGCGTCGAGATGCTGCTCGGCCTGATCCTCGCCTTCCTGTTCAACCGTGACCTGCCGGCCCGCGGGCTGTTGCGCACCATCATGGTGCTGCCGATCTTCGCGACGCCCGTCGCTGCCGGCTACCTGTTCTTCACCATCTTCTACGAAGAGGGCGGACCGCTCGGCTGGACCGGCATCCCCTGGCTCTCCAATCCGGACTGGGCGCTGGTCTCGGTGATCATCGTCGACATCTGGCAATGGACGCCGTTCTGCTTCCTCGTCTTCCTCGCCGGGCTGCAGAGCATCCCCGACGACATGCTCGAAGCAGCGCGTCTCGACACCAACTCGACATGGAAAGTGTGGAAGGAAGTCGTGCTGCCGATGCTGACGCCGGTGATCGTCATCGTGCTGCTGCTGCGGCTGGCGGAGGCGATCAAGGTCTTCGACGTCGTCGCCTCGCTGACCGTCGGCGGACCCGGCAACGCCACGCAATCCGTCTCCTATCTCGCCTTCCGGACGGGGCTGCGCTTCTTCGATGTCGGCTACGCCTCGGCCCTGTCGCTCACGCTGCTGGCGGTCGTGATGGTCATTGTCACGCTGTTCTTCAAGCGCGTCCGCAGCGTCTACGCCTGACCCGGGAAGGAACACCGCCGCCATGGCCCAGAGCTCCGTCTCCGTCGGCACCGCCCCCACCGCCGCCTCCGGTCGCGGCATCGGCTCGATCTCCGGCGCGCTGTGGTCGCTGCTCGCGATCGCGGTCACGCTGCTGTTCTTCTTCCCGCTTTTCTGGGCGATCTCGACGTCGCTGCGCAATCCGGTCGACACCTTCACCGTCGCCGGCCTCGGCATTCCCTGGCTCGACTTCCAGCCGACCCTCGACAATTTCCGGACGGAGCTGTCGACGCCGGAAGGCATGCGGGCGATGGAGACGAGCCTGATCGTCTCGATCACCTCCGTACTCGGCGCGCTAGCGCTGGGGCTGCCGGCGGCCTATGCGCTGGCGCGGTTCCGGTTCTGGAGCAACAGCGACATCACCATCTGGTTTCTCTCGCAGCGCGTCCTGCCGCCGGTCGCGACGCTCCTGCCCTTCTACATCGTCTTCCGCTCCTTCGGCATGCTCGACTCGAAGCTGGCGCTGATCCTCATCAACGCCACCTTCATCCTGCCCTTCGTCGTCGTGATCATGCGCCAGACCTTCATCGACCTGCCCGTCGAACTCGAGGAGGCGGCGCTGGTCGACGGCGCCTCACATTTCAAGGCGTTCTTCCTCGTGGCGCTGCCGCTCGCAGCCCCGGCGGTGGCGGCGACGGCGATGATCATCTTCGCCTTCGCCTGGAACGAGTTCCTCTTCTCCTCCTCGCTCGGCATCACCGAGACGAAGATGATGCCGGCCCATATGGCGGGCGCGGTCGACACGCGCGGGGTACAGTTCTGGTTCATGGCGACGCGCGCGCTGATCGCGATGATCCCGCCGGTGCTGCTGGCGCTGTTCGCCCAACGCTACATCGTCCGAGGCCTCACGCTCGGCGCGGTGAAGGGCTGACCGCCACCGCACCAGCAGACCGCGCGTGGACAAAGCCGGCACCTCCCCTATTGTCGGGATGGCTGGCGGCCGGCGCCGGAACGACCGGGCGCAGCAGGGGGACCGACACATGCGAATACTCCACCTGGTCGCGGCCGGCCTTCTGGCTCTCGCGACGATGTCGCTTGCCGGAACGGCCGAGGCACAGAATACCTGTGTCTGGGCCTATGACGGTGAATGTGACGAACCGGGCATCGGAACCGGGGCCTGCGCCGCCGGCACCGACAGCGCCGATTGTTTCGGCGGAGGGGGCGGCAATTCGTGCCGTTACGCTTTCGACGGTGAATGCGACGAGCCCGGCATCGGCACCGGCGTCTGCGCCGCCGGCACCGACAGTGCCGATTGCCGCCGCGGCAGCGGGGGTGGTGGCGGCGCCAATTCCTGCCGTTACGCCTTCGACGGCGAATGCGACGAGCCCGGCATCGGCACCGGCGTCTGCGCCTCCGGCACCGATACCGCCGATTGCAGCGCCCGGGGCGCCAATTCCTGCCGTTATGCCTTCGATGGCGAGTGCGACGAGCCCGGCATCGGCACCGGGGTCTGCGCCGCCGGCACCGACAGCGCCGATTGCCGCCGTGGCGGCGGCGGCGGCGGCTGGGGTGGCAGCAACAGCTGCCGCTATGCCTTCGATGGCGAGTGCGACGAGCCCGGCATCGGCACCGGCTTCTGTGCGGCCGGCACCGACAATGCCGATTGCCGCGGTGTCTCAGCGCCGTCCGATCTCGTCTTCTCGATCCAGCGGCTGCTGCGGGCGCTCGGCTACAATCCGGGCGGCGTCGACGGGCAGATCGGCCCGAATACCCGCCGCGCCATCGAGGCGTTCCAGCGGGATTTCGGCCTGCCGGTGACCGGCCAAGCGACGCAGGAGCTGCTCGAGACGCTGCGCCGCGTATTCGGCCGCTGAGCGCAGCGATCCGGCCGGCCGTTGCGGCGCCCGCGCCCGCCTGGGCGGGCGCCGCCGGCGCTCGCTATTCGGCGGCGTAGCGGACCGGCTGGCGCGGCATGGCCCGCCAGATCTCCTCGGCATATTCGCGGACCGTCCGGTCCGAGGAGAACCAGCCGACGCTCGCGGCATTGATCACCGCCATCCGGAACCACTGGTCACGGTCGCGATAGAGACCGTCGACCCGCCGCTGCGCATCCCAATAGGCGGCGAAATCGGCGCAGAGCAGGAACCAGTCGCTGCGCCGGAGCGCGTCGGTCAGGCCGCGAAACAGGCCGGGCTCGTCGGAGGAGAAGACGTCCGCCTCGATCGCCTCGAGCGCCCGCGCGAGGCGCGGCGTCGCCTCGATCACCTCGGCGGGGTCATAGCCCTCCGCCCGGCGGGCGGCGACCTCTTCCGCCGTCAGCCCGAAGATGACGATGTTGTCGGCGCCGACGCGCTCGGCGATCTCGACATTGGCGCCGTCCAGCGTGCCGATGGTCACGGCGCCGTTGAGCGCGAGCTTCATGTTGCCGGTGCCCGAGGCCTCCATGCCGGCCGTCGAGATCTGCTCGGACAGATCCGCCGCGGGCATGATGCGCTCGGCCAGGGTGACGTTGTAGTTCGGCAGGAAGACGATCTTCAGATAGTCGCGGGTCCGCTTGTCACCATTGATCAGCCGGCCGACATTGTTGGCCAGCTTGATGATCTGCTTGGCCATCGTGTAGCTGGGCGCCGCCTTGCCGGCCAGGATCTTGACCCGCGGCGTCCAACCGGCCGTCGGCGCGTCACGGATCTCGAGCCACAGCGCGATGGTCTCGAGAATGTTGAGGAGCTGGCGCTTGTATTCGTGGATGCGCTTGACCTGGACGTCGAACAGCGCCTCGCTCGACACCTTCACCCCGGCGACCTCGTTGATATAGGCGCCGAGCACCGCCTTGTTGCGCCGTTTGACCGCCGCGAAGCTGTCGCGGAACGCGGGATCATCGGCCTGCGGCAGCAGCGCCGACAGCCTCTCGAGATCATCGGTCCAGCCCTTGCCGATCACCGTGGTGACCAGCGCAGCGAGCTGCGGGTTGGCCTGGATCAGCCAGCGCCGGGGCGTCACGCCGTTGGTCTTGTTGACGATGCGGCCCGGGAACTCTTCGTTCAGATCGCGGAAGACCGAGTTCTTCATCAGCTCGGTATGCAGCGCCGAGACGCCGTTCACCCGCCGGCTGCCGACGAAGGCGAGCGTCGCCATACGAACCCGCCGCTCGCCATGCTCGTCGATCAGTGACAGGCGCTTCATCCGCTCGACATCGCCCTGTGCGGTGCGGGCGGTCTTCAGGAAGCGGTCGTTGATCTCGTAGATGATCTGCAGATGACGCGGCAGCAGCCTTTCCACCATCCGCACCGGCCAGGTCTCGAGCGCCTCCGGCATCAGGGTGTGGTTGGTGTAGTTGATGCAGGCCCGCGTCAGCTCCCAGGCGCGATCCCAGCCGACGCCGTAGCGGTCGATCAGCAGGCGCATCATCTCCGGCACGGCGATCGCCGGATGGGTGTCGTTGAGCTGGATCGCCACCCGGTCGGGCAGGATGTCGAACTGCTCGTGATGGGCGCGGAAGCGCCGCAGCAGGTCCTGCAGCGAGGCCGAGGTGAAGAAGTATTCCTGCTTGAAGCGCAGTTCCTGCCCCATCGGCGTGCTGTCGTTCGGGTAGAGCACCCGCGACAGGTTCTCCGAGGTGATCTTGTCCTCGACCGCCCGCAGATAGTCGCCGCGATTGAAATAGGCGAGATTGAACTCGGAGGTCGGCTTGGCCGACCACAGCCGCAGCGTGTTGATCGACTGCCCCCGCCAGCCGACGACCGGGGTGTCATAGGCAACGGCGAGGACGCGCTGGGTGTCGACCCAGCGCCAGGCGGGCGAGCCGTCGGTCGAGGGCGCCGGCTCGACCCGGCCGCCGAAATCGATCGGATAGGCGACTTCGGGGCGCTCGAACTCCCAGGGATTGCCGAACTTCAGCCAGTCCTCCGGATACTCGACCTGCCAGCCATGGTCGAAACGCTGCTCGAACAGCCCGTATTCGTAGCGGATGCCGTAGCCATACCCGGCGATCCCCAGCGTCGCCATGCTGTCGAGGAAACAGGCCGCCAGCCGGCCGAGGCCGCCATTGCCCAGCGCCGCGTCCGGCTCGGCTTCGAGCACCTGATTCAGATCGACGCCGATTCCCCGCAGCGCGTCGCGGCACAGCTCCGTGATGCCCAGATTGGTCATCGCGTTGCCCATCAGCCGGCCGATCAGAAACTCCAGCGACAGGTAGTAGACCCGCTTCTGGTCGCGCTCGTAATAGCCGCGCGTCGTCTCCATCCAGCGGTCGATCAGCCGCGACCGCACGGCGAGGGCCACGGACGAGAACCAGTCCCGCTTCGTCGCCGAGGCGGGGTCCTTGCCGACGGAATAGACGAGCCATTCCAGGAAAGAGCGCTCAAGCGTCTCGCGGTCCATGCCGCGAGGCGGGATCGGAATCGGCGTGCGGGCGAGATCCATGAGCGACCTTGACGAACATTGGCGGGCGGCTGGGCCAGAACGGCGAGATTACGCAGCAGGCTTCGCGAGACAAGTGTCAGCCCCGCTTCGCTTGACAGGATTGCCGGCCGGCCACCCTTTCCGATTCACTGCACGCGGACGAGCCAGCCGTCGTCACGCCAACGATAAAGTTCGAAGACCGGCGGAAAGCGGTCGCCACGAAGATCAAAGGCCACCGGGCCGGAAAGGGTTTCGACGGTGCCAGCATGTTTCATCGCATCGGCGACGGCCCAGGAATCGCTCGTCCCCGCCGCCCGCGCAGCGCGGGCCCAGAGCTCGACCGCCGTATAGGTGTAGGCGGCCGCGAACAACGCCCCGGGCGCGATGTCCGGCCCGCCGAAATCGTCGAGCAGCCGCACCACCGCGGGGCTGGAGCGCAAATCGCGCTCGGTCGTCACCACGGTCCCGACGACGCTCGCCCCTGCCACCTGCCAGAACGCCCAGTCGGCGAAGGCATCGCCGGCGACGAATTGCGCGACGACCCCCGCCCGCCGCATCGCGGCGAGCAGCCGACCGCCATCCTCGACCAGCCCGCCAAAATAGACCGCATCGACATTCGCATCGGCCAGCCGCTGCACCATCGCGGCATAATCCTCCGCCCCGGGGTCGACGGCGTCGACGATCACGGGTTCGAGCCCGCCTGCCGTCATCGCCTCGGCCGCCGCCTCGGCCAGCGCGCGGCCATAGGTCGTGCGGTCGTGCAGCACGGCGACGACCTGCCCTGCATAGGTCGCGGCGAGCCAGGCGCCGGCGACCGATCCCTGCTGATCGTCGCGCCCCGAGGTACGGAACAGGAGATTGAATCCCTGTTCGGTCAGCTCCGCGCTGGTCGCAGCCGGGACGATCTGGATGATGCCGGCCCCGGCATAGACGGTCGAGGCAGGGATCGATACGGCGGAGCCGAAATGGCCGATGACCGCCACCACGCCCTGATCGACGAGGGCCTCGGCAGCCTCGACGCCGCGCCGCGGATCGCCGGCATCGTCGATGGTGACCAGCGTCACCCGCTCGCCCTCGATGCCGCCTGCCGCATTCACCGCACGCAGCGCCGCCTCCGCGCCGCGGCGCATCTGCACCCCCCATGGCGCGGCGGGTCCGGAGAACGGCCCGGCAAGGCCGATCCGGATCTCGGCCAGGGCCGGGCCCGCCACCACCGCCACGGCAAGAGCCGCGCTCAGCGCCATCACGGCCAGCGCGAGCCGCGCCGGCCGGAACCGGCCCGCACGCCTCACGGGGCGGGGATCGGCGGGTCGACGGGCAGGTAGTTGCCGTCGTGCCACGTATAGAAGATGTAGTCGGGCACCGCCCGGTCACCCTTGGCGTCGAAGGCCAGCGGCCCGATCACCGTCTGCCATTCGGTGCCATCCTTCATTGTCGCCGCGACCACCTCCCCATCGAAGGTATCGGCCCGCTCCGCCGCCTGTGCCCAGGCCTGCACCGCGGCGTAGCTGTAGAGCGTGTAGCCCTCCGGCTCGTAACCCTCGGCCCGCAGGCGCTCGGCAACGGTGCGCGCCGATGGCATGTCGGCCGATGCGGCGCCGAAGGTCATCAGCGTCCCCTCCGCCGCCTCTCCGGCGAGTGCCCAGAACTCCGCCGTGACGATGCCGTCGCCGGACAGGAACTGCGCATCGAGCTTCTGTTCGCGCGCCTGCCGGACGATCAACGCGGCCTCATTGTGCAGCCCGCCATAGAAGATCGCATCGACGCCGGCGATCTTCATGCGCGCAACCAGCGCGGTGAAGTCCGTGTCGCCGACCACGATGCCCTCGTAAATCACCTCTTCGAGCCCCGCGGCATTCATCGTGGCGCGGGTTGCGTCGGCGAAACCTCTGCCGTGCGCCGTCCGGTCATGGATGATCGCCACCTCCCCGCCGGGATAGGCCGCGGCCAGATACCCACCCATCACCGCGCCCTGCTGGTCGTCGCGGTTGCAGGTCCGGAAGATCGTCGCATAGCCCTGATCGGTCAGATCGGGGCTGGTCGAGGACGGGCTGATCATCACGATCCCCGACTCGGCATAGACGGCCGACGCCGCGATCGAAATGTGCGAGTTGAAGTGTCCGATCACCGCGACCACGCCCTCGGCGGCGAGGTCGGCTGCGACCGACACCCCCTGCCGGCCGTCCGAGGCATCGTCGCCGACGATCAGCGCGATCGTCTCGCCATTGACGCCGCCTGCCGCGTTGAGGTCGGCCACGGCTGCCTCCACCCCCCGCCTGATCTGCTCGCCATAGGCGGCGTTCTGCCCGGTCATCGGCCCCGCGGCCGCGAGCAGCACCTCTGCTGCCGCCGCGCCCGGCCATGCAGCCACGAGGCCGGCTATGGCCACGGCCGGAAAGTTCTGCCTGCGCCTCACCCCGCGCCCCTCCCTTCTTGCCGGGAGGGACCCGGGCTGACATGCCCCGGGCCCCGGCCGGCCCCCGTCGGATACGGTACCGAATCGGAAGGAGGCGGACCACCCGCAGTCACGGTGCCGGGATCGGCGGGTCCACCGGCATGTAGGCACCATCATGCCAGGCGTAGAAGATGTAGTTGGGCACCGCCCGGTCGCCCTTCTCGTCGAAAGGCAGCGGCCCGATCACCGTCTGCCATTCGGTGCCGTCCTTCAGCGTGGCCGCGACCGTCTCGCCGTCGAAGGTACCAGCCCGCTCCGCCGCCTGCGCCCAGGCCTCAACCGCCGCATAGGTGTAAAGGGTATAGCCCTCCGGTTCGTACCCCGCGGCCCGGAAGCGCTCCGTCACCGCGCGGGCGGAGGGCATGTCGGGGGAGACGGCGCCGAAGGTCATCAGCGTGCCCTCGGCCGCGGCCCCGGCGATGGCCCAGTACTCCGTCGTCACGATACCGTCACCCGAGATGAACCGGGCATCGAGCCCCTGTTCACGGGCCTGGCGGACAATCAGCGCCGCCTCATTGTGCAGACCGCCGTAATAGATCGCCTCGATCCGCTCGGCCTTCATGCGCGAGATCAGCGCGGTGAAATCGCGATCGCCGGCCGCCACGGCCGCATAGAGCGTCTCCTCCAGCCCGGCCGCGTTCATCACGGCCCTGGTCGCGTCGGCGAGGCCCTTGCCGTAGGCCGTGCGGTCATGGACGATCGCCACCCGGCGCCCGGCATAGGCCTCGGCGAGATAGGCGCCCATCACGATGCCCTGCTGGTCGTCGCGATTGCAGGTCCGGAAGACGGTGGCGAGCCCGCGCTCGGTCAGCTCCGGGCTGGTCGAGGCCGGCGAGATCATCACGATGCCCTCCTCGGCATAGACCGCAGAGGCCGGGATCGAGATGTGCGAATTGAAATGGCCCATCACGGCCACGACGCCGTCGGCGACGAGGTCGGCAGCCAGCGCGACGCCCTGCCGCCCGTCCGAGGCGTCGTCGCCGACCACCAGCACAGCGGTCTCGCCATTCACGCCGCCGGCCGCGTTGATGTCCGCGACCGCCGCCTCGGCGCCCCGGCGCATCTGGTCACCATAGGCGGCGTTCGGCCCCGTCATCGGGCCGGCGACAGCGATCCGAACCTCCGCCATGCCGGGCCCGGCGAGAAGCGCCGGGAACAGGAAAGCCGGGGCGAGCACCGCCGCCACGACGATACCTCTACGACGCGCCATTGCCCCTGCTCCCCGCCGCTATCCAACAGACCGTCCGATGGAGTCTCAGCCGCGCCGCTCCCGCCAGCCGAACGGCCCCGACCGCTCGTAGAGCCAGGGATACTGGCGCACCATCTTGCTGGCGCGCGTGGCGGCCCAGGACAGGCCCGACAGGAGTGTGATCCAGGCAAGATCGACCAGCACGCCGACCGGCGCCAGCATGTCGCCGTCGAACAGCGCGAAATGCAGGAAGCGGCTGGCCAGCGTCAGCAGCAGCACATAGGGGGCGAGCCGCCACCAGCCGTGCCAGCCCTCGGCCGTCACCTGTCCGGTCAAGAGCGCCGCGCCGCCGGCCAGGAACAGCGTGACGAAGATGAACTCGGCCGGCGAGGCGCCAAGCACCGCTTCCATCACGCACCCCCTTCGAGATAGGCGGCCCGCACCTCGGGATTGGCGAGAAGGGCGGCCCCGGTGCCGGAGAGCGCCACCCGCCCGTTGACGAGGACATAGCCGCGATGGGCAAGGCGCAGCGCGTGGAAGGCGTTCTGTTCGACGAGGAAGACCGTCATCCGTCGTTCACGGTTGATCGCCCGGATCGCCTCGAAGATCTGCTTGACCACCATCGGGGCGAGGCCGAGCGACGGTTCATCGAGCAGCAGGAGGCGCGGCCGGCTCATCAGTGCCCGGCCGATCGCCAGCATCTGCTGTTCGCCGCCCGACAGCGTGCCGCCGCGTTGGTGGCGGCGCTCCGCCAGGCGCGGGAAGAGCGTGAAGACGGCCTCGACATCCTCGGCGAAGCGGCCCGGCTCGCCGGTCAGCGCGCCCATCTGAAGGTTCTCGTAGACCGTCATGCGCGGAAAGATCCGCCGCCCCTCCGGCGACACGGCAATGCCGCGACGGATGATTTCATGGGTCTGGAGCTGGGTGATCTCCTCGCCATCGAAGACGATCCGGCCATAGCGTGCCCGCGGATGGCCGCAGATCGTCATCATCAGGGTCGTCTTGCCGGCGCCATTGGCGCCGATCAGGGTGACGATCTCCCCTTCCTCGACAGACAGGTCGACGCCGCGCAGCGCCTCGATCGCGCCGTAGAAGGTATGGACACCGGAGAGGCTGAGCATCACTGGCGCGCCTCGATCTCTTGGGCGGCGGCAGCGACCGCCGGCTCGTCCTCGTCCTGGCCGAGATAGGCGCCGATCACCGCGGGATCGGTGCGCACGGCCTCGGGCGTGCCGTCGGCGATCTTCGCGCCATGGTCGAGCACGACGACGTGGTCGGAGATCGCCATCACGACGCTCATGTCGTGCTCGATCAGAAGGACGCTGACCTTCCCCTCGTCGCGGATCGACCGCAACAGGTCGTTCAGTTCGAGGCTCTCGCGGGGATTGAGGCCCGCTGCAGGCTCGTCGAGGCAGAGCAGCACCGGGTCGGTGCACATGGCGCGCGCGATCTCGAGCCGCCGTTGCGCGCCATAGGGCAGCGCCCCAGCGAGATCGTCCGACCGGTCGGCCAAGCCGACACGCTCGAGCCAGGCGGCCGCCTTCTCGATCGCCGCGGACTCGGCCCGCCGGTAGGAGGCGAGACCGAGCAGACCGGCGATCGAGAAACGCGAGGCAGCCATCAGCGGTGCGTGCTGTGCAACCAGCAGATTCTCCAGCGCCGTCATCCCGGCGAACAGCCGGATGTTCTGGAAGGTCCGGGCGATGCGGGCATTGCGGGCGATGTGATGGCCCTGCATGCGCTCGAGCAGCCAGTACCCGCCGACGGGATGGTTCGCCCCGCCCGAGGCGCCGGTATCGGCCATCGCCGCATCCGCCGCGCCGGCGCCATCCATGACCCGCATCGCGAGCCGGCCGGTGGTGGGCCGGTAAAAGCCGGTGATGCAGTTGAACAGCGTCGTCTTGCCGGCGCCGTTGGGGCCGATCACCGCGGTGATCTCGCCCTCCCTGATGTCGAAGGAGACGTCGTCGACGGCGACGAGGCCGCCAAAGCGCATCGTCAGATGCTCGATGCGCAGCAGGACGGGCCGTTCCGTTGCAGCCGGTACGGCGCCGGCGGTCACGGCTGCCGCCGTCATGCGCCATGCTCCGTCGCGGCCGCGCGGCGCCTTCTGGCGAGCAGGACCGTCGGCTCACGCCGCGCGAGCAGCCCCGAGGGGCGCCAGATCATGATGCCGATCATGCACAGGCCGAAGACCAGCATCCGGTAGAGGTCGAGGTCACGGAAGATCTCGGGCAGGCCGATGATCAGGAAGGCGGCGATCACGATGCCGAGCTGGCTGCCCATGCCGCCGAGCACGACGATGGCGAGGATGATCGCACTTTCGATGAAGGTGAAGCTCTCCGGGCTGATGAAACCCTGATGGGTCGCGAAGAAGCTGCCGGCGAAGCCGCCGAACATCGCCGAGATCGCGAAGGCGGCGAGCTTGATCCGCGTGCGGTCGATGCCGAGCGACTGGCAGGCGACGTCATCCTCGCGCAGCGCCTCCCAGGCACGGCCGATCGGCAGGCGCCGCAGCCTGCGGCTGACCACGTTGACGAGCAGCGCCAGCGCCAGGATCAGGAAATAGAGGAAGATGATCCGGTGCATCGGATCGTAGTCGAGGCCGAAGAAGGTGTGGAAGCTCTCCGTCCCCTCCTCCGGGTTGCGCTCGAAGGGCAGGCCGAAGAAGGAGGGGCGCGGCACGTTGTTGACGCCGTTCGGCCCACCGGTCAGCGACACCCAGTTGAGCAGCACGATGCGGATGATCTCGCCGAAGCCGAGCGTAACGATGGCGAAGTAGTCGCCGCGCAGCCGCAGCACCGGGTAGCCGAGGAGGAGGCCGAAGCTGGCGGCGAAGACGCCGGCGAGCGGCAGGCAGACCCAGAAGCTCCAGCCGAAGGTCTGGGCGAGCAGCGCGTAGGAATAGGCGCCGACCGCATAGAAGGCGACGTAGCCGAGATCGAGCAGCCCGGCCAGGCCGACGATGATGTTCAGCCCCCAGCCGAGCATGATGTAGAGCATGATGATGATCGCGTCGCCGAGCATCGCCCGGTCACCGAAGGGCGTGAACGGGATCACCACCGCGAACGCGACCAAGGCCGGCCCGACCCAGCGCTCGACACCGCGCATCCGGGCGGAGACGCGTTCCGACAGGCGACGCCCCGGCCCAACCACCCGGCCGCGGCGGATGCCCAGCACCGCCTGCAGCGCGAGCCACAGCCCGGCGCCGATGGCGAGGACGAAGAGCGTCGGGGTGGGCCAGAGGTCGGCCATCGAGATGAGCCAGGCGGCGAGCGCCGCGACGAGCCCGCCGATCAGCACCGGCACGTGCCGCCCCTGCCGGTTCATCACCAGCCCGAACCGGCCGAGGAAGGCGAAGAGGCAAACCAGGGCGACCGAGGTGTAGTCGGTCACGAAGGTCAGGGCGCCGCCGCTCTCCACCGTGCGGATGCCGACGACGAGCCCCGTCAGGACGGCACAGATGCCAGCGGCGATTGCGGATTCGCGCAGAGCCGCCGGCAGGTCGAGCGGTTGCCGCAGGCCGAAGGCGGGGGCTGCCGTTCCGGTCGCCATCTCACACCTTCTCGATCTCGGGCCGGCCGAGCAGACCGGAGGGGCGGAAGATCAGGACGAGAACGAGGATGGTGAAGGCGGCCACATCCTTGTACTCGGTACTGAAATAGGCCGACCAGAAGGCCTCGATCAGCCCGATCAGCAGCCCGCCCAGCATCGCTCCGGGCAGCGAGCCGATGCCCCCCAGAACGGCCGCGGTGAACGCCTTGATACCGGCGATGAAGCCTATGTAGAAGTCGACCACCCCGTAATAGAGCGTCACCATCACCCCCGCGACCGCGGCGAGGACGGCGCCGATCACGAAGGTCGAGGCGATGGTGCGGCTGACATCGACGCCCGACAGCGCCGCCATCAGCCGGTCCTGCGCACAGGCCCGCTGCTTGCGGCCGATCGTGGTGCGGTTGATGACCAGCGTCAGCCCGCCCATCAGCACCACCGTGAGCACGACGATCACGATCTGCAGATAGGAGAGCGTGACGTCGAAGCCGCCATCGGTGGTCAGCTGGAATACGCCTGGGATCTGTGGCGGCACCGGCTTGCGGCGCGCACCCTGCAGGAGCTGGATGTAGTTCTGCAGGAAGATCGAAGCGCCGATCGCCGAGATCAGCGGGGCAAGGCGCGAGGAGCCGCGCAGCGGGCGGTAGGCTATGCGCTCGACCGTCCAGCCATAGGTGGCCGTCACCACGATCGAGGCGACGAGCACGATGGCGAGTGCCAACGGTACCCACGTCACACCCGCCCAGCCCAGTACGACGAAGCTGATCACCGCGACGAAGGCGCCGATCATGTAGATCTCGCCATGCGCGAAATTGATCATCCCGATGATCCCGTAGACCATCGTGTAGCCGATCGCGATCAGACCGTAGATCGCTCCCAGCGTCAGCCCGTTGATGAGCTGCTGGAGGAAATACTCCATAGACTCCCAGCCGTGCGGCAGGCCGTTCCCGACCGCGGAAGAGCGGCTGGCGGCCGGTTCTCGTCAGGTTCCCCCGCAGCACCCGCCCAGCCGGCACCGGGGAGGCGCTTGCCGGCGCATAATGGCCAAGCCAATGCATCCCGACAATCCCCGTCGCTGCCGCCGTGACGCCATGACCGCGACAAAATGCGGGAATGAGGGTCGGGAAGCGGCGAGGCTGCCCTCACAGCCCCAGCCGGTCGAGGGTCGCCGCGATCGGCCGGGCATAGTCACGGTCCCAGGTCCGGACATGTACGATCTGCGGGTAGATCCGGTAGATCGCCGCCCGCACATCGCGGAAACCGGGATCATGACCGGGGACGATTGCGGCATAGGCGTCGAGGAAGCGGTCGCCGAGGGTGCCGAACATCGTGGCATAGGCGAGTTCGACCTCCGGATGGCCGTAATAGAGGGCGGGATCGATCAGCCCGATCACCCGGCCGTCGCGGTGCAGGAGATTGCCGGTCCAGACATCGCCATGCAGCAGTGCCGGCCGCTCCGGCTCGACGAGCCAGCGGTCGAGCCGGTCGGCCAGCCGCTCGATCCGGCGGGCGAGCCCTGGATCGAGCGTGCCGTCGGCGACCCCGCCCCGGGCCGTGGCGCGCAGCCGCACCTCGCCATAGAATGCGACCCAGCGCTCCATCCAAGGATTGGGCTGATGCAGCCGCCCGATCGTAGTGTCGCGCGCATAGCCATAGGCCGGCCCGGCGACCATGTGCAGCGCCGCCAGGATCTCCGCCGCATGCGTCTCGACCGCCGGACCCGGCGGGTCGGGATCGTGCGGGATCCACTCCAGCAGCAGAAGATCGGGCTCGACATGCAGCACGGCGGGCAGCGGCACGGAGGAGAGCCGTGCGAGCTCGCCCAGCATCCACGCCTCGAGGGCGAGCGGCGCGTCGCCCGCCTTCACCACCACCCGGCTGCCATCGTCGAGATCGGCCGCCAGCACGGCGACGGTCGAGCCGCCGGCGAGCGGCCGCATCGCCACCACCCGGCGGCCGAGCGCCGCCGCGACCCGCCCCGCGGTACCGTGTGAGGCGGCGCCGGAGGGCGACGTGCCCGGCGCCACGATCAACGGCCGGAGACCCGGCCGCGCGGTTGCGGCGGGAGCGCGGCGGAAGGGGGCTGGGTTGCGCGATGCATCGATCCGGCGGACTTCCTGAGACGGGGCGCGGCGCCTACATAGCAAGGCCCATGGCCCGCTTCGAGACCAGTGACCCCTTCGCCCGCCTGCGGCGCCTGCCGCGCGATGCCGGCATCGTCGTCTTGACGGGGGCCGGCATCTCGAAGGAGAGCGGGCTCGACACCTTCCGCGACCCCGACGGCATCTGGGCCCGCCACAGCATCGAGGAGGTCGCAACGCCCGAGGCCTTCGCCCGCGATCCGGCGCGCGTCCATGCCTTCTACGACGCACGCCGGCGCAGCCTCGCCGATCCGGCCATCGTCCCCAATGCCGCCCATCGGGCGCTGGCGCACCTCGCGCGGCAGTGGCGCGGGCCCTTCCTCCTCGTGACGCAGAATGTCGACGATCTGCACGACCGCGCGGCCGAGGGCGATCCGGCGGCGACGCCGCTGGCGATGCATGGCGCGCTCGGCCGCGTTGCCTGCACGCGCTGCGGCGGAACCTTCGCCTGGTCTGGCGATCTCGCTCCCGCACCGCCCTGTCCGGGCTGCGGCGCCACCGGTCGGCTACGGCCCGACGTCGTCTGGTTCGGCGAGATGCCGCGCGGTCTCGACCGCATCGAGGCGGCACTCGACGCCTGTGCCCTGTTCGTTGCGATCGGCACCTCGGGGACCGTCTATCCGGCCGCCGGCTTCGTCCACCGCGCGCTCGATGCCGGGGCGCTGACGATGGAACTCAACGTGGCACCCAGCCTCGTCGCCGACCTCTTCGCGCTGCCTATCCCCGGTCCGGCCACCGAGACCGTGCCGGCGATGGCCGAGGCGCTCTTGGCGGGTACGGCCGGGGAGACGGCGCAGGATGGTACTGCGCCGGCGCGATCATGACGGGCGACGCCCTCGAGACCACACTCGCCGCCGCCCGCGCTTGCCGGCTCTGTGCGGCGGCGCTCGGGCACGAACCGCGCCCCGTGGTCACCGCCGCGGCGTCAGCCCGGGTGCTGATCGTCGGACAGGCCCCCGGCACACGGGTGCACGAAACCGGGATCCCCTGGAACGATCGCAGCGGCGACCGGCTGCGCGCCTGGCTCGGCATCGACAGGGAGCGCTTCTACGATCCGTCGACCTTCGCGATCCTGCCGATGGGACTGTGCTTTCCCGGCACCGATCCGAAGGGCGGCGACCGGCCGCCGCGCCGTGAATGCGCGCCGCTCTGGCATCCGCGGATCCGGCCACTCCTGCCCGAACTGCGGCTGACGCTGCTGATCGGCGGCTACGCCCAGGCCTATTATCTCGGTGCCCGGCGCCGCGCGACGATGACGGAGACCGTCGCCGCCTGGCGCGATTACGCGCCCGATTTCGTACCGCTGCCGCATCCGAGCTGGCGCAATACCGCGTGGCTGAAGCGCCATCCGTGGTTCGAAGCTCGGCTCGTCCCCGAGCTGCGTGCCGCGCTGGCGGCCGCGATCAATCCGTGACCTGCGCCTCGAGCGCTTCCATCTCCTCGTCCGACAGGCCGAAATGGTGGCCGATCTCGTGGATCAGCACATGGCGGACGATGTGCGCCAGATCCTCGCCGGTCTCACACCAATAGTCGAGGATCGGCCGGCGATAGAGGAAGATCAGGTCCGGCTGGGTGGCGATCGTCAGCCCCTTCTGGCCGAAGGGCGTGCCGGAATAGAGGCCGAGCAGATCGTAGGGGCTCTCGAGTTCCATCTCGCGGCACGTGTCGTCGTCCGGGAAATCGACGACCTGGATCGCGACGCCGCGCACCATCGACCGCAGCAGCGCCGGGATGCGCTCGAATGCCTGCTCGGCCAGCGCCTCCATCTCCTCGAGGCTCGGCGGCAGGATGGGGCGGGCGGCGGCGTGCATCGGGTCTCCGACGGATGGCGGGACGAGATCCCTTCCATCATGTCGCATCATCCGCCGTGGCGCGCAATCGGCGCCGCTGCGGTCTGACCAGGAGGTGGAGGCCGCCCGCGGCGAGCGCGACCGTCACGACGACACCGGTGGCCATTGGGCGCCCATCCGGCGCCCCCGCATGGCCGATGGCGACGCCGACGGCGGCGGCCACCGTCATCTGCACGAAGCCGAGCAGCGCCGAGGCGGTGCCAGCCATGTGCGGGAAGGGTCCGACGGCGCCGGCCACGGCGTTGGGCATGGCGAGCCCGACGCCCGCCATCACCGGCACGAAGGGGACGAGCACCGCTGCCGGACTGGCGACGCCCGCCCAGGCCAGCGCCGCCATGACGATCGCGCCCGCTGCCATCACCGCGGTGCCGAGAGCGATCATCCGGTCGAGGCCGAGCCGCCGGGTCAGCCGCCCCGCCCCGAAGGCACCGGCGATGTAGCCGAGAACGGCGAGGCCGAAACACAGCCCGTAGGCCACCGGTGACAGGCCCATCGCCTCGACGAGCACGAAGGCCGAGCCGGAGATGAAGACGAAGATCGTGCTGTACGCGCCGGCGACGACGGAGGCGTACCCCACGAACAACCGGTCTCGCAGGAGGGAGGCGTACGCCTCGATCAGGCGCCGTGGACGCGTCGCTGCGGGGTCACGCCTTGAGTTGGTCTCGGGCAGGCGCAGCAGTGTGCCAGCGAGCATCGCGAGCGCGAAGCCGAGGAGCAACCAGAAGTTCGCCTGCCAGCCGAGGGCCGTCGTCAGCACCCCGCCGAGCACCGGACCGGCCGCGGGCGCCACCGCCATCGCCATCGACATGTAGGCGAGCAGCCGCGCCGCCTCCTGCGGCGGGGCGAGATCGCGCAGCACCGCCCGGGCGAGCACGGGGCCCGAGCAGGCGCCGACCGCCTGGACGAGCCGCGCGGCGATCAGCGTCTCGATGGTCGGAGCGAGCGCGCAGGCGACGGTGCCGGCGGCGAACAGCCCGATGCCGGCGAGCAGCGCCGGCCGTCGGCCAAACCGGTCCGAGACCGGCCCGTAGACGAGCTGGCTGACGGCGAAACCGATGAGGAAGACGCTGAGGGTGAGCTGCACCGTCGCCATGTCGGTCGCGAACACCGCGACGAGCCCGGGCAGAGACGGCAGATAGAGATCGGTCGACAGCGGCCCGAAGGCGGTGAGCGCCGTGAGCAGCGCGGCGAGCGTGAAGGGGACCGGCGTCGCCCGGCGTGGCTCAGCCATAGCGGTGCAGCGTGGCGCCGTGACGGCGCAGCCAGGCCCTCGCCGCTGCCGGATCCGGGTGCAGCGTGTCGACCAGCGCCCAGAAACGCGGCCCGTGGTTCATTTCAACGAGATGCGCGACCTCATGCGCCACGACGTAGTCGAGGACCGGCTCGGGCGCCATCACCAGCCGCCAGGAGAAGGAGAGCCGGCCGCCCGACCCGCAGCTGCCCCACCGGCTGCGGGTGTCGCGCACGCTGACGGCGGCCACGTCACGCCCGATCCGCGCCGCGAGCCGGCGGGCCCGGACCGCAAGCGTCTCGCGCGCGAGGCGCCGCAGCGCCGCCTCGACCCGGGCCGCGACATGCTCGCCCGGCCCGCCGACGAGGAGGGCGTCCTCGGCCACACTGACCCGTCGCGGCGCCAGCGGGTCGTGCCGGATCACCCGGTCACGGCCCAGAAGCGGTACGGCGGCACCGGGCAGGAAGGGGATGCGTTCCGGCGTCTGCGCCTGACGGGCGCGGATCCAGTCGAGATGCCGCGCGACGAAGGCCAGCACCGTCGCCTCGGCGAGGTGCGGCGGCGCCGAGACAGAGACGGCGCCCGTCGCCGGATCATGCCGCAGGGTCAGCCGCCGGCTCGCCGGGTTGCGGCGCAGCACGACCGACGCTGTAAGCCCCTCGACCGCGAGGGTAACGACGGCGGGCGACCGGACTGGCCGCCGCGCTGCGGACGAAGCCCCCCGCCTCAGTTGAGACGGCCGGCGTAGACCCAGGTCTCGACCGTGTCGTGGGCGCGAAAGGACGGGACCTCGGGATGGTGATAGCGGAAGACGCGGATCGCGGCCTCGAGGGCGACCGCACGCGGCACGCCCTTCGCCATCATACCGCCATAGGCTCGCATCACCGCGCGGTGGCAGTGACAGTCCAGATAGCTGTCGCCGAGCGGAAGCGCGTCACCGCAACTCACTCTACGACCGGGATTTTCGCCCATAGAATTCGAGCCTGTGGTCGATCAGATCATAGCCGAGGCGGCGCGCGATCCGTTCCTTGAGGTGCTCAAGTTCCTCATCCTGGAACTCGATCACATCGCCGGTCTCGAGGTCGATCAGGTGGTGGTGATGCTCGAGATTGACCTCGAACCGCGAGTAGTTCTCGTTGAAGTCGTGACGCTGGACGAGATTAAGCTCATCCAGCAGGTGCAGCGTGCGGTAGACCGTCGCAATGCTGATCGTCGGATCCGCCTGCCGCGCACGGTGATAGACCGTCTCGACCGAGGGGTGGTCGTCGGATTCGCTCAGTACCTGCAGGATGACGCGACGCTGACCGGTCATCTTCAGCCCAGCAGCGCTGCAGCGTTCCTCGAGCGTCATGGCCACGCTCCCGTTTCGTCGTTCTGCCCCGTCTGGGCACCTCCCCCGAGACTACACAAGCAGCGCACCGGCGTCGACGGTGCGGGGTGTGCATCGGGGGGCGGCGTTTCCGGGCGGCGACGGGGAGCACCCCGCGTGCTATGCGGGCTTGATGAGCGGGATGTTTGATCTCGATATGAGCGTGCATGGCTGGATCGCGCTGGCGATCGCCGTGGTCGGAATCGTCGCGCTCCATCTTGGGCTGATGAGGCTGGCAACGAGACGCGGGCGCGAACGGACCGCGAGCGATGTCCGACGAGGCGACAGCCAGCCACCCGATGCCGGTGAACCACCGCCCCGGAGAGGTGACCGTGAGCGACGACATTGACAGTAACGGCGCCGTTCCGCGCCAGCGCCTCGTCGACAGCAAGGCGCGCTGGGCGCGCGAGGGCCGCCATCTGACCGGCACCAGCGGCGATCCCGCGCGCGACAGGCTGCCGCCCGGCCAGAAGCAGGTGCGGAACTGGCCGGTGCTCGATCTCGGGATCCAGCCCCGGATCCCGCTGGAGAGCTGGACGCTCAGGGTCGACGGGCTGGTCGAGGCGCCGCTGCAGTGGCGTTGGGACGATTTCATCGCCCAGCCCGTCTTCGAGGATGTCTCGGACATCCATTGCGTCACGGCCTGGTCACGCTTCGACAATCGCTGGCGCGGGGTCTCCGCGCGCCATCTGCTGTCGCTGGTGCGTCCCACCCCGGCGGCGCGGCACATCGTCTTCCATGCCCGCGACGGCTACACGACCAACATCACCCTCGCCGATTTCGACGATGAGGACGTGCTGCTGGCCAGCCATCACGACGGCGCGCCGATCCCGGCCGAACACGGGGGGCCGGTCCGCATCGTGCTGCCCAAGCGGTACTTCTGGAAGAGCGCCAAATGGGTCGAGCGGATCGAGTTCACCGCCGAGGACCGCCCGGGCTTCTGGGAGGTCCGCGGCTATCACAACGAGGCCGATCCCTGGACCGAGCAGCGCTACAGCTAGCCCGCCGGTCAGCCCGCCGGAGCGGGGCGCAGCGCGCCCCGCTTAGCGCGGCAGGACGGCGCGCAGCCCCTCGGCGCCCGGATTGCTGAGACGGCCCTGGAAGATGACACGGGCGGTGGCGCCGAAGCCGTAATAGGCGTCGTTGAAATCCTCGAGTTCGTTGATCACCGTCCCGTCCAGCGTACCGCCGGCATAAAGGCCCTGTGCCAGCGAGAAGGCGTACATGTCGCCATCCATGGCCAGGGCGGTGCGCGCGCCGACGCCGACCCCCTGGTTGACTATCGAGCCGGAGATGTCGGCGCCGATCGTGAACTCGGTCCCCTGCACCGTCTGGAACCCGCGATCGGTCATGATGGTCAGGCAGAGCTGCGACACCTGCCCGCCGATCTGCAGGCCGATCGAGCCGCCGAGGGCGGCGTAGAAGGCGGGGTAGCTCCAGCTTCCATCGGCCATCCGTGCCAGCATCACCCCGTTGCCGCCGGAGGCGCCGAGGATGAAGCCGCCCTCGAACATCTGCGGGATGATGAGGACGGCCCGGGCCGCCCTGATGAAGCGCGGCAGGTCGGAGGTCTGGGGCGCCGCCATCAGCGACTGCACGGCGATGCGGCTCTGATCGACGACGGATTGCGCATCGGCGGCGGTCGCCGCCATGGCGCGCCCCGCCACCGACAGGACCGGCACGGCCGCCGCACCGGCTGCAAGGGCGAGGCGCAGGCTGGTTCTGCGATCGATCATCGGACGTGTCTCCCTCCTGGAGCGGAACCGCGGCTGCGTCATCAGAATGGCCCGGCATTGAGTCCGTTCCGAGGCGCAGGCCGCGGTGGCGCCGGAACGGGGAGCATGGTGACCGAGAGCGGCGGTACGGCCAATGCCAGCGCCGCCTCATCGTCGAGGCCGCGCGCCGTCGCCATGGCGACTCGGATTGGCCCGGCATGGGCGACGATGATGACGGGCCGGCCGGTCCCGTCACCGACACCGTCGCGATCCGCCGACGCCCCGTCGAATAGCATCGGTGCGGCCGCTATCCGCAGGATGGCCGCCCGCACGCGCGCCGCCATCGCCGAGAAACTCTCGCCGCCCGGCGGGGCGGTGGCGGCCGGCCGCCGCCAGAACGGATGGTCGCCCGGATAGGCGGCATAGATCTCCCGTGCCACCCGGCCCTGCCAGTCGCCGAGATGCTGTTCGGCGAAATCGGGCTCGACAACAGCCGCGGCCGATTCGTCCACTATCGCCCGCAGCGCGGCTCCGGTCTGGCGGGCGCGGCGCAGCGGACTTTCGACCCACAGCGCGCCGCGCGGCAGCAGCGCCGCCGCCGCCTCGAGCGCCGCCCCGTCTGTGAGATCGGCGTCGAAGTCGAGCCGGCCATAGATCAGGCCGTCGGGGTTGCGCACCGGCGCGTGTCGCACCCAGTACCATCCCGGTGCTGCCGGTCCCGTCATCACCGGACGCGTCATCGCATAGCGGCCACCAGCAGCACCGCGGTCGCGGCCAGCAGGATCGCGGCGCCGGCGACATCACCCGTCTGGCCGCCCAACCGCCGCCGCGCGATCACGCCAAGCCCGGCCACCACTGCCGCGGCGAAAACGCCGGCAAGAAGGGCGCGCCCCGTCGGCAGCGCCACCAACAGTGCGAGAAGCGCCAGCCCGCCGGCGACGAGCGCCGACGCGGCAGGCACCCGCCCCGTCGTCGCCGCGAGCCCGTCCGCCCGCGCCGGCGGCAGCGCGGCCATCAGCGCCGGCGCCGCCGCCCGTCCGGCGGCTTCCGCGGCGGGCAAGACGAGCCAGGCGGGTTCGGCCGCAGCCAGCGCCGCGGCGCGCAGCAGCAGCACCAGCAGCAGCGCCAGCGCGCCATGGGCGCCGATGCGGCTGTCGCGCATGATGGCAAGGCTGCGGGCCCGGTCTGCCCGCGCGCCGATCCCGTCTGCCGTGTCGGCGAGCCCGTCCTCGTGCAATCCGCCGGTCAGAAGGGCGAGGGCGGCCAGGGCCAGCGCAGCCGCCGCCAGCGGCGGCAGCCCGAGCGCCAGCCCCACCGCCTGCATGGCGGCGGCGGCGAGGCCGAGCCCGAACCCGACCACCGGGAAAAGCCGCATGGCGCGCGCCAGATCGGCGGCCGAAGCGGCGCGCGGCCACGGCACCGGCAGCCGTGTCAGGAAGACGGCGGCGATCCGCAGATCGTCGAGGAGACGGCCCGGAAGGCTGGCGAGCATCGTCTGCCAGGGCTACACCGCTGCGGTGGCGGCCGGCAAGCCGCCTGCCCCGTGCCCAGACGAGCCCCGCCCATGACTGCCGGTCCGGCCTCCTCCGCTGCCCCATCGCTCGACGAGATGCGGCGTATCGTCTCCGCCTTCCCCGGCCCCGACCTGGAGGCAGCCGAGGCGACGCGCAGACGCGACGCCCGGCTTACCAAGCCGCCCGGCGCGCTCGGCCGGCTCGAGGCGCTGGCGATCTGGCTCGCTACCTGGCAGGGGCGCCACCCGCCGGCGGTCAATCATCCTCGCGTCGCCGTCTTCGCCGGCAATCACGGCGTCGCGGTGGCCCGCAACGTCTCCGCCTATCCGGTCGCGGTGACGGCGCAGATGGTGCAGAACTTCATCGCCGGCGGCGCCGCGGTCAATCAGCTCTGCCGGGCTGCCGACAGCGATCTGCGCGTCTACGAGATGGAGCTCGACCGGCCGACCGCCGATTTCACCCTCGGCCCGGCGATGAGCGAGGCGGACTGCGCCCGTGCCATGGCCTACGGGATGATGGCGGTCGAGCCGGGGGTCGACCTTCTCTGCCTCGGCGAGATGGGGATCGGCAACACGACCGCCGGTGCGGCGATGGCGCTCGCCTTGTTCGGCGGCGCCGCCACGGACTGGACCGGGCCCGGCACCGGCGTCGCGGGCGACGCGCTCGACCGCAAGATCGCGGCCGTCGCGCAGGCGGTGGAGACCAATCGCCCTGCCCTCACCGATCCCTTCGAGGTGCTGCGCTGCCTCGGCGGTGCCGAGCTGGCCGCGATCGTCGGCGCGGTGATGGCCGCCCGTATGGCACGGGTGCCGGTGCTGCTCGACGGCTTCACCTGCACCGCCGCCGCCGCGGTGCTGGCCGCAATCGACCCCGGCGCGCTCGACCATTGCGAGATCGCCCACTGCTCGGCCGAGCCGGGGCATCGCCGGCTCCTCGACCGGCTGGGCCGCCGTCCGATCCTCGATCTTGGCATGCGCCTCGGCGAGGCATCGGGCGCGGCGCTGGCGATCCCGATCGTCAAGGCGGCGGCCGCCTGCCATGCCGGCATGGCAACCTTCGAGGAGGCCGGCGTCAGCGACGCCGGCGGCTGAACGCGCTGTCCCGCCGAACGCGCAGGCCGCCTGCCCGCGCCGGCCGAAGCTGCGCTATCGTCGGCCGGGTGCCGCAGGTGCTCACCGGTTGCTCCGGGCATGCGGGGGGTCGATCGGAAGTCAGGGAGGAGGAAGGGCCGGTGCCGCACCGCCTGAAGCACGTGTTTGCGACCATGCTCCTGGCGCTCACGGCGCTGTTCGGGAGCGCAGCGCCCTCGGCGGCACAGGATCCACCGGCCCCGCCGGTAGCCGCGCCCGCGGATGATCTGGCAGCGATCGACCATGTCCTTGCGCTTCTGACGGACAGCGAGAGCCGCGCGGCGCTGGTGCGGTCGCTGGAGGATCTGCGCACCGCCCTTGCCGCCGGCATGCCGCCGCCCGTCTCGACCGCCTCCGCTGCCGAAGCCACAGAGCCGGACGCCGCCGAACCGGCGATGGAGCCGCCCGGCGATCTGATCTCGACCGTGGTCGAGGAGATCGCCCGGCTCGGCGAGACCATCCCCGAAGAGGCGCTGCACGCGCCGCTCGCCAGCAAGATCGACGGCACCGCCGAGGATGTGGCGGGGTGGTGGCGCCACGGCGTCCTCGACCACGGCATCGAGCGCTTCATCCTCTGGGCCGCGCCCGGCTGGATCGCCGCCGCCGCAGTGGCGGCACTGGGGCACGTCGCCCTGCATGTCGTGCGCGGCCGGCGGCGCGATTTCGAGCGATGGTGCCGTGAGGGCACACGGCCGGCCCTCGCCTGGCGGGTGCTGGCGGCGCTCGAATGGGCGCTGGTGCCGATCCTCCTCGCCGTCCTGGCGCTGCTCGCCTGGAGCGCGACCGCCGAGGACGAACCCGGGCGGTCGCACCTCTTCCTCGCCATCGCGCTGCCGGTCATCGGCGGCTGGACGGCGGGCGAGCTCGCCTCCCATGCGCTGATGCTGCTGGGGCCGACACGCGGCTGGCGCAAGGTCGGCTATGCGCGGCTGCGGATCGCGCCCTGGATCGGCCGCTTCACCGCAGCGACGCTGGCCAGCGCCGCGCTGCGCAACCCGGATGTCGCCGCGGTGCTCGGGCAGGATTTCGCCGATGTCGCCGCGCTGCTGCTCGACATCGCGATCGGCGGATTCGCCGTCGCTGTCATGCTGCGCTACCGCCTGCCGGTGCGGTCGCTGATCCTGCGCAGCCACCGCGCGGCCTCGGACATCCCCGACCTGCCCGCGCCGATCCGCGGCGCTGTCTACCTGCTCGCGCGCAACTGGCACATCCTCGGCACGCTGTTCATGCTGGCCAGCCTGATGGGGCGGCTGCTGAATCTCCGCGGCGGCGATTTCATCGTCACGGCGGTGCTGACGGTGCTGGTGCTGATCGTCGGCCTGTCCGCCTCGGCACTGGTCGACGGGGTGCTGGCCCGCTCGGCGGCCCGGTCGATCCGCCGCCGGGGGCGCTATGGCGCGCCGATCCTCGCGCGATTCATCGCCGCCTGGCGCATCGCCATCCAGGTGCTGCTCTTCGCGCTGCTCTGCATCCTCTGCCTCGACATCTGGGGCTTCGAGGCGGGACGCTGGCTGCAGACCGAGGCAGGACGCGCCGTTTCCGGCCGGGCGATGACCATCCTCCTCGCCTTCCTCGTCGGCTGGATGATCTGGGTGCTCGCCGATGCCGGCATCGAGATGGCGCTCTCGCCCGTCGACCAGCGCGGGCGCGTGCGGCCGCAAAATCCGCGCGTCCGCACGCTGCTGCCGCTGCTGCGCAACATCGTGTTCGTCGCGCTCTCTGTGATCACCGTGATCGCGGTGCTGGCGAATCTCGGCGTCGATGTGACGCCGCTGCTCGCTGGCGCCGGCGTCGTCGGCCTCGCCATCGGCTTCGGATCGCAGCAGCTCGTGCAGGACGTGATCACCGGCATGTTCATCCTGTTCGAGGATACCATCGCGATCGGCGACGTGATCGATACCGGAGACCGCGCCGGAGTGGTGGAGGCGCTGACGATCCGCACCGTGCGGATCCGCGACGCCGATGGGGCGCTGCACTCCATCCCCTTCAGCCAGATCAAGGCGCTGAAGAACCGCTCGCGCGACTACGGCGTCTATACGGTCAAGCTCAGCCTCGACTATGCCACCGATATCGACGCCGCGATGGCGCTGATGCGCAAGGTCGGTGCGGAGATGCAGTCGGACCCTCGCTATGGATGCGACATGCTCGCCGGCCTCGACATCTGGGGGGTCGATCAATTCGCATCCGACGGTGTCGTCGTGATCGCCGCCCTCAAGACCAAACCGCTGCGACAATGGAGCGTCGGGCGCGAGTTCAACCGCCGCCTCAAGGGCCGTTTCGATGCCGCGGGCATCCGCGTCGCCCTGCCGCGCATCTCGGTCCTCGGCCCCGGCGGCGAGACGCCACCGGCCGGAGAGGCGCCCGAGCCGGCACCGCAGGGGCGCCACGCCTAGGTCATACTGCGCGCCCAGGCTGCGGACCCTCGAGACGACGCGAAGAGCCTGCCCGTGCCTGCGATCACCCGCCGGCGAACGGTGGCCGCAGCCGCCCTTGCCGTTCTTGCCTCGGCCGCCGGCCTTCTGTCCGGCTGCACGCTGCCCGGTCTGCCGGGCGAGGTGACGGTCGAGCTCGCCGATCTCGTGCCCGCGCCGGGCCCCGCCGGTCAGCGCTGGCAGGCGCTGGTCGATGTCGAGAACCGGGGCGGGAGCATGATGGCCGTGCGCGACATGACCGTCGAATTGCGCATCGACGGGACGGAGTTCGGGCGCGGCCGGGTGGAGCGCCCCTTCACCCTGCCTCCCTATGGCGATGCGCGTGTCACGGTGTGGCTCGACAGCACCTGGCTGGCCATGGCGCGCCAGATGCTGGCGGTTCTCGACGGCGCCGCCGACCTCGACTGGGAGCTGCGCGGCACGGCGTGGGTCGAGACGCCGGGGGGCGGCGAGCGGGCAGTGCCGGTGCGGGGCGCGGGCTCGCTCCTGGAGGGTGCCGGCTGGTAAGCTGCCGCGGCGCCCAGCCCGTCACCCGCTGCAGGTCACAGGCCGATGTCCGATCCGACCTTCGTCCCACCGGCAGCCGAGGAGAGCGAAGGCGGCGGCTTCGCCCCACGCGCCTCGCATGTCCGGGTCAACCAGACGACGCTGATCCGCATCCGCTGGGTCGCCGTCGCGGGCCAGCTTGCGACCATCCTGTTCGTCCATTTCGGGCTCGGCTACGCGCTGCCGCTCTGGCCGGCACTCGCCATCACGGCAACCTCGGCGCTGCTCAACCTCGCCGCCCTCGTCCAGGGCCGGGCGCGGATCCGCCTCGGCGAGCGCGACACGGCACTCTATCTCGCCTATGACCTCATCCAGCTCTCGGCGCTGCTCTACCTGACCGGCGGCCTGTTCAACCCCTTCGCGATTCTGCTGCTCGCGCCGCTGACCGTTTCGGCGACGCTGCTGTCGGCGCGCAGCACGATCGGGCTGACGCTGCTGGCGCTCGCCTGCGTCTCGCTGCTCGCCGTCTGGCACTGGCCGCTGCCCGGCATCCCCGCTCTGCCCGGCGTCTTCGTCCACCGCATCGGCGTGTGGGCCGGCATGGTGATCGCGATCGCCTTCATCGGCCTTTATGTCTGGCGGGTCTCGGCCGAGGCGCGCCAGATCGCCGATGCGCTGTCGGCGACGCAGATGGCTCTGGCCCGCGAGCAGCGGCTCTCGGCAGTCGGCGGCCTCGCGGCGGCGGCGGCACATCAGCTCGGCACGCCGCTCGGCACCATCGCGCTGATCGCCCGCGAAATGCGTTCGGAGGTCGAGCCCGGCAACCCGCTCGCCGCCGATCTCGACCTGCTGCTGCAGGAGGCCGGGCGGTGCCGCGAGATCCTGACCGAACTCGCCCGGCGGCCGCCGCAGGACATGGATGACCCCTTCGCCACCATGACGCTGCCGGCGCTGGCCGCCGCCGCGGCCGAGGCCTATCTGGACCCCGGCGACCGCATCGTGATCGACCCCGCCGACGGGACGGAGGAGGCGGTGCTGATGCTGCGCCGGACGCCGGAGCTGATCCACGGTCTCGGTAATCTGATCCAGAACGCGCTGCAGTTCGCCCGCAGCCGCGTCACCGTCACCGCCGGTTACACCGACAAGCGGGTGACGCTGGCGATCGCCGATGACGGTCCGGGGTTTCCGCCCGGGCTGCTGGCGCGGCTCGGCGAGCCCTACATCTCCGGCCGGTCGGAAGACAGCGACCATATGGGGCTCGGCATCTTCATCGCGACGGCGCTGCTCGAGCATGGCGGCGCCAGTCTTGCCTTTGCCAATCGGCCCGGCGGCGGGGCCGAGGTTGTTATTGCATGGCCAAGGCATAGATTCGTGGAGAAAGCCCGGGTACAAAGATAATCACCATGACGACGATCGCGGATTCCGCCGTCCCCGCGCTGCCAGCCCCCGGCGCCGAAAACAGCCTGCTGATCGTCGATGACGACACGGCCTTCCGGACGCGACTGGCACGCGCGATGGAAAAGCGCGGCTATGCCGTCGCCACTGCCGACAGCCTGGCGGCCGGCCTTCTGCTCGCCCAGCAGGTGGCGCCGGCCTTCGCCGTGCTCGATTTGCGGCTGGGGGACGGCAACGGGCTCGACATCGTGCCGGTGCTGCGCGCCGCGCGTCCCGAGTGCCGGGTGATCATGCTGACCGGCTACGGCAACATCGCGACGGCGGTCGCCGCGGTGAAGGCCGGTGCCGTCGATTATCTCGCCAAACCGGCCGATGCCGACCAGATCGCCGCGGCGCTCGAGGCGCGCCCCGACAAGCCGCTGCCGCCGCCGCCCGAGCTGCCGATGTCAGCCGACCGGGTGCGGTGGGAGCACATCCAGCGCGTGTTTGAGCAGTGCGACCGCAACGTCTCGGAGACAGCGCGGCGGTTGCGGATGCATCGCCGGACGCTGCAACGGATCCTCAACAAGCACGCGCCGCGGAGCTGATCCGGCATCTGCGCGACCATCATCCAGGGGCAGCGTCACAGAGCCAGCGTCTGAGGGGGGAGGAGGCGAGAATGCGGAGCCGCAAGCCGATGGCCGCGCTGCGCCGGATCGCACTGGCGCTGGTGCTCGTGACCGTGGCCGCCCTGCCGGCCGCGGCGCAGGAGCTCCTGATGGTCACCGGCGTCGGCGCGCATGACGTTCTCAACCTGCGGGCCGCGCCCTCCGCCGCCTCGCAGATCCTCGACCGCATCCCGCCCGATGCGATCGGGCTGCGCACCACCGGGGCCACCGAGCAGACCGGCTCGACGCTCTGGCGTGAGGTGGTGTGGCGTGGCACGACCGGCTGGGTTGCGGGACGCTATGTGACGCCGGAGCGCCTGAGTTGCGCCGGCACCGAACCGTTCTGGAGCCTGTCGCTGGCCGGCGGCGCCGCAATCTTCGGCACGCCGCAGGGTGGCGAGCTGCGCTTCACCGCCGGCGAGCGGCGACCGGCCGAGGGCCGCTGGTGGCCGCAGGCGATGCGTCTGCATCGTGGCGGCGGCGCCGGCCTCGCCCTCATGGACCGTCGCCAGTGCAGCGACGGCATGTCCGACCTCGATTATCCCTATGCGATGACGCTGATGCTGCCGAGCGGCATGCTGCTCGAAGGCTGCTGCCGGCTGGTCCGCTGACCGTCCGCCCACGGGTGACGGCTTCGTACAGCAGTGTCGCGCGTCACTGGCCGGCTGCTTCGGCTTCGGTTATGGTCCGCGGCCGTGGGTTCTGCCGCACCGGCATGACTGCCGGAGCGAAGGGTCTGTGTGCGTTGACAGCGCCCCGCGACGGGACCACGTGACGGCGGCGCCCTTCTCGCGCTCCGCGGATTTCTGAGGTTTCGATGCTCGGTGCTCTCGCCCGGAAGATTTTCGGCTCGTCCAACGACCGTTTCGTCAAGTCCCTCCGGGGCACGGTCGCGGCGATCGGGGCCCTCGAGCCGCAGCTCGAGCGGCTGTCGGACGAGGAGCTGCGCGACCGCACCCGGCAGTTCCGCGAACGTCTGGCCAAGGGCGAGACGCTGGACGATCTGCTGGTGGAGGCCTTCGCCACGGTGCGCGAGGCGGCCAAGCGCACGCTCGGCCAGCGGCATTACGACGTCCAGCTGATCGGCGGCATCGTCCTCCACCAGGGCAAGATCGCCGAGATGAAGACCGGCGAGGGCAAGACGCTGGTCGCGACCCTCGCCGTCTATCTCAACGCCCTCTCCGGCAAGGGCGTGCATGTCGTCACCGTCAATGACTACCTCGCCCGCCGTGACAGCGGCTGGATGGGGCGGATCTACCGCTTCCTCGGCCTGACCGTCGGCTGCATCGTCCACGGGCTGAACGAGCAGGAGCGGCGGGCCGCCTATGCCTGCGACATCACCTACGGCACCAACAACGAGTTCGGCTTCGACTATCTGCGCGACA
>CAYORM010000033.1:15013-32974 GCA_964406375.1 uncultured Mycobacteriaceae bacterium | reverse complement strand
GCGTGTCGCGGTTCTGTTCGTAGAGGTCGAGCGTCGTCGAGAAGCTCGCCGCGACCAGCAGCGGTGTGACGGTCAGCAGCGCCCAGAAGGTGATCAGCCGGATGATGAGCGTCCGCTGCTCCTTCACCTTCCAGATGTGGTTGAAGGCATTCTCGATGGTGGCGAGCAGCAGGATCGAGGTGATCACGAGGCCGAGCACCGACAGCGCCGTCATCCGCCCGGCATTGGCCGAGAAGCTCTCGAGATAGTCGAGGACGACGAGGCCGACCTCCGGCACCAGGAGGTCGAAGACCGCGCTCTGGATCGAGGCGCGGACCTCGGCGAAAGCCGGGAAGACGCTGAGGATGCCGACGGTCACGGTGGTCATCGGCACGAGCGCGAGCAGCGAGGAATAGGTCAGCGCCGAGGCGACGCGCAGCCCGTCATCGTTCCAGAAACGGCCGACCGCATAGCCTCCGAAAGTCGCGATGGCGCGCGCCAGCGCCACGACATCCTTCAATCTTGGTGCCGGCATTCGGCCAACTGCCCGGAAATCGAACGTTCCCGCCATCCTACGCCCGCATTTGACCGGGGAAAACGTTCGTGTACGATCGCCGCGCTTCAAGGACCCGTGGCGCGGAATACGGGTGTCCTACCGTCACGAGGCTGTCGAATGTCGGTTCCTTCCCCCGGGTCTCCGGGCCCGATCCTCCAGGGTAAGCGCGGTCTGGTCATGGGGGTTGCGAACGACCGGTCGATCGCCTGGGGCATCGCGTCGGTGTGCGCCGCCCATGGCGCGAGCCTCGCCTTCACCTATCAGGGCGAGCCGCTGCTCAAGCGCGTCCGTCCGCTGGCCGAGAGCATCGGCAGCGACCTGCTGCTGCCCTGCGACGTCACCGATTCGGCGTCGATGGATGCGGCCTTCGCGGCGATCGAGGAGCGCTGGGGCGGGCTCGACTTCGTCGTCCATGCGATCGCCTTCTCGGACAAGAGCGAGCTCGACGGCCTCTATCTCGACACGACGCGGGACAATTTCCTGCGGACGATGGACATCTCCTGCTACAGCTTCACCGCCGTCGCACAGCGCGCGGTCAAGCTGATGCAGGCGGGCGGCAGCCTTCTGACCCTGACCTATTACGGGGCGGAGAAGGTGATGCCGCACTATAATGTTATGGGCGTCGCCAAGGCGGCGCTCGAGGCTAGCGTGCGCTATCTCGCCGCCGATCTCGGCCCGCGCGGCATCCGCGTCAACGCGATCTCGGCGGGCCCGATCAAGACGCTCGCGGCGAGCGGTATCGGCGATTTCCGCTATATCCTGCGGTGGAACGAGCTGAACGCCCCGCTCAAGCGCAATGTGACGATCGAGCAGGTCGGCGGGGCGGGGCTCTACCTCCTCTCCGAACTGGGCGCCGGCGTGACCGGCGAGGTGCATCACGTCGATGCCGGCTATCACGCGGTCGGCATGGTCGCGGTCGACAATGCCGCGGCCACCGCCGAGTTGCTGCAGGGGCTGGCACCCAAGCGATGACGATGGCGGCCTCCGCCTTGCCGGCCGGCTGAGGAGCGGCGATGGCGGGCAACAGCTTCGGCACGGTCTTCCGGTTCACCACCTGGGGCGAGAGCCACGGGCCGGCGATCGGCGTGGTGATCGATGGCGTGCCGCCGCGCATCGCGCTGTCGGAGGCGGACATTCAGCCCTGGCTCGACAGGCGCCGGCCGGGCCAGTCGCGCTTCGTGACCCAGCGGCGCGAGCCGGACCGGGTGCGCATCCTCTCGGGGGTCCATGAGGGGAAGACGACGGGCACGCCGATCTCCCTCGTGATCGAGAACGAGGACCAGCGCAGCAAGGACTACGCCGAGATCGCGCAGCGCTACCGGCCCGGCCATGCCGATTGGACCTATGAGCAGAAATACGGCATCCGCGATCCGCGCGGCGGGGGCCGGTCGAGCGCGCGCGAGACCGCCTGCCGCGTCGCGGCCGGCGCCGTCGCCCGCCGCATCCTCGTCGGGGTGACGATCCGAGGCGCGCTGGTGCGTATCGGCCCGCACGCGGTCGACCGCAGCCGCTGGGACTGGGCGGAGACGGAGCGCAACCCGTTCTTCTCACCCGATGCCGCCGCCGCTGAGACCTGGAGCGCCTATCTCGATGCGGTGCGCAAGCGTGGCTCCTCTGCCGGCGCGGTGGTGGAGATCGTCGCCGAGGGCGTGCCCCCCGGCTGGGGCGAGCCGATCTATGACAAGCTCGACAGCGATCTCGCCCGCGCGATGATGACGATCAATGCCGTGAAGGGGGTGGAGATCGGCGCCGGCTTCGATGCCGCCCTGCTGTCGGGCGAGGAGAATGCCGACGAGATGCGGATCGGTGCGGGGGGCGCAGTGGAGTTCCTGTCGAACAACGCCGGCGGCATTCTCGGCGGCATCTCGACCGGCCAGCCTGTCGTGGTGCGCTTCGCCGTCAAGCCGACCAGCTCGATCCTGACGCCTCGGCGCACGGTGACCCGTGATGGCGAGGAAACCGAGATCGTGACCAAGGGCCGGCACGATCCCTGCGTCGGCATCCGCGCCGTGCCGGTGGGCGAGGCGATGATGGCCTGCGTGCTCGCCGATCACATGATGCGCCACCGGGCGCTCGTCGGCGGCGGCTGACGCGACCTCGCGGGCGGTATCCCGCCGTCAGGCCGCGTGCCGGCGGTGGCGGCCTTCCTGCACCTCTTCGATGATCTTGCCGATGAAGGCATCGAGATCCTTCGGCGAGCGGCTGGTGACGATGCCGCCATCGGCGACGACCGCCTCATCGACCCAGTTCGCCCCGGCATTGACGAGATCGGTGCGGATCGATCGGAAGGAGGTCATCGCCCGGCCGCGCACGGCATCGGCCTCGGCGAGGAGCCAGGGGCCGTGGCAGATCGCGGCGACGATCCTGCCGTCATCGAGAAAGCGCCTCACCAGCGCCATCGCCGTCTCGTCGACCCGCAGCAGATCGGGATTGATCTGCCCGCCGGGGATGACGATGGCCGCGAAATCCCCGGCGTCGACCTCATCGATGCGGGCGTCGGCGGCGATGGTCTCTCCCCAATCCGTATGATCCCAGCCGCGGATCGGCCCGCCATCGAGGCTGGCGACCACCACGGTCGCGCCCGCCTCGCGCAGCCTGTTGCGCGGCACGGTCAGTTCGGACTGCTCCACCCCATGGGTGGCGATGATCAGGATCTTCGCGTCGCCGATGGCCGGCATGTCGCGTCTCCTCATGGCGTCGGTGTCGGTTCGGACAGCGCGGTTAACCGCCGCCGGCGCCCGGGGTTCCGCACGCCGGGACGACCGCTCAGCCGGTCAGGCGGCCGCCGATCAGGAACTCGACATTGCCCTCCGGCCCGGTGATCGGGCTTTCGGTGACGCCCAGCACGGTCCAGCCCGGGCGCGCGGCGAGCCAAGCGGCGATCCGCTCGCAGACGGCGCGGTGGAGCGCCGGATCACGCACCACACCGCCCTTGCCGACCTGGGCCGGGCCGACCTCGAACTGCGGTTTGATCAGCGCAACGAGGGTGGCGCCCGGCCGGCACAGCGCCAGCGCCGCCGGCAGCACCGTCTCAAGGCCGATGAAGCTGGCATCACAGACCACAAGATCGACCGGCTCCGGGATCAGGTCCGCCGTCAGATGCCGGGCATTGGTCCGCTCCAACACGACGACGCGTGGATCCTGCCGCAGCGACCAGGCGAGCTGCCCGTGCCCGACATCCACCGCATAGACGCGTGCCGCCCCGCGGGAGAGCAGCACATCGGTGAAGCCGCCCGTCGAGGCACCGACATCGATCGCGACGGCGCCGGCCGGGTCGATGGCGAAGCGGTCGAGCCCGGCGACCAGTTTCAGCCCGCCCCGGCTGACCCAGGGATGGTCACGGCCCTTGACCGACAGCGCCGCATCGCCCGCGACGGATTCTCCCGGCTTGCCGATCCGTCGTGTCCCCTCATAGGCAAGGCCGGCCAGGATCAGCGCCTGGGCACGGCTGCGGCTCTCGGCGAGCCCCGCCTCGACCAGCGCCAGATCGGCTCGGAGCTTGCGGCGGGGGCGCTGGCGCGTGTCTTCTTCTGTGGGGCCGTTGGCGGCAGGGCGTTTCGACATGCCGCAGATATCGCACGGAGCGTCCCGCAGGCGCGAGGATCGAAGGGAGGCGGGCGTGGCGCGCATCGTCGTCGCGGGCGGCGTCAACCAGGACGAGGTGGTGCATCTCGAAGGGCCGTTGCAGCCGGGCCGCACCGGGGCCGGCGGCGCCGCGGTCGCGCGTCTGGGCGGCGGCGGCGCGAATGCCGCGATCGCGCTGGCCCTCGCCGGCCACGCCGTGACCCTCGCCGGGGTGGTCGGTCAGGATGCCGCGGGCGATGCGATCCTTTCGGCGCTGGCCCGCCGGGGTGTCGGGACCGGTCGGATCCGCCGGGTGCCGGGGCCGACGACCCGAATGCTGGTGCTGATCGAGCCGGATGGCGAACGCACGGTCCTGCGCCTCGGCCCCTACCGCGCCCGCGAGCTCTGCGCCGAGGATCTGCCCGCCAGCGCCGACGGGGCCTTTCTCAAGGTCGCGGGACCGGCCCTGGCGCCGGCGGCGGCGCGGCTCCTGTCGCACGGTCCGGTCGTCGCGCAGCTTCCCGGAGCGGAGGGAGCCGTCCTGCCGGAGCTGTCCTCTCCCGCGCATGTGCTTGTGGGTGGCGTCGCCGAACTGCCCCCCATGGCCGCCGGTGATCCCTTCGCCTGGGGACGGCGCCTCGCCGGCCCGAGCCTTCTCGCCGTGGTGCTGACGGACGGTCCGCGCGGCGTCGTCGCCCACACCGCCACCGGCGTGCTGCGCCGTCCGGTGGTGCCGGCCCGGCAGGTAGACGCGACCGGCGCCGGCGATGCCTTCGCCGCGGGCCTGCTGCATGGGCTGGTGGCGGGCCTCCCCCTCGACCGGGCGCTGGCAACCGGCTGTGCCTGGGGCGCAGTCGCGGTCGGTCATGAGGGCTCGGCCCTGCCACCCGAGGCCGCGGCCGCGTTGCGAGCCGCCGTCCCGCTACCCGATTTTCGACACGGTGACGGTGGATAAGGCCGCGGCGCGCGGATGGCGATGCCGTGCGCAAAATCGCGCCGGGTGGGTGAAATCGCGCGCGGTCCGCACGATATGAGCCGTCGCGTGACTGCACCGACCTGTCGGCACCGCCTTCACGCTGAGCGATCCGGCCGCCCCGGCGGTCCGATCTCGCCCCCGAGGTTGGCTGATGAACAGATCCTGGATCGCCGCCGGGCTCGTCGTAATCGCGACGATCGGGTGGTTCGCGAGCGGTCTTCTGCAAGACGAGCCGGCGCCTGCGCCGCCTTCACGCATGCGCGCCGAAGCAGGTGCGGCGTTTCTCGTCGAGATCGTGGAGAGCACCGCCCAGCCGGTCGAGGAGGTGCTGACGCTGCTCGGCGCGACCGAGCCGGCGCGTCGCATCACGCTGCGCCCACGAATCGCCGGTACGGTCGTCGAGATCGCGGCCCGCGAGGGTGAGCTGGTCGAGGCGGGCCAGGTGATCGTGCGGCTCGACGTGGAGGACCGCGCGCTGGCGCTGACGCGCGCCGAGGCCGCGCTCGAGCAGGCCGAGGCGGATTACGCGAGCGCGCAGAGCCTCTCCGAGCGGGGTGCCGTCTCCGCAACCGAACTGCGGCAGCGCTTCACGGCGCTGCAGACGGCGCGCGCCGATCTCGAGGCGGCGCGGATCGCGCTCGCCAATACCGAGATCGTGGCGCCGTTCGATGGTGTGCTCGACCGCCGGACGGTGGAGCTGGGCGATCGCGTCTCGCCGGAGATGGCGGACGGGATCGGCACGCTGATCGACATCTCGTCGCTGATCGTCGAGGTCGACGTCCCGCAGCAATCGATCGGGCGGGTGCGGCGCGGCCAGCCGGCCGAGGTGATCTTCCTGAACGGTCAGGAGGCGACCGGTCTCGTCACCTTCGTCGCGGCAAGCGCCTCGCGCGAGACCCGCAGCTTCCGGGCCGAGATCACCATCCCCAATGAGGAGGCGCGCCTGCCGGCGGGCATGAGCGCCCGCGCCGTCGTGCCGACCGGCACCACCGAGGCCCATTTCGTCTCCCCGGCGCTGCTGGTCCTCGACGACGAGGGGAGACTGGGCGTCAAGACCGTCGACGAGGCCAGTGTCGTGCGATTCGTGCCTGTCGAGATCGTGCGCGGCGAGACCGAGGGGATGTGGGTCGCCGGATTGCCAGCCTCCGCACGGATCATCACCAGCGGGCAGGGTTTCGTCCGGGCGGGCGAGACCGTCCGCGTCACGACCGGGGCCATGCCCGAGACGGCAATACCGGTCCCGCCCGACGCCGTGGCGGAAGCGGAGTAACGTCGTGCACGCCATCCTCGCCGGCTTCTTCCATCACAGCCGGTCGGTCATCCTCAGCTTCGCGGTGATCCTGTTCGCCGGCATCGGCGCCTGGCAGTCGATCCCGAAGGAGAGCGCGCCAGACGTGGCGATCCCGATCGTCTACGTCCATGTCGTCTTGTCCGGCGTGTCGCCGGAGGACGCCGAGCGGCTGCTCGCCCGGCCGCTCGAGACCGAACTGCAGTCGATCGAGGGGCTGAAGACGATGACCTCGACGGCGGGCGAGGGCTTCGCCTCTGTCCTGCTGGAGTTCGATGCCGGCTTCGATTCGGACCGGGCGATCGACGATGTGCGCCTCGCCGTCGACCGGGCACGGGCCGATCTGCCCAGCTCCGCCGAGGAGCCGACGGTCAATGAGGTCAATGTCGCGCTCTTCCCGATCCTCACCGTGACCCTCTCGGGCCCGCTGACCGAGCGGGCGCTGCTCGTCACCGCCGAGGCGCTGCGCGAGCAGGTCGAATCGGTGCCCGGCGTGCTCGAGGTCGATATCGGCGGCGACCGGACCGAGCTCGTCGAGATCATCGTCGATCCCGAGGTGCTCGAGACCTATCACGTCACCTTCGCCGATGTGCTCGCCTTCGTCGACGCCAACAACCGGCTGGTGGCCGCCGGCGCCATCGACACCGGCGCGGGCCGCCTGGTGCTGAAGGTGCCCGGGCTGATCGAGGATTTCGACGACCTGGCGGCGATGCCGGTGAAGGTCGTCGACGGGCGCGTCGTCACCTTCGGCGACGTGGCGACCGTGCGCCGGAGCTTCACCGATCCCGACGGCTTCGCGCGGGTCGACGGCCAGTCGGCGGTGACACTCGAGATCAAGAAGCGGCTCGGTGCCAACATCATCGAGACGGTCGATGCGGTACGGGCCGTGGTCGCCGAGGCGCAGTCCGACTGGCCGCCCGGGATCGAGGTCGGTTTCATGCAGGACGAGAGCCGCGAGATCGAGACGACGCTGAACGATCTCGTGAACAACGTGATCGCGGCCGTTCTCATCGTCCTGCTCATCATCATCGCCGCGATGGGCGTGCGGTCGGGGCTGCTCGTCGGCATCGCCATCCCCGGCTCCATGCTGATGGGATTCGTCGTGCTGCAGCTCGCCGGCGTGACGATGAACATCGTCGTGCTGTTCAGCCTGATCCTGGTGATCGGCCTGCTGGTCGATGATTCGATCGTCGTCTCCGAATATGCCGACCGGAAGATGGCCGAGGGCATGGCGCCCCGAGAGGCCTATCTGACGGCGGCCTGGCGGATGCTGTGGCCGATCACCGGCGCCACCATGACCAAGATCGCCGTCTTCGCGCCCCTGCTGTTCTGGCCGGGGGTGATCGGCGAGTTCATGTTCTACCTGCCCTTCACGGTCATCGTCATGCTGACCGCATCGCTGATCGTGGCGCTGGTCTTCCTGCCGGTGATCGGCGGTCTCGTCGGCCGGCCGGCAGTGCTGACGCAGGAGCTGTCGGAGAAGGTCGACCTCGCGACCCTGCGCGGGGTCACCGGCGGCTATGTGCGGTTATTGCAGCGGCTGGTGCGCCGGCCGCTCATGACGCTCGGCATCGCCGTCCTCGCGATGGTCGCCACCTTCTGGGCCTATGGGCAGTTCGGTCGCGGCACCGAATTCTTCCCCGCGATCGAACCGGATTTCGCACAGGTGCAGGTGCGGGCGCGCGGCGATCTGTCGGTCTGGGAGAAGGATGCGCTGGTCCGCCGCGTCGAGGAGCGGATCCTCGCGATGCCCGAGTTCGAGATCGTCTACGCCCGGACCTATGGCGCCGCGGCCCGGGATCTCGGCGAGGACGTGATCGGCGCCATCCAGCTCGAGATGGTCCCCTGGGACCAGCGGCCGCCGGCGGAGGCGGTGTTCCAGACGATCCGCGAACGCACCGCGGACATCCCCGGCATCATGCTGGAGATCCAGGGCGCCCAGGAGGGGCCGGGCGAGCAGAAGCCGATCAACCTCGAGGTCACCGCGCGCGATCCGGCGCTGCTGGTGCCGACGATGGAGGCGATCCGCGCGGCGATGGACGAGATCGGCGGCTTTGTCGATGTCATCGATTCGCGTCCGCTGCCCGGGATCGAGTGGCAGGTCGAGGTGGATCGTCAGCGCGCCGCCGAGATGGGGGCCGACGTCGCCACCATCGGCAGCGCCATCCAGATGGTGACGACCGGCGTGCGGGTGGCGGGCTATCGGCCGCAGGATGCGGAAGACGAGATCGATATCCGTGTCCGCTTCCCGGCCAGCGACCGGAACCTCGATTCGCTGGAACGGCTGCGCGTCCAGACGGCGGTCGGGCTGGTGCCGCTGTCGAACTTCGTGACCGTCACGCCGGCCCCGAAGACGAGCGTCCTGACGCGGATCGACGGGATGCGCGCCCTGACGCTCTCCGCCGGGGTGGAGCCGGGCCTGCTCGCCAACGACCAGGTGGCGAAGCTGCAGGCGGCGATGGCGCAGATGGATCTGCCCGCGGGCGTCTATGTCGCCTTCACCGGCGATCAGGAGGAACAGGCAGAGACCGGTGCCTTCCTCGGCACCGCCTTCGTCACCGCGATCGCGCTGATGGTCCTGGTGCTGCTGCTCGAGTTCAACAGCTTCTATCAGGTGGCGCTGGTGCTGAGCGGCATTGTCCTGTCGACCGCCGGGGTGCTGGTGGGGCTGCTCGTCACCGGCCAGCCCTTCGGCGTCGTGATGTGCGGCATCGGCATCATCGCGCTCGCCGGGATCGTCGTGAACAACAACATCATCCTGATCGACGCCTATAACGAGTTCCGCGGGCGCGGCCTCCCCGCGGCGGAGGCGGCGGTGCTGACCGGGGCGCAGCGTCTCCGGCCGGTCTTCCTGACCGCCTTCACCATGGTGCTCGGCCTGTTGCCGATGGTGCTGGAGATGACGCCCGACTTCTTCGCCCGTGAGGTCACCTTCGGCGCCCCGTCGGCGCAGTGGTGGACGCAGCTCTCGGCGGCGATCTCGGGTGGGCTCGCCTTCGCCACGCTGCTGACGCTGCTGCTGACCCCGTGCATGCTGGTGCTCGGCGACACCGTCCAGGCGGGCTTCCGGTCTCGCCGCGAACGGCGCGCGGCGCGCCGGGCAGAGCGGGCGGCCGAGCGCGCGCGCCGCCGCAAGGACAAGGGTCAAGGGGCGCCGGAACTGGCGCGCTAGGGGCGGCCGCGCTATCAAGCCGGGCCGTCGCGTGGCGGCGTGCCGGCTCGCCGGCACCTTCCCTACGATGAGGGGCTCCCCCGCCCTTGGACGTTCTCAACGCCGCGATCCTCGGCCTCGTCGAGGGGCTGACCGAGTTCCTGCCGGTCTCCTCGACCGGGCATCTCATCCTCGTCGGTGACCTGCTCGGCTTTCAGGGGCCGCCCGGCTTCATCTTCGAGGTCGCGATCCAGCTCGGCGCCATTCTGGCGATCTGTGCCCTCTATTTCGGAAGGCTGGCGCGGGCGGTGGTCGCGCTGCCGCGGGATCCCGCGGCGCGGCGCTTCGCGGCGGCGGTGCTGTTGGCCTTCCTGCCGGCCGCGCTGCTTGGTGTGCTGTTCCACGGCGCGATCAAGGCGGTGCTCTTCGACCCGCTGCCGGTCTCGATCGCGCTCATTCTCGGCGGCGTCGTGATCCTCCTGGTCGACAAGCGCGCGCCGGCACCGCGGCACCTGCAGGCCGAGACGATCCCGCTGCGGACGGCGCTTCTCATCGGCGTGGCCCAGGCGGCCGCGCTCATCCCCGGCGTCTCGCGCTCGGGGGCCACGATCCTCGGCGCGCTGATGCTCGGCGTCGAGCGGCGCGCCGCCGCGGAGTTCTCGTTCTTCGTCGCGATCCCGACGATGCTCGGCGCGACAGTCTACGACCTCTGGAAGAACCGGGCGGGACTCGACCTCGAAGGGGCGGGGCTGATCGCGCTTGGCTTTCTCGTCGCCTTCCTCGCCGCGCTGCTGGTGGTGCGGCCGGCGCTGGCCCTCATCTCACGCCACGGCTTCGCACCCTTCGGCTGGTACCGGATCGCCATCGGCGGCGCGATGCTGCTGGTGATCGCGCTCGGGGGCTGATCGCCTCAGGCGGCTTCGCCACCGGCCGGACCCCAGAATACCACCCAGACCGCGAGGTCCGGGCTGAACGCGACGAAGCGATGGGTCATGCCGGCGGGCACGAAGATCATGTCGCCGGCGGAGAAGGGCCGGCGCTCGCCGTCGCGCTCGAACACCCCCGAGCCGCGCCAGACGACATAGATCTCGTCCTGCTCGTGCGGCCCCTGCCGGTCCTCGCCCTCCGGGACGTAGAGCCCGGCATTCATCGTGCCGCGGCGCATCACCTCGGCGTAGAACGGCTCGGGAGAACCTGCGATCGACCGACGCGCATCGGCGACGCTCACCAGCCAGTCATCCATCCCGGTCTCCTCCCGCTCCATGATCAGCCTGTCATGAGGGCGCCAGGGATGGCCAGCAGGCAAGAGGCCGGGACGGCAGGGCAAGACGGACGAAAGGGCGGGGAGCGCGCCTTGTCGCCCCCGGCAAATCGGAGTAGGACGGCCGCGCCCCACAAGTCACCGGTAAGGATCGGATCATGGCGCGAAACAAGATCGCCCTCGTCGGCGCAGGACAGATCGGCGGCACGCTGGCGCTCTTGGCCGGGCTCAAGGAGCTCGGCGACATCGTGCTGTTCGACATCATGGAGGGCGTGCCGCAGGGCAAGGCGCTCGACATCGCCGAGGCCTCGCCTGTCGAGGGCTTCGACGCCCGGCTGAAGGGCACCAATGACTATGCCGACATCGCCGGCGCCGATGTGGTGATCGTCACCGCCGGCGTGCCGCGCAAGCCGGGCATGAGCCGCGACGATCTGATCGGCACCAACACCACGGTGATGAAGGCGGTGGGTGAGGGCATCCGGACCCATGCGCCGAACGCCTTCGTCATCTGCATCACCAACCCGCTCGACGCTATGGTCGGCGTGCTGCAGGAGGTCTCGGGCCTGCCGCGCGAGAAGGTCGTCGGCATGGCCGGCGTCCTCGATTCGGCGCGCTTCCGCTACTTCCTCGCCGAGGAGTTCGGCGTCTCGGTCGAGGATGTGACCGCCTTCGTGCTCGGCGGCCATGGTGACACCATGGTGCCGCTGGTGCGCTATTCGACGGTCGCCGGCATTCCGCTGCCGGACCTCGTCCGGATGGGCTGGACGACGCAGGAACGCCTGGATGCCATCGTCCAGCGCACCCGCGACGGCGGTGCGGAGATCGTCGGGCTGCTGAAGACCGGCAGCGCCTTCTACGCCCCCGCCTCCTCGGCGATCGCGATGGCCGAGAGCTATCTGCGCGACAAGAAGCGCGTCCTGCCCTGCGCGGCCTATCTGTCGGGCCAGTACGGTGTCGACGGCTTCTACATCGGCGTGCCGGTGGTGATCGGCGCGAACGGTGTCGAGCGGATCGTCGAGGTCGCCTTCGACGCCGAGGAGAAAGCGATGTTCGACAAATCGGTCGAGGCGGTGCGCAAGCTGGTCGAGGTGACCCGCCAGCTCAACGCGGGCTGACGGAGGCAAAGCGATGATCCGGCCGGCCATTCTTCTCTCCGCCACGCTGGCCCTCGCCGGCTGCCTGTCGCTCGGCGGTGATGAGCCGCCGACCGCGCCCGCCGATGGCGGGCCGCAGCCGCCGGCCGTCCCGGTGCCGGAGGTCGAGACGGAGCCGCTGCCGCCGCAGTGAACGCGGCCGTCAGCAACGGGGAGGGGGAGAGATGCGGAGGATCATGTTCATCGAGCTCGGCATGGGTGTCGACCTGCGGGGCGAGGACACGACCAAGGCGGCGCTGCGTGCCGTGCGCGATGCGATCCAGCGCAACTTCATGCCGGGCGTCCGCGCGCTTACCGGTGGTGAGGAGAGCCGGATGCATGTTCTGGTGCGGCTGGGGGTTCCCGAAGGGGCCGCTCCGGTCGATGCCGAGGCCGTCCGGGCGTCGCTGCCGCACGGTGTCGCCACCGTCGAGATCGGGCCGGGCGGTCTGCTGGTCCCGAACGGGTTCGATGATGGCGGCCGCATCTGCATCGTCAACGCAGCGGTCCAAGTCTCCGTCGAGACCGAGGACGCGCCGTCCTGAGAGGGGCGCCTGCGGCCTGATCAGGACGCGCGTATCAGGGCGAGACCGGTTGCCGGGTCATGCACCCGGCACAGATGGGCCGGCTGCTCGGTCACGATCACCTCGAGTGTCGGCCTGACCACCGCCAGGAGGAGGTGGCCGCCGCGTGTCGTGGTGTCGCGGCGGCCGAGCACCGCATGGAGATGCAGCTTCGGGGCGCCGGACGCCGCGTCGAGCGCCACATCGCCGAGCAGTGACAGCACCTCGCATTGTTCGTCGAACGGATGCTCCTCATAGCGCCGCGACCGGTGGTCCCAGAAGGCGAGCACGACCCGTTCGAAGGCGCCGATCGCCGTCACCTGCGCCGCCGTCACCCGTTCCGATGCGGCGAACCGCTCAAGACAGGCCGTCACCTCGTCGCCCGCATCGAGGATGACGGCGAAGACGCGCTGGCCATGCGCCTCGTGGATCAGGCGGCTGTTCATCGATCCGTGCCCTGAACATCGGTGGTGACGGGCCAACCCGGGCGGCCACCCCGGCGTTCCACACCGCACCGCGTACCGCACCACGACCGGCCGGCTTCTCGCTCCACCGGCGCCCGCGCTATCCTCTTCGGGTCGGAAGACGGAAACGACGGATGGATCGACACGCGACCGACCGGTCGGGCAACGGGCCGCCCGGCGAGCGGCGGCTGCGCCGGGCGATGCCACTCGCCATGGCGGCGATGGTGGTGTTGGTGGCGGGTGGCGCGGTCTTCGGCTCGATGGCCCTGCTCGCGGCCGGTTGGCTGATGGCTACCCGCGCCGCGACGCTCGCGATCGCCAGGCTGGGCTGGCGGGCCGTGCGCCGGGATGCCGGCGATCTTCGACTCGGCGGCGACAGTAGCCGGATCACCGATCTCGGCTTCTACTCCGCGGCCATCGTGCTGGGGGTGGTGGCACTCGCCCTCGCCTGGGAATCGCTTCTGCATCTGTTCGAGCCCGCGGCGCTTCAGCCGATGCCCGCCATCGCGGCCGCGGGGCTGGGCTGCGGGCTCGCCTGCACCGCCGGTGCGGTTCTGGCCGGATGGCGACCGTGGTGGCGACGGGCGGCTGGAACCGCAGGGACGGCCGGGCCGCCCGAGTTGCGTCTTCTGCCGCCGCGCGCGATCCTGCCGGCACCCCTGGTGATGCTGGCGCTTGCCGTAGTGGAGGCCACCGGCCACGCCTTCATCGATCCGGCCCTCGGCCTCGGCGGGGCGGCGCTGGTCGCGGCCTGGGCGGTCGGCAAGCTGCGGCGCGCCGGGGCGGGTCTGCTTGACCTCGCCCCCGATCCGCGCCTCGCCGCCCTCATTCGCGGCCGTATCGAAACCGGCGGTGACCGAATCGCCGATCTGCGGCTGTGGCGGCTCGGCCCCGGCCATGCGGCCGCGATGCTGTCTGTCATCTCACACCATCCGCAGCCGCCCGATCTCTACCGGCGGCGCCTGGAGGGGCTGCCGGGCCTCGCGCATGTGACGATCGAAGTGCAGCGCTGCCATTGACACCGATCACCGGCCCACCCTGCTGCGGGTGTGCGGTGCGGCAAAGCCCCGTTGTGCGCCCGGGGCACGATGGCTAAGGTGCGCTCCGCCCGCGGCCGGCTTGCCCTCTTCCGAGGCCGCACCCCTCCCGAATGGCCGAAACGGAACGGCGATGAACATCCACGAATACCAGGCCAAGGAGCTCCTGAAGCGCTATGGCGTGGCGGTCCTGCGCGGCGGGGTCGCGTACACCGCGGACGAGGCGGTGGCGGTGGCGGAGTCGCTCGGCGGGCCGGTCTGGGTCGTCAAGGCGCAGATCCATGCCGGCGGCCGCGGCAAGGGGCGCTTCCTCGATGACGAGAGCGGCAAGGGGGGCGTCCGCCTCGCCCGCTCGATCGATGAGGTGCGCGAGGCGGCATCGGCGATGCTCGGTCGGACGCTGGTCACCCAGCAGACCGGCCCGGCCGGTCGCACGGTGGGCCGGATCTATGTCGAGGATGGCTGCGACATCGCGCGCGAGCTCTATCTCTCGCTGCTCGTCGATCGGAAGACCGGGCGGGTCACCATCATCGCCTCGACCGAAGGCGGCATGGCGATCGAGGAGGTCGCGGCCAATACCCCCGAGCGGATCCTGACCGTCGCGATCGACCCGGCGACCGGACTGTCCGGTTTCCATGCGCGCCGCATCGCCTTCGGGCTCGGGCTCGAGGGCAAGCAGGTCGGCGCCGCCGTCCGCTTCCTCACTGCGATGTATGAGGCGTTCGTGCAGCTCGACGCCTCGATCGTCGAGATCAACCCGCTGGTGGTCACCGGTGCCGGCGAGGTCGTGGCGCTCGACGCCAAGATGGGCTTCGACGACAACGCGTTGTTCCGCCACAAGGACATCGAGGCGCTGCGCGACGAGACCGAGCAGGATCCGGCGGAGATCGAGGCCGAGCGCGCCTCGCTCAATTACGTCAAGCTGGACGGCAATATCGGCTGCATGGTGAATGGCGCCGGCCTCGCCATGGCGACGATGGACATCATCAAGCTCTATGGCGGCGAGCCGGCCAACTTCCTCGATGTCGGCGGCGGCGCCACCAAGGAGCGGGTGACGACGGCGTTCAAGCTGATCCTCTCCGATCCGAATGTCGAAGGCATCCTCGTCAACATCTTCGGCGGGATCATGCGCTGCGATGTGATCGCCGAGGGCGTGGTCGCGGCGGCGCGCGAGGTGTCGCTGCACGTCCCGCTGGTCGTCCGGCTGGAGGGAACCAATGTCGAACGCGGCAAGCAGATCCTGGCCGAGAGCGGCCTGCCGATCCTGTCGGCCGATGATCTCGACGACGCCGCCCGCAAGATCGTCTCGGCCGTGAAGGAGGCCGCGTGACATGGCCGTTCTCGTCAATCGCGACACCCGCGTCATCTGCCAGGGCTTCACCGGCGCGCAGGGCACCTTCCATTCCGAGCAGGCGATCGCCTATGGCACACGGATGGTCGGGGGCGTGACGCCCGGCAAGGGCGGTACCACCCATCTCGACCTGCCGGTCTTTGACACGGTGGCGCAGGCGGTGGCCGAGACCGGCGCCAATGCGAGCGTCATCTATGTGCCGCCGCCGTTCGCGGCCGATGCCATCCTCGAGGCCATCGACGCCGAGATCCCGCTCGTCGTCTGCATCACCGAGGGCATCCCGGTGCTCGACATGGTGCGGGTCAAGCGGGTGCTCGCCGGATCGAAGACACGGCTCATCGGCCCCAACTGTCCCGGCGTCATCACCCCCGGCGAATGCAAGATCGGCATCATGCCCGGTCACATCCATCAGCGCGGCCGGATCGGCATCGTCAGCCGCTCGGGCACGCTGACCTATGAGGCGGTGGCACAGACCACCGCCACCGGGCTCGGCCAGACCACCTGCATCGGGATCGGCGGCGATCCGGTCAACGGCACGAACTTCGTCGACGCGCTGTCGCTCTTCATCGACGACCCCGAGACCGAGGGCATCATCATGATCGGCGAGATCGGCGGTGACGCCGAGGTCGAGGGGGCGCGCTTCATCGCCGAGAGTGGCACGAAGAAGCCCGTCGTCGGCTTCATCGCCGGGCGTACCGCCCCGCCGGGGCGGCGGATGGGACATGCCGGCGCCGTCATCTCCGGCGGCCATGATACCGCCGAGCACAAGATCGCGGCGCTACGGGAGGCGGGCATCATCGTCGCCGACAGCCCGGCCAAGCTTGGCGTCACGATGCTGGAGGCGATGGGGGGTTGAGACGGTTCCGGGGCGGCGGCGCGATTCGCCGCCCGCCATCGGCGCAGTTCCCCGACGACGCATGCACCTGCGTCGGGGCGCCGATCGGAAAAGAATCGTCTCTAACACTTCATCTTTGCGGCGCTTCGGCCCATCTTCCGTCCTGCGGGCAAGCGGCGTAGGTTGCGCGCCCGCATCGACACACCCCCATCCGTGTGCCGGATCCTCCGGCCCGGGCACCGAATGAAAGGGAAGCGACCGGAAGACCGGTCGCCTCGCGTCTATGGCCAGCCCGACGGAGCACAGCTCCTTCCTGTCCGCTCAGAATGCTGCGTTCATCGGCGAGCTGCATGATCGCTGGCAACGCGATCCTGCCTCGGTCGACGAGGGATGGCGGCGTTTCTTCGCCTCTCTGGCCGATGAGGGGGCGAGCGCGGTGACGCAGCCGAGCTGGGCGCCCACCGACGGCGCCCGGCCGGACGGCGATCTCGCAGCGCTCGCCGGCCTTGCCGAGGCCTTCGCGATCGAGCTTTCCGTGCCGCCGGCCAAGGCTGAGCGCCCGGCGGCCGGCCGCCCCGCGGAACGGCCCGCCGCGCCGATCGATGCCGACACGGTGCGCCGCGCGGCGCTCGACAGCATCCGGGCGCTGATGCTGATCCGCGCCTATCGTGCTCGGGGTCATCTCGAGGCCGATCTCGATCCGCTCCAGCTCGCCCCGCGGACCGCACACAGCGATCTCGACCCGGCGCGCCTGGGTTTCACCGAGGCGGATTGGGACCGGCCGATCTTCATCGACGGGCAGCTCGGGCTCGACATGCCGACGCTGCGTCAGATCGTGGCGCGGCTGAAGGCAACCTATTGCGGCAAGATCGGTGTCGAGTTCATGCACATCCAGGATCCGGCGCAGCGCGCATGGATCCAGGAACGCATAGAGACGATAGAGAACCACACCGATTTCACCCCCAGGGGCAAGCGGGCGATCCTCGAGCGGCTGACGGCCGGCGAGGTGTTCGAGCAGTTCCTGAACCTGAAGTACACGGGCACCAAGCGCTTCGGCCTGGATGGCGGCGAGGCGATGATCCCGGCGCTCGAGCAGATCATGAAGCGCGGCGGTCAGCTCGGCCTCGAGGAGATCGTCATCGGCATGGCCCATCGTGGCCGGCTGAACGTGCTCGCCAATGTCATGAACAAGCCCTTTGCGGCGATCTTCTCGGAGTTCCAGGGCAATCCTGCGAACCCCGAGGACGTGCAGGGCTCCGGCGACGTCAAGTATCATCTCGGCACCTCCGCCGATCGTGACTTCGACGGCCATGTCATCCACCTGTCGCTGACGCCCAATCCGAGCCATCTCGAGGCGGTGAACCCGGTCGTTCTGGGCAAGGTGCGCGCCAAGCAGGCCCAACGCGGCGACACCACGCGGACCCAGGTGCTGCCGCTGCTGATCCATGGCGACGCCGCCTTCGCCGGTCAGGGCGTGGTCGGTGAGTCGCTGATGCTGTCCGAGCTGAAGGGCTATCGGGTCGGTGGCACGATGCACTTCATCATCAACAATCAGATCGGCTTCACCACCTCGCCGTCCTATTCGCGCTCGGGCCCCTATTGCACGGACGTCGCCAAGGCGATCCAGGCGCCGATCTTCCACGTGAACGGCGACGACCCGGAGGCGGTCGTCCATGTCTGCCGCATCGCGACCGAGTTCCGGCAGCAGTTCCAGAAGGACGTGGTGGTGGACATGTTCTGCTACCGCCGCTTCGGTCACAATGAGGGCCTCGAGCCGACCTTCACCCAGCCGGTGATGTACAA
>CAYORM010000033.1:3454-15003 GCA_964406375.1 uncultured Mycobacteriaceae bacterium | reverse complement strand
TACAAGCGCATCGCCCGGCACCCGACGACGCGGGCGATCTATGGCCGCCGCCTCGTCGAGGAAGGCGTGATGTCAACGGAGGAGGTCGAGGCGCTGCGCCGCGACTTCACCGCCCGGCTCGAGCAGGAATTCGACGCCTCGCAATCCTACCGGCCCAACAAGGCGGACTGGCTGGGTGGCGCCTGGACCGGACTGAAGGTCGCCTCGAGCGGCGACCGGCGCGGCGTCACCGCGATCAGCGAGGGGCTGTTCCGCGAGGTCGGGCGGGCGCTGATCCGCTACCCGGAGGGCTTCGCGCTGCACCCGAAGGTGGCGCGGCTGTTCCGTGCCAAGCAGGAGATGATCGAGAGCGGCCAGGGCATCGACTGGGCGACCGCCGAGGCGCTGGCCTTCGGTTCGATGGCCGTCGAGGGCGTGCCGGTCCGCCTGTCCGGTCAGGATTCCGGCAACGGCACCTTCAGCCAGCGCCATGCGGTGTTGTTCGACCAGGAGACCGATGAGCGCTTCGTGCCGCTGCAGCACATCCGCGAGGGTCAGGCGACCTTCGAGGTGCATGACAGCCCGCTGTCGGAGTTTGCGGTGCTCGGCTTCGAGTATGGCTACTCGACGGCGGAGCCGCGGGCGCTGACCATCTGGGAGGCCCAGTTCGGCGATTTCGCCAATGGTGCCCAGGTGATGATCGACCAGTTCATCTCCTCCGGCGAGCAGAAATGGCTGCGCATGTCGGGGCTGGTGATGCTGCTGCCGCACGGCTATGAGGGCCAGGGGCCGGAGCATTCCTCGGGCCGGATCGAGCGCTTCCTGCAGCAATCCGCCGAGGACAACTGGCAGATCGTCAACTGCACGACGCCGGCGAACTACTTCCATGCGCTGCGGCGGCAGATCCATCGTGATTTCCGCAAGCCGCTGGTGGTCTTCACGCCGAAATCGCTGCTGCGGCACAAGGACTGCGTCTCGTCGATCGGCGATTTCATCAACGGCTCGACCTTCCACCGCGTGCTGGGCGAGACGAGCCCGGAGATCGCCACCGGCGAGGCGGTGCGGCGTGTCGTGCTGTGCTCGGGCAAGGTCTATTACGATCTGCGCAAGGAGCGGGACGAGCGCGGGCTGACGGATGTGGCGGTGCTGCGCGTCGAGCAACTCTTCCCCTTCCCGGAGAACACGCTCGCCGCCGAGCTCGCGAAATACCCTGCGGCCGAAGTCGTCTGGTGCCAGGAGGAGCCGCAGAACATGGGTGCCTGGTACTTCGTCGACCGTCGCCTCGAGACGATCCTGGTGCGGGCCGGGCGCCCGGCGACGCGGCCGATCTATGCCGGTCGCCCCGAGGCGGCGGCCCCCGCCACCGGGCTCGTGCGGCGACACAATCAGGAACAGGCGAAGCTGATCGACGAGGCGCTGCGCGTCGACCGCGCGTGATGCCGATCGCGCAGCAGGGCAGGGCACCGGAAGCCGGACCGGGAGTGAGCGAAGGATGAGCGTCGAGATCAAGGTGCCCACGCTGGGCGAGTCGGTGACGGAGGCGACCGTGTCGCGCTGGCTGAAGAAGCCGGGCGACGCCGTGGCCGTTGACGATCCGCTGGTCGAGCTCGAGACCGACAAGGTGACGCTCGAGGTGAACGCGACCGAGGCCGGCACGCTGGAGAGCGTGCTGGCGGAGGAAGGGGCCAATGTCGCGGTCGGCGCGGTGCTCGGGACGATCGCGGCCGGTGCCGCGCCCGCCGCAGCACCTGACGCCGCGCCGGCGAAGCCGTCGGCGGAGCCCGCCACTGCACCTGCCGCGGCGCCCGCGGCCGAGCAGAGCGGCGCCGCGGCGCGCCGCGATGCGGTGGCGATGCCCTCGGCCGCCAAGATCCTCGCCGAGGCCGGTGTCGACCCGGCGGGTGTCGCCGGCAGCGGCAAGGATGGGCGCATCCTGAAGGAGGACGCGCTCGCCGCCGCAGCCCGGCCCGCGACGCCGGCTGCGCCGGAGCGGACCGGGGCACCATCCGCGGCCACCGTCGAGATCCCGGCCTTCGTCCGGCCGGAGAGCCCGCCGCGGCCGCGCCGTGACCGCGAGGAGCGGGTGCGGATGTCGAAGCTGCGGCGGACGATCGCGACGCGGCTGAAGCAGGCGCAGAACGAAGCGGCGATGCTGACGACCTTCAACGAGGTCGACATGTCGGCGCTGATGGCGCTGCGCGGCCGTTACAAGGAGACCTTCGAGAAGCGGCACGGCGTGAAGCTCGGCTTCATGTCCTTCTTCGTGAAGGCCTGCGTGACCGCGCTGAAGGAGATCCCGGCGGTGAATGCCGAGATCGACGGCGAGGACATCGTCTTCAAGAACTACTACGACATCGGCGTCGCGGTCGGCACCGAGCAGGGGCTCGTCGTGCCGGTGGTGCGCGATTGCGACACCCTCTCCTTCGCCGAGATCGAGACGGCGATCGCCGGTCTCGGCCGCAAGGCGCGCGACGGCAAGCTGACGATGGCGGAGCTGACCGGCGGCACCTTCACCATCTCCAATGGCGGGGTCTACGGCTCGCTGATGTCGACGCCGATCCTCAACCCGCCGCAGTCAGGCATCCTCGGCATGCACAAGATCCAGGAGCGGCCGGTGGCGATCGGTGGCCGGGTCGAGGTGCGGCCGATGATGTATCTCGCCCTCAGCTATGACCATCGCATCGTCGACGGGCGCGAGGCGGTGACCTTCCTCGTCCGCATCAAGGAATGCATCGAGGACCCCCAGCGCATCCTGCTCGACGCGTAACCGCCCAGGCGCGACCATCGCCGCGCCGCAAAGACCGGTCATCACGGACGCCACACCCCGGCCGCCGGGCCTTTCGCCCGGCCATTGCGGAGGCGTCCGATGATGATCAACGCAGGACGGGTGGCCATCGCCTGTCTTCTCGCCGCCCTCGCGGGCCCCGCATCGGCGCAGGAACTCCAGGCCGGGGCGCTGGGCGTCGCGCCGGCCTGGGCGTCCGGTTACCAGATGGGCACCGTCTGGGCCGGCGTCTCGGACGATGATGGCGGCCGGCTCACCTTCTATTGCGGCGGGCCGGCGGCGGATGACGCGCCGCTCGTCCGTCCCGGACCCTATGTTCTCTTCGCGATCGGTGGCGTGCCCGACGGCATCGTCCCCGGTGCGCGGCTGGCGGTGGAGGTCGTGGTCGATGGTGCCCCGCTCGACGCCGCCGTGCCGATGACGGTGATCCAGGCCGAAGGGATGACCGAGCTCGAATGGTCGCCGCAAACACGCGGCGCGGCTGAGCTCACCCCTGTCGTCGAGGCCCTGCGCGCCGGCGGCGAGGTCCGGCTCAAAGTCGCCGGCACCGGCATCGACCACACCCTGCCGCTCGCCGGCTCGGCCGCGGCGCTCGATATCGTCACCGGGGAATGTGTCTTCTGAGCCGGCCTTTTGGGCCGGCGGGGTCAGAGCGCGCGGCGGGCCCTGAGCGCCGCCGTCAGCGTGCCGTCATCGAGATAGTCGAGCTCGCCCCCCAGCGGCACGCCATGGGCGAGGCGGGTGACGGAGAGCCCGCCCGCCGGCCTGTCCAGCCCGGCCAGCCGCTCGGCGAGATAGTGCGCCGTCGTCTGCCCGTCGACCGTCGCATTGAGGGCGAGGATCACCTCGGCGATGGCGGGCTCGCGGGCGCGCGCGAGGAGCTGCGGGATGCGCAGCTCGTCCGGCCCGGTACCGCCGAGTGCCGACAGCGTGCCGCCGAGCACGTGATAATGGCCCCGGAAGGCGCGGCTGCGCTCGATCGCCCAGAGGTCCGAGACCTGTTCGACGACGCAGATCGTCCCCGCCTCACGCGCCGGATCGGCGCAGATCGTGCAGGGATCGGCGGTGTCGAGATTGCCACACACCCGACAGGGCCGCACCACGGCGGCGGCGGCGGCCAGCGCCTCGGCCAGCGGCACCATCGCGGTGTCGCGCCGGGCGAGGAGGTGAAGGACGATCCGGCGGGCGGAGCGGGGGCCGAGCCCCGGCAGCCGGGCGAGCAACTCGGCCAGCCGCGCGATCTCCCCGCCCGGCCCCGTCATCCGCGCCCGTCCGTCCACCGCTGCCGCTCCGCCGCCGTCAGCTCACCGCTTCGCGTACTGCGTCGCGCCGAACAGGATGTCGCGCTGGCGGTCATCCATCGGCGCCTCGCGGCGCAGCCCCTTCAGCGCGTCGAGGCCGCGCTGTACCGCCGGGCGCGCGGCGATCGCCTCTGACCAGCGCTTCACATGGGGGAAGTCCTCGAGGCTGTGGCCCTGGTTCGCGATGCTGCGGGTCCACGGCCAGGTCGCGATGTCGGCGATCGTGTAGCTGTCGCCGCCGAGCCATTCCGTCTGGCCGAGCCGGGTGTTCATGACCCGGTAGAGGCGCCCCGCCTCATTGGTGTAGCGGTCGATCGCGTAGGGGATCTTCTCCGGCGCGTAGTTCCGGAAGTGATGAGCCTGGCCGAACATCGGGCCGACGCCGCCCATCTGCCACATCAGCCACTGCACCGTGTCCCAGCGTGCCGGATGCTCCTGCGGCCAGAAGCGGCCGTACTTGTCGGCGAGATACATCAGGATCGCGCCGCTCTCGAACAGCGAATAGGGCGCGCCGCCCGGGCCGTCCCGGTCGATGATGGCGGGGATCCGGTTGTTCGGCGCGATCGCCAGGAATGCCGGCTTGAACTGGTCGCCGGCGCCGATGTCCACGGCATGCACGGAATAGGGGACCCCGAGCTCCTCGAGCAGGATGGAGACCTTGTAGCCGTTCGGCGTCGCCCAGGTGTGAAGTTCAATCATGACAGCTCCGGCAGGAATCCGGGATGGCGGGCGCCGGCCGGCGGCCCGTCAGAGCTAAATGGGGCTTTCCGGCACGGGCCGCCAGCCATCGGGGCCGGCATCGCGGCCGTACCGCCGCACGGCGGGTTCCCGCATTCTCCCTCTTGCGCAACGGCCGCGTCCTGGCGAAATTGGGGGCAGCGCGGGTGTAGCTCAATGGTAGAGCAGAAGCTTCCCAAGCTTACGACGGGGGTTCGATTCCCCTCACCCGCTCCACCCTCCGACAGCGCGCCTCGGCCCATATGACGCCCGCCCCGCGGGGCCGATGGCTGCGGCCCGTTCCGGTGCGACCGATCTCCATGTTGACGTGACGGCGACCGCTCGGATTTAGTAGCCGCTTTCCAGCGATGGATGACGATCTGGTGGTGAAGCGCGAGGGGCGCGCGGCGCGAAGCAGCGGGCGCAGCAGCGATACCGGCCGGCGAGGTCCGGCGTGACCGCGCCGGTTGCGGGCGCGGCGGCAGACGGCTCCGGCTCCACCCGCATACGATCCGGACAGGCGCTGCCGACGGAGGCGCAGCACGCCGGCGGACAGCCGATGGTCCGCCTGCGCGGCGTCTCGAAATCCTATGGCGGCAATCGCGTCGTCGATGACGTCTCCTTCGATCTCGCGCCGGGCCGCTTCCTGACCATTCTCGGTCCCAGCGGATCGGGCAAGAGCACCGTCCTGCGCATGATCGCGGGCTTCATCGCCCCCGATGGCGGCGAGATCGAGATCCACGGCCGTCCGGTCGGTGCGGTGCCGCCCTATCGCCGCTCGATCGGCATGGTCTTCCAGCGCCTCGCCCTGTTCCCGCACATGACCGCGGCGGAGAACGTCGCCTATCCGCTGAAGATGCGCCGCCATGACCCGCGGACCATCCCCGAACGGGTGGAACGCTATCTGGAGCTCGTGCAGCTCGGCGGTTTCGGCGGCCGGCGCATCCACGAATTGTCCGGCGGCCAGCAGCAGCGCGTCGCCATCGCCCGCGCCCTCGTCTTCGAGCCCGACCTCCTGCTTCTCGACGAGCCGCTCGCCGCGCTCGACCGCAAGCTGCGCGAGGACATGCAGCTCGAATTCCGCCGCATCCAGCAGGAGCTGGCCGTCACGACGATCAATGTGACGCATGACCAGCGCGAGGCGCTCGTCATGTCCGACCAGGTGATCGTCATGGATCACGGCCGGGTCCAGCAGGCCGCGCCGCCCGCGGCGATCTATGGCGTTCCGGCCAACCGCTTCGTCGCCGGCTTCATCGGCGTGACCAATTTCCTGTCCGGCCGGCTGGAGAGAGCGGGGGAGGGCGAGGCGGTGGTGCGCATCGGCTCGATCCTCCTGCGTGGCCGCACCGCGCTCGGCCCCGATGCCGCCGGCCGCCCCGTCGAGGCGGCGATCCGGGCGGAGCGGCTGAGCCTCGCGCCGTCCCCGGCCGGCGGCGCCGACGAGGCCGGGTCCGAACCCGGCCCGGCGATCCTGTTGCACGGCACGGTGGCCGAGGCGATCTTCGAGGGCGACCGCATCGTCTATGGCGTCGATTGCCCGGCGCTGGCGGCGATGCTGCGGGTCTTCGACACGGCCGGGACGGCCACGCCGCTGCCGGCCGGCACGGCGGTCGCGATCGGCTGGCGGTCGGAGGATCTGATGGTCTTCCCGGCATGACGCAGCGCCGGGCGGTGAGTGATTTCGTCGTGAAAGACTGAGGAGGAGGCAATGACGCGCTCTGTGACACCGCGCGGCCGGCTGTGGATGCCGCGCCGCCGTTTCCTCGCCGGCGTGGGCGCGGGGCTCGGCGCCGGTGCCGCCCTCGGGCTGCCGGGGGCGAGGCTGGCCTTCGGCCAGGACGAGCCGGAGAAGCCGGCCGAGCTCATCGTCCGCGCCTGGGGCGGCGTGTGGTCGGATGCGCTGCAGGCCGGCGTGTCGACGCCGTTCTCGGAGATGACCGGCATCGCCGTGCGGCATGATCTGACCGAGGACAACGAGATCCAGCCGCGCATCTGGGCCGCTGTCGCGCAGGGGCGGGTGCCGCCGATCCACGTCAACTGGGACACCACGACCAACGCGACCAAATCGGCGCTGCGCGGGGTGTGCGAGGATCTGTCGGATCTGCCCAATCTCGAGGGGCTGCTTCCGGCGGCGCGGCCGGTCGGCGTCGACGGGGTGCCGATCGTCAACACCTACAGCTATGTCTATGTGCTCGCCTATCGCGATGAGGCGTTTCCGGACGGCCCGCCCGAGAGCTGGCAGGTGCTGCTCGATCCGAAGTTCCGTGGCCGCATCGCGCTCTATGACGACGGCATCGGCTTCCATCCGGTGGCCCAGGTGGCCGGCGGCGGCTCGCTGGCGGACATCCCGGACAACATGGAGCCGGCCTGGGAGTTCATCCGCAAGCTGCGCGAGCAGCAGCCGCTGCTCGGCGAGGATCCGGACTTCACCGCCTGGTTCCAGAACGGCGAGATCGACGTCGCCTGCACCATCATCTCCAACGCCCGCGAGGCGAAGATGAACGGCGTGCCGGTCTCCTGGACCGTGCCGCGCGAGGGCTGCAAGGTTGACACTGACGGGCTGTGGATCCCCAAGGGTCTGCCGGAGAACGAGCTCTACTGGGCGAAGCGCTACGTCGATTACGCGCTGTCGCTGGAGGGGCAGCAGGTGTGGTGCAACGCGCTCGGCCTGCCGCCGATGCGCCCCGGCGTGACCCCGCCGGAGGATCTGGCGGGCGATCCCGCCTATCCGACGACCGAGGAGGATTTCGCGCGCCTCTTGAGCGTGCCGACCCCGATCCTCGTCGAGCACGAGGCGGAGTGGTTCGCCCGGTTCGACGAGATCATGCAGGGCGGCTGACGACCGGCCTGACCTTCCGTCGGACGGCCGGGCGGCACTGCCGCCCGGCCGCTTCGTTCCTCCCCCGTCTTGCGCCATGACCCCGCAACCCCGCCCCGCCACGTCCTTCCAGACCGCGCCGCCCTCGCTCGGCTGGCGCCTGCTCGACGGCGCCGAGGCGGTGCGTGCCGCGCTGTTCGGCCGGCTGCCGCGCCGGGCGGTGCCGTGGCTGCTGCTGGCGCCGGCGTTGCTGCTGGTGGGGCTGCTGGTCGTCGCGCTCGGCTATATGGGCGATGCCAGCCTGCGTCTGCTCGACCGTGCGACGTTCCTGCCGTCGGAGGATTGGTCGCTGGCGAATTACGAGACCGCCTTCGAACGTGCGGTCTACATGCGGATCCTGTGGCGCAGCATCCTGGCCGCGGTGATCGTCACTATCGTCACGCTCATCCTCGCCTTTCCCTACGCCTATGTGATGGTCCGCACCGGCCGGCCCTGGCTGCGCAAGCTGTTGCTGGTCGGCCTGTTCCTGCCGTTCTTCATCGGCCAGGTCGTGCGCGCCTATGGCTGGCTCATCCTGCTCGGCCAGCAGGGGCTGGTGAACACGCTGCTCGGCGGCATCGGCATCGGGCCGCTGCCCCTGCTGTTCACCTATGAGAGCGTGCTGTTCGGCCTCGTCCAGTACATGCTGCCCTTCGCGGTGCTGCTGCTCGCCCCGGCGATCACCGCGATCGGCGAGGAGATCGAGCTGGCCTCCGAAAGTCTCGGCGCCTCCTGGACCCGGACGATGTGGCACGTCGTGCTGCCGATGGCCCGGCCGGGCTTCGTCGCCGCGGGTGTCGTCGTCTTCACCCTGACGATCACCGACTACGCGATGCCAGCGATCATGGGTGGCGGAACCAACAAGATGATCGCCAATGCGATCCATGACGGCTTCTTCTCGCTCAGCGATGCCGGGCTCGGCGGCGCGCTGTCGATCATCCTCGTTGCAGTCGCGACGCTGATCGTCGGCATCGTGTTCACCGCGGTCGGCGTCGGCACGCTGGGTTATGCGAGGCGCGAGGCGTGAGCGATCGTGGCATGAAGCGCGTGGTGCTCGGCGGCGCGGTCTGGCTGGTGGCGCTGCTGCTCGCCCTGCCGACGGTGATTGTCATCGTCGCCTCCTTCACCGCGGGCACCATCATCACCTTCCCGCCCGAGGGCTTCTCGCTGCAATGGTATGAGCGGCTGCTCGAGTCGACGGCGATTCGCGGCGCCTTCTGGCGCAGCCTCTGGGTCTCGGTAATCTGCACGGTCGTGGCGCTGCCGGTCGGCACGCTCGCGGCGATCGCTCTGGCGCGCTGGCGGCTGCGCTTTGCGACCGCGCTGCAGCTCTACCTCCTTCTGCCCTTCACCGTGCCGCTCGTCGTCTCGGGCATCGGCATGATGATGTTCTTCGGCGAGATCGGCCTGCTCGGCTCGCTCTGGCCGGTGGGCATTGCGCTGTGCACCATCAACCTGCCCTTCATGATCTGGGCCGTCTCGGCCGCCGTGAACCGGCTCGATCCCGATCTCGAGGACGCCGCGGCGAATTGCGGTGCGCCGCCGCTGCACACCTTCCTGACGGTGACGATCCCGGCCGTCGCCCCCGGCATCATCACCGGCGGGTTGCTGATGTTCATCCTCGCCTTCAACGAGTTCCTGGTCAGCCTGATGCTGGTCGATGCGCGGATCGTCACCCTGCCGGTGCACATCTACAACTCGATCCGCAGCGTCGTGACCCCCGACCTCGCCGCCGTCTCGGTCGTCTATATCGTGATCGCGCTGGTGGCGATCTGGGTGCTCGACCGGCTGGTCGGGCTCGAGATCTTCCTCAAGTCGAAATAGGGCCGAGCGCCATGCCGGACACCGTCAATCTGCATCTGCTCGCGGAGATGAGCGCCGAGGCGCGGGCGGCGCTGATGCGCCGGACCGAGGCTGATCTGTCGGCTTATACCGAGCCGGTCATGGCGATCATCGAGGCGGTGCGCCGCGAGGGCGACGCGGCGCTCGCCCGCTTCGCGCGGGAGTTCGATAAGGCGCCGGTCGAGCCCGATGCGTTGCGGGCCACCCCGGCCGATTTCGACGCCGCCTTCGCCGAACTGGAGCCGGAGGTGACGGCGGCGATCGAATTCGCCGCAGCCAATATCCGCCGCTTCCACGAGGACCAGAAGCCCGAGGAGATGTGGCTGCACGAGATCCGGCCCGGTGCCTTCGCCGGCGACCGGTTCCGGCCGATCCCCTCGGTCGCCTGCTACGTGCCGCGCGGCAAGGGCTCCTTCCCCTCGGTGGTGATGATGACGACGATCCCGGCAGTCGTCGCCGGGGTGCCGCGGGTGATCGTCATCACCCCGCCGGGACCGGATGGCCGGATCGACGCCGCGACGCTGGTCGCGGCGCGGCTCGCCGGCGTCGACGAGGTCTACAAGGCCGGCGGTGCGCAGGGTGTCGCCGCCGTCGCCCATGGCACCGAGACGGTACCGCGCTGCGCCAAGATCGTCGGCCCCGGCAGCCCCTGGGTCGTCGCCGCCAAGAAGCTGCTCGCCGACCGCATCGATCCGGGCATCCCGGCGGGACCGAGCGAATCGATCATTCTCGCCGACCGCACGGCCAACCCCGCCGTGGCGGCGCTCGACCTCATCATCGAGAGCGAGCACGGCCCCGACAGCTCGGCCTTCCTCGTCACCGACGATCCGGCGCTGGCCGAAGCGGCGCGTGCCGCGATCCCGGGCTTCTGGTCACAGATGGGCGAGCAGCGGCGCGGCTTCTCGGCTGCCGTCCTCGGCGGGCCGCGCGGCGGCGTCGTGCTGGCACCCGACTGGGAGGCGGCTCTCGCCTTCGTCAATGACTACGCGCCCGAACATCTCGAGATTCTCTCGGCCGATCCCTTCGCCCATCTCGGCCGGATCGAGAATGCCGGCGAGGTGCTGCTCGGCGAGAACACGCCGATCGTGCTCGGCAACTTCGTGCTGGGACCGAACGCCGTTCTGCCCACCGGCGGACACGCCCGCACCTTCTCGCCGCTCTCGGTCTTCGATTTCCTCAAGCGGACGGGGATCGGCTACGTCACCGCGGCCGGCTATCCCGAACTGGCGCGCCACGCACGGGTGCTCGCCCGCTATGAGGGCTTCGACGGCCACGCCAACGCCATCGAATCGCGTGAGGCGGCACGGCGCCGCTGAGGCCATGCGGCGCTGAGGCTGCGCCGTGCGGCGGGTGCCGTTACGGTGGCGCCGTCACAGCGCCGCCATCGTGCCGCCGTCGACATAGAGGACTTGGCCCGTCACGTAGCGGGCCGCGTCCGAGCACAGGAAGACGGCCGGGCCGACGAGGTCGCCCGCCGCATCGCCGAAGCGGCCGAGCGGGATCTTGGCGAGCATCCGCTCGGCCCAGCCCGGAGCCTCGAAGAAGGCGTCGGTCATTGCCGTGCGGAAGTAGCCGGGGGCGATGCCGTTAACGCGGATGCCGAGCGGCCCCCATTCGGCGGCCAGCGCGCGCGTCATGCCGACGAGCCCGGTCTTCGAGCTGCCATAGGGCACCGCCGTCGGGATGCCGCGCCCCGAGGTCAGTGAGCAGAGGTTGAGGATCGCACCCCCGCCCGCGGCGGCCATGTGCCGTCCCGCCGCCTGGGCCGCAAAGAAGGCGCCCTTGAGATTGGTGTCGAGGATGCGGTCCCAGACCGCCTCCTCGACCTCGAGTGAGGGGGCGACCTGCTCGACGCCCGCATTGTTGACGAGGATGTCGAGCCCGCCGAGACGGTCGGCCGCCGCGTCGATGGCGCGACGCAGCGCCGCGACATCGCTGACATCGGCCACCGCTATCTCGGCCTCGGGCAGGGGCCGCGCGGCCGCCGCCAGCGCCTCGGCGTCGCCGCCGATCAGCACGAGGCGTGCCCCGGCTTCCGCCAGCCCCGTGGCGAGCGCCCGGCCGATGC
>CAYORM010000033.1:0-3444 GCA_964406375.1 uncultured Mycobacteriaceae bacterium | reverse complement strand
ATGCCGCGCGCCGCGCCGGTCACCACCGCGCGTCGCCCCGCGAGCGAGAATCCGTCCACCATCCAACCCTCCGCTCGTTCGGTGCTCTCGACATCCCGGCCACGCGCCAAGCGCAGCCGCGCATTTGATCGGCCGGCCCGGGCTGATACAAGGGGCAGAGCCCGAAGACAGAGGCTGACGGAGCGCATCATGGCCGAATCCGCCGCATCCCCCGCCGCGACCGATCCCGCCGGTGAAGGGACCTACGACGTCATCGTCATCGGCGCCGGTCCCGGCGGCTATGTCTGCGCCATCCGCGCGGCGCAGCTCGGTTTCCGCACCGCCTGCGTCGAGGCGCGCGAGACGCTGGGCGGCACCTGCCTGAATGTCGGCTGCATCCCGTCCAAGGCGCTGCTGCAGGCCTCCGAGAAATATGTCGAGGCGGCGGGGCATCTCGCAGCCTTCGGTGTGAAGGCCGAGGGGGTGAGCTTCGATCTCGGCGGCGTCATGGCCCACAAGGACAAGGTCGTGAAGGCCAATGTCGAGGGCGTCGAGTATCTCTTCCGCAAGAACAAGATCGACTGGCTGAAGGGCAAGGCGCGGATCACCGCGCCGGGTCGTGTCGAGGTCGCCGGGCAGAGCTATGCGGCCAAGCACGTGGTGATCGCGACCGGCTCGGAATCGGCGCCGCTGCCCGGCGTCACCGTCGATGAGAAGCGGATCGTCTCCTCGACCGGTGCGCTCGCTCTGCCCGAGGTCCCCAAGCATCTCGTGGTGATCGGCGGCGGCTATATCGGGCTCGAGATGGGCTCGGTCTGGCAGCGGCTCGGCGCCGAGGTGACGGTGGTGGAGTATCTCGACCGGCTGATGCCGGGGATGGATGGCGAGGTTTCCAAGCAGATGCAGCGAATCCTCGGCAAGCAGGGGATGAAGTTCCGCCTCTCCACCAAGGTCACCGGCGCCAAGACGACTAAGAAGGGCGTCACCCTCACGGTCGCGCCGGCCGCTGGGGGCGAGGAGGGCACGATCGAGGCCGATTACGTGCTGGTGGCGATCGGCCGCCGGCCCTACACCGACGGGCTGGGGCTCGCCGAGCTGGGCGTCGAGCTGACCGAACGCGGCATGATCGTGACGGATGGCAGCTTCCGCACCAATGTCGAGGGCATCTACGCCATCGGTGACGTCGTCGCCGGGCCGATGCTGGCCCACAAGGCGCAGGAAGAGGGCGCCGTGCTCGCCGAGATGCTGGCCGGCCAGAAGCCGCACATCAACTACGACGCGATCCCGGGCGTGGTCTACACGGCCCCGGAATGCGCCTCGGTCGGCAAGACGGAGGAGCAGCTCAAGCAGGCCGGCATCGCCTATCGCGTCGGCAAGTTCCCGATGACCGCCAATGCGCGGGCGCGGGCGATGAACGCGACCGACGGCTTCGTGAAGATCCTCGCCGATGCCACGACCGACCGGGTGCTCGGCGTGCATATCGTCGGGGCCGAGGCCGGGACAATGATCGCCGAATGTGTGCTGGCGATGGAGTTCCAGGCTTCCGCCGAGGACATCGCCCGCACCTGCCACGCCCATCCGACCCTGAATGAGAGCGTGAAGGAGGCGGCGCTGGCGGTGGACGGGCGGCCGCTGCACATCTGACGGCCGGCCCGCGCGTCATGCGCTTTGAGATTTGCGTCGATTCAATCGCCGGCGTCAGGGCGGCCCGCGATGCCGGCGCCGCGCGCGTCGAGCTCTGCGCCGCGCTGATCGAGGGTGGCATCACGCCGAGCGCCGGCATGATGACCGGGGCGCGCCGGATCGAGGGGATCGGCCTTCATGTCATCATCCGGCCGCGCGGCGGTGACTTCGTCTATGACGAGGACGAGGTCGCGACGATGCTCGACGACATCGCCATCGCCCGGACGGTCGGGGTGGACGGCGTCGTCATCGGCGCGCTGACGCCGGATGGCGACATCGACCGGCCCGTCGTCGAACGCCTCCTCGCCGCGGCGCGGCCGCTCTCCGTCACCTTCCACCGTGCCTTCGACATGGTGCGGGACGTCGAGTCCTCGCTCGACCTGTTGATGACGCTCGGTATCGACCGGGTGCTGACCTCCGGACAGGCGCCGACGGCTTTCGAGGGGGCGGAGACGATCGCGACCCTCATCCGCCGGGCCGGGGACCGGATCCTGGTGATGCCGGGCGGTGGGATCACCCCGCGCAATGCGGGGCGTGTCGCCGCCGCGACCGGGGCTGCGGAGCTGCATGTAGCGGCGCTGGCCGAGGCGGAAGGGCCGATGCGTTTCCGGCGCTCCGACGTCTTCATGGGGGGCGAGCTGCGCCCGCCGGAATACCGGCGCCTCGTGACGACCGAGGCGGGGGTGCGCGCGGTGATCGAGGCGGCGCAGGCCGGCTGAGCCATCCAAAGGGGGAGGAAGACAGATGATCCATGACCGAGCCGCGCGCCGCGGCCTCGCCCGGCTGGCGCCGGCCATCGCCGTTGCGACGGCCTTGGCCGGTTGCGCCTCCGCCGCTGTCACCGAGGGGCCGGCGGTGACCGTGACGCCGCTGCTGGCAACCACCACCACCGCCTCGGGCCAACCGCTTGCCCTGCCGGCGGGCGATCCCGAACTCATCGTCTCAATCTACGAGATCCCCCCGGGCGCCTCGCTGCCGGTGCATCGCCATCCCTTCCAGCGCTATGCCTATGTGCTGGAAGGCACCCTCTCGGTGACCGAAGCCGACACCGGGACGCGCTATGAATATGGCGCCGGCGAGTTCGTCGTCGAGGTGGTCGGCACCTGGCATTCCGGAACCAGTACCGGCACCGTCCCGCTGAAGCTGCTCGTCATCGACCAGGTCGAGGAGGGGGCGGCCGCGACCGAGCTGCGCTGAACCGTCAGCCGCGCACCTGCTCCAGCGCCTCGGCCTGAAGCCGGGTCAGCGTGGCGATGCCCTGGCGGGCGAGGGCGAGCATCGCGTCGAAAGCCGGCTGGGCGAAGGGCGCCTGTTCGGCCGTCGCCTGGATCTCGACGATCCCGCCATCGCCCGTCAGAACGAAATTGGCATCCGCCTCGGCGGTCGAATCCTCGGCATAGTCGAGATCGAGCACCGGCACGCCCGCGACGATCCCGCAGGAGACGGCAGCGACCGAGCCGGTCAGCGGCGAGGCCTTCAGCCGGCGGATCTCGGTGAGATGCCGGATGGCAAGGGCCAGCGCCACATAGCCGCCGGTGACCGCGGCGGTTCGGGTGCCGCCATCGGCCTGCACCACGTCGCAGTCGATCTTGATCTGGATCTCGCCGAGCGCGCGCAGGTCGACGATCGCGCGCAGCGACCGGCCGATCAGCCGCTGGATCTCCTGGGTGCGGCCCGACTGCCGCCCCTTGGCCGCCTCGCGCTCAGTCCGCTTGTCGGTCGCGCGGGGCAGCATGCCGTACTCGGCCGTCACCCAGCCCTTGCCGCCACCGCGCAGCCAGA
>CAYORM010000032.1:0-33903 GCA_964406375.1 uncultured Mycobacteriaceae bacterium | reverse complement strand
GCCGGGCGCTTCCGCTCGCTCGGCGACGGGCAGGTCGACTTCGGCGCCATCTTCGCCAAGCTCACCCAGTACGGCTTCGACGGCTGGGCGGTGCTGGAGTGGGAGTGCTGCCTGAAGGACAGCGAGCAGGGGGCTGCGGAGGGCGCGCCCTTCATCGCCTCACACATCATCAAGGTCGCCGGCAGGGCGTTCGACGATTTCGCGGCGGCCGGCACCGATGACGCCGCGAATCGGCGGATGCTGGGCATCGGCTGACCGGACCGGGACGGAGGAAGGACATGCCGATCGACGGCAGCAAGGACGGCAAGGCGGGGCGCAGGCTGCGCCTCGGCATGGTGGGCGGCGGCCAGGGCGCCTTCATCGGCGCGGTGCATCGCCTGGCGGCCCGCATCGACGACCGCTACGAGTTCGTGGCCGGCGCCCTCGCCTCGGATCCGGAGCGCGCACGCGCCTCGGCCGCCGAGCTGGGCCTCGACCCTGCGCGCGGCTACGGCTCGTGGCAGGAGATGGTGGAGGGTGAGCGCAACCGCCCCGACCGCATCGACGCGGTCGCCATCGTCACGCCGAACCACGTGCATCACGGCCCGGCCAAGGCCTTCCTCGAGGCCGGCATCCATGTGATCTGCGACAAGCCGATGACGACGAGCCTCGCTGACGCGCTCGACCTCGTCGAGACGGTGCGACGGACCGGGCTCGTCTTCGCCCTGACGCACAACTACACGGGGTATCCGATGATCCGCCAAGCGCGCGCGATGGTCGCGGCGGGCGAGATCGGCGCGTTGCGCGTGGTGCAGGCGGAGTACCCGCAGGAATGGCTCGCCGAACCGATCGAGCGGTCGGGCCAGAAACAGGCGGATTGGCGCACCGACCCCGCGCGCAGCGGCCCGGCCGGCAGCGTCGGCGACATCGGCACCCACGCCTACAACCTCGCCGCCTTCGTGACCGGGGTGACGCCAACCGCGCTGGCGGCCGATCTGTCGACCTTCGTCCCCGGGCGGCGGCTCGACGACAATGCCAACATCATGCTGCGCTACGCCTCGGGTGCGCGCGGCATGATCTGGGCGAGCCAGGTGGCACCGGGCTGCGAGAACGGCCTCGCGCTCAGGGTCTACGGCACCAAGGGCGGCCTCGAATGGCGCCAGGAACGGCCCGACGAGCTGTGGTTCGCTCCGCTCGGCCAGCCGACCCGGCGGCTGACGCGCGGCGGCCATGGCGCCGGCCCGGTGGCGGCGCATGCCACGCGCGTCCCCTCCGGCCATCCCGAAGGCTATCTCGAGGGCTTCGCCCAGATCTACAAGGACACCGCCGAGCAGATCCTCGCCCGCCTCGAAGGCCGTGCGCCCGATCCGCTCTCGCTGCAGGTCCCGACGGTCGAGGACGGGGCGCGCGGTGTGAAGTTCATCGAGGCCGCCGTCGATTCGAGCCGCCGCGACGCCGCCTGGGTGTCGCTGGAGCTGGAGGTGTGAACCGGCGCCGCTGAGTGGATCGGCGCGAGGGGGTGCGAGGCCGGCCGGTCCCGGCGGACCTGCCGGCTGCAGCGCGCTGATCCGGCGCGCCCCGCGCCTGGCGGGCGGTCCCCTCTTGCGCCGCGGTGACGCTTCCCGGATCGTCCCGCACAGGACGGACGGGGACGGAGCAGGGCCGATGGACGGGCGACGGCTGGCGCGGCTGAGCGTGGCGGCGGAGACACGGTTCGTGGCGCCGGCACGCGATTTCGTCGTGGGGATTCTCGGCGGCTACGGCCTCGACCGCGAGGCGCTGCGACGGCTCGAACTCGCGGTCGAGGAGAGCTGCCTTTACATCGTCGAGCACGGCTTCGACCCGGGCGAGACGGGGGAGTTTGATATCGAGATCGCGCCCGAGGGCGACGCGCTGAAGGTCGCCTTCGCCTGGCAGGGCCTGCCGATCGACCCCGACAAGCTCGGCCAGGACGGCGCGACGGACGAGGAGGGCGGGGCCGCGACCGGCATCGCGCTGATGCGCGCCTTCGCCGAGGAGGTCCGCTTCCTCAACCGCGGCAAGGCGGGGATGGCGATCGAGTTCACGCGCCGCCTGCCGGCGCGCGGCATCGACGAATATCCCGGCGTCGAGCGCCCCGCCCCGGGGGCCCAGCCGCCGCCTGCCGCCGATCAGGCGAAGCTGCGCCCGATGCGGGTGGACGACGCCTTCGCGCTGTCGCGCTGCATCTACCGCTCCTATGGCTACAGCTACGCGGATTTCGTCTACTACCCCGACCGCGTGCGGCAGGCGCTCGAGACCCGGATGATGTGGTCGATCGTCGCCGAGAACGAGGCCGGCGAGATCGTCGGGCATATCGCGATGCTGCGCGACCGGGCCGATGCGACCGTGGCCGAGAGCGCCGTGGCGGTGGTCGATCCGCGCTATCGCGGGCAGAACCTCTTCAAGGCGATGAAGACGGCCCTCGCCGAAGAGGCGGCGCGCCAGGGGCTTTACGGGCTGTTCAGCGACGCCGTGACCCGCCATCCCTACAGCCAGCGCGGCAACGTCAAGATGGGGGCGGTGGAGACGGGGCTGCTGCTCGGCTATGTCCCCGGGACGCTCGAGGCGCGCTTCATCGCGGGGGCCGAGCGCAGCGAGCACCGCGCGGCGGTGATGCTGTTCTTCTATCCCGCGGCCCCGGCGCCGCGCCGCATCATCCATCCGCCGGAACGGCACCGCGCGATGCTGGAGCGGATCTACGGCCGGCTGCCGCTCGACCGGGCGCTCGCTCCGTCACCGGCCGGTGGCGCGGCGGCGGATGCCGTGGCCGGCGCGTCCGCCGTGGAGATCAAGCTGCGCACCGACATCCGTCTCGGCCACATCGCGCTGCGCGAGATCGGCGCGGATGCCGTCGATGCGGTGCGCGGGCATCGCGACCGTCTGCTGCGCCAGGGCGCCGAGGTCATCCATCTCGACCTGCCGCTCGGCAGCGCCGCCACGGCCACCGCCTGCCCGGCCCTCGAGGCGCTGGGCTTCGCCTTCGCCGGTGTGGTGCCGGAGTTCGACAATGGCGATGTGCTGCGGCTGCAGCTCCTGCACGAGGTGACGGTGCTGCCCGAGGCGATCACCACCGGCTCGCCCGAGGGGGAGGCGATCCGCGACTACGTGCTGGCGGCGCACAGCGCGGCGCCGGCCCCTGTCTGAAGGCACGGGACCGCCGCTCAGGCGGCGAGCGCCCCGGCGCGGCCGATGAAGGCGCGGGCCAGCGGGCTCTCCGGCTTGGCCGCCAGCCGCTCGGCGGCGAGCGCCCGGGCGAGCGGCGCCCGCCCGGCCCTCAGCGCCGCCTCCAGCAGGGTCAGATCGAGCACGTCGCGCTGGGCGTGGCTGCCGCCGAAGCGGTGGGCGATGCTGCGGATCGGCCGCAAGAGCGCGATCGTCCGCTCGTAATCGCCCTCGGCGAAGGCCCGCATCGCCTGCGCCGCCGGCCGCCCAACCTCGCGGGTGAACAGCGCATTGTCGCCGGCCTGCGCCTCGGCCCGCGCCTGCGCCGCCTCGAGGGCAGCGATCGCCTCGCGCCGGCCGGCGCCGAGGAAGGCCATCATCGCATGGACGTCGTTGAAGGCGTAATTGCCCGACCCGGCATGGGGCGCCCAGCCCTCGGCGACTGCCTGCCAGCGATCGCCGACATCCGCGCCGCGCAGGACGAGCCGCCAGAGCAGCGCCGAGGCGTCGATCAGGTCGACGAGCATCGTCGACCGGCCGCCCCTGACCGGCCCGTCATAGAGCGCCAGCGCGGCATCGATGTCGCCGAGCTCGAGATGATAGAGCGCGAGGTGCCACCAATTGTGCACGGCGAAGAAGCTGTCCTCCGCCCAGGCCTGCGGCGCCACGCTCATCCAGGCGATGCCCTCCTCCGCCCGCCCCTGCATCTCGAGGACATGGGCGACGGCATGCTGGCCCCAGCCATTGGCCGGCTCGAGCTCGACCGCGCGCCGGCCGGCCGCCTCGGCACGCGCGTAATCGCCCGTCTCCTCAAGACCGAAGGCGCGCATCGCGAGGATGGCGTGCCAGCTCGGCATGGCCTCCGACCAGGCCGGCAGCGCCCGGGCGATGCGGTCGCGCAGCAGGCGCGCATCGCCGCGATAGAAATCGATGACGTGCCCCGCCTGCAGCGCCAGAACGTCGCGCGGATGCTCGATCGTCAGATCCTCGAGCACGGCGGAGGCCGCCGCCCAGCGCCCGTCGAGGAGATGGGCGAGTGCCGTCGCATGACCTCTCTCGCGCGCATCCATCGGCAGCGCCTCGGCGGCAGCGAGGGCCGCCCGCGCGGGGGCGAGGAGCCGCGCTTCGGTCGACAGGGCCAGGAGCCAGCCGCGCATCAGATGCGCCATGACGAAGCCGGGGCTGTCGGCGACCGCCGTCTTGAGGCTCGCCAGCGGGTCACCGCCATAGATCTGGAACTGCCGTAGCGCTGCATCGTACAGCGCCGCCGCCTCGGCCGACGCGCCGCTGAGCGCCAGCCCGTTCGCATCCCTCACCCGCATCCCGCCTCCTCGCCGCGGCCGCCGCCGGTCGTCAACCCCGGGGCACGAGAAAATCCTGGGTGATCGCCACCGCCTCGGCAAGACCGACACGCTCGACTGCGACCTCGGGCGGGAAGGCGCCGGCGAGCCGCGTCGGCATCATCGGATCGAGCAGCACGAAGACGCCATGATCATCGGCACGGCGTACCAGCCGCCCGAAAGCCTGCTTCAGTCGCAGCCGCGTCTGCATCTCGGTCCATCGACGCTGGCCGAAATAGGCGCAGCGGGCGCGGAACAGGATGTCGGGCCGGGGCCAGGGCACGCGGTCGAAGACGATCAGCCGCAGCGAACGCCCGGGCACGTCCACCCCGTCGCGCACCGCATCGGTGCCGAGCAGGCAGGCATCGGTCTCGCCGCGGAAGATGTCGATCAGCGTGCCGACCTCCATCCCGTCGACGTGCTGGGCGTAGAGCGGCAGCCCCGCCGCCTCGAGGGCCGGCGCGATCCGGCCATGGACGGCGCGCAGCCGCGACACCGCGGTGAACAGCCCGAGTGCGCCGCCGCCGGCGGCCAGGAACAGCGCGCGATAGGCCGACGCGACCTGGTCGAGATCATCCTTGCGGACGTCGCGCACAACGATGACCCGGGTCTGGGCCGCATAGTCGAAGGGCGACGGGACCCGCGCGCGGATGGCCGGACGAGGCAGGTGCCGGGCGCCCGTCCGCTCTTCCGCCGCGCGCCAGTCGGCCTCGGCATCGCCGGTGCCGTCGGTCAGGGTCGCCGAGGTGACGACGATGCCCTGCGCCGGTCGCGCGACGGCGGCGGCGAAGGGCACGGTCGGGTCGATCCAGTGACGATAGAAGCCGCAATCGACGTCGCGCCCTTCGATGCGCTTGACGCCGAACCAGTCGACGGCCGGCCCGCCGGTGCGGTCGGCGCCGAGCAGCGTGCCGAGCATCGACCGCCAGCCGCCCAGCTCGGCCCGCGCCCGCCTCTCGATCGCCCGCGCCGCCGCCTCGATGCGCTGGCGCAGCGCGTTGTCGAGCGTCTCGGCCTCGTCCTCCAGCCGCCCGCGCAGCGCCTTGACGAGCGCCAGCATCGGCCGTTCGAGTGCGCCGAGCGCCGCTTCGAGTGCGCGCGCGGCCTCGATGAGCCCCTCGACCGGCTCGGCGGTGTCGCATTCGAGCGCATAGGGCCCGTCGACGCCTGCGGCGCGGGCATAGACCTGCGCGCGCACGCGCGCCAGGAAGGCTTCGACCGCCCCGGCCGGGCGATCCTCGGTGATGCGCGCGCCCCAGCCCGGGCCGGGCAGCACACGGGCCGCGCCCTCGATCGTCGCGACGACCGCCATCGCCGCCTCGTCCGGCACCAGATCCTCGACGCGACGGCGCAGGCCGCGCGCCCGGCTGGAGCGGCGGCCGCCCCCCTCTTCCGGGCCGAGCAGCCAACGCCTGAGTTCGGCCGTCTCCACCGCGGTGAGATGGCCGGCGAAGGTGCCGTCGGCGGCATCGAAGAGATGGTGCCCCTCGTCGAAGACCATATAGGGCGGCAGCGTCCCGTCATCCCCGCCGAGCGCCGCCTGGATCATCACCAGCGCGTGGTTGGCGACGACGATATCGGCGCCCCGCGCCCGCCGGATGCCGTGTTCGATGAAGCAGCGCGACCAGTGCGGGCAGGCCGAATGGATGCATTCGCCGCGCCGGTCGGCGAGGCCGAGCGTCGGCCCGCGACCAAACAGATCGGAGAGCCAGCCGGGAAAGCCCGCGCCCGTCAGATCACCGTCGCGGCTCGCCGCGGTCCAGCGCGCCATCAGCCCGATCGGCACCGCGAGCTGGGGATTGGTCGCCACCAGCCGCGTCGCTTCCTCGAGATTGAGGAGGCAGAGATAGTTCTCCCGGCCCTTGCGGATCACCACCCGCCGGGTGCGGCTGGCGGCGTCGGGGATGAGCCGCTCGAGCTCCGCCTCGATCTGCTGCTGCAGGTTGCGCGTATAGGTCGATACCCAGACCGGGGCGCCGTTCGTCTCCGACCACAGCGTCGCCGGCGCGAGATAGCCGAGCGTCTTGCCGGTGCCGGTGCCCGCTTCCGCGAGCACCAGATTGGGTGCGTCGGCCGCCGGCCGTGGCGCGAAGGCGGCGGCGGCCGCGCTGGCATAGTCGGATTGCTGCGGCCGGGGCTCGGCGCCGGCGCCCAGCATCTCGGCAAGGCGGCGGCGGGCGGCGGCGGGGTCGACCGGATGAAGGGTCGGCGGTGGCCGCGGCCCCTCGGCCTCCCATTCCGGCAGCTGGTGCCAGACGGCCAGCGCCCTGCGGCGGCGCGGCTCCTCGACCGGCCCGCGCGACGCGAGCGCCCGGGACACGAACGGCGCCCAGGGCCAGCCGCCCTCACCCATCACCGCGGCGATCGCTGCGGGGTCCGAGCGCTCCTCCCGCCCCGGTGCGGCGAGGATGCGCAGCAGCCGATGGGCCAGGCGCGGCAGCAGCGCCGCGGCATTGTCGAGATCGCCGGGCGGCGCGAGACCCAGCGCCTCGGCCAGCCCGCCCGGTGTCGGCCGGCAGAACCAAGCCGGCAGCACGAAGGCGAACAGTTCGAGGAGGTCGAAGGCCGGTCGCGGCTCGACCCCGTGGCGGCGGAAGGCGGCCACCGCATGGACGATCAGGACGGGCGGCCCGGCCAGCCGCCGGCGCAGCGCCGCCGCGTCGAGCCGCACAAGTTCGCCATCGGCGGTCAGCGCGACCCCGCCGGCCGGACCGAGGACGAGTGCGTCGACATCGGGCAGACTGAGGGGGGCGGCATCCATGCGGTGCTTATAGGGGGTCGGCGGCAGGCGCGCGACTGCGCGGCGATGCTGGCGGCGCGGCCGCTGCGCGCGGTCCGACCGGCAAGCCGCAGCCGCGCAGCACCAGCGCCAGCACGGCATCCGTCGCCCGCCGCCAGGCCGCATCATCGAGCGAATTGCAGTCGAGCACCGCCCGGACCTGCACCTCGAAATCGGCATAGGTCTGGGTCGCGGCCCAGAGGGTGAAGATGAGGTGCCAGGGATCGACCGGCGCCATCCGCCCGGCGGCAATCCAGCCCTCCATCACCGCCACGGTCGCCGCCACCTGGGCGCGCAGCTTGCCGTCGAGATAATCCTGCACCTGCACCGCACCGTGCAGCAGCTCATTGGCGAAGACGCGCGAGGCGAGCGGCCGGGTGCGCGACCAGAGCATCTTGTCCTCGATATAGGCGGCCAGTGCCGACGCGGGGTCCGCCTCGGGCCGGAAATGCTCGAAGGCGTCGACCCAGAGATCGAGGATCCGCGCCAGCACCGCGCGGTACAGGCCCTCCTTGGTGCCGAAATAGTAATGGAGATTGGCCTTGGGCAGCCCGGCCCGTTCGGCGATCTGCTGCATCGAGGCGCCGGAGAAGCCGGCCTCGGCGAAGACCGCCTCGGCCGCATCGAGGATCTGCGCCTCACGCCGGCGACGCGGCCGCCCAGGTACCCGCGCCGTTCCCGGGCGATCCTCGGCCGCCCCCGTTTCCTCCGCCGCGATCCGCCGCATTCCGCTCCCCCCGACCGGCCCCGCATCCGCATCGGCCACGATCTGGCTGCGAAAGGTTCGCATTTAGAATTTTCTTTGACCGTTTGGTCAAGTTCTGATTAGCATGCTTCATGCTGATGCTCCAGAGGATCGGGGGGGAACGATCCCGGGCATCGTAATGGGAGGGGTCATGGGACCGGGTCACGACGTGGCCGCGGGGCGGTTGAGCCCGCGCGAGATCGCCGAAGCATTTGCCGAGATCCATCCGCCGCTCGACCGGCGCCGCGCGCTGATCGAGGCGAGCCGCTGTTATTTCTGCTATGATGCGCCCTGCATCGAAGCCTGCCCGACCGGCATCGACATCCCCGCCTTCATCCGGTCGATCGCCTCCGGGAATGTCCGCGGCGCCGGCAAGACCATCCTCGACGCCAACATCCTCGGCGGCATGTGCGCCCGGGTCTGCCCGGTGGAGGAGCTGTGCGAGGATGCCTGCGTGCGCAACCATCAGGAAAACAAGCCGGTGGCGATCAGCGCGCTGCAGCGCTACGCGACCGACCACATCTTCGCCGAGGGCGGATCGCTCTACACCCGCGCCGCACCGACCGGACGGCGCATCGCGGTGGTCGGCGCCGGGCCGGCGGGCCTTGCCTGCGCCCATCGCCTCGCCCTTCTCGGCCATGACGTCGTGATCTTCGAGGCGCGGGGCAAAGGCGGCGGCCTCAACGAATACGGCCTCGCCGCCTACAAGATGGCCGAGGGTTTCGCGCAGGAAGAGATCGACTTCCTCTTCTCGATCGGCGGCATCGAGCTGCGCTGCGGCATGGCGCTCGGCCGCGACATCACGCTGGAGGGGCTGCGCCGCGACTATGACGCGGTCTTCCTGGGCGTCGGCCATGGCGCGGTCAATGCGCTCGGCATCGAGGGCGAGACGCTCGCCGGCGTCGAGAATGCGGTCGACTGGATCGCCCGGCTGCGCCAGGCGGCGGACAAATCGACGGTGCCGGTCGGCCGTCGCGTGGTGGTGATTGGTGGCGGCAACACCGCGATCGACGTCGCGACCCAGGCACGGCGGCTCGGCGCCGAAGAGGTGACGCTGGTCTATCGCCGGGGACCCGAGTCGATGTCGGCGACCTGGAAGGAGCAGGAGTGGACGCAGACCAACGGCGTCCGTGTCCGCCACTGGGCCCAGCCGCGCCGGATCATCGGCTGGCCGGCGAACGGGAGCGTCGCCTCGGTGAAGGAGGTCGAGTTCGAATACACCCAGCTCGACGCCGCGGGGCGGCTGGTGGGGACCGGCGACCGCTTCACAGTGCTCGCCGACCAGGTCTTCAAGGCGATCGGGCAGCGCTTCGTCGCCTCCTCGATCGGCCAGGGGGCGGAGCTCCTCGAGATGGCGGGCGAGCGTCTGCTGGTCGACGAGGACCGCCGCACCTCGCTGCCCGACGTCTGGGCGGGCGGTGACTGCGTTCCCGGCACCGATCTGACGGTATCGGCGGTGCAGGACGGCAAGGTCGCCGCGATGGCGATCGACCGCGCGCTGCGCGGCTGACGGGCGGACACAGCGGAGGGGAGGCAGGGATGGCGGATCTGCGCAACGAGTTCGTCGGCATCAAATCGCCCAACCCGTTCTGGCTGGCCTCCGCGCCGCCGACGGACAAGGCCTATAACGTCGTGCGCGCGCTGCGCGCCGGTTGGGGCGGCGTCGTCTGGAAGACGCTGGGCGAGGATCCGCCGGTCGTCAACGTCTCCTCGCGCTACGGCGCGGCCAGCTACAACGGCACCCGCGTCGCCGCCTTCAACAACATTGAGCTGATCAGCGACCGTCCGCTCGAGGTCAATCTCCGCGAGATCAAGGAGGTCAAGCGCGACTGGCCGGACCGCGCCATCGTCGTCTCGCTGATGGTGCCCTGCGAGGAGCGGAGCTGGCGATCGATCCTGCCGCGCGTGGAGGAGACCGGCGCCGACGGGATCGAGCTGAATTTCGGCTGCCCGCACGGCATGTCCGAGCGCGGCATGGGCTCGGCGGTCGGCCAGGTGCCGGAATATGTCGAGATGGTCACCCGCTGGTGCAAGCAGTTCACCCGTATGCCGGTGATCGTCAAGCTGACGCCCAACATCACCAACATCCTCGCCCCGGCGCGGGCGGCCGTCGCCGGCGGCGCCGATGCCGTCTCGCTGATCAACACCGTGCAGTCGATCATGTCGATCGATCTCGATGCGATGGCGCCGACGCCGATCGTCGACGGCCGCGGCACGCATGGCGGGATGTGCGGCCCGGCGGTCAAGCCGATCGCGCTGCGCATGGTCGGCCAGATCGCCCGCGACCCGGACTGCGGCGGCATCCCGATCTCCGGGATCGGCGGCGTCTCGGGGTGGCGGGATGCGGCGGAGTTCATCGCGCTCGGCGCGGGGAACGTTCAGGTCTGCACCGCGGCGATGACGCATGGCTTCAAGATCGTCGAGGACATGATCGACGGGCTGAAAACCTGGATGGACGGCAAGGGTTACCGCACCATCGAGGATTTCCGCGGCCTCGCCGTGCCGAACTTCGTCGAATGGCAGGACCTGAACCTGAACTACAAGGTCGTCGCCCATATCGACCAGGAGCTCTGCATCCAGTGCGGTAAATGCTACATCGCCTGTGAGGACACCTCCCACCAGTCGATCCACAAGCTGCGCTCCAATGACGGCAAGCGCCGCTACGAGATCAACGAGGAGGAGTGCGTCGGCTGCAATCTGTGCATGCATGTCTGCCCGGTGGATGACTGCATCACGATGGAGCGGCGCGACACCGGCCGGCCCTATCTCAACTGGCAGCACCATCCGAACAACCCGATGCGGCGCGAGGCAGCGGAGTGAGGCGCTAGGGGCATCGCCGCCCGCCCCTTGCGGGTGCGGGCGGGACGGCGGCATCATCCGGGGCAGGTGAACGGACGGGGAGCCGAGAGGGATGGCGGCGAGGGTGATCGGACGGCGTGCGGCTGCCCGGACGGTGCTGGTGGCGCTGCTGGCGTCATCGGTCGTGGCCTGTGTGCCGCAGGCCGGGCCGCTGGCCGGTGGTGTTACGTCCGCTGAGCTCGCCGATTTCGCCGGGCGCTGGCAGGGCGCCGCGACCCTGGTCAACGTCCCGCGCAACCTGGAGATGCGCATCACCCCGGCGGCCGATGGCGGTTTCCGGCTCGACTGGACCGCGCTCGAACCCGGCGGCGCGGGGGCGGGCCTGAGCGAGCGCCGGCGCAGCCTGGGCTTCGCACCGGCGGTCCTCGGGACCTACACCGCGACCGACGCCGATGCCGGCGAGACGGTAACCGCGTGGATCGAAGGCGCGACGCTCAACATCGAGATCGACGACCACGGCGATCCGACCGCCCCGGTCGAACAGAGCTGGGAGGCCACGCTGCTGTCGTCCGACCGGCTGTCGCTCGCCTTCCGGATCGCCGGCACCGGTACCGAGCTGGCGGAAGCGGAGGTCGAGCTCGCCCGCGCCGCACCGCCCTGACCCCCCGCATGCCCTGACGCCACCACGATCGGGGCGACCCGGTTTCGCCCGCCTTCAGCGAAAGCAGCATGCCCATGCAGAACCTCCGCATCGACCCGCAGCGGCTCTGGGACACGATCATGGAGACGGCCGAGATCGGCCGTACGCCGAAGGGCGGCGTCAAGCGGCTGACGCTGACCGATCTCGACCGCCAGGTGCGCGACTGGTTCCGCCAGCAATGCGAGGCGATCGGCTGCACCGTCACGGTGGATGCGGTGGGCAACATGTTCGCCCGCCGGCCGGGCCGTGACGACACGCTGCCGCCGATCTGTATCGGCAGCCATCTCGACACACAGCCGACCGGCGGCAAATTCGACGGCATCCTCGGCGTCCTGTCCGGGCTCGAGGTGCTGCGCACGCTGCACGCGGCCGGCTATGAGACGAATGCGCCGATCGAGGTGATCAACTGGACCAACGAAGAGGGCTCGCGCTTCGCCCCGGCGATGCTCGCCTCGGGCGTATTCGCCGGCGTCTTCACCCAGGACTACGCCTATTCCCGCGAGGATCGCGACGGCAAGCGCTTCGGGGACGAGCTCGAGCGCATCGGCTATCGGGGCGATCTGCCGGTCGGCGGCCGGAAGCTCGGCGCCTTCTTCGAACTCCATATCGAACAGGGGCCGATCCTCGAGGATGAGGAGAAGGTGATCGGCGTCGTCACCGGGGTGCAGGGCATGCGCTGGTACGAGGTGACCGTCACCGGCCGCGCGAGCCATGCCGGCACGACCCCGATGCGGCTGCGCCGCGACGCGCTGCGCGGCGCAGCCCGGATGGTCGAGGCGGTGATCGCGACCGCCGAGGCGTTCGCGCCGGATGCCGTCGCGACCGTCGGCCTCATCGAGGCCCGCCCCAACAGCCGGAACGTCATCCCGGGCGAGGTCTTCTTCACCATCGATCTGCGCCATCCCGACGATGCGGTGCTGGCGCGAATGGAAGCGCGCTGCAAAGCGGAGATCGAGCGCATCGCCGCCGATCTCGGGCTCGCGGCGCAGTTCGACCGGATCTGGGACAGCCCCGCCGTCCGCTTCGACGCCGACTGCATCGCCGCGGTGCGCGCGGCTGCTGCCGAGCACGGTTTCGCCCATCGCGACATCGTCTCCGGCGCGGGGCATGACGCCGCCTATATCGCCCGCGTCGCGCCCACCGCGATGATCTTCGTGCCCTGCCGCGAGGGCATCAGCCACAATGAGGAGGAGAGCGCCGAATTCGACCATTGCGCCGCCGGCGCCGATGTCCTGCTCCGCGCCGTGCTCGAATATGACCGGCGCCAGGAACGCGCGGCCCCGTGACACGAGAGCCCCTGACCGATGACCGGATGAGTGGTGGTCGCATGCCCGAGGACGCAATGATCGCGGCGCCGCCGCCGGGTGACGGAGCGACCGCCCTGGCGAGCCGGCCCTCGGACGGTGCGGCGGAGGCCGCGGTCGTGCGGGCCGAGCGGCTGAACCTCGTCTTCCAGACCGCCGACACGCCGGTGACGGCGTTGCGCGATGTTGATCTCGTCATCCGGCCGGGGGAGTTCGTCTCGCTGATCGGCCCGTCCGGCTGCGGCAAGACCACACTGTTGCGGGTGATCGCCGATCTCGAGACGCCGAGCTCCGGCCTCATCCGCGTCAACGGCCAGACCCCCGAACAGGCGCGGCTCAACCGTGCCTATGGCTATGTCTTTCAGGCGCCGGCGCTCTATCCCTGGCGGAATGTCCGCCGCAATGTCGAGCTTCCGCTCGAGATCATGGGCATGCCGCGGGAGGAACGGCAGCGCCGCGCCCGCGCCGCGCTCGCCACCGTCGGCCTCGACCAGTTCGAGCTGAAATTCCCCTGGCAGCTCTCCGGCGGCATGCAGCAGCGCGCCTCGATCGCCCGGGCGCTGAGCTTCGAGCCGAAGCTGCTGCTAATGGATGAGCCGTTCGGCGCGCTCGACGAGATCACACGCGACAACCTCAACGTCCACCTCCTCGAGCTGTGGCGGCGGACGCGGCTGACCGTCGTCTTCGTCACCCATTCGATCCCCGAGGCGGTGTTCCTGTCCTCCAAGATCGTGGTGATGAGCCCGCGCCCCGGCCGCATTCTCGATGTGATCGAGAGCGATCTGCCGCCCGATCGCGGCCTCGAGATCCGCGAGACGCCGGACTTCCTCGCCATCGCCCACAAGGTGCGCGAGGGGCTGCGCGCCGGCCACAGCTACGAATGACCACCACGACCGGTGATCCCGCCGCGCTGACGGCCACTGCGGGCCGCCTGGGCAGCCTTTCGGCGGGGCTGCGCGACCGCGTGCTGCCGGTGCTGACGGTACTCGCCGCCGTCATCATCCTCTGGTATCTCGGCGCCGCCTATCTCAACGCCCCGCGCGCGATCGAGACGCTGGACCGCGGCGGGCCCGACTGGACGACGGCCGACCTCCTCGCCGAGGTCCACGGCATGGAGCGGCCGGTCCTGCCGATGCCCGACCGCATCGCCGTCGACATCTGGCAGAACACGGTCGAGCGCGCGGTCACCAGCAATCGCAGCCTCATCTACCATTCCGCGGTCACGCTCGGCTCGACCCTCGCCGGTTTCGCCATGGGCACGGTGCTCGGCATCCTGCTCGCCATCGGCATCGTCCATGTCCGCGCCCTCGACCGCTCGCTGATGCCCTGGGTGATCGCGAGCCAGACGGTCCCGATCCTCGCCATCGCACCGATGATCGTCGTCGTGCTCGGCAATCTCGGTCTGACGGGTCTGCTGCCGAAATCGCTGATCTCGGCCTATCTCAGCTTCTTCCCCGTGACCATCGGCATGGTGAAGGGGCTGCGCTCGCCCGACCCGCTGCAGCTCGACCTGATGCGCACCTATTCGGCCCGCACCGGGCAGGTGCTGTGGAAGCTGCGCTGGCCGGCGGCCATGGCCTTCCTGTTTCCCAGCCTGAAGGTCGGCGTGGCGCTGTCGCTCGTCGGGGCGATCGTCGGCGAGCTGCCGACCGGGGCGGTCGCCGGACTCGGCGCGCGGCTGCTCGCAGGCTCCTATTACGGACAGATGGTGCCGTTGTGGTCGGCCCTGGTGATGTCGGCCGTCCTCGCCCTCCTCCTCGTCTTCCTGGTCGGCGTCGCCGAGCGGATCGTGCGCGCCTCCCGCGGAGGCACGCCATGAGCAGCCGGACGGCCGAGCAGCCGATGATCCGGCACCGGACGCGGCCGGCCCGCGCTGCCCTGTGGCTCCTGGCGGTGGCTTTGCCACTCGTCATCGGCCTTCTCGCCCCCGCCACGATGCCGGGCGATCCGCCGGCCGGCGGGGTGCTGCTGCACGCGCTCGACTGGCTGCCTGTGGTGCTGGGGGCGGTGCTGGTCGCCGGCGCGGCGGCCAGCGAGGTGCGGGCCGTGCCGGTCCTGCTCTGCGGCCTCCTTTGGGCGGCCGGCGGGGTGCTGCTCGGCTGGACGCTCCTGCCGCCGCTCTGGGCCGGGCTGCGCCTTGAGGGGCTGGCGGGCGCGATCGGTTTCGGCCTTGCGGTCGTGCTGGCGCTGTGGCGGGCGATGTCGCTGCTGTCGCACGAACGGTCGCGGCTGCTCGCCATCGCCGTGCCGCTGCTGTTCGGCGGGCTGCTGGTCTGGCTGTGGGAGATGCTGACGGTGGGCTATGCGGTGCCGACCATCCTCCTGCCGGCACCGACCGCTATCCTCGCGACCTTCCTCGCCAGCACCGACGTGCTGTGGGTCGACTTCTTCCAGACCTATGTGCGCTCGGCCGTTCCCGGCTTTCTCATCGGATCGGGGGCGGGCTTCCTCACCGCCGTCGCGATCGACCGCTCGCCCTTCCTCCAGCGCGGCCTCCTGCCGCTCGGCAGCGCGGTCAGCGCCATGCCGATCGTCGGTATCGCGCCGATCATGATCATGTGGTTCGGCTTCGACTGGCATTCGAAGGCGGCGGTCGTCGTGGTGATGACGTTCTTCCCGATGCTGGTGAACGCCCTGGCCGGGCTGCAATCCGCCGGGCGGATCGAGCATGATCTGATGCGCAGCTATGCCGCCAGCTACGGGCAGACACTGGCCAAGCTGCGCCTGCCGGGCGCCATGCCCTTCGTCTTCAACGCACTGAAGCTGAACGCCACCCTGGCGCTGATCGGCGCCATCGTCGCCGAGTTCTTCGGCACGCCGATCTACGGGATGGGCTTCCGCATCTCGACCGAGGTCGCGCGGCTGGATGTCGAGATGGTCTGGGCGACGATCCTGGTCGCGGCGCTCGCCGGCTCGGCGAGCTATGGCCTCCTGTCGCTCCTGGAGCGCTTCGTGACCTTCTGGCATCCTTCGTTCCGGCAACCTTCGTTTCGCGGGACCTGAGCCCGCCAAGCGGCTCCGAGGGGAGAGGAGAAAGCGATGAAGAGGGCAGTTCTGGGAACGTGCGCCGTGGCGGCGCTGCTCATGGCCGGCACCGAGGCACGGGCGCAGGATCCGTTCACCGTCCAGCTGAAATGGGTGACGCAGGGCCAGTTCGCCGGCTTCTACGTCGCCGAGGCGCTCGGCTATTACGAGGAGGCGGGGCTCGAGGTGACGATCAAGCCCGGCGGCCCGGACATCGCCCCGCCGCAGGTCATCGCCGCCGGCGGCGCCGATGTGATCGTCGACTGGATGCCCTCGGCTCTGGCGGCACGCGAGCGTGGGGTGCCGCTCGTGAACGTCGCGCAGTTCTTCGACCGCTCCGGCATGATGCTGACCTGCAAGACCGACAGCGGTGTCGAGACGCCCGAGGATTTCGCCGGCAAGACGCTAGGCGTCTGGTTCGCCGGCAACGAATATCCCTTCCTCTCCTGGATGGCGAAGCTGGGCTATTCGACGACCGGCTCGGATGCGGATGTGACGGTGCTGCGCCAGGGCTTCAACGTCGATCCGCTGCTGCAGGACCAAGCTGCCTGCATCTCGACGATGATCTACAATGAATACTGGCAGGTGATCGATGCCGGCGTGCCGGAGAGCGAGCTGATCACCTTCTTCTACGAGGATCAGGGCGTCGCGACGCTCGAGGACGGACTCTACGCGCTGGAGAGCAGCCTCGAGGACGCCGATTACGTCGACCGGCTGGCCCGCTTCATCAAGGCGACGGCGCGCGGCTGGGCCTATGCCCGCGAGAATCCGGCCGAGGCCGCCGGCTATGTCGTCGAGGCCGATCCGTCGGGCGCCGCGACCGAGGAGGTGCAGACCCGGATGGTCGAGAACGTCGCGACGCTGATCACCGTGCCGGATGACGAGATCGGCCGTCTCGACCCCGCCGATTTCGAGCGGACCGTCGAGGTGCTGATGTCGGGCGAGAGCGACCCGGTGATCACCGCCCATCCGGGCGACGCGGCTTGGTCGCACGCGGCCTGGGACCGGGCGGTCGAGGCCGGCTACTGAGATCCGCCAGGATCACATGCGAAGGGGCGGCCCTCGGGCCGCCCCTTTTTTCGTATCCGGGCCGCGCCGGGCCGGCTCCGCCTCGCCTCAGCGCCGCAGCAGCGCCGCCAGCGAGCCCAGCACCAAGCCGACGGCGGCGCCGATGGCACCGGCCAGAACGATGATGTCGGCCGCCGCCTCCAGCGGCAGCGCCCTCAGTCCGATCCGCTCGGCTGCGGCACCGGCCATGCCGGCCAGTCCGGCCGCCGCGATCCAGCGCGGGATGTTGGTGCTGCCGCTCATCGGCTCTCCCGAATCGGTCCGCCGCGACGATGATCCGGAATGCCCCGGCATGCAACGTGTCGGAGATCAGGCAAGGGAAGCGCCCGACGGGTCCCCCCGTCGGGCGCCGAAACGGCCGGGCCGGGTCCTGGCTCAGCTCCGCTGGTTGCCCATGAAGTAGAGCAGGAAGCGGAACAGGTTGAGGAAGTCGAGATAGAGGCTGATCGCACCCCAGATGGCGAGCTTGCTCTCCGCCTCGCGGCCCATATCCTCCGCGTAGCTCTCCTTCAGCGCCTGCGTCTCATAGGCGATGAGGCCCGCGAAGATCAGCACGCCGGCGGCGCTGATCACGAATTGCAGGGTCGAGCTGCCGAGGAACAGGTTGACCAGCGCGGCGATTACCAGCCCGAACAGCCCCATGATCATGAACGAGCCGAGGCCCGACAGGCTGCGCTGCGTCGTGTAGCCGTAAAGGCTCAGCGCCGCGAAGGCCGCCGCGGTGATGAAGAAGACACGGATGATGCTCTCGCTGGTGTAGACGAGCAGCAGCGTCGACAGGCTGACGCCTTGCAGCGCCACGAAGGCCCAATAGAGCACCGTCATCGTGGCGGCGCTCATCGCACGGCCGCCGAAGCTGAGCACCAGGAGGATCCCGAGCGGCGCGAAGACCGCGATCCAGCCCAGCCCCGTCAGCCCCATCGGGCCGAAGAAGGTGAAGAACAGGCTCGTCTCGGTGACGAGCACCGCGACGATGCCGCTCAGCGCCAGGCCACCGGCCATCAGCGCGTAGATGCGGAGCATGAAGGCACGAAGCCCGGCGTCGAATGCCGCCTGATCGATCGTGCGGGCGCCCGTCCGCATCGCGATGCGCCCCTGATGGTCGAAGGACATCAATCTCCCTTCCCGATGCCGTTGTCCTCGGGACATTATATCGTGACCTGTCGCCGTCACGACAATGATTCGGCCTTTTCGGCCGCCGGTGTGGCCGTTTGACGGCAGGAATCACCACTATTCGTTGCGCAGCAGCGGTGCCGCTTTCTGACCGAGGGCGAGCCAGGTGCCGACGAAGCCGAAGCCGATGGTCGCCGCAAGGCAGAGCAGCATGGTCATCGCCAGCGCCGCGGCATCGAAGATGAAGCCGATCCGCATGACGAAGCTGAGAACCGCCCAGGCCGCCGCCGTGCCGATCGCCGCGGCCACCACGGCGGTGGTGAGGCCGAGCAGCCCGTATTCGGTGAGGAAGGCGGCGAGCACCCGCCGCCGTGTCGCCCCGAGTACCTTCAGAACCACCGCCTCATAGACGCGGCGGCGATGCCCCGCCGCGACGACCCCTGCCAGCACCAGCCCGCCGGCCAGAAGCGTGACGCCGGCGGTGGCGCGGATCGCGGTCGCGACCTGCCCGACGATCCGGTTCAGCGTCTCGAGCGCCTCTTTCAGCCGGACGGTGGTTACATTGGGCAGCGCTTCGCCGACCGCCCGTTGCAGGGCGAGTTCGCCCGCCTCCGGCACCCGCGCCGTGGCGAGCCAGGTGTGGGGCGCCGAGGCGAGCGGCTGGGGCGTCGTCACCAGGGTGAAGTTGACGTTCAGGCTGCCCCAGTCGACCGCCCGCACATTCGCGACCTCGAAATCGAGATCACGGCCCAGCACCGCCACCGTCAGCACCGCGCCCGGCCCGATCCCATAGGCGAGGGCCACCTCCTCGGCGATCGAGACGAGCGGCGGGCCGTCGTGATCGGGCGGCCACCAGGCGCCGGCGAGGATCGTCGTTCCCGGCGCCGGCTCGGCGGCATAGGTGACGCCGCGGTCGCCATTGTTGATCCAGGCATAGTCGGGATCGACCACCGCCTGGTCGGCCGGGACGCCGTCGACCGCGACGATGCGGCCCCGCAGGCTCGGCACGGCATCGACGATTTCGCCTCCCGGCGTCGCCGCGATCAGCGCGTCGAAGGCCGGCTTCTGGCTGTTCTGGATGTCGACGAAGAAGAAGGATGGTGCCTCCTGCGGCAAGGTCCGCTCGATCTCGTGGCGCAGCGTGCCCTCGATCTGGCCGATCGCGACCAGCACCGTGAGACCCAGCCCGAGCGACAGCACGATCTGGGCCGTCGGCGCGCCGGGCCTGTAGAGGGACGCGATGGCGAGGCGCAACGTCGGCCGGCGCAGCGCCGGCAACCGCCCCGCCGCCCGGGCGGCGGCGACCAGCGCGAGCGCCGCGGCCCGGAACAGCACGACGGCCGCAGCCGCGCCGGCGACGAAGCCAGCGGCGAGGCCGCGATCGCTGCTGGTGAGGATCGCGAGCAGCGCGAGCGCGGCGAGCGCAACCGTGACTGGCAGCCAAGCGCGCCAGCCGCCGCGGATCGTGGCGGGGACCACCCGGTCGCGAAATAAGGCCGCGGCCGGCACGGCACGCGCCCGGAACAGCGGCCAGAGCGTGAAGGCGAGCGCTGTCAGAAGGCCGAAGACGGCGGCGATCGCGAGCCGCGCGGGGAAGATGCCGGGGTCAACGGGGATCGGCAGCACCTCGGCGAGGAGATCGGCGAGGAGCACCGGCACCGCGGCACCGATCACAAGGCCGATCGCCGTGCCGAGCGCGGCGATCGCCATCATCTGCACGAGGTAGATGCGGAAGACGAGGCCGCTCGGCGCGCCGAGCGTCTTCAGCGTCGCGATCGTCGGGATGCGGGCTTCGAGATGGGCACGCGTGGCATTGCCGACCCCGACCCCGCCGACCAGCAGCGCCGTCAGGCCGGTCAGCGTCAGAAACATCGTCAGACGGTCGATCGTCCGGCGCAGCGACGGCGCGGCATTGCTGCGATCGCGCACCCGCCAATGCGCGTCGGGTACCGCCGCCTCCATCGCGGCGAGCGCCTCTGCCGGCCCGACACCAGGCGGCAGGCGCAGCCGCAGATCCCAATCGATCAGCGATCCGGTGACCGCAAGGCCGGTGTCGGGCAGCGCCGCACGCGCCAGCATCACCCGCGGGCCGAGCGCGAAGCCGCCGGCCGCGCGGTCGGGCTCCCCCACGATCAGGTCGCGCAACTCGACCTCCGCCGCCCCGAGGCCGAACCGGTCGCCCGGGGCAAGGCCGAGACGGGTCGCCAGTGTCTCCTCGACCACCGCCCCCCAGATGCCGTCACGCAAGGCGAGTGCCTCGGCCAGCGTGCCGCCGCCTGCCAGCACGACCTCGCCGTAGAGCGGGTAGGCATCGTCGACGGCCTTGAGCTCGACGAGCGTCGTGTCGCCATCCGCGGTGCGTGCCATGGCGCGCATCTCCGCCGTCTCGGACATTGCCGCGGCCAGCGCCACGGCGGTCCGGCGGGCCTCCTCAGGGGCCGGCTGGAAGACGGTGCGGAAGACGATGTCGCCGCCCAGGATCGACTGCCCGTCCTCTTCCAGGCCGCGGAGCACCGCGCCCGAGAGGGACTGAACGGTCGCGATCGCCGCGACGCCGAGGACAAGGCAAGCGAGGAAGATGCGGAAACCGGCAAGGCCGCTGCGGATCTCGCGGCGGGCGAGACGCGCGGCAAGGCGCCAGCCGCCCGCACTGCTGCGGCGCGCGCTCATCCGGGGCGTCACCCCTGGGCCCGCGCCGGTTGGCGGCGATCGCCGACGATGTGGCCATCGACCAGCCGGATCGTCCGGTCGCAGCGCGCCGCCAGCGCGTCGTCATGCGTGACGAGCAGGAAGGTGGCGCCGCGGGCACGCGCCATGCCGAACATCAGCTCGGTGATCTGGGCTCCCGTCTCGCCGTCGAGATTGCCGGTCGGCTCGTCGGCGAGGACGATCGCCGGATCGGCCGCGAAGGCGCGGGCGAGCGCCGTGCGCTGCTGCTCGCCGCCGGAGAGCTGGCCGGGATAATGGCCGAGCCGGGCGCCGAGCCCGACCGCCTCGAGCCGGGCCGCCGCGCGGTCGAAGGCATCGGCCACGCCGGCGAATTCCAGCGGGATCGCCACGTTCTCCAGCGCCGTCATCGTCGGGATCAGATGGAAGTTCTGGAACACGATGCCGACCCGATCGCGGCGGAACAGTGCCAACGCATCCTCGTCCATCCGGTCGAGCGCGGCTCCGGCCACCGTCACGCTGCCACGCGTCGCCCGTTCGAGTCCGCCGATCAGCATCATCATCGAGGATTTGCCGGACCCCGAAGGGCCGACCACCGCCACCACCTCGCCGGACGCGACCCTCAGATCGATGCCGCGCAGGATGTTGACCGGGCCCGCGCTGCTCCCCAGTGTCAGATGCACATCGTCGAGAAGGATGGCGGGGTCGAGCATGGTGGCCGGGTCGGGCACGATCGCCGGACCTGCCGGCGCGGCGGCGGAGAATGGCATCGAGATGGGCTCCATGGCTGGCTACGGACGACGCGCCCTCGGCTCAGATGGCCCGCGCATCGGGGCTTTCAACGCCGCGCTGGCCGTCTCGCTCGGCGCGGCGATCGGTCTTGCGATCCTCGATGGCGGCGCCGTGGCGGCCGAGCCGGTGCGGCTGCTGGCCTTCGGCGACAGCCTCACCGCCGGCTACGGGCTGCCGGAGGCCGACGGCTTTGTTGCCCGTCTCGAAGCCGCGCTGGCCGCGCGCGGCCATGCGGTCGAGGTGATCAATGGCGGCGTTTCGGGCGATACGACCGCCGGCGGGCGCGACCGGCTGGAATGGGCGCTCGGCGACGATCCCGACGCAGTGATCCTGGCGCTCGGCGCCAATGACGGGCTGCGGGGACTCGACCCCGCCGTCACGCGCGACAATCTTGCGTCGATGCTGGCGACGCTCGCCGCGCGTGACCTGCCGGTACTGCTGGTCGGCATGCTGGCGCCGCCCAATCTCGGCCCGGATTACGGTGCGCGCTTCGACGCGGTCTATCCCGCCCTCGCCGAGGAGTGGGGTGTGCCGCTCTACCCGTTCTTCCTGGAGGGGGTGGCGACCGACCCGGCCCTCAACCAGGCGGATGGCATCCACCCCAATGCGGCGGGTGTCGAGGTGATCGTCGAGGCGATGCTGCCGGCGGTCGAGGCGCTGCTCTCGGGGATCTCGCCCGGGAATTGAGGCCGCGTGCCCGCCGGGCATCCGTTTCCGTGCACCCCGGCTCTCGACGCCCGTCTCGCGCGCATGTTAGACGGCCCGACCTCCCGCCGGCGGGCCCGCCGGCGTTGCGATTCGCCATCGGGAAAGAGAGCCATGGAGAAGCGTCCGCTCGGCCGCACCGGCACCGCCGTCACCTCGATCTGTCTCGGCACCATGACCTGGGGCCGGCAGAATACCGAGGCCGAGGGCCATGCCCAGATGGACTATGCGCTCGAGCGCGGCGTCACCTTCTGGGATACGGCTGAGATGTACGCCGTACCGCCGACCGCCGAGACGTACGGGCGTACCGAGGAGATCATCGGTTCCTGGTTCGCGCGTACGGGCCGGCGTGAAGAGGTAATCCTCGCCAGCAAGGTCCTCGGCCCCGGCCCGCGCTTTCCCTGGGTGCGCGACGGCGCACCGCGGCTCGATCGCAGGAATATCGTGGCGGCGGTCGATGGCAGCCTGAAGCGCCTGCGCACCGACCGGATCGACCTCTACCAGTTCCATTGGCCGAACCGCACGGTCAACAGCTTCGGCAAGCTCGGCTGGCAGCCCGATCCGGCGGAAGACTTCCTCGACATCGAGGAGACGCTGGAGGTGATGGCCGACCTCGTAAGGGCCGGCAAGATCCGCTGGGTCGGCCTGTCGAACGATACGCCCTGGGGGCTGATGCGTGCGGTCGCCCTGGCCGATGCCAAGGGACTGCCGCGGGTGGTCTCGGTGCAGAACCCCTACAGCCTGCTGAACCGCACCTTCGAGGTCGGGCTGGCGGAATGCGCGATGCGCGAGGATGTCGGCCTGCTCGCCTACTCCCCGCTGGCCGGCGGCACGCTCACCGGCAAGTATCTCGACGGGCAGCTCCCGCCCGGATCGCGCCGCGCCATCGATTCGCGCAAGTCGCGCTATGACCTGCCGGCCGGCGACGCGGCGACGCGGCGCTATGTCGACCTCGCCCGCCGGCATGGGCTCGACCCGGCGCAGATGGCGATTGCCTGGTGCCACGCCCAGCCCTTCGTCACCTCGGTCATCATCGGCGCGACGTCGATGGACCAGCTGAAGACGGCGATCGACGCGGCGACGCTGCGCCTGTCGCCCGAGGTGCTGGCGGAGATCGAGGCGATCCAGACGGAGATACCGAACCCCTGCCCCTGAGGCGGCCGCTCAGCCGCCGCCCTCGAGCCAGTCCCGCGACAGGGCGTCCAGCGTCCCGTCGCGGATCGCCTGCCTGATCTCGGCCATCAGCCGGGTCATGGTGAAGACGTTGTGCATCGAGAGCAGCGTCATGCCCAGCATCTCGCCGGCCTTGACCAGATGGTGCAGATAGCCGGCGGCGTAGCGCCGGCAGACCGGGCAGGCGCAGCCCGGATCGATCGGCCCCGTCTCCTCACGGAAGCGGGCGTTGCGCAGATTGACGCGCTCGCCCCGCGCCCCCTTCACCAGCGCCCAACCATGCCGCGCGACGCGGGTCGGGTGGACGCAGTCGAAGGTGTCGCAGCCGAGGCGGATGGCAGTGAAGATGTCGCCGAACCCGCCGATGCCGAGCAGATGCACCGGCCGGTCCGGATGGAGATGGGGCGTGCACATCGCCACCACCTCATACATCTGCTCCTTGTGCGCGCCGAGCGAACCGCCGATCGCGGTGCCGAAGAACGGCCGGCTGGCCGTCCATTCGGTGCTCTCGCGCCGCAGGTCGGGATAGACGCCGCCCTGCACGATCCCGTACATCGCCTGCGGGGAGCCCTGCGCCGAGACGCCCCCGCCACGCTCCCATTCAGCGAGCGAGCGGTCGCCCCAGCGATGGCTGAGCGCCATGGAGCGCGCGGTGTAGCCGCGTTCGACATGGAAGGGCGTGCATTCGTCGAGCTGCACGATCAGGTCGGCCCCCAGCTTGCGCTGGATGTCGACCGAACGCTCCGGGGTGAGGATCAGCTTCGACCCGTCGAGATAGGAGCGGAATTCGGCGCCGGCCTCGGTGATCCGAGTCAGCGAGGTCGAGCGCCCGCCCTCGCCCGACGGGCCCGCATTGCGCCCGGCCGGGCCGCGGCGCCCCTTGATCTCGTCGGCAACGCCGCCATGGCCCATCGAGAAGATCTGGAAGCCGCCACTGTCGGTCAGCATCGGGCCGGACCAGCCGGTCATCCGGTGCAGCCCGCCGAGCTTTGCCACCCGTTCCGCCCCTGGCTGGACCATCAGGTGATAGGTGTTGGCGAGGATGATCGCCGCGCCGCATTCGCGGGCCTGATCGACCGTCATCCCCTTCAGCGCCGCCTTGGTGCCGCAGAAGATGAAGCCGGGCGTCTCGATCGTGCCATGCGGGGTCGTCAGGCGCCCAAGCCGCGCCCCGCCCGGCTCCCGCGCCAGGGTCTCGAAGCCGAAGCCGGGCACCGGCCGTGTCGCGCTCATGCCGCCCTCACCACATGCGATGCGTCGTCCGGGCCGCGATCACGCGGTGCCGCCGGCACGATCAGCCGCGCGAGATACATGAAGGGCGTATCGAGAAGGGCGAGGCCGACGCGCAACAGATAGGTTCCGAGGATATAGGTGAAGACCAGCGGCTCGAACGCCATCGGCTCGGGCGCCAGGATCACCCAGGCGAAGAGCGAGAAGACGGTGTTGTCGACCAGCGCCGACAGCCAGGTGGAGAGGTTGTTGCGCAGCCAGAGATGCCGCTCGCGCGTCAGCCGCCGGATCGCCTGATAGATCCAGATGTCGGTGAACTGGCTGGTCAGATAGGCGATCATCCCGGCGACGAAGAAGGCCGGCGCCGGCGTGAACAGCAGCGCCATCGCGTCATGCACACCCAGCGCCCAGGCCAGCCCCTCGCCCGCTTCCTCCGCGGTGAGCGGGCGGTGGCCGAGCGTCAGCACCATCATCACCGTCCAGAACAGAAACCCGGCGAAGCCCAGCCAGACGGCCCGCCGCGCCGCCGCGCGTCCGTACCATTCCGTCAGAATGTCAGTCGCCAGATAGGTCGAGGCGAAGAGGACGGTGCCAAGCGCGACCGGATCGGCATAGGCCGCGAACTGCACGGGCTTGAGCACCTGGACATTGGCGCCGATCACCGCGACCACGACATAGGCCTGCAGCCCGGCGGCACCGAACAGGCGCAGCGCCAGAAGGATCGCGCCGAAGCACAGGACGGCGTGAACGACGGTCAGCAGATCCGGCGACAGCATCTGCAGCCACAGGACCAGCGGTTCTGGAGAAAGCTCGGCCATCTGTGGTCTCTCGGATCCTGGCGGGTGGCGGGAAAGGTCCGCCGCGGCAAACGGAAACGGCCCGCGACGAGCGCGGGCCGTTCGAGAAGACGGGCGGACGCCGCGCGCGGTTACCGGGCGGCGTCGCTATTTCGGTGGCCGTTGCCGACGTTCATCGGGACGGTCCCGATCCGCTGCTTCCGCCTCAGGCGGCCTGGGCGGCGGAGCGGGCGGCCAGCACCCGGCGCTTGATCGCGCGCAGCTCGGTGGTCAGCGCGGCGTCGGGCGTGCCCGCCAGATAATCATCCAGCCCGCCGCGATGCTCGATGGTGCGAAGGCCGTTGGTGGACAGGCGCAGCCGCACCATGACGCCGAGCGCCTCGGACATGATCGAGGTCGTCTGCAGGTTCGGCAGGAAGCGCCGGCGGGTCTTGTTGTTGGCGTGGCTGACATTGTTGCCGCTCATCACGCCCTTGCCGGTAACGACGCAGCGTCGTGCCATCGCGATATCCTCGGTACAGGGGACGGAAGCCGCTTCGGCCCGCCGCCAACGGGAAAAGGGGCCCGGCACCGCATCCGGAGCCGGGGACGCGGCTGTATAGGGAAGGCCGCCCCCGCCGTCAAGCACGGCCCGCCCGGGTCACCTATCCGTCGAGCAGCCGCACCGGATCGCCGGCCGCGACCGGGCCCGGCACCTCGACCCGGGCCAGCGCCCCGAAATTCGCCGCGTTCTCGCGGGTGAGGGTGGCGAGGATGGCGGGGTCGAGCGGCAGCGCCGCGGCACCATCCCGCGCACGTTGCGCCAGAACTGTGAAGGCGCAGCGCTTGCACGGCTCGACGATCGTCAGCACCGCGCCGCCCACCGCGATCCGGCGCCCGGTCCAGGCGCCCTCGGCGAAGCCCTCGATGCCGGGGACGGTGGCGATAAGGAGATTGGGCCGGAAACGCCGCGGATCGACGCCGCTTTGGGGCAGGAGGCGCGCCAGCGCGGCCAGCGAGGCGGTGGTGAGGATATGCAGATCGGCCCGCTGATAGCGCGGGATCGCCGCCTTCTCCGTCTCCGGGTCGGGGCCGAACGGGCGGATCTCCGCCGGGAAGCCGAAATGCGCCTCAAGCGCGGCGCGCGCCGCGCTGCCGGTCGCGGCGAGCCAGCCACTCTCCGGCAGCCGGATCTCGACCGTGCCGTCGGCGAGGCGCCGGGCCGACAGATCGGGCGCGGGCCGCCAGCGCTTCTGCTTCTCCGGCGCCGCGACGCTGCCGGTCTCGGCGTCGACAACGCCATGGCTGCGGTCGCCGGGCATACCGCCGGGGGCGATCCGTATCCGGTCGAGTCCCTCACCGCCCAGCGAGGCCACCGGATAGCGCATCAGGCGATCGACATGGCCGATGGCCGGGCTCGCCTCCGTCATCATCCGATCCCCGTCATCGCGCGGTCCCGTTCATCGTTGAGCCCTTCTCACCGTGGAGCCTGCATCACCGCCTCATAGAAGGCGAGATAGTCGCGGGCGGCCCGGTCCCATCCATTTCTTTGCGCCATCGCCCGCGCCTGCATCGCCCGCCAGCGTGACGGGTCGTGCCAGACGGCGACAGCCCGGCGCGCCGCCTCGGTGAAGGCCTCGGGCAGCGCCGCCTCGAAGACAAAGCCGGTCCCCTCCGGCTCGGCCGCGTCGACCACCGTGTCGGCCAGCCCGCCGGTGCGCCGGACCAGCGGCAGCGTCCCGTAGCGCAGCCCGTACATCTGCGTCAGACCGCAGGGTTCGCTGCGCGACGGCAGGCAGATGAGGTCGGCACCCGCCTGGACCAGATGAGACAGCGCCTCGTCATAGCCAATGGTCACCGCGACCGCGCCGGGAAATGCCTCGGCCGCCGCGCGGAAGCCCGCCTCGAGCCCCTCCTCGCCGGAGCCGAGCACGACGAGGCCGGCGCCCATCCGCACCAGCTCGGGCACCGCCGCCAGCATCAGATCGAGCCCCTTGTGCCAGCTCAGGCGGCTGACGACGGCGAAGAGCGGCCGGCCGGGCGCCTCGGGCAGCCCGAAGCGGCGCTCGAGCGCGGCCTTGGCCTCTGCCTTGCCCGACAGGTCCGACGCGTCATAGGGGCGCGGGATGGCCGGATCGCGGCCCGGATCCCAGACCCGGTCGTCGATGCCATTGACGATGCCGACGAGATCGTCCCGTCGCGCCGCCAGCAAACCGTCGAGCCCATGGCCATGCTCCGGCGTCTGGATCTCGGCGGCATAGGTCCGGCTGACGGTGGTGATCCGGTCGGCATACCAGAGCCCGGCCTTCAGGAACCCCACGCCGCCGAAATACTCGACCCCGTCGATGGCGAAGCTCTCCGGTGGCAGGCCCAGCTCGACCATGACGGATGCCGGAAACCAGCCCTGATAGGCGATGTTGTGGATGGTCAGGACGGTCCGCGGCCGCTGCTGCGGGCCGGCGGCACCGAAATGCGCATAGGCGGGCGCGAGCCCCGCCTGCCAGTCATGCCCGTGCAGGATGTCCGGCAGCCAGCCCGCATCGGCCCCCTGGCCGAGCCGCGCCGCCGCCCAGCCCAGCGCCGCGAAACGACGGTGATTGTCGGGCCAGTCCTGGCGGTCCGGGCCGGCATAGGGCCCGCCCGGCCGGTCGAACAGGCCGGGGCAGTCGAGGACATAGGCCTCGACGCCGATCCCTTCGATGCGGCCGCGGCGGATCGCGGCGTAGCCGCCGCCGAACAGATCGGCATCCTCCAGCACCGCCGGCAGCGCGCCGCCGCCGGCGTCCAACACCGGCCGGTAGCCTGGCACCAGCACCCGCGCATCGGCCCCGGCGGCGGCGAGCGCCGGCGGCAGGGCTGCCGCAACATCGGCGAGCCCGCCGGTCTTGACCAGCGGGTAGATCTCCGACACGGCGTGAAGGACGCGGCTCACCCCTTCCGCCCCGCCGCCCGACGCGTCACGTCAGCGCCTCGATCATCGGACGGGTGATCAGCGTCACCCCGCCCTCGGTGCGATGGAAGCGGCGGGCATCGGCCTCGGGATCCTCGCCGACGACGAGACCTTCGGGGATCGAGACGCGGCTGTCGACCACCACGCGCGACAGCCGTGCGTGCCGGCCGATCGTGCTGCCCGGCAGGATCACGGCTTCATGCAGCCGCGCGAAGGAGTTGACCCGCACCTCGCTGAACAGCAGCGACTGGCGAACCGCCGCACCGGAGACGATGCAGCCGCCCGAGACGGTGCTGTTGACAGCCACCCCCACCCGGTCGCCCTCGTCGAAGACGAATTTCGCCGGCGGAAGCTGGGCCTGATAGGTGTAGATCGGCCAATCGGCATCGTAGAGGTCGAGCGCCGGGGTGATCGTCGTCAGATCGATATTGGCCGCCCAATAGGCGTCGATCGTCCCGACGTCGCGCCAATAGGGCTCGGCATGCAGCGGATTGGCGATCGCGCTGCGCGACAGCGGATGGGCGCGGACCCGGGCGCGCCCGATCAGATAGGGGATGATGTCCTTGCCGAAATCATGGCTGGAGGTCGGATCGGCGGCGTCGCGGCGCAGCTGCTCGGCCAGGAAGGGCATGTTGAAGATGTAGATGCCCATGCTGGCCAATGCCCGGTCGGGTCGCCCGGGCATTGCCGGCGGATCGGCGGGCTTCTCGATGAAATCGGTGATGCGGCTGGTCTCGTCGACCGCCATGACCCCGAAGCCGGTCGCCTCCATCCGCGGCACCTCGGCGCAGCCGACCGTGACATCCGCGCCGCTCGCCACGTGGTCGGCGAGCATCACCGCGTAATCCATCTTGTAGACGTGGTCGCCCGCCAGGATGACGGCGTATTCCGGCCCCTCCGACTCGATGATGTCGAGATTCTGCCAGATCGCGTCGGCCGTGCCGCGATACCAGGTCGATTCGTCGACCCGCTGCGAGGCCGGCATGATGTCGACGAACTCGTTGTTCTCCGCCCGCAGATGGCCCCAGCCGCGCTGCAGGTGGCGGATCAGGCTGTGCGCCTTGTACTGGGTGAGCACCGCGATTCGCCGGATGCCCGAATTGATGCAGTTGGACAGGGCGAAATCGATGATCCGGAACTTGCCGCCGAAGGGTACCGCCGGCTTCGCCCTGCGGTCGGTGAGCTGTTTGAGCCGGCTGCCCCGGCCGCCGGCGAGCACGAGGCCGATCGAGCGGCGCGGGAGTTGGAGAAGGGGGGCGGCGTCCTCACGCATCTCGACTCTCTCCCGGAATCCTGGCTGGGCGGCGCTCCGGCAAGAGTAGCACCGAAGCCGCGATCGGCTGGAACACCGAAACGGAGCGGCGTGTTCCGGCAGGATCCGGCGGAACCGCCGACGGGCCGAAGCAGCGGCCTCGCTTGACCCGGTGGCGGCCGGCCTGCGATACCCGGCCAAGGCGCAAGGCACCTGCCGCGGCGCCTTCAGCTGGTCCTCTCGACCCGTCGTCCGATGTACGGGCGGCGACCACCGACCCGCCGCGACCCACGGAACGCCAGGGACTGCCATGATCACCGATGCCCACGGCGCGCTCATCTATACGATGGTGCTGTTCACCGCCGCCGATGCCGAGATGACGGACAAGGAGCTCGCCGAGCTCTCCAACCTCGTCCAGTTCCTGCCCGTCTTCCGCGACTTCGACATCAGCCGGATGCCGGCGCTGACGCGCGACTGCATCGAGATGCTGCGTGACGAGGGCGGTCTCGAGGATGCGCTCGATACGATCCGTGACACGCTGTCCCCGCCGCTGCGCGAGACCGCCTATCTGATCGCCTGCGAAACCATCGCCGCCGACGAGACTGCGAGCCAGGAAGAACTGCGGCTGCTCGAGATGCTGCGCGACACGCTGGAGATCGACCCGCTGGTCGCCGCCGCCATCGAGCGCGCGGCGCGCATCCGCCATCGCCGGCTCTGAGGGAAGGCCATGCCGAAGGGTTACTGGATCGCACGGGTCGACGTCACAGACCCTGAGGGCTATCAGGCCTATGTCGCCGCCAATGGCGAAGCCTTCCGTCGCTGGGGCGCCCGCTTCCTGGTGCGCGGCGCGACGCCGGAAGCGGTCGAGGGCACGGCCCGGGCCCGCAACGTCGTCATCGAGTTCCCGAGCCTCGAGGCGGCCCATCAGTGCTGGCACTCCCCCGAATACCAGGCGGCCCGCGCCCATCGCCTCGGCGCCGCCGAGGCCGAGGTGATCATCATCGAAGGCTATGAGGGCGCGCAGCCCTGAGATGAGCCGCCGGCGGTCGGCGGAAAGGAATGCCGGCCGCGTGGGACGAGGCCGGGGCTGATGGAGACCGTGCCGCCCGGACCGCTGATCGGCATCGATGTCGGCGGCACCAAGATCGCCGCCGGTCTCGTCGATGGCGCGACCGGCGCGGTGCGCCACGAGCGCCGCCTGCCCTCGGCCGGGCGGGACGGATCGGCGGTGATCGCCGATGTGCTGGCCCTGGCGGCGGCACTCTCGGACCTGGCTGCGACGGAAGGCCGGCCGGCCACCGGCATCGGCATCGCCCTGCCGGAGCTGGTCGACCGGGAAGGACGCGTCCATGGCGCCTGGAATTTCGATCTGACCGCGCTGCCGGAACGGCTGTCGGCCGCTTTCGGTCGGGGGGCCGGCGGCCCCGTGCTCGCCGTGGACAGCGATGTCCGGGCGGCGGCCCGCGCCGAGGCGTGTTTCGGCGCCGGGCGCGACCTGCCCGCCTTTGCCTATCTCACCCTCAGCACCGGCATCAGCTACACCTTCTGCCGGGCGGGCGAACCCTGGGCCGGGGCGAACGGGTTCGCCATCCATCTCGCCACGACCCCACTGCGCCTGCCCGGCCCGGCAGGGGGGCTGATCGAGGCGATCCCCGAGCATGCCGCCTCCGGCAAGGCGATGGCGGAACGCTGGGCGGCCGTCGGCGGCACGGGCGACGGGGTACCGGCGATCGAGGCGGCCGCCACCGCAGGTGACGACCGCGCCCGGACAATCCTCACCGAGGGGGCGGAGATCGCGGGCGCCCTCGTCGCCCTCCTGGTCGATGTCCTCGACCCCGGCGCGCTGGTCATCGGCGGCGGGCTCGGACTCTCCGCCGGCCTTTTCATGCAGCGCTTCGAGACGTCGGTACGGCGCACGATCGCGGCGACGCCGCTGCGCTCGATCCCGATGATCCCGGCAAGGCTCGGCGATCGGGCCGGGTTGGTCGGCGCCGCCCTTGCCGCGATGCCGCCGCGCGATCGCCGGGCGCCGTGATCAGCCGGCTTCGCGCCGGCGCTTCAGCACGATGTAGAAGGCGCCGCCGCCGCCCTGGGTCGGGTGGGCCTCGGAGAAGGCGAGGACGAGCGGTCGCAGCGGCGCCTCGTTCAGCCAGCGCGGCAGCTCGCCCCGCAGCACCGACGATCCACCGCCGAACCGCCCCTTGCCGGTGATCACCAGGACGGTCCGTCGCCCGGCGCCATGGGCGTGCGATATGAAGCCGACCAGCGCCGCATGCGCCTCGTCGCGACGCATGCCGTGCAGATCGATGCGCGCCTCGATCGCCGCCCGGCCGCGGCGCAGGCGGTCGGCGCGATGCCCGTCGATGCCCGAAAGATCGCCGGTCCTCAGCGGCGCCTGCCGATGGCCGGGCGCCGGCTGACGGGTGCGCCGCGGCGCCGCTGCCGGCGGGGTTGCGACAGGGGCCGGCGCCGCCTCGGCAGCGACCGGAGGCTCCGGGACGGCGGGTGGGCGAAGCGGCCGCACCTCGCGCGTCACCTCGCGCCAGAGCCGCCGCTCCTCCTCGGTCGCCGTCCGGATCCTACGCATGGGCGGCCGATCCGCGCGACGATCAGGCGTCGCCGCCGTCGACCAGGATGAGGTGCAGCCGGCGCGGCCCATGGGCGCCGAGCTGAATCTTCTGCTCGATATCGCCGGTCCGCGACGGGCCGGTGATGAGGTTGACGGTCCGCGGCATCTGGCCGTCGCCGAGCAGCGCCCGGACGCGGTCCCAGGCCTCCTCATAAGCGCCGACGACATCCGCCGTGCGCATCACCACGACGTGGTTGTCGGGCAGGAAATTCATCGTCGAGGGGGTCGCCCCCGACGACAGCATCATCAGCGTGCCGGTCTCGGCGATCCCGGCGAAAGCGCCGGTGACCGCGGTGAGATCGGTCGGCGTGGCCGCACCGCGCTCGACCTCGACGGTGGGCGTCACCTCCCACGGGATGGTATCGAGCGCGGGGTCGAGCGAGACCTTCAGCTGCGCCGGCAGGTTGTGCCGGGCGAGCCACTCCGCCACCAGCGCCGGCACCTCGGCTGGCCGCGCGCAGCGGTCGACGGTGGCGGCGACGTCCCGCAGCATATCGACGAAGAGGGTGATTACCTCCTCGCGCGGGCGGGCGGTGCGCGCCGGAACCGTGTTGCGCGGATGGCTCGAAACCCGCCGCTCCACCGCGGCCGCTGCCGCACCATCATCGGCCCGGCGCAGCGCGTTGCGGATGGTGCCGAGGATCTGCGCCCGGGCGTTGTTCTCCGTGCTCATCGTCCCGTCTCCGCACGTCCGGCGCCAACGGTCCCCTGGCGGCGCTGCCGCTCGACCCAGAGCTCGCGGAAGGTGCGACCCTCAGGCGCTGGCATGTCGCGATGCGCGGTCCAGCCGCCGGCGAGCGGCAAGGCGGCAAAGCGGCCGCGGCGGCGTCCGAGCCGGCCGAGCAGCCCGATCGCGAGATTGGCGCCGAACCGGTAGAGCCGCGGCCGCCGCGCCGCCCAGGCCCAGAGCTTGAGGCCGCTCCGGAACCCTTTGGGCGCGAGGCCGGCCTCGAACTCCTTCACCCGCCAGTGATGCATGATCTTCGGCAGCGGGATCCGCATCGGGCAGACGCTCTCGCAGCGCCCGCAGAAGGTGCTCGCATTGGGCAGGTGCCGCGCCTCGGCAAGGCCGATCAGCCCCGGATCGAGCGCCGCGCCGATCGGCCCGGGCACGACCCAGCCATAGGCATGGCCGCCGATCGCGCCATAGACCGGGCAATGGTTCATGCAGGCGCCGCAGCGGATGCAGCGCAGCGCTTCCTCGGCCTCGGTGCCCAACAGCGCCGACCGGCCATTGTCGACCAGCACGACGTGGAACTGCTCGGGTCCGTGCGCATCGCCCGGCCGGCGCGGCCCGGTCGAGAAGGTCGTGTAGGCCGAGTATTCCTGCCCGGTCGCCGAGCGGGCCAGAAGGCGCAGGATCGTCGACACGTCCTCGAGCGTCGGCACGATCTTCTCGATCGAGGTCACGACGATGTGGACGCGCGGTAGGCTCTGCGTCAGGTCGCCATTGCCCTCATTGGTGACGATGACGGTCGAGCCGGTTTCGGCAATCAGGAAATTGGCGCCGGTGATGCCGACATCCGCGGCGAGGAACTTCTCGCGCAGCACCTGCCGCGCCTCGTCGGTCAGGATGCGCGGTTCGTCGAGCGGGCGCGCCGGGTCGAAGCCGTCGTGATGCGTCCGGAAGGTGTCGGCGATCTGGTCCTGCACCAGATGCAGCGCCGGCGCGATGATGTGGCTCGGCGGCTCGTT
>CAYORM010000031.1:0-34008 GCA_964406375.1 uncultured Mycobacteriaceae bacterium | reverse complement strand
CGAAGTCGAAGAAGACGAGGTAGCTGCGCGCCTGCACCACCTCGGCCACCGCCGGTGCCGGCGGCGCGAAGGTGTAGCGCAGACCGATCAGCGCCGAATGATTCTCCCAGCGCGAGCCGGAGACGTCGATGTCGATTTCCCCTCCGGAGGCATCCTCGATGTCACTCGCGAGGTCCTCGAGCTCGTTGGCATGCACGTCATCGAACGAGCTCATGTAGCGGTATTCGGCGAACACCGAGAGCTGCGGGTCGATGTTGTAGGCGACGCCGGCGATGCCCTGATAGGCGAAGACGGTGTCGTAGAAATCCTCCTCGAAGGCGAACCCGCCGATATCGAGGCTGAAGCTGCTCTCGATATTGGCGACGCCGAGACCGACACCGAGATAGGGGCTGAAGCCGCCCATGTCGAAGTCGACATAGGCATTGGCCATCACGCTGAGGGCGCGGGTATGCCCGTTGACGTCGTCGAGGATGCTGTTCGCGAAGTCCTCGATGCCGTCGGTGCCGCCGCCGAAGCCCGACAGATGGAGGTGGATGTCGTCCAAATCATTGGTGCGCAGGCCAAGCTCGGCCTCCGCCCGGAACATCCCCCAGTCGTAACCGACGGCGACCACGCCCATCGGCCCGACATTCCAGCTCGTGTCGAGGTCGGCCGAGCCCGACACGTCGTCGAAATCGATGTCGATATCGATGCCGTTGTCGCTGAGCCAGTTGGCACCAACACCAGCCGAGACGTAGAGACCGGTCGACTGCTGTGCGAAAGCCGGAGCCGTCAGCAGCGCCAGCGCCGCGACCGTCCCAAAGAGAGTCTTCTTCATTCTGCCGTCACCTCCTGCATCAGGCCAACGGCACGAAGGCACGCGGCCCTGAACGACGATACCTGTTCGAGTCCGACTGTCGCCTCAGGCGGGACGGTACGCAACAGTCTGAGCGAGAGATTGTGACGATCGTCACACGACCGTTGCATCAAGAACACACTTACGGCGATCGGCCGACCCGCCGGAGCGGCACGCGCGGGCCGTGGCGGGCCCAGCGCCAGTCGGGGGCCGCCGAGCGCATCACCCAATCGCGGCACTCCGAGGCGAACCATGGCCGCACCCCGTCGAGGAGGTTGCCGAGCACGAAGCTGCCACGATCGGTGTCGACGAGCAGCACCGCATGCATGTCGGCACCGTCGACCGGTTGGTCGTGGTTGAAGCAGACCCCGATATGGAGCGCGCCGGCCGGCCAGCCGGCGCGAATCAGCCGGTCGCGCTTGGTCAGCGCGAAATCCTCGCAATCACCCGCAAGCTCTTGATCCATCACGGTCCAGTGATCGCCGACACCGCTGTCGGGGCGCTGGATGTAGCCGCCATTGACACTCGCCTGCACCGCCTCGAGCTCGGCCCAGCGCTCTTCGCTGAGCGGGACGTCGGTCGAGGGCTCGAAGCAGCGGGCGCGGTCCGGATCGCGTCGGCAATAGTCCAGCCAGGGCGCTGGAGAGGCCCCGATTCGCTCGCCCGTCAACAGCCAGGCGGGATCCTCCCCCTCATGGCCGGGCGGGGCGCCGAACGACCCGAGCAGTGCGCAGCCGGCGGTCGTCAGGGCCGCAGCGAGCAACGCCGTGCGGCGGCGGGCGGTCAGGCGAGCCGCTCCCGGACGGCTGCGACCGTGTCGCGCCCCGTAGCGCCGGTCCGGGCGAGGAGCGCATCGCGCTCCGCGGCGAGCTCGGCGCGAATCACTCCATCGGCGATGGTGCGGAGATTGACGTCGACGGCCAGCAGTACGGCGCGCGCGGCGCCTTCAAGGAGGGCTGCCCCCGCCCCGACATCGGACACGATCGACGCCGTCACCAGCGGCACGGCGCGGCGGGCGAGATCAAGGGCGGCGGCCACGCTGCGCGCCGCGGCGATGGGCACGCGCGAGGCTTCCACCGCAGCCGCCTGCAGCGCCGCCCGCCGCGCCTCCTTCTCGGTCTCAGTCGTACGCGGCAGCCGCAGTGCCGCCATGAAACGCCCGAAGACCGCGATGTCGGCATCGGCGTGACGCGCCAGTGCCGACCGCAGCGCGTCCCCCTCGGCGATCGCCGCCGTGACGGCAGGGTCGGCATCGGGGCGGTTGGCGGTCACCCGCAGCGCCATGATGACGAGGCCCGCGCCAAGCGTCGCCGCCACCATCGCGGCCGAACCGCCGCCGGGCGTCGGCGCATCACTCGCCAGCCGATCGCTGAAATCGGCAAGCCTCCAGTCCCAGACCGTGTCGGGTGCCGCCGAGTCCCCGTCCTTGTCCCCGCCGCTCATGCCGCTCCCCTCACGCAGACGCCCGCACGCGGCGCAGCGTCGCCGCGCGCATCAGATTGGCGAAGATCAGTGTCGCCGTCAGCGGACCGACGCCGCCGGGCACGGGTGTCAGCGCCGCGACCTTCGGCGCGACGGTCGTCGCGTCGACATCGCCGGTCACCCCGCCATCGATGACGGAGATGCCGGCATCGATCACGATCTGGCCTTCGCGCACCATCGGGCCGGTGACTAGGCCCGGCCGCCCGGCGGCCACGAAGACGAGGTCGCAGGGGGCGATCGCGGCGGCGAGGTCGGGGGTGCGGGTGTGGCAGACCGTCACCGTCACGTCCCGATTAACCAACATCGGCGCGAGAGCCCGGCCGACGGCACGGCCACGGCCGATCACCGCCGCCCGCAGGCCGCGCAGGGTGACAACGCTCTCGGCCAGCCGGATGCAGGCGAGAGGCGTCGCCGGCAACAGTGCATCAGCCTCGCGGCCGGCGGCGATCAGGCCGAGATTGTGCGGCGTCAGCCCGTCGACATCCTTCAGCGGGTCGAGATGCCGGATCGCCATCTCTGCATCGAGGCCGGGGGCGAGCGGCAGCTCGAGGATGATGCCGTCGACCCCGTCATCCGCCGAGAGCCGCGCCACCGTGGCATCGAGCGCCGCCTGTCCGCCTTCGGGATCGACCGTCTCGAGCCGCAATGTGAGGCCGAGGGCATCCGCCGCCCGACGCTTGGCCTCGGCATAGCGGGCGACGGCCGGATCGGCCGAGGCGACGATGACGGCTAGGCAGGGCGGGCGATCACCGGGGGCGGCGGCACGCGCCGCCCGGATCTCCTCGCGGATCGCATCGGCGATCGGCTTGCCGCGCAACAGGGTCGCTTCGGGCATCGCGGGCTCCGTTTCGGCAGAAGACGCGGTGGTACCCTCGACAGGAGCGGGCGGCAAGGCGATAACCCCGGCCCATCATGTCACCGTCCCCCGCAGAGGCTGCCGATAGGGCGCGGCCGATCCTTTTCGGCCTCGGAGCCAATCTCGGCGACCGGGCGGCCACGCTGCGCCGCGCCGTCGATGCCCTTTGCGGCGAATGCACGGTCCAGGCCGTCTCCTCGGTATGGGAGACGCCGCCGATGTACGACACCGACCAGCCGGCCTTCCTCAATCTCTGCGTCCTTGCCAGCTGCGATCGGCCGGCGCCTGACCTCCTTGCGGCGGCCAAGGCGATCGAGCGGCGGCTGGGGCGCGTTGCGAGCCGTCGCTACGGCCCACGCGCGATCGACATCGACATCCTGCTCTATGGCACCTGCGTCATCGCATCCGAGACGCTGACGATCCCGCATCCGCGCATCGCCGAGCGGCGCTTCGTCCTCGCCCCGGCCGCGGAGATCGCACCCGACCTCGTGCACCCGCTTCTCGGCCGGACCCTGGATGCGCTGTGCCGGGCGCTGCCGGAGGAGCCGGGGATGCGGCGACTGGGTCCGCTCTGAGGCAGATCCGCCACCGCCCGCCCGGCGATCGTGCCGCGCTTGTCGGTGCCCCGCCGACCCGCTATCGTGCACTGCACAATCCAACATTCCGCGGTGCACAAGGTCCGCGGTGCCAATGCGGGTGACGGGGACCATCATGGACGACGTGCGCCAATGGCCGGATGCGGTCGCCGGTCATTTCATCGAGGATATCGCCGTCGGCATGCGGGCGTCCTTCGCCAAGACGGTGACGGATGCCGATATCGTGCTGTTCGCCGGTCTCTCCGGTGACACCAACCCGGTCCATCTCGACCAAGTCTATGCCGAAGGCACCATGTTCAAGGGCCGGATCGCCCATGGCATGCTGTCGGCCGGCTTCATCTCGGCGGTGCTCGGGACCAAATTGCCCGGCCCGGGCGCCGTCTATGTCTCGCAGTCGCTGAAGTTCAAGGCGCCGGTGCGCATCGGCGACACAGTGACCGCGCGCGTCACCGTCACCGAGGTGGTGCCCGAGAAGCGGCGCGTGGTGCTGTCGACGCAATGCCTGGTCGGCGACACGGTGGTGGTCGATGGCGAGGCGGTGATCCTCGCCCCGTCGCGGGGGGCACAGGCGGCCTGAAGGCGAGGGGACGGGCAGGGCTGGCCGGCCGCGGCTGCCCCACTATACTGCGCGCCCGTCCGGACGCGCGCCGGGCCCGCCCGGGACAGTCCATGCAGATCTTTCGTCACGTATCCCCCCTGCCGCCGGAGGCGCGCGGCGCCGTCGTCGCGATCGGCAATTTCGACGGCGTCCATGCCGGCCACCGGGCCGTGGTCGAGGCGGCGCGCGCTGAGGCCGAACGGCTCGGCGCGCCGCTCGCCGTCCTCACCTTCGAGCCGCATCCACGGCAGTTCTTCCGTCCCGATGATCCGCCCTTCCGGCTGACGCCGTTCCGCACCAAGGCGCGGCTGCTCGCCGCGCTGGGGGTCGATCTCCTCTTCGTCCTGCATTTCGACGCGTCCCTCGCGGGGCGGTCGGCCGAGGATTTCGTCGAGGCGGTGATCGTCACGGGGCTCGGCGCGCGCCGCGTCGTCGTCGGCGCCGATTTCCGCTTCGGCCGCGGCCGCGCCGGTGACGTGGCGGCACTCGAAGCCTTCGGCGCGGCGCGCGGCTTCGGCGTGAGCGTGCTGGAGAAGGCGGTTGACGAGGCCGGGGGCGCCTTCTCCTCGACCCGTGCCCGCGAGGCACTGGTCGCCGGTCGGCCCCGCGAGGCCGCCGAGATCCTCGGTCGACCCTGGGAGATCGAGGGACGCGTCGAGCATGGTGACAAGCGCGGCCGGACGCTCGGCTTTCCCACCGCCAACCTCTCCCTTGGCGAGTATCTGCGCCCGGCTTTCGGCATCTACGCCGTGCGCTGCGCGATCGAGGATGAGGCACATTGGCATGGCGGCGTCGCCAATCTCGGCATCCGGCCGATGTGGCGCACCGCCGAGCCGTTGCTCGAAAGCTTCCTGTTCGATTTCAACGCCGAGATCTATGGCCGCCATCTGCGGGTGCAGCTCGTCGAGTATCTGCGTCCCGAATTGCGGTTCGACGGTCTCGACGCCCTCATCGACCAGATGCAGCGCGATGGCGAGGCCGCACGGGCGGCGCTGGCACGTTGATGGGCCGGGGTCGCGCAACCGCAGCCGATCGTCTAGCATCGCCGGGATGAGCCGGGCCCCCGATTTCCGCATCCGCGGCGGGATGCGAATTACCGGCCCGGCCCTCCGTTGAGGGCCGGGTGCACCCGTGCGCGCGCACGGCTTTCGCTTTCCTCCATCCGCCAAAGCGGATAGATCACCCCGTCAAGCCTCCGGTCGAGCATACGTCACCCATGTCCGCCCCTTCCGACAAGGCCGCAGCCTCGCCCGCCGCGGCGGATTACCGCTCTACCGTCTTCCTGCCGAAGACGTCCTTCCCGATGCGCGGTGGCCTGCCACAGCGCGAGCCGCAGCTCCTGCAGCGCTGGGCGGAGATCGGGCTGCACGAGCGGCTACGCGCCGCCTCGGCCGGCCGCGAGAAATTCGTGCTGCATGACGGCCCGCCCTATGCCAATGGGCACATCCATATCGGCCATGCGGTCAACAAGATCCTGAAAGACATCGTCGTCCGCAGCCGCCAGATGACCGGCTGGGATGCCGTCTATGTGCCTGGCTGGGACTGCCACGGCCTGCCGATCGAGTGGAAGATCGAGGAGAAGTACCGCGCCGCCGGCCAGGACAAGGACGCGGTGCCGGTGCTGACCTTCCGCGAGGAGTGCCGCGCCTTCGCCGCCCATTGGGTGATGGTTCAGGGCGAGGAGTTCCGCCGGCTCGGCGTCATGGGGGATTGGCAGAACCCCTATACGACGATGACCGCCGCGGCCGAGGCGCAGATCCTGCGCGAGATCCACAAAGTCCTGCTCAATGGCGGGCTCTATCGCGGGCTGAAGCCCGTGCTCTGGTCGGTGGTCGAGAAGACCGCCCTGGCCGAGGCCGAGGTCGAGTATTACGATCACACCTCCGATACGATCTGGGTGCGCTTCCCGGTCGTCCGCGCCGCCGATCCGGCGCTGGAGGGGGCTTCGGTCGTGATCTGGACGACGACGCCCTGGACGATGCCGGGCAACCGCGCCGTCGCCTATGGCGAGGCGATCGACTATGTCGTGCTGCAGGTCGAGGCGGTGGGGCCCGAGGCGCGGGTCGCGGCCGGCGATCGGCTGGTCGTCGCCGCGGCTCTGGCCGATCAGGTCGCCGAGGCCGCGGGGATCACCGGGCAATCGGTGCTCGCAACGCTGCCCGGGGCGGCGCTGGCCGGCACCGTCTGCCGCCATCCGTTGGACGGGCGGGGCTACGAGTTCGACGTGCCGCTCCTGCCCGGCGAATTCGTGACCACCGAAGCCGGCACCGGCCTCGTCCACATCGCCCCCGGCCATGGCGCCGACGATTTCGAGCTCGGGCAGGCGCACGGGCTGCCGGTGCCGGAGACCGTCGCCGAGGATGGCCGCTATCTCGACCATGTACCGCTGTTCGCCGGCCGGGTGATCTACCGGCCGGACGGCAAGAAGGGGGACGCCAACAAGGCGGTGATGACGGCGCTGGAGGAGGCGGGGGCGCTCGTCGCCCGCGGCCAGCTTCGCCATTCCTACCCGCATTCCTGGCGGTCGAAGGCGCCGCTGATCTTCCGCGCCACGCCGCAATGGTTCATCTCGATGGAGACGAACGGGCTGCGCGAGAAGGCGCTGGCGGCGCTTGAGGAGACGCGCTTCGTCCCGCCGGCCGGCTACAACCGCCTCTCCTCGATGATCGCGAGCCGGCCCGACTGGTGCATCAGCCGCCAGCGCGCCTGGGGCGTTCCCATCGCGATCTTCGTCGAGAAGGCGACGGGCGAGCCGTTGCGCGACCCGGCGGTTTGCGAGCGCATCGCCGCCGCCTTCGCCGAGCGGGGCTCCGACGCCTGGTACGACACCGACCCGCAGACCTTCCTCGGCGATGCCTATAACGCCGCCGATTACGCGCAGGTCTTCGACATCGTCGATGTCTGGTTCGAGAGCGGTTCGACCCACGCCTTCGTGCTCGAGCAGCGGCCGGATCTCAAATGGCCCGCCTCGCTCTATCTCGAAGGCTCGGACCAGCATCGCGGCTGGTTCCACTCCTCGCTGCTGGAGAGTTGCGGGACGCGCGGCCGGGCGCCCTATGAGGCCGTGCTCACGCATGGCTTCACGCTCGACGAGCAGGGCCGGAAGATGTCGAAATCGCTCGGCAACGGCGTCGAGCCCCAGGAGGTCGTGTCGACCTCCGGCGCGGACATCCTGCGGCTGTGGATCGTCAGCACCGACTACACCGAGGATCAGCGCATCGGTCCGGAGGTGCTGAAGTATCAGGCCGACGCCTACCGCCGGCTGCGCAACACGCTGCGCTATCTGCTCGGCGCGCTCGACGGCTTCGCCGAGGCCGAGCGGCTCGAGCCGGCGGCGATGCCGGAGCTCGAGCGCTGGGTGCTGCACCGGTTGTGGGAGATCGACCGGCAGGTCCGACAGGCCATCGTGGATTACGATTTCCACGAGATGGCGACGGTCCTGCACAATTTCTGCGCGGTGGACCTCTCCGCCTTCTATTTCGACATCCGCAAGGATTCGCTCTATTGCGACCGGCCGGACGATCCGCGGCGGCGGGCGGTCCGCACGGTGCTCGACATGCTGTTCGACCACCTCGCGGTCTGGCTCGCACCGATCCTCTGCTTCACCGCGGAGGAAGCCTGGCTCGCCCGCCATGGCGAGGCGGAGGATAGCAGCGTCCATCTGCGTACTTTCCCCGAGGTGCCGGAGAGCTGGCGCGACGACGCCCTGGCCGAGCGCTGGCGGCAGCTCCGCGAGCTGCGGCGTGTGGTGACGGGCGCGATCGAACTCGAGCGTGGTGCCAAGCGCATCGGTTCCTCGCTGCAGGCCCATCCGGTTCTGCATTGCGATGCGGCGACGGCCGCCCGGCTCGACGGGGCGGATTTCGCCGAGATCTGCATCGTCTCCGGCTTCAACATCCGGGTCGGTGCGGTGCCGGAGCGCGCCTTCACGCTGCCGGAGCTGCCGGATGTCGGGGCGACGGTGCAGCTCGCCGAGGGTCATCGCTGCGAGCGCTGCTGGCGGGTGTTGCCCGAGGTGGGGAGCGCGCCGCATCACGCCGATCTGTGCCTGCGCTGTGATGATGCGGTGACGGCGGCGGAGGGCGCGTGAGAGCGGCGGGCCGACGCGGCATGCTGCGGCTCGGCCTTCCGGTCGCCGCTGTGGTGGTCCTACTCGATCAGCTCAGCAAGTGGTGGGTGCTGGAGCGCCTGCTCGACCTGCCGGAGCCGGTCACCAGCGCGAGCTGGGCGCCTCCCGTCACTGTCACCTCGTTCTTCGACGTGGCGCTGGTGTGGAACTTCGGCGTCAGCTTCGGCATGCTGGGCGAGGAGAACGGGCTGATCCGATGGGGGCTCGTTGCCCTCGCCGCGGCGATCATCCTGTGGCTTCTGGTCTGGCTGGCGCGTACCGGGCGAGTGTGGCAGGGCGCGGCGATCGGCCTCGTCATCGGCGGGGCGATCGGCAATGTCGTCGACCGCTTTCGTTTCGGCGCCGTCGCGGACTTCCTGCACTTCCACGCCCTGGGCTATTCTTTCTGGGTGTTCAACGTCGCCGACGCCGCCATCACAATCGGCGTGGCGATCCTGCTCATCGACGGCCTCTTCGGCGAACGAAGGGCCGCCGCCGCGGAGCGACATGGAGGAATGCCGTGAATCCGCTTCGTACCGCTCTTAGAACCCGGCCGCTGGGCCCCGCCGTCCTGGCGCTCGCGGCGGCCGCCATGCTCGGCGGCTGCGGCGGTAGCGGGAATTCGGCGCGGGAGATCCTGGGCATCGACCAGTCGGTGCCGGACGAGTTCGCCGTGGCCCCGACGGCGCCCTTGGCGATGCCGCCCTCGCTGGACGTGCTGCCACCGCCGCAGCCCGGGGCGCCGCGCCCGCAGGAGGTCCCGCTGACGGCGCAGGCCCGGGGCATCCTGTTCAACAATGGCGAGCCGGTGGTGACCGACACGACGCCCTCCGCCGGCAGCAGCGCCATCTTCGCGCGTGCCGGCGGGGTCACGCTCGATCCCGCCGAGCGCTACGCGATCGACGCATCGTCCGATGAGGACGGCGTGCCGCGCACGCCGCTCGAATCGATGATCGGTGCGCCGGTCCGCCGTGGCACGATCGTCGACCCCGAGGCCGAGGCCGAGCGTATCCGCGCCGCGCAGGCGAGTGGCCAGCCGATCACCGCGGGCGAGACGGCGATCATCGAGCCGCGGCAGCGAAACTGGATGGAGATCCTGTTCGACTGGTGAGCCGGCGCGCCCCCGCGCCGGTCGGCCACCCGCCTTCGTGACCGTAACGCAGGATGCCATGCGACTGACCGCCTCTCCGGCCTGGACGGCGCTGGCCGCCCATCGCACGCGCATGGACGGGCTGTCCATGCGGCGCCTGTTCGAAGCCGATCCCGGGCGTTTCGAGCGCTTCTCGGTTAGGGTCGACGACCTCCTCCTCGATTACTCGAAGAACCGCATCACCGCGGAGACGATGCGGCTTCTCCTCGACCTCGCGCGCCAGCAGCAGGTCGAGGCATGGCGCGACCGCACCTTCGCCGGCGAGCCGATCAATGTGACCGAGGGCCGGGCGGTCCTGCATACCGCGCTGCGCGCCCCGGCTGATGCCGATATCCGCACCGGTGGCATCAATGTCGTGCCGGAGGTGCGGGCGGTGCTCGACCGGATGCGCGAATTCTCCGATGCGGTGCGCGAGGGGCGGTGGGTCGGCCATACGGGCCGGCGCATCACCGATGTCGTGAACATCGGCATCGGCGGATCCGATCTCGGCCCGGTGATGGTGGCTGAGGCGCTGAAGCCCTGGCATCACCCGCATCTCCGCGTCCATTTCGTCTCCAATGTCGACGGCACGCATCTCGCCGAGACGCTGCGGCCACTCGACCCCGAGACGACGCTCTTCCTTGTCGCCTCGAAGACCTTCACGACGCAGGAGACGCTGGCCAATGCCGGGAGCGCGCGGGACTGGCTTCTCGCCTCGGGCGCCGGGGAGGCGGCGATCGCCCGGCATTTCGCGGCGCTCTCGACCAATGAGCGGGCCGTCGCGGCATTCGGCATCGACCCCGCCGTGATGTTTCCGTTCTGGGACTGGGTCGGCGGCCGTTATTCCGTGTGGTCGGCGATCGGCCTGTCGGTCGCCATCGCCATCGGCATGGACGCGTTCGAGGCGTTCCTGGCCGGGGCACATCGCATGGACGAGCATTTCCGCACGGCGCCGGTCGAGCGCAACATGCCGGTTCTGATGGCGATGCTCGGCGTATGGTACGTCAACTTCTGGGGTGCGCGGGCGCATGCCGTGCTGCCGTACGACCAGTATCTCCACCGCCTGCCGGCCTATCTGCAACAGGCCGACATGGAATCGAACGGCAAATCGGTGGATCGCGATGGTCGGCCGGTCGATTACGCGACCGGCCCGGTGATCTTCGGCGAGCCCGGGACCAACGGCCAGCACGCCTTCTACCAGCTCATCCACCAGGGCACGCAGCTCATCCCCTGCGACTTCATCGCGCCGGTCGAGACGCACAATCCGATCGGGCGGCACCATGCGATGCTGCTGGCGAATGTGCTTGCTCAGTCCGAGGCGCTGATGCGCGGCAAGACCGAGGCGGAGGTGCGGGCGGAGCTCGCGGCGCAGGGGCTCTCCGGGGCAGCGCTCGAGGCGCTGGTGCCGCACAAGATCTTCGCCGGTGACCGGCCGTCGAACACGCTGCTGCTGCGGCGCATCGATCCCCATTCGCTCGGCATGCTGGTCGCGCTCTATGAGCACAAGATCTTCGTGCAGGGCATCGTCTGGAACATCAACAGCTTCGACCAATGGGGTGTCGAGCTGGGCAAGCAGCTGGCAAAGCCCATCCTGGAGGAACTCGAAGGCGGTCCCGCTGGCATCCATGACAGTTCGACCGCCGGCCTGATCTCTGAGATCCGGCGGCTCGGCGCACGCCCCCGACCGTGACGCCCCCGGAACGGCCGGAGAGGCCGCTCAGCCGGGTGGCAGGTGACGCACGATCGACAGGATGAAGCGGCGGTTGTTCTTGCCGGCCAAGAGGTTCGGCCGCACCACGCCCTTGTGGACGCAGCGGTAGAGCGCGCCGCACACGAAGAGAAAGCCGCTTGTTCCGGGCGTCGTGCCGTAATCGAGGCCGGTCTCCGCGGCGATCCAGCGGGCATAGCGCGTCGCGGCGCGGCCGAGCGGATTGGACGCCGCCTCCGCCCCCAGGATCAGGCGGAACGTGTCGCGGTGCAGCCACAGGAACTCCCAGCTCGCCAGTCGCCGGCCGAAGCTGCCCCAGTCGATCATCCACCACCCGCCCGGTCCGGCCGAGGCGTCGCGGACGACATGCACCGGCCGCAGCTCGCCATGACAGGCCGCTACCGGCAGCGCCGGCCGGCCGAGGGCGGTCCAGCATCTCTCCGCCCAGCGTGCCACGGCCTCCAGCTCCGCGCGGCCTCGGGACATTGCCGCCAGCTGGCGCCGCACCGCCTCGAAGAGCGACGCGCCGTCGATCAGCTCGATGCCGCCGCGGCCATGCATCGTCTCGATCGCCGGCTCGAGCTCCCGCTCGACGAAATCGAGCCAGCCGGCCTCGGTCCAGCGGGCGCCCGCGGGCACGCGCTCGGCGATGATATAGCCTTCCCGCGCTCCTTCCGGGGCGTCGTGCTGCAGGATCGCCGGTAGGCGATGGGCGAGGCCGATCCGGCGCATGTGCTCGAATGCCTCGATCTCGCTGCGCAGGGTCGCGACGGCGGCCGGCGACATCACATGTTTCACCACCCGCCCGGCCTCTGCCGAGATGATGACGAAACCGGGCTTCGACATCAGCGTCAGGATGCGGGCGTCCGGTGGCAGCGAGAGGCCGGGGATCCGCAGGCAGGCCCGCGCGAAGGGACGTTTCCCCGGAACAAGGCGCATTACGGTCCTGGTAGCGACGGCCAGCGCATCGGCGGCCAGAACCCGATGGGTGGGCAGCGCGCTGCGGTTCAGCGGAACCGAGCGCCGGCGGCTCTCGAAGTAAAGACCGTCGACCGGGCCTCCATCGGGGAAAGCTGAGGCGAGGCCGCCGATCGTCCGCTCGATATCGGCAAGGCTGCACGCCTTCCAACCCATGACCACCAATCCCGCCAGCCGCGGCGCGAGCCGCCGCTCCCGTCTCGCGGCCGGACCATGCATGGCGGGTCCGGCCGGGTCAATCGGCGGCGGCCGCGGACTCTTGCCTGCTCAGGGTGCCGACAGGACGGCGGTACAGGCGGCGGGAAGGGGCGGGGGTGGCGGCGGAGGCGGTGCGTTCGGGTCCGGCACCGGCGGCCGCATCGGAAACCACGTCATCGCCTCGGCGCAGCCATCGCCCTCGGGCGGCGGCGCCTGGTCGACGCAGAGCGGGCTGTCGGCCGGGCAGGCGAGCCGGACATGGAAGTGCTCGTTATGGCCGGTCCAGGGACGGACGGTACGCAGCCAGCCGCGATCCTCCCACGGCATCTCGCACAGCGCGCGTTTGATCGCCGGATGGACGAGCACCCGACCGACCCGCGGATCGCTCGCGGCGAAGCGGATGAGGGCCGCATGGGCGGGCGTCAGCGCGCCGGGCCGGACGACATCCTCCCAGGCGCCGACGACCTCATAGGGCTCGAGCTGCTCCCGCGCTTCGCGGGGTAACAGTGGCAGGTCGAGCCGCAGCCAGATGTCGACATCGAGGCCGATCTCGTGGCTGGCATGGCCGGTGATCGGTCCGCCGCGCGGCTGGCCGATGTCACCGATCAGGATCGGCGGCAGCCCCGCCGCATCGGCCGCGCGCCCCAGGCGCTGGATGAAGGCCACGAGGTCGGGATGGCCCCAGTTCCGGTTGCGCGACAGGCGGATCACCTGATAGCCGGGCCCCTCCGGCGGCAGCGCCACCGCCCCCGCGATGCAGCCATTGGTGAAGCCGCCGATCGATTGCGCGGCGCCGGCGCTCGGCAGCGCGACGGCCGCCCAGGCCGGATCCTCCTGCGCCAGCGCCGGGGCCGGGGCGAGGAGTGCGGCCGCAACAACGGCCAGCGCCGCCATTCGCGATGCACGCTTCGGCAGGGGGATCGGACCTCTCATCTTGGCGCTCCCATCCGTCGGCCCTGGCGGCGGGCCACCCGCATCGCTACATCACGCCCGGCCCCTCCGCCAAGCCTTGCCGACGCTATATGAGCCGATCCATGCAAACCCTTGATTTTCTGTCCGACCTCGTCGGCCGTGCACGGCGCGCCGGTGCCGATGCCGCCGATGCCTGGATTTCGGACGGCACCTCGATCTCGCTGAGCTGGCGCGATGGCGCGGTCGAGCATGTCGAGCGGTCGGAAGGCGGAGGGGTCGGGCTTCGCGTCTTCGTCGGCAAACGGATGGCGATCGTCTCATCGGCCGACCGCCGTGAACCGGCCGTCGCCGCCCTCATCGACCGTGCCGTGGCGATGGCGCGTGCGGTGCCGGAGGACCCTCATTGCGGCCTTGCCGATCCCGGGGAGATCCTGCGCGACTTCGATGCCGGGCCGCTCGATCTCGTCGATCCCGAGGAACCCTCGGTCGAGGTGCTGACCGAACGGGCCCGTCGGGCGGAAGAGGCGGCGCTGGCAGTCAGTGGCGTCACCCGCAGCGACGGGGCGAGCGCGAGCTGGGGGCGCGGCGGCATGGTGCTCGCCGCCAGCAACGGCTTCGTCGGCCGGTTCGTGCGGACGGGCAGCAGCCTCTCCGCCGCGGCCATCGCCGGGACGGGGACCGGGATGGAGACGGAGTACGAGCATACGTCCGCGGTGTATGCCGGCGATCTCGATCCCGCCGAGACGGTCGGCCGCCGCGCCGGGGAGCGGGCGGTCGCGCGGCTCGGCGCACGCAAGGTGGCGACGGCGCGGGTGCCGGTCGTCTTCGATCCCCGCGTGTCGCGGTCGCTGCTCGGGCATCTGGCAGCGGCGATCTCCGGCACCGCGATTGCCCGTGGCACCAGCTTCCTGAAGGACCGGATGGGGCAGTCGGTGTTCGCCGCCGGCGTCACCATCATCGACGACCCCCTCCGACCGCGGGGCGCCGCCTCGCGGCCCTTCGACGGCGAGGGGCTGCCGACGCGGCGCCGCGCCATCATCGAGGACGGAAGGCTGACGGGCTGGCTGCTCGATCTTCATTCCGCGCGCCGGCTCGGTCTGCCGCCCACCGGCAATGCCACCCGGGGTGGCGGTGCGCCGTCGCCCGCTCCGTCCAACTTCTTCATGATGCCCGGCACCGTCTCCCCCGCCGCGTTGATCGAGGACATCGCCGAAGGGTTCTACGTCACCGCGATGATGGGCTCCTCGGTCGACGGCATCACCGGCGACTACAGCCGCGGCGCCAGCGGCTTCTGGATCGTCAACGGGCAGATCGCCTATCCGGTCAACGAGGTGACGGTCGCCGGCAATCTGATCGAGATGTTCCGCCGTGCCGTTCCGGCCGACGATCTCGAGTTCCGCCGGACCATCGACGCACCCACGATCCGCATCGACGACATGATCGTCGCCGGTCGCTGAGACCGCCAAGGGCGCATGACAGAATGATGATGATTTTCGCCCTGCCGCTTGGCTCCATTGTCGCCCCACGATCGTTTAGCTATCCGACTGGCTAGACCTCGTGACGGCGGTGCGGATGAAGCCCCAGATTTCGCGGTACCGGACGATCTGGATATCCGACGTGCATCTGGGTCTGCACGGCGCGAAGACCGAGCTGCTGCTCGATTTTCTGCGCCGGACCGAATGTGGGACGCTTTATCTCGTCGGTGACATCATCGATGGCTGGATCAAGCGACTCGATTGGCCGCAAAGCCATAATGACGTGGTGCAGAAGCTGCTGCGCAAGGCCCGAAAGGGCACCCGGGTCATCTATCTGCCGGGCAATCACGACGATGTGATGCGGCGTTTCGCCGGGCAGAGTTTCGGTGGCATCCGCATCGTCGACGAGGATATCCACGAGACGGCCGATGGGCGGCGCTTCCTCGTGCTGCATGGCGACCAGTTCGATTTCGTGATGCGCCATTTCGTCTGGTTCGCCTGGTTCTTGATGCGCTGCTACGTCGCGATGCTGCGTCTGGGCCAGCGGCTGCCCCGGCTCCGTGTCGCGATGGGGCTGTCATGCTGGTCCCCCCTGGCCGATCTTTGGACCCGCTCCCGGAAGGTGGTCGAGCGGGTCGGGCGGTTCGAAAAGCTCCTGGTCCGCGAGGCCCGTCGGCGCGGGCTCGACGGCGTCATCTGCGGCCATGTCCACATGCCGGGCGAGAAGACGGTCGAGGGATTGGCCTACCTCAACGTCGGCGACTGGGTAGAGAGCTGCACCGCCCTCGTCGAACACGAGGACGGGCGGCTCGAGATCGTGGACTGGCGCGCGGCGGTCGACGCCCGGGTGATCGACCTGCCGGTCAGGCGGACCGCTGCCTGACAGGGCTCGCTGCCTGCCGGATGCGCATCCTGATCGTCAGCGATGCCTGGATTCCCCAGGTCAACGGGGTGGTGCGCACGCTGGAGGCGACGCGGGATGAGCTGCTGCGACGCGGCCATCTTGTCGAGATCATCGGCCCGGCCCATTTCCGATCGCTGCCGATGCCGGGCTATCCGGAGATCCGCCTCGCCCTCGCCCGATGGCATCGCCTGGCGCGGCTGATCGACGCTTTCCGCCCCGATGCCATCCATCTGGCGACCGAGGGACCGCTGGGTTGGGCGGCCCGGCGCTTCTGTCTTGCGCGGGGCTTCGACTTCACCACCGCCTTCCACACCCAGTTCCCGGACTATGTCCGGCTGCGCGCTGGCGTGCCGCTGTCCTGGACCTTCGCGCTCCTGTGCCGATTCCACCGTCCCGCGGCGGCGGTGATGGTGGCGACCGAGAGTGTCCGGCAGAGACTGGCGGCCAGGGGTTTCCAGAACCTCGTGCACTGGGGGCGCGGCGTCGATGTCGAACGTTTCCGCCCAGCCGGGGCGCGGCCGGTGAACCCGGCACCGGTCCATCTCTGCGTCAGCCGGCTGGCGGTGGAGAAGAACCTCGACGCCTTCCTCGCCACCCCGACCGGCGGACCGAAGATCGTCGTCGGCGACGGCCCGCTGCGCGCAGCGCTCGCGGCCCGATATCCGGATGTTACCTTCACCGGTGCGTTGTCCGGCGATGATCTCGTCGCGGCCTATCGCATGGCCGACGTCTTCGTGTTTCCCTCCCGCACTGACACGTTCGGCCTCGTCCTGCTGGAGGCACTCGCCTGCGGCACACCGGTTGCGGCCTTTCCAGTTGCGGGGCCACGCGACGTCATAGGCGATGCGCCCGTGGGCTGTCTGGACGAGGACCTCGGTCGTGCGATAGAGCAGGCATTACGCATTCCGCGCGAGGCGTGCAGGGCCTTCGCCCTCCGCCATTCCTGGGCGGCATGCACAGACCAGTTCCTGCGCCATCTGCGCCCCATCCGATCCGTGGCGGCCTGATCCGCGACGGAACAGGGCAATCCGCGACGAGGACGATGCTCCATCCGCTCTATCGCGGCCTCACCGGCGGCCTGATGCCGATCCTCGTCCCGCCGCTCCTCGCCTGGCGCGGCCGGCACGGGCACGAGGATCGCGCTCGCCGGGGCGAGCGCTACGGGATCGCCGGGCTGCCCCGACCGTCCGCCCCGCTCGTCTGGATCCATGCGGCGAGCGTCGGCGAGGTGCTGTCGATCCGTACGGTGATCGATCGCCTCCTGGCGCGCGATCCGCGGATCGAGATCCTGCTGACGACCTGGACCGTCTCGGCCGCACGGCTCGTCGCCGAGCGGTTGCCGCCGCGTACCCGCCACCAATACCTGCCGTATGACCGGTCGCGCTGGGTCCGGCGCTTCCTGCAGCATTGGCGGCCCGATCTCGCCATCTGGGTCGAATCGGAGCTGTGGCCCAATCTGGTGGAGGAGAGCTTCCGCGCTGGCGTGCCGATGGCGTTGATCAACGGCCGGATGTCGCCGCGCAGCTTCCGCCGCTGGCGCCGGCTCGGCGGTTTCTGCCGCCGGCTGCTCGGGGCCTTCCGTGTCATCATGCCGGGGGATGAAGCCTCGGCCCGCCATTTCCGCGCGCTCGGCGCACCGGGTCTCGGCCCGGTCGGCAACGTCAAGTTCTCGGCCGACCCGCCTGCGGCCGATCCCGCCGCCGTCGACGCCCTCGCCGCCGCCTGTGCCGGTCGGCCGCTCTGGCTCGCCCTCAGCACCCATCAGGGGGAGGACGAGGCGGTCATGGAGGCCCATCAGGCGCTGGCCGCCGCGCATCCGGGTCTGCTCACGCTGCTCGCGCCGCGGCACCCGCAGCGCCGTCCTGCCATCGAGGCGCTGGCCCGCGCGCGCGGCCTTTCCTTCGCGACGCGGTCGCAGGACGGATTGCCGCGACAGGAGGATGCCGTCTTCCTCGTCGATACGCTGGGGGAGGCGGGTCTGCTGCTGAGGGTCGCGCCCATCTGCTTTGTCGGCGGATCGCTGATCCCGTTCGGCGGGCATAATCCGATCGAGCCGGCGCAGCTGGGCTCTGCCATTCTCTACGGCCCGCATATGTGGAACTTCGCTGATATCACGGCGGAGCTGGAGGCGGCGGGCGGGGCCTGCCGGGTCGCCGATCCCGCCGCGCTCATCCGCGAGGTGGGAGGGCTGATGACGGATGAGGGGGTGCGGCGCCGCCGTACGGATGCCGCCCGCGAGGTGGCCTTGAGAAATCGTGGCATGATCGCGCAGGTCATGGCCTCGCTCGAACCGCTGCTCGTCTCGGCGCTGCAGTGAAGACGCCCGCCTTCTGGTATGGCGACGACGGCTCGTCGCTGGGGCGCTGGCTTGCACCGATCGGTGCCGTCTATGGCCGCGCAGCCGGCTGGCGGATCGCGACGACCACGCCCGTCGATGCCGGTGTTCCGGTCATCTGCGTCGGCAATCTCGTTGCTGGCGGGGCGGGCAAGACGCCGGTCGCCATCGATCTTCTGCGGCGGTTGCGGCAGATGGGCGTCGACGCCCATGCGCTGACACGCGGCCATGGCGGCAGTCTGCGCGGCCCCGTCATGGTGGACACGGCACAGCACATCGCGCGCGAGGTGGGTGACGAGCCGCTTCTCCTGTCGCATGTCGCGCCGTGCTGGGTGGCGCGCGACCGCGCGGCGGGGGCGCGCGCGGCGGTGGCCGCGGGCGCCCGGGCGATCGTGCTCGACGATGGTCATCAGAACCCCGCGCTGCGCAAACGTCTGTCGCTGATCGTGGTCGACGGGGCGGTCGGCTTCGGCAATGGCAGGCTGATCCCGGCGGGGCCGCTGCGCGAGCCGGTGGCGGCGGGGCTCGGCCGCGCCCATGCCGTCGTGCTGCTCGGCGAGGACCGGACCGGGGTGTCGCAGGCCTTCGGTGACCTGCCGGTGTTCGAGGCCTCGCTGGTACCGCACCCTGACGCCGCGGCGCTTTCCGGTCGGGCGGTCTTCGCCTTCGCCGGCATCGGACGGCCGGAGAAGTTCTTCCAGACGCTCTACGGCATCGGTGCGCGCGTCGTGGCACGGCGGCCCTTCGCCGACCACCATCCCTACACCACCGCCGAACTCGACGAGATCCTGGCGGATGCCGACCGCCAGAAGGCGATCCCGGTGACCACGGCCAAGGACTGGGTGCGCCTGCCAGCCGATCGGCGCGACCGCTTCGCCGTCGTCCGGATCGAGCTCGCCTGGCGTGATCCGGAGAGGGTCGAGCGGATGCTCGCCCGCGCGGTGGCACGATGACCGCGCGATCGCTGTCGCCGCCGTCAGCGGCACCGCTGCCTCTGCCGGCCGGCCATGTGCTGCGGCCGGCGCGGCCGGATGATCTCGAGGCGTTCGATGCGATCTGCCTGGCCACCGGCGATGCGGGCCGCGATGCCACTGCCCAGCACGATGATCCGACGCTCCTCGGCGCCGTCTTCGTGCGCCCCTATGTCGTTCTCGAGCCGGATTTCGCCTTCGCGATCGTCGGGCCGGCGGGGGTCGCGGGCTATCTCCTCGGCGCGCCGGACACGGCGCGCTTCGCCCGGCGGGCGGAAATGGAATGGTTCGCGCCCTTGCGGCAGAGGATCCGAGATCCGGGGCCGGATGAGGCGAAATGGTCCGGCTCGGACTGGGTGCGCCGCCTGATCCATCGGCCGGAGATCGCCTTCCCGGCGCTGCTCGACGCCTATCCCGCCCATGCCCATATGGATCTCCTGCCGCCAGCGCGCGGCCAGGGCGTCGGTCGGGTCGCGCTGGCCTGGCTCATGGAGCGGTTGGCGTCGGCGGGGGCGCCCGGCCTGCATCTCCAGGTCCACCCGGCGAACATCCGCGCCCAGGGCTTCTACGCCCGGCTCGGCTTCGCCGCGGTCTCGACCGCAGGCCTGCCGGCTCACACCCTTTTCATGGCGCGGCGGCTCGATCGCCCGTCGCCGGCCGGTTGAACCCCGCCAAGCGCCGGGGACACGGGTTTCAGAGCAATCCCGTCGCCCGGAAGCTCACCGACCGGCCGCGCCCGACGATGACATGGTCGTGCAGGATGATCCCGACCGTCTCGAGCGCGCGGGCGAGTTCGCGTGTCGTGGCGATGTCGGCGCGCGACGGGGTGGGGTCGCCGGAGGGATGGTTGTGCGCGACGATGAGGGCGCTGGCGTTCAGCTCGATCGCCCGGCGGACCACCTCGCGCGGATAGAGTGGGGTGTGGTCGACCGTGCCGCGATGCTGGACCTCATCGGCGAGCAGCTTGTTCTTCTTGTCGAGGAACAGGAGACGGAGCTGCTCGCGCGTCTCATAGGTCATCGCGACGCCGAGATAGTCGAGCAACCGGTCCCAGGAGGTCAGCACCGGGCGCTCGGCCACGCCCTCGCGCAGCATCAATTCGGCGGCCGCCTGGACCGCCTTGATCAGCGACACCGCGGTACTGGATAGAGGGCCACTGGCGGCCAGCTGTGCCGGCGTCGCCGCCATGACGCCGCCGAGGCTGCCGAAGGACGCGATCAGCGCTTTGGCGAGCGGCTTCACGTCGCGCCGCGGGATGGCCCCGAAAAGAATGAGTTCGAGCAGCTCGTAATCCTGCACCGCCCCGGCGCCGCCCTCGAGGAAGCGCTGCCGCAGCCGGTCGCGATGGCCGGTCCAATGCGGCGCGGCCTCGGCCGCCGGCGCCTCGGGCGGCGGGTCCAGTTTCATCCGCCGTCCCCGACCCCGTGACGGCGCCCTGGCGGGCGCCCCCTGTTCGGGAAGGGGAGGGCGGTCCATCACTTGGCCTCAGCCCTCGGGATAGGGGGGCTTGGTGTGCCCGGCGGGCGACAGGGTGAAGATCTCGCAGCCATCGGCGGTGACGCCGACTGAGTGCTCGAACTGGGCGGACAGGCTCTTGTCGCGTGTCACCGCGGTCCAGCCATCCGAGAGGATCTTCACCGGCCAGCCGCCGGCATTGATCATCGGCTCTACGGTGAAGAACATGCCCTCGCGCAGCACCATCCCCTCGCCGGGACGGCCGTAATGGACGACGCTCGGCGCGGCGTGGAAGACCCGACCGAGGCCGTGCCCGCAGAAATCGCGAACCACCGAGAAGCGCAGCGGCTCGACATAGGATTGGATCGCGTGGCCGATGTCGCCGAGCGTCGCGCCGGGGCGGATCGCCGCGATGCCGCGCATCATCGCCTCATAGGTGGCGTCGATCAGCCGCTGCGCCTTCACCCCGGTCTTGCCGCCGGCGATGTACATCCGGCTCGTATCGCCATACCAGCCGTCGAGGATGACGGTGATGTCGATATTGAGGATGTCGCCGGCTTCGAGCTTCCGGTCGCCCGGGATGCCGTGACAGACGACGTGGTTGAGCGAGATGCAGGTGGCCTTCGGATAGCCGCGATAGCCGAGCGGCGCGGGCACCGCCCCATGGTCGCGGATGAAGGCTTCGCACAGTCGGTCGAGCTCGCCGGTGGTCACGCCCGGGCGCACATGGGGGGCGATGTAGTCGAGGACTGAGGCGGCCAGCCGACCGGCCCTGCGCATCCCCGCGAAATCCTCCGGACCGTGCAGGGGGACCTGGGCGGCCTCGGCGGCGTCGTGGTCGTACAAGGGTCTGATCCGTCTTTTGCGTGATCGAGCCTATACCATCTGATGCGCCGGCCGCGCTACGAGGAGGGGCACTGCCCCGGCGCCCATGCATGGCCCCCATCGCCCGAGGAGATCCCGTCCGTGACGATCGACCCAGATGCGACTTCGCGCCGTCCCGCGCCCGCCGGGTCCCAGCCGACCGCGGCCCTGCTGATCATCGGCGACGAGATCCTCTCCGGCCGCACGCGCGACGCCAACCTTGCCTTCCTGGCCGGGCGGCTCTCGGAGCTCGGCATACCGCTGCGCGAGGCGCGGATCGTCCCCGATCAGCGGGAGGAGATCATCGCCGCGCTCAACGCCCTGAGGGCACGGTACAGTTACGTCTTCACCACCGGCGGGATCGGGCCGACGCATGACGACATCACCGCCGAATGCGTCGCCGCCGCCTTCGGCGTGCCGCTGCTGCGCCATCCGGAGGCGGTGCGCCGCCTCGCCGCGCATTACGAGAATCCGGCCGACCTGACCGAGGCGCGGCTGCGCATGGCCAACATCCCCGAAGGCGGAACGTTGATCGATAATCCCGTCAGTGCCGCGCCGGGCTTTCGCATCGGCAACGTCTTTGTGCTCGCCGGCGTGCCGCGCATCATGCAGGCGATGTTCGACGGCTTGGCCGGCGATCTTGTCGGTGGTGCGCCGATCGCCAGTCGCACGGTCGGCTGTGATCTCGGCGAAGGCGTGATCGCCATGGAACTCGGGGCCATCGCCGCCGCCTTTCCCGACCTGTCGATCGGCAGCTACCCCTATTTCCAGGCGGGGCGTTTCGGTACGAGCCTCGTCGTGCGTGGTATCGATGAGGCGCGGCTCGAGGCTGCGGCCGAGGCGATTGCCGCGATGGTGACGCGGCTCGGCGGCACGCCGCGGCGCGGCGATGCCTGAGCCCCGCGTTCAGGGACCGAAGAAACGGTAGCCGAGCCCCAGGGCGAGCGCGATCCCGAGCCAGAGCGCGACATAGGTCAGGGCATTGGGATTGCCGCGCACCACCCGGACGGCCGAAGGGCCGACCAGAATGAGCGCGCCGACCAGCCACACCAGGCCGATGATATCGAAATCAGACATGATGTGAGGATCGCCCGGCACACCCTTGGATGTCCAGCGACGGATGCCTTGCACGCTCCCGGGTAGCAATGATTGATCAAGTATAGATAGGATCGTGTCCTTGCCAGGGCAGCCGGCGGGGCGCATCCTTTTCTGGGGCGGACGTGGCGAAATCGGCAGACGCAGCGGACTTAAAATCCGCTTCCCTCGGGAGTGCGGGTTCGAGCCCCGCCGTCCGCACCATCACCGCCCGGTACGCCGGCCCGAAGGAGGGAAAGGATGGAACAGCGGCTGTCGCTCGTGACGCTCGGGGTCGCCGATCTCCCTCGCGCGCGGCGCTTTTATGTCGAGGGGTGTGGTTGGGAGCCGGCCTTCGAAACGGCGGAGGTCGTGTTCTTTCAGCTCCCCGCGATCGTCCTTGCCCTGTGGCGGCGCGAGGCCCTGCTGGCTGATGCGGGCCTGCCGGCGGACACGCCCGCGGCCGGGGCCATCGCCCTCGCGCACAATGTCCGACATCGGGAGGAGGTCGAGCCGCTCCTCGCACGCGCCGCGGCCGCTGGAGGTCGGGTGCTGCGGCCCGCGATGGAGCAGCCCTGGGGCGGGCTCTCGGGATATTTTGCAGATCCGGACGGCTTCACCTGGGAGGTGGCCTGGAATCCGGACTGGTCGTTCGACGCCGAGGGCGGCGTCCGCATCCGCGGCTGAAGGCCGGCGCGGGCCGCTGCGTCCCGCACCGGGCCGCGTCTGACCGGGATCGCCGGGTACGTCGGAAACTCGGGCATTTCAGCGTGTTGGCGCCTCCGATCTGCGGATCGGCGAGGATCGGGCGTCCTGCCGCTTCGCTTAAAAATTGTAGTCAAGGCAAAATTTCTACTAACGGCGAAGTTCATCTCGAATACAGTCAGAGGGCCGATGCGAGAGTTCGGATGCGGCATAACGAGAATGAGGTGGAGGCGTTCAGTGAGCGTGTTGTTCCCCTACGCGGCCTTCCGCACGCGGCGATGGATCGGGGCGGCGGTGTTGCCGATAGCCTTCGCCGGCGGTGCCGCGCAGGCCGTGCCGTTGGTCTGGACGGGCAACGGTGCGTCCTCCGAATTCTCAATGGCGGATAACTGGGATCCGGCCCAGGCACCGACCCCCGAGGACGCGCCGGTCATCGACAATGGCGATGAGGTGACGGCGGCCGGCGAGATGCGCATCGGCAACACTGGTACCGGCAGCCTCGAGATTTCCGGCGGGAGTTCGCTCACGAATGCCGACGACGTCATCGTCGGGCGGCAGGCCGGCTCGTCGGGCACCGTCACCGTGACGGGAGAGAATTCGCGCTGGCAGGTCGATGGCATCCTGGCGGTCGGCAATGGCGGCACGGGCACGGTGAACGTCCAGAACGGTGCCTCGCTGATCAGCGGGGGCATCACCTATCTCGGCAATGTCGTCGGGGGCGACGGCACGGTCACGGTCTCCGGCGGTTCGATCTGGACCACGGAAGGCCTGCTCTATGTCGGCAACAAGGGCAGCGGGACGCTCAACATCCAAGGGGGCGGCACCGTCGAAAGCGACGCCGCCAACATCGGGTCGAGTGCCGCGGGTGCGGCCACCATCACCGGCGAAGGATCGAGCTGGACGCTGACCGGCGCGTTCACCGTCGGCAACGGCAGTACCGGCACGCTCGCGATCGAGAACGGCGGCACCCTCACGACCGAAGGCATCACCCAGATCGGCAATACCGCTACCGGCTCCGGCGAGATCACGGTGAGCGGCGAGGGCTCGCTCTGGACGAGCGAGGGCAATCTCAACATCGGCAATAAGGGCACGGGCGAACTTGTCATCGAAGAGGGCGGCACGGTTGAAAGTGCCGTCGTCAATATGGGCCAGACCGATGGTGCAACGGGCGAGGCGACCGTCAGCGGCGAAGGATCGAGCTGGACGATCAGCGGTACGCTTGCCGTCGGCAATGGCGGCAGTGGCACGGTGACCGTTGAGGATGGCGGCATTCTCACGACGGAGGGCATCACCCAGATCGGCAATACCCTTACCGGTGTCGGTGACGTCACCGTCACGGGCGAGGGCTCGCTCTGGACGAGCGAGGGCACCCTGACCGTCGGCAACAACGGCTCCGGGACGCTGACGATCGCGAATGGCGGCCTGGTCGACAGTCAGGCCGACGCCTATGTCGGCCGTAATTCCGGCAGCGGCATCGCTTCCGTCACGGGCGAGGGCTCGAGCTGGGCGGTGGCGGGGCTGTTCTCGATCGGCAATGCCGGCATGAGCCCGAGCAGCCTTCTGATCGAAGATGGCGGCTCGGTCAGCGTCGAGGGCAGCGCCTATCTGGGCAATCTCGCCGACAGCATCGGCTCCGCCTCGCTGTCCGGCGAGTCGAGCTGGACGATCGGCGGGGCGCTCTATGTCGGCTACAACGGCACCGGCTCCCTCGATATTCTGGGTGGCAGCACGGTATCGAGCGGCGTCGCCTATATCGCCCGCACCAGCACGAGCGCGGGGTCGGTCTTGGTGGGTGGGGCCGGCTCGAGCTGGACCATCAACGATGTGATGGCGGTCGGCAATAGCGGCACGGGCACGCTGACCATCGAGGATGGTGGCGCCGTCACCACGACGGCGGACGTCTATGTCGGAAACGTCATCGGTGGCGATGGCAGCGTGACCGTCGACGATGCGACGCTCACGGTCGGCGCCAATCTCTATATCGGCGGGAATTATCTCGAGGCGACGGGGTCGGGGTCCCTGGACGTCTCCAATGGCGGCCTCCTGGATGTCGCCGGCATCGTGACGATCTATGGCACAGGAACCGCCTCGATCGACGAGGCGACGCTGACCGCAGAGGGGATCGACCATCGCGGCCTGCTCGCCCTCCGCAACACGGCGATCTCGGCCCCGGTCACCCTCGACACGGCCGCGAGCACCGAAATCCTCGGCACGGTGGATTTCCACGGTCCGGTTTCCGGCGGTGGGGGGTTCACCGGCGACGGTGAGGCGGTCTTCCACGGGATCTATCGGCCCGGCGGCGACGATCCGGGTGCCGATTTCGTGAGCCCGAGCTTCACCGGCGACTTCACCCTCGCCTCCACCGGGAGGCTGAGCATGCGGATCGGCGACCCGGACATGAACGACCGGATCACGGTCGACGGTGTCGCAACCTTCGAGAATGGCAGCACGCTCGAAGTCGTGAAGACGGGCGGCGGACCGGTGCAAACCGGCCAGCGCTTCGCCCTCGTCACCGCCGGAGGCGGCGTCAGCAATGGAGGTTTCGGCTTCAGCAGCGGCCCGATCATCAGCTACACCGCGCTGATCGAGGACGGCACGCTCTACGCCATCGTCGAATCGGCCGATCTCGCGCCCTTCGCGCGCGGCGGCAACGCCCTTCGCCTCGCCCGCGCCCTCGATGCCGATCTCGCCGAGGGCGTCGACGGCGGCAGCGATTTCGGTCATCTGATCGGGGCATTGCAGGGGCTGGATGTCGAGGGGCTGGGTGCAGCCCTCGATGCGCTGGTCCCCTCGGCCCTCGTCAGCGTCGCCCCGGCGCACCATCATGCGGTGCAGGCCTTCCAGTCCGTTCTCGCCGATCAGATCGGCCGCGGCGACGGGGCGGCCGCCGGCACCGGTTGGCAATCATCGGCCCGAGTCTATGGCGTCTTCGACCGCCTGGGGGATGCGGGGGATGCAGACACGATCGGTGTCGTGCTGGCCGCGGGGCCACAGTCGGATACGGCTTGGCGCTGGGGCATCGCCGGCGGCTATTCCCGCACCGCGCTGGATCTCAACGGTGGCGACGGTTCGATCGACACGCTGCGCATCGGCCCCTATCTCGTTCTCGAGGAGGGCCCCTGGCAGTTCGACGCCTCGCTCACCTATGGCTACAGCCGTATCGACATCGACCGCGATGCGGGGCTGGGCGGTTCACCCAGCTCGAGCCATGACGGGCATGACGTCGCAAGCCGGCTGGGGGTTGGTTACCGGCTGCCGTTGTCGGAGACGACGACCCTCATCCCCGAAGTGTCGCTGCAATACGTCTATCTCCACGAGGAGGGCTACGAGGAGAGCGGCGGCGGCGCGGCGCTGGAGGTCGAGAGCCGTACCACGCACAGCCTCGCTTCCTCCGTCGGTGCGCGGCTCGAGCATCGGATGATGTCCGGCAGCACCGAGCTCATTCCGGTGCTGAGCCTCGCCTGGGGCCGCGAATGGCTGCCAGAGGACGATGCGCTCGAGGCCCGCTTCGTCGGCGGTTCGAGCAGCTTCGACACCCGGTTCGACGACCCGCGCGGCAACAGCCTGATCGCCGGCGCCGGGCTCTCGCTGCGCTTCAGCGAGCAGCTTGGCGGCTACATCCGTTACGAGGGGCGCCTCGACGAGCACGACGCCGACAGCCACACGGTCGCGGCCGGCCTCAACCTGCGCTTCTGATCCCTGCCCGAGGCTGCGGCGGCGTCCTTTGCCCGGTCCGCCGCAGCTTCGGCTTCCCTTTTGCGCCTATCGGCCGAGCAGTCGCCCGGTGCGGATCTCCGTGCAGCGCCGCGCGAAGATCGCGGCGGCGCGATCCTGGGCAATGTTGAGCCCGGACAGGTCCTCACGGCCAGAGAGATCAAGGCGGATCCGTTGCGTGATCCCGTCCTCAAAGCGCGCCTCAATGTCGAGTGTGCCGGCGCCCATCAGCGCCGCGGGCAATGTTCCGGGGTCGCTGAGATCATCACCGGCGGCGATCATGCCCGGCCGGCTGTAGCCGGCGCCGCGATCGCGCCAGACCAGCCGGCCGTCGATAAGGACCCGCATTTCGCCGCGGGCATAGGTGTAGCCCTCATTAGGCGAGTCGGTGGCCGGCCAGGGCCCGCCCCATGCGGCGTCCACCACGAACTGGTCGATCCGGCAGATGAATGAGACATGGATCACAGGCCCGCCGGTCCGTCCGTCCCGCCCGGGCACGAGCCCGCCATCACCGGTGATGCCCAGTGTGACCCTGGGCGTCCGGCCGCTCATATCCACGACGACCTGCCAGGCGTGGTCCTTCTCCACCCGGTCCGGCGTGACGGGGGAGAGGCTCTGACACGCCCCGATCGCCAGAAGGGCGAGGCCGAGGCCGACGGTTCTGCGCATCCCGGATCCTCCCGGTTCAGACCGTGTCCCCCATCGGCGCCGCGGTGGGCCGGCTAGAGCAGCCGGCCCTGCCGGTCGACGGTGATCGGTACATCGCCGTCGTGCAGATGGAGGGTGGCGCGCCCGGCGCCGGTGACGGTGGCGGCGCTGGTCAGGGGCTTTCCCTCGAGGTCGAAGACGATCGCGTAGCCCCGCGCCAGCGGTGCATCGGGATGCAGCGTCGCAAGCAGTCGGGCGGCCGCCTCGAGCCGCCGGCCGGCATCGGCGGCGAGGCGGATGAGCGGCGCGGGCGACAGCCGCTCGGCGGCGCTGGCGAAGCGCTGCCGGGCGGGGATGGTCGCGGACCGCGCCGCGGCGGCAAGACGTGCCGCCGACTGGTCGAGATGGCGTGCCGCGGCCTGGAGCTGCACCCGCGGCGGCGGCAGCGCGGCGGCCAGTTCGGCCACCCGCGCGCGGCGCCGCTCGATCATCACGGCGGCACATTGGTCAAGACGGTCCGACCGGTCGTCGAGGCGCTGCGACACGGCCTCCAGCAGCCGCGCCGGCCCGCCGAGCGCCCGGCCGAGATCCTCGGTGCGGGTACGCCCGTCGCGCAGAAGGCGCACCGTGCCGCCGGTCAGCCGCGCCCCGGCATCCGCGACGCGCGCCATCAGCTCGGCCCGCACCGGCACGGCCATCTCGGCGGCGGCGGTCGGGGTCGGCGCCCGTTGGTCGGCGGCGAAATCGATCAGCGTCGTATCCGTCTCGTGCCCGACCGCCGAGATCAGCGGGATGCGGCTCGCCGCCGCCGCGCGCACCACGATCTCCTCGTTGAACGGCATGAGGTCTTCGAGGCTGCCGCCGCCGCGGGCCACGATCAGGAGATCCGGGCGCGGCACCGCCCCCGCCTCGGGCAGGGCGTTGAATCCGTCGATCGCCGCCGCCACCTGGGCTGCCGCCCCCTCACCCTGGACGAGGACGGGCCAGACGAGGACGTGCCGCGGGAAGCGGTCGGCGAGCCGGTGCAGGATGTCGCGGATCACGGCGCCGGTCGGCGAGGTGACGACGCCGATCACCTGCGGCAGGAAGGGTAGGGGCCGCTTGCGGGCCTCGTCGAACAGCCCCTCCGCTGCCAGCCGGCGGCGGCGCTCCTCGAGCAGCTTGAGGAGTGCGCCCTCGCCGGCAAGCTCCATCCGCTCGATCACGAGCTGGTACTGCGAGCGCTGGCCGTAGGTCGTGAGCCGGCCGGTGCAGACGACCTCCATCCCCTGTTCCGGGACGAGGCCGAGACGGGCCGCCGTCGAGCGCCAGACGACCGATTCGAGGCAGGCATCGGCGTCCTTGAGCGTCAGATAGATGTGTCCCGAGCGCGGCGTTGTGATCTTGCCGATCTCGCCGCGCACCCGCACCTGGCCGAAAGCCCCCTCGATCGTCCGCTTCAGCGCATGGGCGAGCTCGGAGACGGTGGTCTCGGGCAGGTTGCCGCCGGGGCGGGCCGGCACCGGCTCGGAACCACCGTCGGAGCCGGCGCCGAAGTCGAGGTCCTGGGTCATCGCGCCCTTCCATGATACATGCGGCCCACCCTAACCATGGAAGCGGGACCGGACCACCGCATGCGGATCCTGATCGTGGGCGGCGGCGGCCGCGAGCACGCCCTGGCCTGGGCCATTGCGGCCTCCCCCCTCTGTGACGCGCTCTTCTGCGCGCCGGGTAATGCCGGCATGGCGACGCTCGCCACCTGCGTCCCGGTGGCGGCCGAGGATGTCGAGAGCCTTCTCGCGCTCGTTGCAGCAGAGCGGATCGACTTCGTCATCGTCGGGCCCGAGGCACCACTCGTCGCCGGCATCGTCGACCGGCTGCGGGAACGCGGCGTACGCGCCTTCGGGCCGACCGCGGCGGCCGCCCGGCTGGAGGGGTCCAAGGGTTTCACCAAGGATCTCTGTGCGCGCCACGGCATCCCGACCGCACCCTACCGCATCTTCACCGAGGCGGAGGCCGCCAAGCATCACGTCCGCAGCGTCGGTGCGCCGATCGTGGTCAAGGCCGACGGCCTCGCCGCCGGCAAGGGGGTCGTCGTCGCCGCCACCGTGGCGGAGGCAGAGGCGGCGATCGAGGCGGCGCTGGTGGAAGGCGGTTTCGGCCGCGCCGGTGCCTCCATCGTCGTCGAGGCATGTCTGTCCGGCCCCGAGCTCAGCTTCTTCGCGCTCTGCGATGGGCAGACGGCGCTGCCGCTTGCCACCGCCATGGACCACAAGCGGGCCTTCGATTGCGATGAGGGCCCGAATACCGGCGGGATGGGCGCGGTCTCGCCGCACCCGCTGGCCGATCCGGCGCTCGAGGCGCGGATCATGGAGACGATCGTGCGCCCGACCCTCGCGGCGATGGCAGCGGAGGGGGCGCCGTTCACCGGCGTCCTCTATGCCGGGCTGATGCTGACGGAGGAGGGGCCGCAGCTCATCGAATACAATGTCCGTTTCGGAGATCCGGAGGCCGAGGTGCTGATCCCGCGGTTGCGGTCGGATCTCCTGCCGGCCCTGCTTGCGGCAGCCGACGGGCAGCTCGCCCATGTCTCGCTGCGCTGGCGCCCGGAGGCGGCGGTGAGCGTGGTGATGGCGACACGCGGCTACCCCGGCGCCTATGCCAAGGGGAGTATCATCCGCGGGCTGGACGCCGCGGCGTCCGTGCCCGACGCGCTGGTCTTCCATGCCGGGACCGGCGCCGGCCCTGATGGTGCTATCCTCGCCCAGGGCGGCCGGGTACTCACGGTGACCGGGCTGGGCGCGGATGTCGCTGCGGCGCGGGCGACCGCCTATCGCGCCGTCGATGCGATCGACTGGCCCGAGGGCTTCTGCCGCCGCGACATCGCGGGACGCGCGGTCGCGGCCGGCTGATCGGACCAGGGAAGGCCGCGCCGGCGGCAGGGCCGGCGCGGTGACGGCTACTCCGGTAAGGCGACGCCGCGCGCCGCGAGCCAGGCCCGCATCTGCGCGATCTCCGCCTCCTGCTCGGCGATGATGTGGCGTGCCAGCGCTTTCGTCGCCGGGTCGGTGCCATGGTCCAGCAGCACGCGCGCCATCTCGATCGCCCCCTGGTGATGCGGGATCATCCCGAGCATGAAGGCGACGTCGGGATCGGGGTGCTGCAGGCCGTCCATCATCGGGCCGTGCATCACGTCCATCGTCGCGAGATAGGCGGCGGTCGCCGACACATCCGCCATCCCACCATCCGCCGCGGTGGCGTGCGGGTGGTCGGGATCAGGCCCGTGCGTGGTCATGACGGTCGCCGTGGCGGTCTGGACCCCGCTGTCCGGGCCGTAGAGCGCGACATGGATCCCCCAATAACCCGAGACGAAGATCACCAGCGCCGCGGCGAGGCCGAGCGGCACGCCGATCATCGCCTGCCGCAGCCGCTGCAGGACGTGCAGCTCGCGCGTCTGGTCGACCGCAATCACCACGATGATCGCCATGATCAGCGCATGGCCGACGAGGTCCATCCGGCCGAACGGATAGACGGCCGCCGTGAAGATGATGAAGAGCGCGATCGCCGAGAGGCGACGGACGAGCGGCGTCCACAAGAGGCCGAAACCCATGGTGAATTCGGCGACACCGGCCATCGGGATGAAGACGTCGCGCGGCAGGCCGAAGGTCAGGAAGGGCTTCTCCTCGACCAGCGGATAGAACCAGTCCGGATAGGCGAATTTCTCGAGGCTCGACCACATCAGCGCGATCGCCACACCCCAGCGGAGCACCTCGAAGCGGTGCCGCCGCCAGCTCTCCCGCCGGGAGGCAGCGAGCACGAGATAGCCGGCGACGGCGACGCCGAGCGCGAGGTAGTCGAGCAGGTGGAAGAAGTCGTAGTCACGCAGCGCGAGCAGCCAGAGCAGCAGGATGCCGGCCGCGGACAGCGGCATCGTGCGCCGGAAGAAGACGCCGGCCGCGATCACGAGCTGCAGCCAGGAGACCCACTCGGCGGGCGTCTCGAGGTCGGGCGTCAGATAGACGCCGCCGACCGCGAAGACCGCGACGAAGAAGGCGCCGATGACGCAGCGCACGAAATCGTCGAGCCGGTTCCACAGCGGCGCGGTCACGCCGTCGAGCCCGACCAGGACGCGCTCGCCGATACGGCTGGATTCGATTGCCCTGGTCGCCAGGAAGAACACCAGCACCAGCGCGATACCCGTCCAGAACCAGGGATCGGCCAGCGTCCGCCCGATCGGCGCCGGTGAGGCGTCGACGATATAGGGGGCGAACCATTTCACATGGGCCTCCGCCGGGATGCTCCACAGCAGCGCGGCGAAGGGGACGGTGAAAAGCCAGCGGCAAAGCCGGCCGGTCATCGCCGAGGGGGAGGTCATCGTCGTCCTCGTCATCCGTGTGGGACGGGTGGGCTCAGGTCCGACCGGCATCCGCCGCGCCGTCCATCGGGAAAGGAAACGCCGGGTGCGCGCAATCGGCGAGGCTGGTTGCATCGAGCACCGCGAGGAAGGCCTCCCGTGCGGCATCCAGGCGCCGGCGCAGCCCGCAGCCGGGGGCGAGACGGCACGAACCGCCATCGGGGCGGTAGCATTCGACCAGCACCGTTCCGGCCTCGAGCAGCCTCACGACCTCGCCCACGGTGATCGTCTCCGCCGGCCGGGCGAGGCGGATGCCGCCGCCGGCGCCGCGCTGGGTCGCGACGATCCCCGCCGCGGCCAGCGCCTGGACCACCTTGGCGAGATGGTGGCGCGAGATGCCGAACTCGCGGGCGATCTCGTCGCTCGTGAACAGGCGCGACGGCTCGCCGGCAAGGCGCATCAGCGCCCGCAGGCCGAAATCGGTGAAAGCGGTCAGACGCATCGTCGCATCCGCGCGGCTCGGGGTTGTGTCAACGGGCCAGCCCGTTAAATTGGTATTTCAGATACCAGTTCGAGGGTCGCCATGACCAGAGAGGACGAGGGGCGGCGCTTCGCCGCGGAAACCGCCGGCATCGACGAAGCGATGATCGAGCGGCTGGTGCACGGTTTCTATGCCGCGATCCGCCAGGATCCGGTGCTCGGGCCGATCTTCCTGTCCCGGATCACCGACTGGGACAGGCATCTGGCCCGCATGTGCGCGTTCTGGTCCTCGGTCATGCTGGTCAGCGGCCGCTATGCCGGCCGGCCGATGGAGGCCCATGCCAGGCTGCCGATCGATGGGCGTCATTTCGACCGTTGGCTGGCCCTGTTCGAGGAGAGCGCGCATCGGCTGTGCCCGCCCGCGGCGGCCGGACTGTTCCTCTCCCGTGCCCGCCGGATCGCCCAGAGTCTGGAGCTCGGCGTCGCGATCCATTCCGGGGTGATCCTGGGCCGTGGCGAGCGGTTGTCCCGGCCGGAGCTCGACTGGCCGGCGGAGCGCGCGGCATGACTGCCGGCGGCGAGCAGGAGGGACCGGAAGGCGCAAGCGGAGGCCTCGCTTCACCGGCCTGCGCGATGGGCGAGGTCGACCCTTCCTATGTCGGGCTCGCCGTCGCGCCCGAGCCGCGGGGCTGGGAGGAGGTCCGCCGGTGGCGCAGAGCCGAACGGGAGCGGTTGGTTCTCGCCCGCCTTGCCTTTCCGGCAGAGACCCGGACCGCCTGGACGGCGCGGATCGCCACCACGCTCGAGGGCGTCATCGGATCGCTCGAGGGTCGGATCATGAGCCTTTACTGGCCGTTCCGCGGCGAGCCAGATCTCCGCTCACTCGCCGCCTTGGCCGGCGCGCAAGGCGGCCGCACGGCGCTGCCCGTGGTTGTGGAGAAGGGGAAGCCCCTCCTTTTCCGCGCCTGGGCGCCGCGCGACCGGCTCGTCCGCGGTGTGTGGAACATACCGACCCCCGCACCGGAGGCGGAGATCGTGACCCCCGACGTGGTGATCGCCCCCGTCGTCGGCTTCGATCGCGCGGGGTACCGCCTCGGCTATGGTGGCGGTTTCTTCGACCGGACGCTCGCGGCGATGGCGCGGCGCCCGCAGGTCATCGGCGTCGGCTATGGCTGCGCGGCCATTCCGACGATCCATCCCCAGCCGCATGACATTGCCATGGATGTCATCGTCACCGAGGAAGGGGTGATGCCCGCGGGCAAGGGGGCGGCGCTGGCTGGGTGAGCCTGACGGTCAGAGACCGGCGGCCGGGCGGCGGCGGGCGCGGAAGAAGGTGCGCAGCAAGGCTGCCGCATGCGCGGCATCGCCGCCGCGCTCAACCAGCGGCCGGTGGTGGCAGGTCTTCTGCTCGAAGAAGCGCGGCCCGTGCAGCACGGCACCGCCCTTCGGGTCGTCGGCGGCGAAGATCACCCGGCGGATGCGGGCGAAGGCGATGGCGCCGGCGCACAGCACGCAGGGCTCGAGCGTGACGTAGAGGTCGCAATCCGGCAGCCGCGGCCGGCCGCGTGCCGCCGCAGCGGCGCGGATCGCCAGCACCTCGGCATGGGCGGTGGGATCCGCGAGCGCCTCGACCCGGTTGCCCTCCACCGC
>CAYORM010000030.1:33879-34153 GCA_964406375.1 uncultured Mycobacteriaceae bacterium | reverse complement strand
GCAGCAGTTCGCCGATCCGTTTGGGATCGGTGATCGATGCGAAGTGCTGGGTCACGACCGGCGCGAGGGCGCCTCGGAGATCAGCCGTCGGATCGCGGTCCGCGCGGCCGGTCGCGATCGCGAAGCGGAACACCTGACCGCAGCGCTGCATCATTCGATGAGCGGTTTCGTGGGTGCCGCGCGACTCGATCCGCCGGAGCATTTCCAGGACCTCGGGTGCCTTGATCTCCGACACGGGTTGATTGCCGAAGCGGGGGACGGCGAACATTTCGAG
>CAYORM010000030.1:30160-33869 GCA_964406375.1 uncultured Mycobacteriaceae bacterium | reverse complement strand
GCATGCGCTCGGCCTTCTCGTAGGTCGCTGTCGCGAGCTTGGGCTTCTGCATCGCGAGCCACTCCCGCGCGAGCGCCTCGAACGTGTTCGCCGAGGCGGCGGCGTTCCTCCTGCGCTCGGCCTTGCGCTCCTGACTGGGGTCTCGACCGCTCGCAAGGAGCTTGCGCGCTGCCTGTGTTGCCCCTCGCGCATCCCCCAGGGTGACACCAGGGTAAACGCCGAGGGCCAGCAGCTTCTCCTTGCCACCGAACCGGAACTTAAAACGCCAATAACGCGAGCCTGTTGGCCGCACGTCGAGGTAGAGCCCGTCGCCGTCGGCGAGCTTGTAGGCGCGATCCCGCGGCTTCGCGTTGCGAACCTGAAGCTCCGTCAGCGACTTTCGCGCCCGCGCCATCAGCGGCGTGTACCCCCGGGGTATCTCTCGACACCCCCGATAATACCCCCAAAAGCTGCGGCTGTCAGCGCATCGGTGCAGATGCCGGCGGACGATTCGGGCCAGCGATTCCGCGCCCTCCCGAGAGAGGTGGAACGTCAGCGGATGGCTGTGGAAGGGGTGCTGGTGCCGCAGGAGGGATTTGAACCCCCGACCCGCGCATTACGAATGCGCTGCTCTACCCCTGAGCTACTGCGGCGCCGGAGCGGGCCCCTTCTACAGGCGGCCTTGTGGGGCGTCAATGCGGGCGTTGGGCGGGGCTGGCGCAGGCGGCCGGCGGTGTGGCACGAGGCAGCGGATGCCGGGGGAGAGGCCGCCGGGGGAGAGACCATGGACGATCGGGCGCCTGCAGCGGGCGAGGGTGAGGCGGCGCGGGTGCCGGAGAGCCTGCGGGCGCGCTGCGCCGTCTCGGCGGTGGTCGGAGCCGGCGCCGATGGCGGCTCCTCGCTCGTCGGTCTGGCCGAGAGCGGCGGGATGCGGGTCAAGACGCCGCGGCGCCGCGACGGGGTGGTCGAGCTGGCGCTGATCAACACGGCGGGCGGCATCGCCGGCGGCGACCGGCACGACATCCGCATCGCGGCCGAGCCGGGCGCGCGGGTCGTCGTCTCGGCACCGGCCGCCGAGAAGATCTACCGGTCGGACGGTGGCGTCGCCCGGCTGGCGGTCGCGCTTTCGGCCGGGGCGGGCGCGATGCTCGACTGGCTGCCGCAGGAGACGATCCTCCACGACCTCGCCCGGCTGGACCGGACGATCACCGTCGATGCCGCGTCCGACGCCACCGTGACGCTCGCCGAGATGCTGGTCTTCGGGCGCGAGGCGCATGGCGAGCAGCCGACGCGCATCGGCCTCGCCGACCGGTGGCGGTTGGTCCGCGGCGGGCGGCTGGTGCTGGCGGAGGCATTACGGCCGCCCGAGAATTTTCGGGCGATCCGCGGCCGGTCGGCGCTTTTTGCAGATGCGAGATGCGTGGCGACCGTCCTACGATGTGCGCCGGATGCCGAGACGTGGCTCGGCGCGGTGCGGACGGCGTTGAAGGGCGCGCGGGGCCATGCCGGTGCCAGCGCCTGGAACGGGCTGCTGGTCGCGCGCTTCGCCGCGGCGGACGCCTTCGCATTGCGGCATGACGTGGCGCTGGCGGTGGCCGCGGTGACCGGGCGGCCGGTGCCGCGCCTGTGGGGGGCCTGACAGGCGAGGAGGGCGGACATGAACCTGACGCCGCGAGAGAAGGACAAGCTTCTAGTCGCGATGGCGGCGATGGTGGCGCGCCGCCGGCTGGAACGCGGGGTGAAGCTGAACCACCCCGAGGCCGTGGCGCTGATCGCGGATTTCGTCGTCGAGGGCGCGCGCGACGGGCGGAGCGTCGCCGAGCTGATGGAGGCGGCGGCCCATGTCGTGCGTGCCGACCAGGTGATGCCCGGCGTCGCCGCGATGATCCATGACGTCCAGGTCGAGGCGACCTTTCCGGACGGCACCAAGCTCGTCACCGTCCATCACCCGATCCGCGGCGCGGGGGCGCCGGGGCCGGTCCCCGGCGAGATCATCCCCGCGGAAGGCGAGATCGAGCTCAATGCCGGGCGGCCCACCGTCACGCTCACCGTCGCCAATACCGGCGACCGGCCGGTTCAGGTCGGCAGCCACTACCATTTCTACGAGGCCAATCCTGCGCTGAGCTTCGATCGCGAAGCCGCGCGCGGCATGCGGCTCGACATCGCGCCCGGCACCGCGATCCGCTTCGAGCCGGGGCAGACGCGCGAGGTGACGCTGGTCGCCTATGGCGGCGAGCGGGTGGTGCACGGCTTCCGGCAGGCCGTGATGGGCCGGCTGGACACGACCGGCTGAGGGGGCGGACATGGCGATGCGCATCTCGCGGGCGGCCTATGCCGACATGTTCGGCCCCACGGTCGGCGACAAGGTCCGTCTCGGCGACACCAGCCTCGTGATCGAGGTCGAGCGCGACCTCACGATCCATGGTGAGGAGGTCAAGTTCGGCGGCGGCAAGGTCATCCGCGACGGGATGGGGCAGGGGCAGGCCGCGCGCGCGGAGGGCGCCGTCGACACGGTGATCACCAATGCCCTGATCCTCGATCATGGCGGGATCGTGAAGGCCGATATCGGCATCCGTGACGGCCGGATCTCGGGCATCGGCAAGGCCGGCAACCCGGCGGTCCAGCCGGGCGTCGACATCATCGTCGGCCCCGGCACCGAGGTGATCGCGGGCGAGGGCAAGATCGTCACGGCCGGCGCCTTCGACAGCCACCTCCAGTTCAGCGGCCCCCAGCAGATCCCGGACGCGACCGCCTCGGGCGTCACCCCGAGGCTCGGCGGCGGCACCGGCCCGGCCACCGGGACGCTGGCCACCACCTGTACGCCGGGGCCTTGGCACATCGCCCGCATGCTCGAGGCGGCGGAGGCCTTCCCGGTCAATCTCGGCTTCGCCGGCAAGGGCAATGCCTCGACCCCCGCGGCGCTCGAGGAGCAGCTGCGCGGCGGTGCCTGCGCCTTGAAGCTGCACGAGGATTGGGGGACGACGCCGGCGGCGATCGATTGCTGCCTCGATGTCGCGGAACGCTTCGACGTGCAGGTGATGATCCACACCGACACGCTCAACGAATCGGGCTTCGTCGAGGATACAATCGCCGCCTTCAGGGGCCGCACCATCCACGCCTTCCATACCGAGGGGGCGGGCGGCGGCCACGCACCCGACATCATCCGGGTGGCCGGGCTCGCCAATGTGCTGCCCTCCTCGACCAATCCGACACGGCCGTTCACCCGGAACACGATCGACGAGCATCTCGACATGCTGCTCGTCTGCCATCATCTCGACGGCGCGATCCCCGAGGACCTTGCCTTCGCCGAGAGCCGCATCCGCAAGGAGACGATCGCGGCCGAGGACATCCTCCACGATCTCGGCGCACTCTCGATCATGTCGTCGGACAGCCAGGCGATGGGGCGGGTCGGCGAAGTGCTGATCCGCACCTGGCAGACCGACGACAAGATGCGCCGCCAGCGCGGACGGCTGGAGGGCGATACGGGCGACAACGACAATCTTCGCGCCCAGCGCTACGTCGCGAAATACACGATCAACCCGGCGATCGCGCATGGGATGAGCCGGCATATCGGCTCGGTCGAGCCGGGCAAGCTGGCCGATCTCGTCATCTGGTCGCCGGCGCTGTTCGGGGCCAAGCCCGATCTCGTCGTGAAGGGCGGGATGATCGCCTGGGCGGCGATGGGCGATCCCAATGCCTCGATCCCGACGCCGCAGCCGGTCCACTACCG
>CAYORM010000030.1:0-30150 GCA_964406375.1 uncultured Mycobacteriaceae bacterium | reverse complement strand
CTTTTTTCCGAAAATAATCCGCTGCCAGGTACAGGATTTTTTGGGGAGCTCGGCCGGGCGATCGCCTCGACGGCGCTGACCTTCGTCTCGCAGGCCGCGCTGGCGCAGGGCGTGCCCGAGCGGCTCGGGCTCAACCGCCGCGTCGTCGCGGTGGAGGGGACGCGCGGCATCGGCAAGGCCGACATGGTGCTCAACGACGCAACGCCCGAGATCACGGTCGATCCCGAGACCTATGAGGTGCGCGCCGACGGGGTGCTGCTCACCTGCGAACCGGCGGACGAGCTGCCGCTCGCCCAGCGCTACTTCCTGTTCTGACGGGCGGCCGGGGTGATCAGGGCGACGCGCGTGCTGCCGCGGGGCGGCTGGGACGAGCAGGCGGCGGTGGACGTGGTGCGGCTCGACCATGACGGGCGGCATCGCCGGCGCATCACGATGCAGGGACGCGGGGGCACGGCGTTCCTGCTCGACCTCGCCGAGACCGCAGTGCTGCGGGATGGCGATGGGCTCGTGCTCGAGGACGGGCGCATCGTCCAAGTCGAAGCAGCCCCCGAGCCGCTCGCGGCGCTGACGGCGCCGGATGCTGGGACCCTGCTCCGCCTCGCCTGGCATCTCGGCAACCGGCATCTGCCGGCCATGCTGGGCACCAACCGGATCCTCATCCGCCGCGACCATGTGGTGGAGGCGATGGCGGCCCTGCTGGGCGCCGCGGTCGAGCATGTCGAGCTGCCCTTCGATCCCGAACCGGGCGCCTATGCGGGCCACGGCCATGCCCATACCCATGGCCATTTCCCGCATGGCCATGTCCATGACCACGGCTGACACGCTGCCACTTCTCGCTTGGCTGTCGCCGGGCTTCCCGACGGGGGCCTACGCCTATTCCCACGGGCTCGAGACGATGGTCGAGCGCGGCCTCGTGCGCGATGTCGACGCGCTGGTCGAATGGGTCGGCGATGTCCTGACGCATGGCGCCGGCCGGAACGACGCGATCCTCCTGCGTGCCGCGCACACAGCCACCCTCGCCGGCGATGCCGCGGCCCTCGATGCGGCGAATGCGCTGGCCCTGGCACTCGCCCCCTCGCGCGAGCGGCATCTGGAGACGCTGCAGCAGGGGCGGGCTTTCGCGGCGGCGATCCGCGCCGCCTGGCCACCGGTGCCGCCCGACCTGCCGGAGGTCGTCGCCTATCCGGTGGCGCTCGGCGCGGTGGTCGCGGCGCATCGGCTGCCGGCAGGACCCGCGGCCGAGGGCATGCTGCTCGCCTTCGCCGCCAATCTCACCTCGGCGGCGGTGCGCCTCGTGCCGCTCGGTCAGACCGACGGGCAGCGCGCGGTGGCGCGGCTGCTGCCGATCGCGCGCCAGGTGGCGCGCCAGACGGACGGCGCCAGCCTCGACGATCTCGGCGGCTGCGCGATCATGGCCGATCTCGCGGCCATCGCTCACGAAACCCTCGACGGACGGTTGTTCAGATCATGAGCCTCGCCAATCCCGCGCCCGCGACCGGCCCCTTGCGCGTCGGGATCGGCGGCCCCGTCGGCTCGGGCAAGACGGCGCTGGTGGATGCGCTGTGCCGGCGCTTCCGTGACCGGTTCGACCTTTGCGCCATCACCAACGACATCTACACGAAGGAGGATGCCGAGATCCTGACGCGTGCCGGCGCCCTGCCGCCTGAACGGATCCTCGGGGTGGAGACCGGCGGCTGCCCGCACACCGCGATCCGCGAGGACGCGTCGATCAATCTGGCGGCCATCGCCGACATGCGGGCCCGTTTTCCGGGACTCGAGCTGGTGCTCCTCGAATCGGGCGGCGACAATCTCGCGGCGACCTTCAGCCCCGAGCTCGCGGATCTCACCATCTATGTGATCGACGTCGCCCAGGGCGAGAAGATCCCGCGCAAGGGCGGGCCCGGCATCACGCGCTCGGATCTGTTGGTGATCAACAAGATCGACCTCGCGCCGCTGGTCGGGGCCGATCTCGACGTCATGGCGCGCGATGCTGCGCGGATGCGCGGCGCGCGGCCTTTCGTCTTCACCAATATCCGCACCGGCCAGGGCGTGGACGAGGTGGTGTCATTCCTCGTCCGCGCCGGCGGTCTGTCCTAGGCGCGGCGCCGCTCAGGCGAGCGGGCGGTCGCGCGTCTCCACGTCGAGGGCGGCGGCGGCCGCTGCCGCCAGCAGCAGCATCAGCGCGAACAGCGCGATCGCCGCCTCGAAGCTGATCGCGACGACGAAGGCCACGGCCGAGGGCGCGAGCAGGCCGCCGAGCCGGGCCATGGCGCCCGCGAGCCCCATCCCGGTCGCCCTCAGATCGGTCGGGTAGATCTCCGGCGTGAAGGCGTAGAGCGCCCCCCAGGTGCCCAGCAATGCGAAGCTCATCAGCAATGTCGCAGCAGCGACGGTGACCGGCCCCATCGCCGCGAGCCACAGCGCACAACCCAGCGCGCTGACGAGCAGAAAGCCAATCAGCGTCGGGCGACGGCCCCAGCGCTCGACCCCGAAGGCTGCGAGCGCATAGCCGGGCAGCTGTGCCAGCGCCACCAGCACGAGGAAGCCGTAGCCGCGCAGGAATCCGTGACCCTCGGCGACCAGTCGACCCGGCAGCCAGACGAAGACGCCGTAATAGGCGGCCGAGACGAGGAACCAAGCCGACAGGATCAGAAGACTGCGGCGACGCAGCGCGCCACCGAAGATCGCCCGGGCCGGCGCACCGCTGCGCGGCGCCGCCTCCAGCGTGTCGCGGATCGGCTGGGCGCCGTTGGTGCGGGCGATCCGGTCGAGGACCTTCTTGGCCTCGCTGGACTGGCCGATGCGCGACAGATGGTAGGGCGACTCAGGCACCCAGAAGCGCAGCCCGATCCCTATCAGCGCCGGCAGCGCGTTGATGAGGAAGATCCATCGCCACGCCGCTTCCGAGCCGGCGAGGCTGGCGATCCAGGCGGTGACGGCGACGGCGACCGTCCCGACCGCCCAGAACCCTTCGAGGATGACGAGCCAGCGGCCCCGCCGCGCCGGCGGCAGGAACTCGGCCATCATCGCGTAGTCGACCGGCAGCGTGCCGCCGACGGCGGCGCCGGTCAGAAAACGCAGCGCCATGAGCGTCCAGAAGTCGGGCGCGGCAGCGGAGAGCAGTCCGAAGACGGCGTCGAGCAGCACCGTCCCGATCAGGACGCGCCGCCGGCCGTAGCGGTCGGCGAGGCGGCCGAATCCCCAGGCGCCGATCAGCATGCCGAGGAAGAAGATCGTGCCGGTCTGGAGCGCCTCCGGGATACTGAGGCCGAAGCTCGACGCGATCGAGGGGGCGGTGAAGCCGATCGCCAGCACCTGCATCGCGTCGGCAGCCCAGACGAGGCCGAAGATGCCGAGCAGACGGTACTGGAAACTGCCCATACCGATACGCGTCATAGCGGCATCCAGTGTCACCACGGCCATCCGTTTCTCCTCGCCATGCATGCCAAAGGACGCGCGAGCCCGGTGGAGGCAGGCGCAATGGCGCGGTAAGCTGCACTTTCGAATGGTGCAAGCGCAAGGATGCGAGCATGAGAATCGTTCCGCTGACCGACCGACTCTCGGTCACCGGCCAGATCCGCCCCGAGGACATGCCCGACCTCGCGGCCCGCGGCTTCCGGCTGGTGGTCGGCAATCGCCCGGACGGCGAGGAGCCGGGGCAGCCGCGCGCGGCGGAGGTCGAGGCGGCGGCCACGGCGGCGGGACTCGACTACTGGTTCCAGCCGGTCACCGGGGCCGTCATCGACGAGCAGGCCGGCACGGCCTTCATCCGAAAGCTCGAGCAAACGGAGGGGCCGGTGATCGCCCATTGCCGGTCGGGCACCAGGACGACGCTGCTCTGGGCGTTGGGCGCCGTGGCGACCGGTACGCACAGCCCGGCCGAGGTGGTCGAGCGTGCGGCAGTCGCCGGCTATGATCTGTCGCCCTACCTGCCGAGGCTCGCGGCAGCGATGCGGTAAGCGGCCGGCCCCGACTCCCGTGGGGCCGCCGGATCAGTTCATCGTCAGCACTTTGCCGGGGTTGAGGATGCCCTGCGGGTCGAGCGTGCGCTTGAGCAGGCGCATGATGTCCGCCGCGCTGCCGTGCTCCTCGTCGACGAAGCGCATCTTGCCGCGGCCGATGCCATGCTCGCCGGTGCAGGTGCCGCCCATCGCGATGGCGCGGCGGACCAGCCGTTCATGCACGGCCTCGGCCCTCGCCAGTTCCGCCTCGTCATCGGGATCGAGCACGAAGCAGAGGTGGAAATTGCCGTCGCCGACATGGCCGATCAGCGGTGACAGCAGGCCGCTCGCATCGAGATCGGCCTTGGTTTCGAGGATGCAGTCGGCGAGGCGGCTGATCGGCACGCAGACATCGGTCGGCATGCCGGTCGAGCCGGGGCGGAGGGCGAGGGCGGCGTAATAGGAATCGTGCCGCGCCTGCCAGAGCTTCGAACGCTCCTCGGGCCGCGTCGCCCAGACGAAGCCCTGACCGCCATTCTCCTCGGCGATCGCCGAGGCCATCGCCGCCTGCTCCTGGACGCCGGCCTCGCTGCCGTGAAACTCGTAGAAGAGATGCGGGGTGACCGGCAGGTCGAGCTTCGAATAGGCGTTGCTCGCGCGGATCTGCACCTCGTCGATCAGCTCGATGCGCGCCACCGGGATGCCCATCTGGATCGTCTGGATCACCGCCCGGACGGCATCGCCGATGGTGGGGAAGGGGCAGACGGCCGCGCTGATCGCCTCCGGCACGCCATGCAGCTTCAGCGTCACCTCGGTGATGATGCCGAGCGTTCCCTCCGACCCGACGAAGAGCCGCGTGAGATCGTAGCCCGAGGCGGATTTGCGCGCCCGTCCGCCGGTCCGCACCACCCGGCCATCGGCGAGTACGACGGTCAACCCGAGCACGTTCTCGCGCATCGTGCCGTAGCGCACCGCATTGGTGCCCGAAGCGCGGGTCGCCGCCATGCCGCCGATCGAGGCGTCGGCCCCAGGATCGATCGGGAAGAACAGGCCGCTCGATCGCAGATGCTCGTTGAGCTGCTTGCGCGTCACCCCCGCCTGCACCGTGCAGTCGAGATCCTCGGGCGAGACGCGCAGCACGGCGTTCATCTGCGACAGATCGACCGTCACGCCGCCCTTCACGGCGGTGACGCCGCCTTCGAGCCCCGTGCCCGTGCCGAAGGGCACGACCGGCACGCCATGGGCGGCGCAGGCCTCGACGATCGCCGCGACCTCATCCGTCGAGCGGGCGAAGGCCACCGCGTCCGGCATCGCCGTCGGGTGGTGGCTCTCGTCATGGCCGTGCTGTTCGCGCACCGCCCGCGCGGTCGTCAGCCGTTCGCCGAGCAGAGCCTGAAGCCGCTCGCGCAGCGCTGCGGGTAGCGCCCGGACAGCGGGGTCGTCCGGTTGCGCTTTGGGATCTTGGGGTCGGCTGTCATCGGGCATCGGCTGGCCATGCGTGTCGGGAGTGTCGTCCGGGAGGATGGCGTGGGCCGGCGTCGCCCGCAACGATCCGGCACGCCGTCTCGTGCAAAGGCCGCCATCGGCGGGTAAACTGAAGTCAGGCCGCATGTTCGGGCCGGTCGCGGGGGGAGGACGGGGTGAAGGTCCGCAGATCGATGGCGGCACTGGGTGCCGTCCTGGCCCTTATCGCCCTCGAGGCGGAGGGGCAGCTCGAGGGCCTGCTGCAGCGCGCGATGCGCTCGGGCGGGGTGGCGGCCACCGCGCCCGCGCGGCCGGTCGCCGTCGTCACGCAAGGCTCGGCCGCTCTGCCGGCCGGCACCCAGCTCTATGTCGGGCAGACGGTCGAACTCGGTGGCGGCCAGGTGACCATCGCCTATCTCTCGCCCTGCGCGATCGAGGTGGTGCGCGGCGGCACGTTGACCGTCGCCCCTTTCGGCAGCGTCGTCACAGGCGGCAGCATTACGAGCGGCGCGGGTTCCTGCGATCCGGCGCGCATCCTCTCTGTCGCGCCGAGCATCCCCGCCGTGCCCGGAACAGTGACCGTCCCCGAGGCGCCCGGCACCGTCACCGAGCCGGGCGTGATCGTGGTGCGCGAGCTCCTGATGCTCACCGGCTTCCCGGTCGTCGAGGTGCCTGACGCGGCCGGCTTCGTCTTCCAATGGTCCGACAACACAGGCGTTCTCGCCGTCTGGCAGGTCGGCCCGACCGATGCGCGGCTGATCTGGGAGGATCTCGGCCGTGGCCGCGGCGTCTTCTATCCGACCGCCGCGCCGCAATTCGAGGTCGGGCCGGTCTATGCCGCCCAGCACGAGACCGAGACGGTGTTCTTCCGCCTCGTCGGTCCGCCCTCGCCACAGATCATCACGCTCGACCTGGGCGGCCCATCGCGCACCGGCAGCGGGACGGGCGGTGCACCGGGTGGCGGGTCGAGAGGCGATGGCCCGTCCGGCGGTGACGGCCCGGCCGGCCGCCCATCGAGCGGCGGCCAGAATGGTGGGGAAGGCGGCACCGGCGGCACCGGCGGATCCTTCACCGGTTCCGGCTGATCGGGACGCGCGTCGGGGCGAGCGTGGCGGTCAGGTTGCTGCGACCGCGGCGGGCGGGTGGCCGCCTGCTGGTCACGGCCGCGCTGGTGGTGCTGGCGGCGGTGGTCGCCGTCACCCCTGCGATGCGGGCGCTCGAGCGGCAGGGCATCGACCTTCTCCTGCCATTCGCGGCCGTGCTCGGCTTCGAGGCGCGGCCGCTGCCCGACCGGCCGCCCGTCGCGATCGTCGCGATCCGCGAGGAGACCTATCGCGACCCGGATTTCGCCGATCGACCGCGCATCGCCTGGAATCCGCAGATGGCGGCGGTCCTGGCCGGCATCGCCGAGGGCGGGGCGGCGGTGATCGGCTTCGACGTAATCTATGCGACGACGCTCGATCGGCCCGAATTGATCCCGGGTTTCGATCGTCTCTTCAACGAGGTGCTGATCGCCATCGCCGCCGCCGACCGGTTGGTGCTGGGCTATGTGCAGTCCGCGGAGCTGCCGGTGATGCCCGTCGCGGTCCAGGTGGCGGCGGTCGGTGCCGAGAACCTCCGGCCGGTCAACCTCCTCACCGATGGCGATGACGTGGTGCGGCGCGTCCCGGCGAGCTTTCCCGGCGAGTGGGGGCCGGTCCCCTCCTTCGCGGCCGAACTCGTCCGCCGCGGCGGCGGCCGGATCGCGGATGATGCGGTGCCGCTGATCGATCCCACCATCGCCGCGGCCGACATCCCGATCTACGAGTTCGCTGATCTGTGGCGCTGCGCCGCCGCCGGTGATCTCGACTTCTTCCGCAGTGCATTCGCGGGGCGGGTGGTCATCCTGGGGACGATCCTCGACATCGAGGATCGCCGGCTCACCGCCCGCCGGCTGATGGGCGATGTGGCCGATCACGCGCCCGAGGCGCGCTGCACCCCCGGCGGCGACGCCTCGACGCGCGTCGCGCGGCCGACAACGCCCGGCGCCGTCATTCATGCCGTCGCGGCGACCACGCTGCTCCTCGACCGCGCCCCCGTCGTGCCATCCGCCATCGCCACCGGTGCGATCGTGGGTGGCGTGACGCTGGCAGGCGCCGGCCTCGCCTTCGCCCTGCCGCCGCTGCTCGGCGGAACGGCACTGCTCCTCCTCATCCTTCTCACCGGGGTCGCGGGCGCGGCGGCGCTGATGCAGGGGCTCTTGCTGCCGGTGCCGCAGGTGGCGCTCGCCTGCGCCGCGCTGTTCGCCCTCGTCTATGCCTATCGCTTCATGATCGAGGACCGTACCCGGCGGCGCATCGTGACCGCCTTCCGGCACTATCTCGCACCGGCGCTCGTCGATCGCCTGTCGGAGACCGCCGACGGCCTGAAGCTCGGCGGCGAGGTGCGGGAGGTCACGGTGCTGTTCGCCGATCTCGCCGGCTTCACTGCGCTGGCCGAGCGCCTCGTCGACCGGCCGCAGGATCTCGTGGCGCTGACCAATGAGCGCCTCACCATCATCGCCGAAACGATCGAGCGGCACGGCGGCTATGTCGACAAGTTCATCGGCGATGCGGTGATGGGGGTGTGGGGGGCGCCGCTGCCCGATCCCGATGCACCGCTCCACGCCCTCGCGGCGGCGGCCGAGATCCGGGCGCGGCTCGCGGCCGTGCCGCCGCCCGCAGGCGAGGCCGGCGGGCAGGGGGCAAGGGAGGCGGCCAGAAGGACGGCGGGGGAAGCGCAGGTGCGGATCGGCGTCAATGGTGGTGCTGCGGTCCTCGGCAATGTCGGCTCGCCGACGCGCTTCAATTACACCGTGCTCGGCGATGCGGTTAACCTCGCGGCACGACTCGAACAAGCCAATCGCGATTACGGCACCGCGATCCTGGTCGGCGAGGCGACACGGCGTGCGCTGCCGCCGGCGCTGCGCCGCGACGGGCTGCCGGGCATCGGCCGGCTGCGCCGGATCGACCGCATCGCTGTCAGGGGACGGCAGCGGCCGGTGCGTCTTTACGAGCTGGTGGTGCCCGGCGCGCTCGATGGGTCGGCGCTGGACGACTTTCGCGACGCCCTCGCGCTCCGCATCCGCGGCCGCACCGCCGAGGCCACGGCGCGCCTCGCCACCCTTGCGCCGCGCGACCCGGTGGCGGCCGTCTGGCTGGCCCGGACGGGTGGTGCGGCGGACCGGTCGCCCTGACGCCCTGCGGCCGGGCGGCACCTGTCGCGTCCGGCCGCAGGCCGGCTAGACTTCGAGGACCGACTCAAGGGCGGGGGCGGTCATGTCGATCTGGGGCAAGATCATCGGAGCGGCGGCCGGCATGGCCCTCGGCGGGCCGCTCGGCGCTCTTGCCGGCGCGGCGGCGGGTCATGCCGTCGACCGGCATTTCGCCGCGGCGCCGGCCGAGCCGGCGGATGCGACGCGGTCGATCGGCTTCACCATCGCGGTCGTGGCGCTCGGCGCCAAGATGGCGCGCGCCGATGGCGACGCCACGCCGGCCGAATTCGCGGCGTTCCGCGAGGTCTTCCACGTGCCCGACGGCGAGCTGCGCAATGTCGAGCGGGTCTTCGACCTGGCGCGGCGCGACACCGCTGGCTGGGACAGCTATGCCCGGCAGATCGCCGGCATGTTTCCCGACCGCCCGGAAGTCCTCGAAGACCTCGTGACCTGCCTTTTTCACATCGCCAGGGCCGACGGGATCGTCAGCGAGGACGAGCGCGAATTCCTGCGCGGCGTCGCCTCCGTCTTCGGCCTGTCGGCCTCCACCTTCGCGCGCCTGTGTGCAGAGGCGGGTGGCGGTTGCGAGCACGATCCCTATGGTGTCCTCGGTCTCGACATGACGACGGCCGATGACGAGGCGGTGCGCCAGGCCTATCGCCGGCTGATGCGCGAGCACCACCCCGACCGGCTGATCGCGGCGGGCATGCCGCAGGAATTCATCGCGGTGGCGACGCAGAAGGCGGCGATGATCAACGCCGCCTATGACAAGATCAGGCGCGAACGCGGCATGACGTGATCGCGCGCATTCCAGCTCCCCGCGGCGGCGGGCTGGCCCGCTCGCCCGCGGCGTGGCACATCACGCCGGTACCCACATCTTTTGCCCGATGACCGTTTCGATCGCCCTCCGCGACGCCGCCGTCACCTTCGGCGGCGCGCCGCTCTTCTCCGGACTCGACCTCGCCCTCGAGCCCGGCGAGCGCGCCTGCCTCGTCGGCCGCAACGGCAGCGGCAAGTCGACGCTGATGCGCGTGCTCGCGGGTCTGCAGGACCTCGACCGCGGCGAGCGCTTCGTGCAGCCCGGCCTTGTCCTTGCGCATCTGTCGCAAGCGCCCGACCTCGCCGGTCACGCGACCGTGGCGAGCTTCGTCGCGGCGGGCTTGCCGGCCCATCGCAGCGGGGAGATCTGGCGGGTCGATGCCGTGCTCGAACCGCTCGGCCTGTCGAGCGGGCGCGGCACAGACGGCCTGTCGGGCGGCGAGAGCCGGCGCGCGGCCCACGCCCGCGCGCTGGTCGGCGAGCCCGACATCCTGCTGCTCGACGAACCGACCAACCATCTCGACCTGCCGACGATCGAATGGCTGGAGGCGACGCTACGCGGCTTCCGCGGGGCGCTGCTGACGATCAGCCATGACCGCCGTTTCCTGTCCGCGGTCACCAACCGGACCTTCTGGCTCGATCGCGGCCGGCTGTTCCGTCTCGACGCCGGCTTCGACGGTTTCGAGGCCTGGTCCGAGGGGATCCTCGCCCAGGAGGATGCCGAGACCCAGCGCATGGACAAGAAGCTCGAAGCCGAGGCGCGCTGGCTGCATCGCGGGGTGACGGCACGGCGCCGCCGCAACCAGGGCCGGTTGCGCGCGCTGCATGCGCTGAGGGCCGAACGGCGCGAGCGGCGCGGGCCCGAAGGCGTCGCCGCCATCACCATCGCCGAGGGCGGCCGCGGCGCCGCCCGCGTCATCGAGGCCGAGCATCTGCGCAAGGCCTATGGCGACCGCGTCGTGATCGCCGACGCCTCGCTGCGGATCATGCGCGGCGACCGGCTCGGCGTGATCGGGCCCAACGGTGCCGGCAAGTCGACGCTGGTGAAGATGCTGACCGGCGAACTCGCCCCCGATACCGGCCGTGTCACCATCGGCGAGGGCGTCGAGACGCTGTGGTTCGACCAGATGCGCTCGACGCTCGATCCCGAGCAGACGGTGAAATCGGTGCTGCTGCCCCATGGTGGCGACTTTCTCGACGTCGGCGGCACGCCCAAGCACGTCGCCGGCTATCTCGCCGATTTCCTGTTCGACCCGTCGCGGCTGTTCAGCCCGGTCAAGGCGCTGTCCGGTGGGGAGCGCAGCCGGCTTCTCCTGGCGCGGCTCTTCGCGCGGCCGAGCAATCTCATCGTGATGGACGAGCCGACCAACGATCTCGACATGGAGACGCTGGATCTGCTGCAGGAAGTCCTGGCCGACTATCCGGGGACGCTGATCCTCGTCAGCCACGACCGCGACTTCCTCGACCGGCTCGTCACCTCGATCGTCGCCGTCGAGGGTGACGGCAGCGTCGCCGAGTACGTCGGCGGCTGGGACGATTATCTGCGCCAGCGCCCCGAGCCACCGGCGGCGCGACGACCCGATCGTCCGCAACGCGTGGCGGAGGCCGTGCGGGCGCCACGCCCGGCCGCCCCGGCGCGCGGCAAACTCAGCTTCAAGGACCAGCGCGAGCTCGACCGGCTGCCCGAGACGATCGCGGCGCTCGAGGCGGAGATCGCACGGCTTGTCGAGACGTTGGCCGATCCGGGCCTGTTCGCCCGCGATCCCAAGGGCTTCGACCGCGCGACGCGGCGGCTGGCCGAGGCCGAAAGCGAGAAGGCCGCGGCCGAGGACCGGTGGCTCGAGCTCGAGATGCGGCGGGAGGCGCTGTTGGCCGGGTGATGCGGGTTCGCGACATCGCTCTCGCCATCCTGATCATGGCCGTCTGGGGCTTCAACCTCGCCATCGCCAAGCTGGGCCTCGTCGAGCTGCCGCCGATGCTCTTCCTGTGGCTGCGCTTCTTCATCGTCGCGGTGCTCTTGGTGCCGCTGGTCCGGATGCCGCGCGGCCGCTGGCGGGACATCGGCATCCTCGCCTTCCTGCTCGGCTGCCTGCATTTCCCGGTGATGTTCTCCGGCATCGCGCTGGTGGATGCGGCGGTGGCCTCGATCCTCAGCCAGATCCAGGTACCGGTCGCGGCGGGGATGGCGGCGCTGTTCCTCGGTGACCGGATCGGCTGGCGCCGGATGCTCGGAATGGCCCTGGCGATCGCCGGTGTGGCGATCCTCGCCGGCGCGCCGAGCGAGGAATCCTCGCCCCTCGGCGTGGTGCTGGTGCTGGTCGGCGCGCTCGCCTTCGCCGCCGCCAATTTCTGGATGAAACGGCTCGCCGATGTCGATCCCTTCACCGTGAACGGCTGGGTGTGCCTGCTCTCGCTGCCGGCGATGACGGGCTACACGCTGGCCCTCGAGGACGGGCAATGGGCGGCGATCGCCGAGGCCAGTGCGACGGCGTGGTTCTCGGTCGCCTTCCAGTCGGTCGGCATCGTCATCCTCTCCTATGCCGCCTGGTACCGGCTGCTGCGCCGCTACAGCGTCGCCCAGACGATGCCCTTCGTGCTGCTGCTGCCGATCTTCGGCGTGCTCGGCGGAGTCCTGCTGCGCGGCGAACCGGTGACCTGGCCGATGGCGGTGGGCGGCGTACTGACCCTTGTCGGTGTCGCCGTCATCATCCTGCGGCGGCCTGCCGCGGTGGAGCAGAAGGGCTCGCCGACCTGAACGCGCTTGCGCTTGCCGCCTCGCTTGCGACCCCCGTGCCAGCAGCCTATATCGGCCGCGCAGACGGCCGGACGGCCGCTCTTCGCCGCCGCCGCGGCGGCGGAGGGAGGAAAGTCCGGGCTCCACGGAAGCACGGTGCCGGGTAACGCCCGGCGGGGGCGACCCCAGGGACAGTGCCACAGAGAACAGACCGCCCGATCCGGCATGCCGCATCGGGCAAGGGTGAAACGGTGCGGTAAGAGCGCACCGCGCCCCCGGCAACGGGGGTGGCACGGCAAACCCCACCGGGAGCAAGACCGAATAGGGGCGGCGCGGGCATGGCCTCGGCCATGGACCCGAAGGGGCTTCCGGCCTCCGCCCGGGTTGGTCGCGCGAGGCGGCGGGTGACCGTCGTCCCAGAGGAATGGCCGTCGTCCGGCGGTCCGGTCCGCACGGATCGGGTGGCCGGTCACAGAACCCGGCTTACAGGCCGTCTGCATTCTCCCGTATTCAGAACGAAAAGCATACGAAGCCCGACCCTTAGCGGCAGAAGGCTCAGCAATCATCTGATATGCCAACACAATTGGGCCGAAAATTCTCTGCTTCGGAGCCGCAAACATCCGGTAATGGCGCAGCGAGAAACCCAGCGGCCACGTTGACCAACCATCATTTCCCAGCTACACCCATGAAGTCCCATCCGGGACCGTCGGAGCGACGGAAGAGGGGCGTGGTCACCGTCGGCAGAGGGGTTCGATGGCTCGGTTCACGGGCACCTGGGTCAACAAGGTGGACAAGAAGGGTCGCGTCAGCGTCCCCGCCACCTTCCGCGCCGCCCTGGACTCGGCCGCCACTGCCAGCTCGACGGGCCCCCTGCGCTTCTCGCTGCGCCCCAATGCAGAGCGTACCGCCGTCGAGGGGGTGACCGAGGCTTATCTCGACGACGTGCAGCGCCGCCTCGACGCGATGGATCTCTATTCGCCGGAGCGGATGGATCTCGAGCTCCGCGAATTCTCCGAGACCGTGCCGGTGCAGGCCGATCCGGAAGGTCGCATCATTCTGCCGCGCGAACTGGCCGAGATGGCCGGGATCGCAGAGGAGGCCGCCTTTGTCGGGCTGGGCAGCCGGTTCCAGATCTGGAGCCCCGCCGCCTTCGCCGCGCATCGCGCCGCCCGGATCGAGGCCGCGCGGGGGCTGACCCTGCCATCCGCCCGCGACGGAGGGCGCGCATGACGCAGCCCCCGGCGCCGCAACCCTCGCAGGGCCACGTCCCGGTCCTCCTCGCGGAAGTCCTCGCGGCGGTGGCGCCGCAGCCGGGCGAGATCATCGTCGACGGCACCTTCGGCCGCGGCGGTTATGCGCGCGCCTTTCTCGAGGCGGCCGATTGCCGCGTCATCGGCATCGACCGCGACCCTGCCGCGATCACAGCCGGGCAAGCGCTGGCGGACCGCTATGCCGGCCGCCTGGTACTGAAGGCCGGGCGATTCGGTGAGATGGACCGGCTGGTCGAGGCGCCGGTCGATGCGATCGCGCTCGATCTCGGCGTGTCCTCTCCGCAGCTCGACGATCCGGCGCGGGGCTTCTCCTTCCGGGCCGACGGACCGCTCGACATGCGCATGGGCGGCGATGGGCCGAGTGCGGCGGATCTCGTCGCGACGCTGTCCGAGGCCGAACTCGCCGATCTGATCTTCTCGCTGGGCGAGGAACGGATGGCGCGGCGCGTGGCGCGGGCCATCGTCGCGGCCCGGGCGGAGGCGCCGATCCTGCGCACCGCGACGCTCGCCGCGATCGTACGCCGGGTCGTGCCGAAGAGCCGCGACGGCATCGATCCGGCGACACGGACCTTCCAGGCGCTGCGACTCGCGGTGAATGACGAGCTCGGCGAGATCGATCGCGGCCTCGACGCGGCCGAACGCCTGCTGCGCCCGGGCGGCCGGCTGGCGGTCGTCTCGTTCCACAGCCTCGAGGACCGGCGGGTGAAGCGCTTCCTCGCCGCCCGCAGCGGGACCGGGGCCAACCCGTCCCGGCATGCGGCGGATCCGCGGCCCGGTGCCGCGGCGCCGCCGACCTTCCGGTTGCTGCACCGCGGCACGATCGAGCCGGGCGCCGCCGAGATCGCCGTCAATCCGCGTGCCCGTTCCGCCCGTCTGCGGGCTGCGGTCCGCACCGACGCCCCGGCCCGCGCACCCGAGCGCGAGGCGCCGCGTCCCCTGCGGCAGCGGAGGGCGGCATGATCCGCACCGGCGCTCTCGTCTGGTTCGCGATCGTCGCGGGTGCGGCGGCCGTCGATTTCTCGGTGAGTTTCGAGGTCCAGCGGCTGCGCGACCGCTTGGTCGCGCTGCAGCGTGACGTCAGTTCCGAGCAGGACACGATCCGTATCCTGCGCGCCGAATGGGCCTATCTGACGCAGCCGGCGCGGCTGCGCGCGATGGCCGAAGCCTATACCGATCTGTCGCCGATCCTGCCCGAGCAGATGGTGCAGACGGCGGCGGTGCTGTCCATGCCGCTGCGGTCCCCTCCCGCCGCAGAGGCCGGCGGGGCGGCGCCGGTGGGCCGTTCCCCCGGCGCCGCTCCCCTGACCGTGTCCATGATCACCGTCCCGGGCTTCGGTCGGGCGCCCTTCCCGGGCGCCGTGGCCCAGGCCGCAGGCCCTGCCGCTGCTCCCGCCGCCGAGTCCATGGCCGAGCCCGTGGCTGGGGTCGCGGCCGCGCCTCCTGCTGCCACGGCACCGCCGGCGGCGCCGACGGTCGCGGCGCCCGCCCCGACGCAGCCCGTCCCGACACAGCCTGCGCCGCGCCTGCCCCCGCCGGAGGACGACCCGATCGGGGCCCTCCTCGTCAGCTTCCAGGCCGGAGGGTGACATGGCCGTCGACGTAATCCACATCGACCTCTCCGAGCCGCGACGGCTGCGTGACACCTCGCGGACGCAGCGCATCGTCGAGGTGGGGCGCGTCCGGCTCGCCATCGCCGCCTTCGTTTTCCTGCTCGCCTTCGTCGGCGTCGGGCTGCGGCTCGGCGATCTGATGGCGACGACCGGCGGCGGCGCCGCGCTCGCGGCACGGGGCGGCAGCGGCGGCGGTGCGGCGGCGGCGGAAACCGGACGGGCCGACATCGTTGATCGCAACGGCGTGATCCTCGCGACGACGCTGCCGAGCGTCTCGCTCTACGCCGATCCGGTGATGGTACTCGATCCGATCGAGGCGGCGCTGGCGCTGAGCAGCGTGCTGCCCGAACTGGACACCGAGACGCTGATCGTCGAGCTCTCGTCCGAGAAGCGCTTCGTGTGGATCAAGCGGGGTCTGACGCCGCGCCAGCAATACGAGGTGAACAAGCTCGGCCTGCCCGGGCTCGCCTTCATCGAGGAGCAGCGGCGCTACTACCCCGCGGGCAATCTGACCGCCCACATACTGGGCTTCACCGACATTGACGGGAATGGCATCGCCGGGGTCGAGCAGTCGATGAACGGCCGGCTCGCGGGCAGTGCCGAACCGCTCACCCTGTCGATCGACCTGCGCGTGCAGTCGATGGTGCGCGACGCGCTGTCAGCCAGCATCGAGGAGTTCCGTGCGCTCGGCGGCGCGGCGATGGTGATGGATGTGCACACCGGCGAGGTGATCGCCATGGTGTCGCTGCCGGATTTCAGCCCCTACGACCTGTCGAACGTGCCGGAGGAGGCGCAGTTCAACCGGCTGACGCTCGGCGTCTACGAGATGGGCTCCACCTTCAAGATCTTCAACACGGCGATGGCGCTCGAGAGCGGCACCTCGACGCTGACCACCGTCTATGATTCCCGCCCGATCCGCGTCGGTCGCTTCACCATCTCCGACTTCCATCCCGAGGGGCGGCCGCTTTCGGTCGTCGAGATCTTCACCCATTCCTCGAATATCGGCTCGGTCCACATGATGGAGGCGGCGGGTGTCGAGCGCCAGCGCGCCTTCCTCGAGCGGCTGGGGCTCACGCGGCCTGCCTCGATCGAGCTGCCCGAGGTGGGTGCGCCGATCATCCCGAACCCGTGGCGCGAGATCAACGCCATGACGATCTCCTACGGGCACGGCATGGCGGTGTCGCCGGTGCAGCTCGTGACCGCGGTGGCGAGCGTGGTCAATGGCGGCGTCTTCCGCCCGCCGACGCTGCTGCGCGTCGAGGAGCCGGCGGCCGGCACGCGGGTGATGGCGCCGGAGATCTCGGATGCCATGCGCCGGCTGATGCGGGCGGTGGTGACTGAGGGCACCGCCTCGCTCGCCGATGCCCCGGGCTACATCGTCGGCGGCAAGACGGGGACGGCCGAGAAGGCGGCGGGATCGGGATATTCGCGCAATGCCCGGCTCTCCTCCTTCGTCGGCGCCTTTCCGATGCACGACCCGCGCTATGTCGTCTTCGCGATGCTCGACGAGCCGCAGCCGACCGCGGCGACCTATGGCTATGCCACCGGCGGCTGGACCGCGGCACCGCTGACCGCCACCATCGTCGAGAGCCTCGGGCCGATGCTCGGCATCCCGCCGGTGAACGAGAGCGATCCGTCGATCGTCGCCGCGACCTCGATCGATGTGCTGCTGCGCAGCGGCGGCATCCAACACGTCGCCTATCACGAGTGATCGGGATGGACCGGTCCTCCCCATCCCCCCCGTCACCCGCGCCGCTGCTGCCGGCCGGTCTTGTGGGGCTGACGGCGGATTCCCGCGCCGTGAAGCCGGGTTTCCTGTTTGCAGCGCTGCCCGGCAGCCGTGCCGACGGCCGCACCTTCATCGCCGACGCGCTCGCGCGCGGCGCGGTCGCGGTGCTGGCGCCGGAAGGGACGGTGCTGCCGGCCGGCGCCGAGGCGCAGCTCGTCACCGATCCCGACCCGCGCCGTGCCTTCGCCCGCCTCGCAGCCGCCTTCTACGGCGGCCAGCCCGGCACCATCGCGGCGGTGACCGGCACCAGCGGCAAGACCTCGACCACCGCGTTCATCCGCCAGCTCTGGACGCTGCTCGGGCATACCGCGGCCAGCCTCGGCACGCTCGGCGTCGTGGCCCCCGGCCGCAGCCGCTACGGTGCATTGACCACGCCCGACCCCGTGGCCCTCCATGCCGAACTCGCGGCGCTGGCGGGGGAGGGGGTGACGCATGCCGCCATCGAGGCCTCCTCGCACGGTCTCGACCAGCGCCGGCTCGACGGCGTGGCGCTGCGCATCGCCGCCTTCACCAACCTGTCGCGTGACCACCTCGACTACCACCCGTCGATGGCGGCGTATCTCGACGCCAAGGCACGGCTGTTCACCGAGATCCTGCCGGCCGACGGCACCGCCGTGGTGACGACGGAGGGGGAGGCAGGACAGGAGATTGCCCGCCGGGCGCGCGCTGCCGGCCGCACCGTCCTGTCCTGCGGCCGGGCCGAGCACGCCGCACTCCGGCTGATCGAGGCGCGTCCCACGACCGAGGGCATCGCCCTCACCGTCGCGGCCGGCGGCGCCGAATATCGCCTCGCGCTGCCGCTCATGGGGCCGTTCCAGGCCGACAATGCGCTCCTGGCCGCCGCCGTGGTGATGGCCGCCGGCGCCGACGCCGCCCGTGTCCTGCCGCTGCTCGAGCGGCTCGAGGGCGTGCCGGGCCGCATGCAACTCGTCGGCCGCCACGCCGCGGGTGCGCCGGTTTTCGTCGACTATGCCCATAAGCCCGGCGCGCTCGAGGCGGTGCTGACCGCGCTTCGGCCGCATGTCGCGGGCCGGCTATTCCTCGTCTTCGGCTGCGGCGGCGACCGCGATCCCGGCAAGCGCCCGATGATGGGCGCGATCGCCGCGCGGCTGGCTGACCGCGTCATCATCACCGACGACAATCCCCGCAGCGAGGATCCAGCGGTGATCCGCCAGGCGATCCTCGCCGCCTGCCCCGGCGCCCGGGAGATCGGCGATCGGCGGGCGGCGATCCGCGCGGCGGTGGCGGAACTCGCGGCAGGTGATCTCCTGGTCATCGCCGGCAAGGGCCATGAAACCGGCCAGATCGTCGGCAACGAGATCCGCCCCTTCGACGACGCCGCCGAGGCGGCGGCGGCCGTCGCCGAGACGACATCCGGAGAGACGAGGACAACGGCGCGATGAGGAATCCGGCCCCATGACGACACCTCTATGGTCCGCCGCCGAGGCCGCCGCCGCCACGAACGGGATGCAGGTCGGCGATTGGGCGGCTGACGGCGTCTCGATCGACAGCCGCACGGTCGCGCCCGGCGATCTGTTCGTGGCGATCCGCGGCCCGCATCACGACGGGCACGACTTCGTCAAGGAAGCGCTTGAGCGCGGTGCCGCCGCGGCGATGGTGCATGCTGTGCCGGGCGGGGTGGCGCATGACGCGCCGCTGCTCGTCGTGCCTGACACCGCCGAAGGGCTCGTCGATCTCGCCCGCTACGCCCGGATGCGTAGCGAAGCCCGGGTGGCGGCGGTGACCGGCTCGGTCGGCAAGACCTCGACCAAGGAGGCGCTGCGCGCGGCGCTGGCCGGCAGCGGCGCGACCTTCGCCTCCTCCGGCAACCTCAACAACCAGTGGGGCGTCCCGCTCAGCCTCGCCTGCATGCCGCAGGATGTGGCGTTCGGGGTGTTCGAGCTGGGGATGAACCACCCCGGCGAGATCGCGCCGCTGTCGCGTTTCGTCGAGCCGGATGTCGGCATCGTCACGACGGTCGAGGCCGTCCATCTGGAGCACTTCGCCTCCGACGCCGCGATCGCCGACGCCAAGGCGGAGATCTTCTGCGGGATGGGGCCGGATTCGACGGCCATCCTCAACCGCGACAACCGGCATTTCGCACGGCTGGTGGCGCATGCCCGCACCCGCGGGGTCGGGCGGATCTGGAGCTTCGGCACCGCGCCCGGCTGCGATGCGCGGCTGATCGACTGCTCGATCCATGCCGCGGCGAGTGCGGTGACCGCCGAGATCCGTGGCGAGATGGTCCAGTACACCCTGTCTGCCCCCGGGCGGCACTGGATCGCCAACAGCCTTGCGGTGCTGCTGGCGGTGCGGGCGCTCGACGGCGACCTCGGTGCCGCGATGCGGGCCCTGGGCCGCATCCAGCCGATGAAGGGCCGGGGCGGACGCAGCCGGATCGAGGTGGTGCGGGACGGGCGGCAGGGCACGATCCTGCTGATCGACGAGAGCTACAATGCGAGCCCCGTCTCGATGGCGGCGGCGCTCGAGGTGCTCGGCCAGATCGACGTCAATGGCCATGGCCGGCGCATCGCGGTGCTCGGCGACATGCTGGAGCTGGGGCCGGACGGGCCGGCGCTGCATCGCGCGCTCGCCCCGGCGATCGAGGCGGCCGGCATCGACCTCGTCTTCGGCTGCGGACCGCTGACCGGCGAGCTGTTCGACCGGCTGCCGCCGGCGATCCGCGGCGCCCATGCGGCAGATGCGGCGGCGCTTGCGCCGATCGTCGCCGAGGTGCTGCGGCCGGGCGATGCGGTGATGGTCAAGGGTTCGCTCGGCAGCCGCATGGCGACGGTGGTCGCCGCGGTCGAGCGGCTCGGCGCCGCGCCGGCCGAGACGCCGCGGGTGCGGCGCCGTTTCGCGGCGGCGACCTGAGAGCGCCCGATGCTGCCGACCCTCTTCGCACCGCTGGCCGACCAGTCGCTGTTCTTCAACCTCTTCCGGTATCTGACCTTCCGGACCGGGGCGGCGATCCTCACTGCCCTCATCATCGCCTTCGTGATCGGACCGTGGCTCATCCGCAGCCTGAAGGCGCGGCAGGGGGCGGGCCAGCCGATCCGCGAGGACGGTCCGGAAGGCCATTTCAAGAAGCGCGGCACGCCCACCATGGGCGGGCTGATGATCCTCATCGCCATCGTCATCTCGACGCTGCTCTGGGCCGATCTGCGCAACACCTATGTCTGGATCGTCCTGATGGTGACGGTCGGCTTCGGTGCGATCGGTTTCGGCGACGACTATCTGAAGCTGACCCGGCGCAACCCCAAGGGCCTGTCCGGCCGGCTCAAGCTGGTCGCGCAGGCCGTGATCGCCCTTGCCGCCGCAGCCTGGTATCTCGCCGTCTCCGACACCGCCGACGCCGACAGCGTCGCGATCCCCTTCTTCAAGGATCTGGTGATCCCGCTCGGCCTTCGCCGTGCTGGTGATCGTCGGCGCCTCGAACGCGGTGAACCTGACCGACGGGCTCGACGGGCTGGCCACGGTGCCGATCATCATCGCCACCGCCAGCTTCGGTCTGATCGCCTATCTGACCGGCAACGCGATCTTCGCCGACTATCTGCAGATCCACCCGGCGCCCGGCGCCGGCGAACTGACGGTGTTCTGCGGCGCGCTGACCGGCGGCGCGCTCGGCTTTCTGTGGTTCAACGCACCGCCCGCGATGGTCTTCATGGGCGATACCGGCTCGCTGTCGATGGGCGGCGCGCTCGGTGCCATCGCCGTGATCACCAAGCACGAGATCGTGCTCGCCATCATCGGCGGCCTGTTCGTGCTCGAGGCGGTCTCGGTGATGGTCCAGGTGGCGAGCTTCAAGCTGACCGGCCGGCGCGTCTTCCGGATGGCGCCGCTGCACCATCATTACGAGAAGAAGGGCTGGGCGGAGCCGACCATCGTCATCCGCTTCTGGATCGTCGCCGTGATCCTGGCGCTGATTGGTCTGTCCTCGCTCAAGCTCAGGTGACGAGGCGCGCGTGATCGACCTCTCCCACCTTCGCGGCCATACCATCGCCATCCTCGGGCTCGGCAAATCCGGGCTCGCGGCCGCGGCGGCGCTGGCGCGCGCGGGGGCGTGCGTGCGCGCCTGGGATGATGGCGCGCCGGCGCGGGCCGCCGCCGCGGGGCTCGGCGTCGCCATCGCCGATCCGGTGCACGAGGGGTTCGGGACGGCCGAGGCGCTGATGCTCAGCCCCGGCATTCCGCGCAGCCATCCGGCGCCGCATCCGGCGGTCGCCCGTGCCCTCGCCGAAGGCCTGCCGGTCATCGGAGACATCGACCTGCTCGCCGAGGCGCAGCCGGCGGCGCGCTATCTCGGCGTGACCGGTACCAATGGCAAATCGACGACGACGGCGCTGATCGGCCATGTCCTCGCCATGGCCGGCATCCCCGCCGCGGCCGGCGGCAATCTTGGCACGCCGGCACTGGCGCTGCCGCCGCTCGGGGCCGATGGCTGGTACGTCATCGAGCTCAGCTCCTATCAGCTCGAGACGGTCTCGGCGGTGCGCTGGGATGTCGGGATGCAGATCAATCTGTCCCCCGACCATCTCGACCGCTATCCCGACCTCGATGCCTATGCCGCGGCGAAGCGGCGGCTGCTGGATGCGATCCGGCCGGGCGGGACCGCCGTGATCGGTGTCGACGACCCGCATGGCCGGACTGCGGCCGAGGCGATTGCGGCGCGTGACGAGGTGCGGCTCGTGCGCGTATCGACCGACGGCGCCGTTCCAGGCGGCGTCTGGATCGAGGCGGACGCCGTGTGGCAGGACGGCGAGGGCGGTCCGCGCCGAGTCTTCGACCTGTCGGCGGCGCCGGCGCTGCCGGGTGCCCACAACGCCCAGAACATCGCCTGCGCCTGGGCCGCCTGCCGGGCGGTCGGGCTCGACGAGGCGGCGATCGCCGCCGGCATCAGCACCTTCCCCGGGCTGCGGCACCGGCTGCAGCGTGTCGCCGAGATCGACGGCGTGCTGTTCGTCAACGACAGCAAGGCGACGAATGCCGATGCCGCGGCCCGCGCGCTCGCGAGCTACGACCGGATCTGGTGGATCGCCGGCGGCCGGCCGAAGCCGGGCGGGATCGGGGCGCTCGATCCGCTGCTCCCGCGCATCCGCCGTGCCTTCCTGATCGGCGAGGCGGCGCCTGCCTTCGCCGCCCATCTCGAAGGCCGCGTGCCGTCCGAGATCGCGGGCGAGCTCGCCGTCGCGGTGCGCCGGGCCTTCGCGGCCGCACGGGCCGAGGGCGGGGTCGTCCTGCTGTCGCCGGCCTGCGCCTCCTTCGACCAGTTCCCCGGCTTCGAGGCCCGCGGCGACGCCTTCGTCGGCATCGTCGAGGCGCTGGCTGCCGAGCATCGGCGGGAGGCGGTCTGATGGTCGCGCTCGACAGAACCGACAGCTCGGTCGTCGGCCGCTGGTGGTGGACGGTCGACCGATGGCTCCTCATCGCGGTCGGGCTGCTGATGGCGATCGGCGTCATCCTGATCCTGACGGCCAGCCCCGCGGTGATGATCCGCATCCGCGCGACCGACGAGGTCAGCCCCTTCCACTTCGTGCAGCGCCACGTCCTGTTCCTCGGCGTGGCGGCGCTAACGATGTTCCTCGTCTCGCTGCTGTCACCGGCGGGAGTCAGGCGGCTCTGCTGGGTTGCCTTGGTCGGCGGGCTGCTCGGCGTGGCCGGGACGCTGGTGATGGGCACCGAAGTGAAGGGCGCGACCCGCTGGCTCTCGCTCGGCGGGATGACCGTACAGCCGTCTGAATTCGTGAAGCCGGCCTTCACCGTCGTCGCCGCCCATCTCTTCGCGCAGCGTCAGAGCCAGGCCGGGCCCGGCCCCTTCCTGTCGGTCACGGGGCTTTTGGCCGTCGTCGTGCTGCTGCTGATCGCGCAGCCTGATCTCGGCATGGCGGTGGTCGTCACCGCGGTGTGGTCGCTGCAGTTCTTCGTCGCCGGCCTGCCGATGGTGCTCGTCATCGGGCTGCTGGTCCTGGCGGTGGTCGGCCTCGTCGGCTCCTACCAGATGCTCGACCACGTGCGCAGCCGCATCGACCGCTTCCTCGACCCGAGTGCCGGCGACACCTATCAGGTCGACCGGTCGATCGAGGCCTTCACCCATGGCGGGTTGTTCGGCACCGGCCCGGGCGAGGGAACGGTCAAGCTGCTGCTGCCCGACGCGCATGCCGATTTCATCTTTGCCGTCGCCGGCGAGGAGTTCGGGCTGATCGCCTGCCTCTTGCTGGTCGGGCTGTTCGCCTTCCTGGTGTTGCGCGGCTTCGGCCGAGCGATGGCCGAGACCAACCTCTTCGTGATGCTCGCGGTCGCGGGTCTGACGGCGCAGCTCGGGCTGCAGGCGCTGATCAACATGGGATCGACGCTGCATCTGATCCCGACCAAGGGCATGACTCTGCCCTTCGTGAGCTATGGCGGCTCATCTCTCGTCGCGCTCGGCTTCGCGATGGGAATGATCCTCGCGCTCACCCGGCGCAATGCCGGGGCGGAGCTGCCGCGATGACCGCGCCGGCGCAGCCCATCCTGCTCGCGGCGGGCGGCACCGGCGGGCATGTCTTTCCGGCCGAGGCGCTGGCCCGCGCGCTGCTCGCCCGCGGCGTCGCCGTGGCGCTTGCCACCGACCGGCGCGGCACCGCCTGGGGCAACCGGCTGCCCGAGGTCGCCGTTCACCGGCTGAGGGTCAGCCAGTTCGGTGCCGGGATCACCGGCAAGCTGCGCACCATGACCGAGTTGGCGCTCGGCACGATCGAGGCGCGCCGGCTCCTCGCCCGGCTGCGACCGGCGGCGGTGGTGGGCTTCGGCGGCTACGCTTCGGCCCCGGCGCTCCTCGCCGCGACCGCCCGCCGCCTGCCGGCGGCGATCCACGAACAAAATGCCGTGCTCGGCCGGGTCAACCGCTGGTTCGCGCCGCGCGTGGCGCTGGTCGCGACGGCCTTCCCCGCGGTCGCGGGCCTCGCCGAAGCCGACCGCGGCAAGATCGTCGTCACCGGCAATCCCGTCCGGCCGGCGATCGCCGCCGAGGCGGGCGCACCCTATGTCCCGCCGGACGAGGGCGGGCCGTTCCGTCTCCTGGTGCTCGGCGGCAGCCAGGGCGCGCGGGTCTTCAGTACGCTGCTGCCGCAGGCGGTCGCGGCGCTGCCCGAGGCGATCAGGGCGCGGCTCGAGATCGCCCAGCAATGCCGGCCCGAGGATCTCGAAGCGGCCCGCGCCCGCTATGCCGAGCTGGGCGTCGCGGCCGAGCTCGCGCCCTTCTTCGACGATGTGCCGCGACGCCTGCTCAACGCCCATCTCGCGATCTGCCGCGCCGGCGCCTCGACGATTGCCGAGCTCGCCGCCATCGGCCGGCCCTCGATCCTGATTCCCTATCCCTTTGCCGCCGACGACCATCAGACGGCGAATGCGGACGCCTTCGCGGCGGCCGGCGCCGCAACGCGATTGGCGCAGGAAGGGCTTGCGCCGGAGGCATTGGCGGCAACCCTCGCCGATCTGTACACCCGGCCCTCCCGCCTGGAGGCGGCGGCTCGGGCCGCCGCTGCCGCCGCCAGGCCCGATGCCGCGGAGCGGCTGGCGGACGCCGTGCTGGCGCTCGCCACCCGTGCCGCGCCCGGCGCCAAGGAGAGCCAGTGATGCGACAGATGCCCCTCGACATCGGCACGATCCACTTCATCGGGATCGGCGGCATCGGGATGAGCGGCATCGCCGAGGTGCTGCACAATCTCGGCTACCGCGTGCGCGGCTCGGACGTCGCCGAGGGTGCCAATGTCCAGCGGCTGCGCGGGCTCGGCATCGAGATCCTGATCGGCCATGCCGAGGAGAATCTCGGCGATGCCTCCGTCGTCGTCGTCTCCTCCGCGGTGAAGCCCGACAATCCCGAACTGCGCGCCGCGCGCGCCGCCTTCATCCCGGTGGTCCGGCGGGCCGAGATGCTGGGCGAGTTGATGCGGCTGAAATGGGCGATCGCCGTCGGCGGCACCCATGGCAAGACGACCACGACCAGCCTCGTCGCGGCGGTGCTCGATGCGGGCGGTTTCGACCCCACCGTGATCAACGGCGGCATCATCAACGCCTACGGCACCAATGCGCGGCTCGGCCAGGGCGACTGGATGGTCGTCGAGGCCGATGAGAGCGACGGCACCTTCACCCGGCTGCCGGCGACCATCGCCATCGTCACCAACATCGATCCCGAACATCTCGACTTCTACGGCGACTTCGAGACGGAGAAGCGCGCCTTCGAGCAGTTCGTCACCAACATCCCGTTCTACGGGTTGGCGGTGCTCTGCATCGATCATCCCGAGGTGCAGGCGATGATCCCGCGCTTCATCGACCGGCGGGTCGTCACCTACGGGTTCAGCCCGCAGGCGGACATCCGCGCGGTGGATGTCGAATCCTCGCCCAAGGGCTCCCGCTTCACGGTGCTGATCCAGGACCGTCAGGGCGGTCCGAGTCGGACCATACGTGATGTTGTGCTGCCGATGCTGGGACAGCACAATATCCAGAACGCCCTCGCCGCCATCGCCGTCGCCCACGAAATGGGAATGCAGGACGCCCAGATCCTCGGTGCCTTGACCCGATTCACCGGGGTGAAACGGCGTTTCACACGCACCGGCGATTCGGGCGGGGTCACCGTGATCGATGATTACGGGCATCACCCGGTGGAGATCGCCGCGGTGCTGAAGGCTGCGCGTTCGGCCGTCGGCGGGCGGCGCGTCATCGCCGTGGTCCAGCCGCACCGCTATTCGCGGCTGGCCAGCCTGTTCGAGGAGTTCTGCACCTGCTTCAACGATGCCGATGTCGTCGTCGTCGCCGATGTCTACGCCGCCGGCGAGACGCCGGTGGAAGGGGCGACGCGCTCGGCCCTCGTCGACGGGCTGCGGCGGCATGGCCACCGGCGGGTGATCTCGCTGCCGGGGCCGGAGGCTCTGGCCCAGCTCGCCGTCGATCTGACCGAGCCGGGCGATTACGTCGTCTGCCTCGGCGCGGGAACGATCACCGCCTGGGCCAACGACCTTCCCCGGCAGATGGACGCCGTGCGCGGCCGCAAGGCAGCCATCGCGGCCGGCAAGGGAGGGGCGGCATGAGCGCCGCAGCCCTCGCCGCGCTGCCGGAGGCGGTCGCCGCCCGCCTGCCGGCGGTGCGGGGCCGTCTGACGGCGAATGCGCCGCTCGCCGGCATCACCTGGTTCCGCGTCGGCGGTGCGGCCGATCTCCTCTTCAAGCCCGCGGACGAGGCGGATCTGGCGCAGTTCCTCGCCGGCTGCCCGGCCGAGCTGCCGGTCACCGCGATCGGCGTCGCCTCGAACCTCTTGGTCCGCGACGGCGGGGTGGAGGGGGTGGTGCTGCGCCTCGGTCGCGAGTTCGCCGGCGTCCGGGCCGAGGACGGCCTCGTCCATGCCGGCGCCGCGGCGCTCGATGTCAATGTGGCGCGGGTGGCGCAGGAGGCGGGGATCGAGGGTCTTGAATTCCTCGTCGGCATCCCCGGCACGATCGGCGGCGCGCTGCGGATGAATGCCGGCGCATACGGCACGGAGATCCGCGACGTGCTGGTCTCGGCGACAGCCCTCGACCGGTCGGGCCGCCGCCACGTGCTGACGGCCGAGGAGATGGGTCTGTCCTACCGCCACAGCGCGGTGCCGGCGGATTGGGTGTTCACCGGCGCCGTCCTGCGCGGCCGCCCCGGCGACCGGGCGGAGATCGCCGCCCGGATGAAGGCGATCACCGATGCCCGCGGCGCGACGCAGCCCGTGCGGTCGCGGACCGGCGGTTCGACCTTCGCGAACCCGCCCGGCAACAAGGCCTGGGCACTGATCGACGCGGCCGGCTGTCGCGGCCTGCGGATCGGCGATGCGCAGGTGTCCGAGATGCATTGCAACTTCCTGATCAATTTGGGGGAGGCGACCGCCTCCGACATCGAGGCGCTGGGCGAGGAGGTGCGCCGCCGGGTGCGCGAGACCTCCGGCATCGAGTTGCGCTGGGAGATCAAGCGGATCGGCCGCCCGGCCGGCGGGGGCGACGCCCATGGCTAAGGAGGTCGCGATCCTGCAGGGCGGCTGGTCGGCCGAGCGCGAGGTCAGCCTGATGTCGGGCGCGGCGGTGCGCGAGGCGCTGCAGTCGCGCGGCTGGACCTGCCGGATGATCGACGTCACCCGTGACCTGCGGGCTTTGCTCGCCGCGCTCGACCCGGCGCCGGACGTGATCTTCAACGTGCTGCACGGGCGCGGCGGCGAGGACGGCACGGTCCAGGGCGTGCTCGACATGCTCGGCGTGCCCTATACCCATTCCGGGCTGCGTGCCTCGGCGATCGCCATGGCGAAGCCGGTCGCCAAGCGTCTGCTCGTGACGGCCGGCATCCGCAGCGCCGCCGGTGTGGAGGTCGCGCCCGAGACGCTCGCCGCCGGCCACCCGATGGCGCCCCCTTACGTCGTGAAGCCGGCGGAGGAGGGGTCGTCGGTCGGTGTCCGGATCGTGCGGCCGAATGACAACGCGCCGCCGATCGATCTCGGGACCTGGCATTACGGTGAGGTGATGGTCGAGGCCTATGTGCCCGGCCGGGAGCTGACCGTGGGCGTGATGGGCGACCGCGCCCTGACCGTGACCGAGATCGTCCACAGCCACGGCTTCTTCGACTATGAGGCGAAGTACACGGCCGGTCACGCCACGCATGTACTGCCGGCCGAGGTGCCGAAGCCGATCTTCGATCTCGCCTGCGAGTGGGCGCTGCTCGCCCACCGTACGATCGGGGCCCGCGGGATCAGCCGCAGCGATTTCCGCTGGGATGACAGCCTGCCGGGGACGGAAGGGCTGTTCTTCCTGGAGATCAACACCCAGCCGGGCTTCACCCCGATCTCGCTGGTGCCCGAGCAGGCACAGCATGTCGGCGTGTCCTTCCCCGCGCTCTGCGAGTGGCTGATCGAGGAGGCGACATGCCCCGGCTGACCGAGGCGGGCCCCCGCGCCGAGCGCCGCAGGTCGAGCCGGCCGGCCGCGGCGGAGGCGCCGCGCCGGCGCCGGCCGCTCACCCGCAACCAGCGGCTCGTACTGCGTGTCGGCACCGTCGGCATCCTCCTCGCCGGTCTCCTCGCTGCCGGCGTCTCGGCGGCGACGGGCGGTGCCGTCCATCGCGGCTGGACCGCATTGCGCGACGGGGTCTATGACGTGACCGCCGCGCTCGGCTTCCGGGTCGAGGAGGTGCTGGTCGCCGGCCGCCGCTCCGTCGATGCGCCGGTGGTGCTCTACACGCTCGGCATCCGACGCGGCGATCCGATCCTCGCCTTCGATCCCGACGCCGCCCGCGCGGCGCTCGAGGCGATCCCGCGCGTTGCCCGCGCCGTCGTCGAGCGACGCCTGCCCGACACGATCTTCGTGCGGATCGAGGAGCGCGAGCCGATGGCGCTCTGGCAGAATGGCGGCGCCTTCACCCTGGTCGATCACAGCGGCTTCGAGCTGCCGACCGAGGTGCCGGGCGCCTGGCCCGAACTGCCGCTGATCGTCGGGCCGGACGCGCCGATGGCGGCACCCGAGCTGCTGGCCCTGCTGGCCGAGCGCCCGATCCTTTCCGAACGGGTGCAGGCGCTGGTGCGGGTCGGCGGCCGGCGCTGGGACCTGCATCTCGAACCGTCGATCGTCGTCAAGCTGCCGCAGGACGGTCTCGCCGCCGCGCTCGACGCACTCGTCCATCTGCAGGAGGAGAGCCGGATCCTCGACCGGGAGGTGGCCTCGCTCGATCTCAGGATCGCCGATCGGGTCGCGATCCAAGCGACACCGCTGGCCGATCGTCGGCCGCTGCCGGGGGAGAACACGTGATGCGCGGCGTCCGGTGCCGGTCCGGTCGGCCGTTCCACCGTCCCATCTGCGATGCGCGGACGGTGCGCCATGGGGCATGAGGGGATGAGGCGGCCGCGCATCCGCTCGCGGGGGTCGCTCGTCGCGGCGCTCGACCTCGGCACGACCAAGGTCGTCTGCCTGATCGCCCGCATCATGGAGGATGGCCGGCCGCGGGTGATCGGCATCGGCCACCAGGCGAGCGCGGGGATGCGTGGCGGCTCGATCATCGAGCTCGACGCCGCCGAGCGGGCGATCGGCATGGCGGTGCAGGCCGCCGAGCAGATGGCCGGCGAGACGGTCGACGGCATCGTCGTGAACCTTTCCGGGGGGCGGCCGGTCTCGCGCAACCTGTCGATCGAGGTGCCGCTCGGCGGGCGCGCGGTGGCCGATGCGGATCTGCGCCGCGCGGCGCGGGCCTTCGCCGCCGGCCTGCCGGCCGATGAGGAGGCGGTGCACGCCATTCCGACCGGCTATCGCCTCGACGCGGCGCGCGGCATCCGCGATCCGCGCGGGATGGTCGGCGACCGGCTCGGTGTCGACGTGCATGTCGTCTCGGCGGGCGCCGGGGCGATCCGCAACCTCGCCACCTGTGTCAACCGCGCGCATCTCGAGGTCGAGGCGATGATCGTCTCGCCCTATGCCGCCGGGCTCGCCTGTCTCGTCGAGGACGAGATGGAGCTGGGCTGCGCGCTGATCGACATCGGCGGCGGGACGACCTCGATCGCCGTCTTCATCGAGGGCCGGCTGGTCCTGTCGGAGATCCTGCCGGTCGGCGGCGGCCATGTGACGAACGACATCGCCCGTGGGCTGACGACGCCGGTGGCGCATGCCGAGCGGCTCAAGACGCTCTATGGCAGCGCGCTGCCCTCTGCGGCGGATGATCGCGAGATCGTCGAGGTGCCGCAGGTCGGCGAGGACGAGAACGGGCCGACGGCGCGGATCCCGAAGAGCCTTTTGACCGGCATCGTGCAGCCGCGGATGGAGGAGATCTTCGAGATGGTGCGGGGCCGGCTCGAAGAGTCCGGTCTCGACAAGGCATTCGGCCGGCGGGTCGTTCTGACCGGCGGGGCGAGCCAGCTCCAGGGCGCGCGTGAGCTGGCGCAGCTCGTGCTCGACAAGCAGGTGCGGATGGGCCGCCCGATGGGCATCGACGGGCTCGCCGAGGCGAGCGCCGGGCCCGGCTTCTCGACGACGGCGGGGCTGCTGCTCGCGGCCGTCGATCCGCGTCCCGACCTCGTGGTGTCGGGCGGCGGGCTCGAGGAGATCGGCGGCGGCGGGTTCTGGAGCCGCGTCGGCGGCTGGTTGAGAGGCGGTGCGTGATGCCGCCTGACGGAAACGGATACGGCAGGTCGGTTCGTGTGACGACGGACGGGAGAACGGGACGATGATCAATCTCAGCATTCCGCAGGGCGATGTAAGCCTTCAGCCCCGCATCACCGTCGTCGGCGTCGGCGGCGCCGGCGGCAATGCCGTCAACAACATGA
>CAYORM010000029.1:0-34211 GCA_964406375.1 uncultured Mycobacteriaceae bacterium | reverse complement strand
GGTCGACAGCTCCATCGGGCAGTGCACCCCCTTGGGGATGTAGACGAAGCTGCCATCGGTGAAGACCGCCGAGTTGAGCGCGGCGAAGAAATTGTCGCCGCTCGGCACCACCGAACCGAGGTAGCGTCGCACCAGCTCCGGATGGCGCTGCACGGCCTCGGAGATCGAGCAGAAGATGACGCCGGCCTTCTCAAGCGTCTCCTTGAAGGTGGTCGTCACCGAGACGCTGTCAAACACCGCATCGACCGCCACATTCGCCAGCCGCTCCTGCTCACGCAGCGGGATGCCGAGCTTCTCGTAGACGGCCAGCAGCTCGGGATCCACCTCGTCGAGGCTGCCGAGCTTCGGTCGCTTCTTCGGGGCGGCGTAGTAGTGGGCGTCCTGGTAGTCGATCGGCGGATAGCGCAGCCGAGCCCAGTCGGGCTCGCGCATCGTCAGCCACTGGCGATAGGCCTTCAGCCGCCATTCGAGCAGCCAATCCGGCTCGTTCTTCTTCGCGGAGATGAAGCGGACGATGTCCTCCGACAGGCCACGCGGGGCCAGCTCCATCTCGATATCCGTGACGAAGCCGTACTTGTAGCGCTGCCGGGTGACGTCCTCGACCTGCCGGACCGTTTCCTCGACCGCCGCCATCCTACCACTCCGCTGTCCGTCCGCCGCGGCATTGTCCGACCGTGGTGGTCGGGTATTCCGCCAAATGAAAACCGGTCATGGACCGGCGGGACGCCAGTCGCCCGGCGTCCCCTCTTAGATAGGCCCTCTGTCGGACGTGTCCAGCGATTTGCGCCGTCGACAGAGCGGCCCCGAGCCCGGCGCGGGGCACTCATCCCATCATGTTGACCGTGCCGGCAGGCAGCCGGACCGTCAGCCCGTCCAGCTCGTCAGTGACGATGATCTGACAGCCGAGGCGCGAGGTCTTGGTGAGGCCGAAGGCGAGGTCCAGCATGTCCTCCTCATCCTCACGCGGCTCCTCGAGCCGGTCATACCATTCCGGATCGACGATGACGTGACAGGTCGAGCAGGCGAGCGATCCTTCGCAGGCACCTTCGATGTCGACGTCGTAGCGCCGTGCGATGTCGAGGATCGACAGGCCCGCGGGCACATCGATCTCGCGCCGGGTCTCGCCGTCGGGGCTGATGAACACGATACGTGGCATGATGTCGTTTTTGCCTTGCTGACAACCGGTTGTAATCTGTTCTTGAAGGGTCGCAGTTCCGTCTATGCGGCCCGTCGGCGGCGCGCGAGTGTCGTCCAGGCGGCGATGCAGCGGTCGATCGCGGCGGGCGTCGTCTCCGGCCCGAGCGAGATGCGGATGGCGGAGCCGGCGATGGTGTCGGGCAGCCCCATCGCCGTCAGCACCGGACTGCGCTGCACCGCGCCGGCGCTGCAGGCCGACCCCGCCGAGACGGCGACGCCCGCGAGATCGAGCGCGGCGACCTGGGTCTCGGCCGGCACGCCCGGCATGGCGATGCAGAGCGTGTTCGCAAGGCGCGGCACGGCCGCCGCGACCGCGATGCCCCCGGCCGCGACCAGCGCCGCTTCCAGCCGGTCGCGCAACGCGGCACAGCGCGCCATCGCCTGTTCCCGATCGGCCACAGCTTCGGCGGCCGCTGCACCGAATCCGGCGATGCCGGCGACGTTCTCCGTGCCGGGCCGCCACCGCCGCTCCTGCGCGCCGCCGCGCCAGAGCGGTGCCGGCGACGCGCCCGCCGCCGCCTCGTCGAGGATCAGCGCGCCAAGTCCCTGCGGCCCGCCGATCTTGTGCGCAGACAGCGCCAGCGTATCCGCCGCCGCGGCCAGCGGAGCGAGGTCGAGCCGCCCGGCCGCCTGCACGGCGTCACAATGGAGCCGCGCCCCGGCGGCGTGCACGAGCTCAGCGATCGCCGTCACCGGCTGCACAGCGCCCGTCTCGTTATTGGCAGCCATCACCGCGACGATCGGCGGTGCGGTGCCGGGAGCGGCCGCACCGAGCGCCGCAAGGGCGGCCGCCACGGCGTCCGGCTCGATCACACCGTCTGCTGTCGGCGGGATCGGTGGTCCGGCGGCCCACCCCCGCACGCTCTCGTGTTCGATCGCGCTCGTCAGCACCACCGGGCGGCCGGACAGCGCCAGCGCATTGGCCTCGGTCGCGCCGGAGGTGAAGACGACCCGCTCCGGCACGACGCCGGCGAGGGCCGCGACGCGCTCCCGCGCCTCCTCCACGAGGCGCCGGGCGGCACGGCCGTAATGGTGGACCGAGGAGGGATTTCCGACCAGATCGAGAGCGGCAAGCATGGCCGTACGCGCTGCCGGCCGTAACGGTGCGGTCGCGTTGTAGTCGAGATAGGCCCGGTCTTCCATCGGCCCCAATCCGCCGGCGGCCGGCCTCATTCGGCGACCGGGCGCAGCGGCTCCGGGATCGAGATGACGCCCGGCAGCGGCGCCGGCCGGATCCGCCGATGCACGATGTCGCCGACGCTGACCGAGGCGAGGAAGCTCTGGATGTTGTCGCCCAGCGCCTCCCACAGATCATGGGTCAGGCAGCGGGTGCGGTCGGACCGGCAGCCATCGGTGCTCGTCTGGCTGCAGCGGGTGGCCTGGATCGGCTCATCGACCGCGGCGACGATCTCGGCGACGGCGATGTGATCCATTGGCCGGCACAGCAGATAGCCGCCGCCCGGCCCGCGCACGCTGCGCACGATGCCCGAGCGCCGGAGCTTGGCGAAGAGCTGCTCGAGATAGGGAAGCGAGATGTCCTGGCGCTGCGCGATATCGGCGAGGGTCACCGGTGCACCACCGGAATTGCACGCAAGATCCACCACCGCCATCACCGCGTAGCGACCTTTCGTGCCGAGCCGCATTCCGCGCCGTCCTTCAGCAGCGACCGGCGACGGCCGGCGGCCCGTCGGGAGAGGCGGCGGTGCCGGCATCCCCGACCGCGGGCGGCCGGTCGCCGGCCTCGGCACGTGCCTGCGAGAGCTGCTGCTCGAGCTCCTCGATCCGGGCCTTCATGCGGCGCATCTCGTCCTGTGTCTGGCGGACCAACGCCGCGAGCGGATCGTCGAACTGGCCGCCGCCGGTGCCGTACTGGACGAAGCTGCGGTCCTCCGCCTTGGTCGCGAGCGGCTTGGCCGGGATACCGACCATCGTGGCGCCGGGCGGCACCGCCTTCACCACAACGGCATTCGAGCCGATACGGGCATGGGCGCCGACCGTGAACGGCCCGAGGATCTTGGCCCCGGCGCCGACGATCACGCCGTCCTCGAGGGTCGGGTGGCGCTTGCCGGGATTGAGCGAGGTGCCGCCGAGCGTGACACCCTGATAGAGGGTGACGTCATCGCCGATCTCGGCGGTCTCGCCGATGACGACGCCGGTACCATGGTCGATGAAGAACCGCCGGCCGATGACCGCTCCGGGATGGATCTCGATGCCCGTGACCATGCGCGCGACATAGGAAAGCCACAGCGCGAAGGTCCGCCAGCCTCGGATCCAGGCGGCATGCGCGACGCGGTAGACGAGCAGCGCGTGCAGCCCGGGATAGGTCAGCATGACCGAAAGACGCGACTTCGCGGCCGGGTCCCGCTGCATCACGCTGTCGATGTCCTCGCGAAGATGCTTGAACACGCGACCCACCCCGATGATATACCCATCCCGCCGGCCACACGGCCGCCACGGGCGCGATCCGCTACATATATTTGCCCGACTCGCGGGGTCAAGTATTCCGACCCTGGCGCGGCGAGGGGCGGCATTGCGGCCCCCGCGGTGGTGTGGCGGGCGCGGGATTGGGTCAGCGGAGCGCGTCACATCCATGCCGGAAGTCATTTTCAACGGGCCGGAAGGCCGCCTCGAGGGTCGCTACCACCCGGCCAAGCGGCCCAACGCCCCCATCGCCCTGCTCTTGCACCCGCACCCGCAGCATGGCGGGACGATGAATAACAAGATCGTCTATGCCCTGTATCAGGCGTTCCGGAAGCTCGACTTCACCGTCCTGCGCTTCAACTTCCGGGGCGTCGGGCGCAGCCAGGGCGTCTATGACCGCGGCGAGGGCGAGCTGTCGGATGCGGCCTCGGCACTGGACTGGATGCAGACCTACAACCCGAATGCCGAGCAATGCTGGGTGGCCGGCTTCTCCTTCGGTGCCTGGATCGGCATGCAGCTCTTGATGCGCCGGCCGGAGATCGACGGCTTCGTCTCGATCGCGCCGCCGGCCAACATGTACGATTTCAGCTTCCTTGCCCCCTGCCCGGCCTCCGGCCTGATCGTCCAGGGCGACAAGGACGACATCGTCCCGCAGGAATCGGTGCAGAAGCTGGTCAACAAGCTGTCACAGCAGCGTGACATCAAGATCGACTACCGCGTGATCCCCGGCGCCAACCACTTCTTCTCGGCGCATATGGACGTGCTGGCGGGCCATCTCGACGACTATCTCGGCCCGGCGGTGGCCCAGCGCTCGGCGCAACGGGTCGCCGGCTGAACCGCCGTCACCCGGTCGCGAGGCGCATCGCCCTGTCGAGATCGGACCAGAGATCCTCGACGGCCTCGATCCCCACGGACAGCCGCAGGAGATCGTCCGGCACCGGACTGTCGGGTCCTTCGATCGAGGCGCGGTGCTCGATCAGGCTCTCGACGCCGCCCAGCGAGGTGGCACGCATCCAGACCTCTACCGCGGCGGCTGTGGCGACGGCTGCCGCGGCACCGCCCTTCAGCCGGATCGACAGCATGCCGCCGAAGCCGCCACGCATCTGGCGGGCGGCGACGGCATGGCCGGGTGCATCCGGCAATCCCGGATAGAGGACCGCGGCTACCGCCGGATGGTCGGCAAGGCGCGTGGCGAGTTCCTGCGCCGTCCGGCAGGCCGCCTCCACCCGCAGGACCAGCGTGCGCATGCCGCGCGCCAGCAGCCAAGCCTCGACCGGGCCCGGGATGCCGCCGAGGCCCGAGCGCAACGCGCCGATGCGGTCCCACAGCGCATCGCGACGGGCGGTGACCAGCGCCCCCGCGATCACGTCGGAATGGCCGTTGAGGTATTTTGACGCGGAATGCATCACGAGATCGGCACCAAGCGCGATCGGTCGGGTGAGCACCGGCGTCGCGACCGTATTATCGACGGCCAGCACCGCCCCTGCCGCATGGGCGATCTCGGCCGCCCTGGCGATATCGGTCACCGACCAGAGCGGATTGGCCGGTGTCTCGGCCCAGACGAGGGCGGTCTGCCCCGGCCGCACCGCGGCGGCGAGCGCTTCGGGCGAGGCATTGTCATAGACGTCGATGCCGTACCCCCATTCCCGCGCAAAGCTGCCGAGCCAGCGACGAAATCCCCAATACATCACCGCCGGCACAGCGATGCGGCTGCCGGCCGGCATCGCCATGATCACCGCCGTCGCCGCGGCCATCCCGGAGCCGAACAACATCGCCCCCGCCCCGCCCTCGAGCGCTGCGAGCATCGCTTCCGGCGGGTCGTAGCTCGGATTGTCGGCACGGCCATAGGCACGGCCGGAGGCGTAGCCGCCGTCGGGATCGCGCTGGAAGGTGCTGGCGAGATGGATCGGCGGTATGATCGCGCGGGTCTCACGATCGACCGGGGCGAGTCCCTGCGCCGCCAGGGTGCGGAGGGCACGCTGCGGCGCATCGGCGCGGTCGGGCTGGCTCATCATTGGCCTCGCGGGGTGCTGGCCGGTCCGGGTAACACCGCTTCGGCCGCTCCCGCTATGCTCTCTCGGCGACACAGGCCCGCGCCGCCGGGCCCTGCTGGGCGATGGCGGCGTCGAGCGCCGCCTGGATCGCTTCAGGCGGCACGAGGGCGACGGCAGGCGCCGCGAACAGGCGCTCACGCGGCGGGAAGTCCAGCCGGGCCGTCCCGGGATCTACCCCCTCCTGCCAGTGCTCCCATTGCGCACGATAGGCGCGGCGCGTCTCGGATACGCCGAGCAGCTTCGAGATGCCGTGCAGCGGATCGTTGGTCAGGCTCTCCGGCAGGTCGAGGCAGAGCATGCCGAGCTGGCGATAGTTGCGGAACCCGTCACCGAGCACCCGCGCGAGCCGCCCGATCAGCTCGCTGTCGGCACCGAACCGCACGCAGTCCCACCCGCCGAAGACGGTCCGCAGCGTCTCTGTCTCGACCAAGCAGGAAATCGAGGCGTCGCGCAGCACGCCATCGTCACAGACCCGGCTGATGCGCGCGATGCTCGAGAAGGCGCCCGCCTCTGTCATCCGCAGCATCCGCGTGGTCGAGGCAACCACCCGGCCGGCCTCGGCCCGCATCGCCGCCACGTGCCGCTCGATCCGCTGGGGATGCGCCCAATCATCGGCATCATGGCCGGTCAGATAGTGGCCGCGCGCGATCTGGAGTGCTACGTTTTTCGAGACATAGGGGCCGACATTCACCGGGTTCCTCAGCAGCCGCACCCGCGCATCCGCCGCGGCGAGGTCGCAGGCCACGGCCCAGGTGCCGTCCTCACTGGCGTCGTCGATGATGATCAGCTCTATGGGGCGCCAGCTCTGATCGAGGATCGATCGCGCCGCCTTGGCCAGCGTCCGCTCCGCGTTGAAGGCGGGCATGATGACGCTGACGAGCGGACCGGTCTCGACCGGCGGCACCGGCACCGTGGCGAGCCGATGGAACCGCGTCGGACCGTCCGGCTCGAGGGTGATCGGTGCGATCCCGAAGGTGGCCACGTACTCGTTGAGATGGGCGAGCCAAGCCGCGTCATCCGCCCGCACCAGATTGGCGCGCAGGATCGCGATCGCGGGCCGCTCGATCGGTGTCGCATGCGCCTCGGCATAGGCGAGCCCCTCCGCGACCCGCCCGTCACGGATCATCGCATCGGCCCGCCACACCGCGTGAGCTGCCTGCCCTTCCCCGGCGGCGCGGCCGAAGAGACCGGCGCGCCGCCACCCGGTGGGGATACCCGGCGCCTCGCCCGCCCCGGCCAGCCGCAACTCGAGCTGCAGGAGTCCAGGCGGCGTGCCGGCGCATCTACGAAGGGCGAAAGCGACACTCCCGGCCGGTGATGCCCCGCCCGCGACGGTGTCGGTTCCAGCCCCCCTGCCGGCGATCAGGCAGACCGGCTCGTTCGTCGTCAGCTCCAATTGCCGCACCGCCCGCTCTTCGGCCGGGCAGTGCGATGCCGGAAGGTCGAGTTCGATGCCGATCCGCCCACCGGCGGCAAGCGGCCGCGCCCAGACCTCCCAATCGGCCGGACCTGTCATCAGCACCACCTGCTGCCAAGCCGAGCGCAGAATGAGCAGCCCTTCCGGCGCCGCAGCCGAGAGCGGGTCGATCGCCGACGGCGGTGCTGCGACCTCCGGCCCCACCTGCCGTGCCGCGGCGAGCCGCCCCTTCAGCCGGCCGATCCGCTTGTCGAGGGATCGTCGCCACCGCGCCAGGGTGCGCGAACGCAGGATCGGTGATGTACGGCCGAGCCGTCGGATGTCCTCGAGGGCCCGGCGTTCGCGGAGCTGGAGACAGGCGACCATGCGCAGCAATTCGCGCACCGTTTCCTCCGCCGCATTCCGTTCGGCGGTCACGGCCGACAACCGTTCGACCAGACCGTCACGCTGCAGCAGGTAGCGGCGCGCCAACTGATCCGCACGATCGAGCGCTGCTCGCAGCTCCGCCTCGCCGGCGCCATCGGCACGACCGTCGGCAGGCGCCGCCCAGGCTGGCTGCCGGTCTGCCGGGGCATGGCCGTTCGGGCTGGGACGATGGATGTGCACGCGGTCCTCCGTGGAACCTTCCAAGGACGCGGTCAGGCCGTCAGGAGGCGACGAGCAGCCCCGCCACCGGCAGCTTCGCCATGACGTTGCGGGTATCGACGATCACAGCCGCCTGGCGCGCGATCTGCTCGTAGTCGACGCCGTCATGATCGACGCAGATCAGCACCGCGTCGTAATGGGCAGGGGTGGACGGCCCCCAGGCGATGGAGCGTCGGCCGGTCAGGGTCGGATGCTGGCGATCGGTGATCTCCGCGACGAAGGGGTCGTGGAACGCGACCTCCGCGCCGAGCTGCTCGAGCTCCTCCCAGATTCGCAGCGCCGGGCTCTCGCGGACATCTGACAGGTTCTTTTTGTAGGCGACGCCCATCAGCAGGATGCGCGCGCCCGCAACGCTGCGCTGGCGACTGTTCAGCGCCCGCGCCAGCGTACCGACGACATAGTGCGGCATGCCGGAATTGATCTCGCCGGCAAGCTCGATGAACCGGGTGTGGATGCCGTATTCGCGGGCCTTCCAGGTCAGGTAGAATGGATCGATCGGGATGCAGTGCCCGCCGAGCCCCGGCCCCGGATAGAAGGCCATGTAACCGAAGGGCTTGGTGCGAGCCGCCTCGATCACCTCCCAGATGTCGATGCCCATCCGCGAGAAGACGATCTTCAGCTCGTTGACGAGGGCGATGTTCACCGAACGGAAGATGTTCTCGAGCAACTTGGTCGCTTCGGCCGCGTCAGGCGTCGAGAGCGCGACCGTGCGGCTGAACACGGCGCCGTAGAAGGCCAGAGCGAGGTCGAGCGCCGCAGCCCCGTCACCGGCGACGAGCTTCGGCACCTCGGTGGAACGGAAGCGGCGGTTGCCCGGATCCTCCCGCTCCGGGGAATAGCCGAGGAAGAAGTCGCGGCCGCTCACAAGGCCGCTCGTCTCCAGGATCGGCGCGACCACCTCGCGCGTCGTCCCGGGATAGGTCGTCGACTCGACGAGTACCAGCTGCCCGGGCCGCAGCCGGGCGGCGACCCCGTTCGACGCGGCGATGATGGCGGACAGGTCCGGCTCGCGATGCCGGGTCAACGGTGTCGGCACGCAGAGGATGACGACATCGCATTCCCCGAGCATGGCGTAATCGGCCGAGACGGCGGCACGGCCGCTGCCGAGCAGCTCCCGCAGGGCCCGGGCATCGAGATGGGCCATGCCCGTCTCGCCGCGACCGACGAGCGCCGCGCGCGCGGGATCGCTGTCGATCCCGCGTACCGGGAACCCGGCGGCGCCGATGGCGGTCAGAAGCGGCAGGCCGACATAGCCGAGGCCGACGACGCCCACGACCGCGGCACGATCGGCGAGCCGCTGCGCCAGTGCGGTCTTCAGACAGGCGGGCCGGTCCTCGGCGATGTCGGTGAAGGCGCCGCGGAGCGCCGGCCCCCGCGGATTGCTGTCGAACAGTGCCGGGGTGATCCGTTGACCCGGCACGAGGCTGAAGAGCTGATTCACAGCAACATCCACGCATATTTACGGACAGTCAGCTGAGGCACACTAGATGCCTGCTTTGCCAGCGTCATGTTGCTAGTTGTTAATGTACTGGCTTAATATTCTTTTGCATCAACTTCTTTCGATCATCGCCGGATCCCGTACCCGTTCGGACCACCTGATGCGCCCGTGGTTTGAGCCCGTCGCGCCGCCGTGCTACGTCAACGCCTCCCCTCGCGCGGGCGATCCGAAGACAATCCATGGCCAGCTTCCGCTCCGAATTCCTCAGCACGCTTCAGGCGCGTGGCTTCATTCATCAATGCACCGATGCCGAGGCGCTGGACGCCCTCGCCGCCTCGCGGCCGATCACCGGCTATATCGGCTATGATGCGACCGCCGACAGCCTGCATGTCGGCCATCTCGTGCAGATCATGATGCTGCGCTGGCTGCAGCGGACCGGCCATCGCGCGATCGCCCTGATGGGCGGCGGCACGACCAAGGTGGGTGACCCCTCCGGCAAGGATGAGAGCCGGCGACTGCTCGACGATGCCACCATCGCGGCCAATATCGCCGCCATCCGCCGGACCTTCGATTCCTTCCTCGACTTCTCGAAGGACGGGCCGGAGGGCGGCGCGATCATGACCAACAACGCGACCTGGCTCGACGCGCTGCACTACATCCCCTTCCTTCGGGATGTCGGCCGCCATTTCACGATCAACCGGATGCTGACCTTCGACTCGGTGAGGCTGCGGCTCGAGCGCGAGCAGCCGCTGACCTTCCTCGAGTTCAACTACATGATCCTCCAGGCGTACGATTTCCTCGAGCTGTCGCGCCGCCATGACTGCGTGCTGCAGATGGGCGGGTCGGACCAGTGGGGGAACATCGTCAACGGGGTGGAGCTGACGCGCCGCATTGCCGGTCGGGAGGTCTTCGGCCTGACCACGCCACTGCTGACCACCGCCTCGGGCGCCAAGATGGGCAAGACGGCGGCCGGCGCGGTATGGCTTTCACCCGACCGTCTGCCGGTCTGGGAGTACTGGCAGTACTGGCGCAATACCGAGGATGCGGACGTGCCGCGCTTCCTCAAGCTGTTCACCGAGCTGCCGCTCGACGAGATCGACCGGCTGGCGGCGCTCGGCGGCTCGGAGATCAATGAGGCGAAGAAGGTCCTCGCGACAGAGGCCACCGCACTGCTGCATGGGCGTGAGGCGGCCCTGGCCGCGGCCGAGACGGCGCGCCGGACCTTCGAGGAAGGTGCCAATGCCGAAGGCCTGCCGACGGTGACGGTCGCGGCGGATGAACTCGCGGCCGGGTTGCCGCTTTTCCGGCTGATGGTGCGGGCCGGCCTCGCCGCCTCCAATGGCGAGGCACGGCGGCTCGTCCAGCAGGGCGGCGCGCGGGTGAACGATGTCGCGGCGACGGATCCCGAACGGCCGGTGACCGACGCCGATCTCGGCGCGGACGGCGCGGTGAAGCTGTCGGCGGGCAAGAAGCGGCACGCGCTGGTGCGGCCGGCGTGAGCGGATGAGTGCGGGAGGAGACGAGATGAGCGAAGCGGTACTTGAGGGCAAGGTCGCGCTGGTCACCGGCGGCGCCGGCGGTCTGGGCGTCGCCGAATGCGAGACGCTGGCCCGTGCCGGCGCACGGGTCGTGATGTTCGATCTCGCGAGCTCGGCCGGCGAGGCCGAGGCCGCGGCGATCAATGACCGTATCGGGGCCGGGCGCGTGCGCTTCGTCGCCGGCGACCTCAAGGATCTGCCGGCGGCGAAGGCCAAGGTGGACGGGCTGGTGTCCGAACTCGGCGGGATCGACATCCTCGTCAACAATGCCGCGATCAACCCGCTGGCGCCGATCGAGAGTTACTCCCTCGAAGAGTTCGAGGCCGTCCAGACGATCAACACGCATGCCGCCTTCGCGCTGTGCCAGGCGGTTGTGCCGGGCATGAAGGCCAAAGGCCAGGGCCAGATCGTCAACATCTGCTCGATCACCCTGTCCGGGGGCTGGGCCGATTTCGTCCCCTATGTGATGTCGAAGGGTTCGCTGCTCGGCCTCACACGGTCGCTGGCGCGCGAGCTCGGCCCGGCGAACATCCGGGTCAACGCCGTCAGTCCCGGCGCGATCCCGACCGAGCTGGAGCGCAAGGTCTGGGCCCACAAGCTCGCCGAATACGAGGCCTTCATCCTCGAACGCCAGTCGCTCAAGTTCCGCGCCACCGCCCAGGACGTGGCCGACGCCGTCTTCTTCCTGGTCTCGCCGCAGAGCCGGTTCATCACCGGCGTCGAGCTGCACGTCAATGGCGGCTGGTATATGGGCTGACCTGCCGCCGGCCTCTCGTCCCGGAGAAACGGGGCGCCCTCAGGTGCCCCGATAGCTCGCCAGCGCGCGGAAGATCAGCTCGAAGAACCCGTCGGCATCGATGTCGCGCATGACATGTGCGTTCTTCGGCCGCCCGGTCGCCCCCCACCAGTCGACGACCGTCATCCCCAGCGTGTGGGTTCCGGCGAGTTCGATCTCGACATTGCAGTGGCGCCCCTGGAAGAGGTCCGGCTCGAGCAGCCATGCGATCACGCAGGGGTCGTGCAGCGGGCCGCCGTCGCCGCCATAGCGCTCGATGTCATAACGCTCGAAGAAATCGAGCATCCCATGCGCCGCCCGGGCGACGGGTGTGCCGAGGGCAGCGAGGCGGTCGAGCCAGGGGCGGCGGATGATCGCCTTATGGGTGATGTCGAGCGGCATCATGGTGATGCGGATACCGCTGGCCATCACCGCCGCCGCGGCATGCGGGTCGACATAGATGTTGAACTCGGCGGCCGGGGTCGTGTTGCCGCCTTCGAAGAAGCCGCCGCCCATCAGCACGATCTCGCGCACCAGCGCCGTCGCGACATTGGTCAGCGGCCCGAGCGCGCAGAGCGTATAGGTTCCCGCCGGCGCCGCCATCACCGTCTCGACGAGCCAGTCGACGCCATGCCGTGCCAGCGGGGCGGTCTTCGGATCCGGCAGATCGGCGCCATCCATCCCGGTCTGGCCGTGGACATACTCGGCCGTGACGAGCGGCCTGAGCATCGGGCGCTCGCAGCCGGGGATGACCGGCACGTCGGTGCGACCCGCCAGCTCCACCAGCTTCAGCGCATTGGACGTCGTCAACCGCAGCGGCACATTGCCCGCGACGGTCACGATCCCCGCGACATGCAGTGCGGGCGAGGCCAGTGCCAGCAGGATGGCGATGGCATCGTCCTGCCCGGGATCGGTGTCGATGATGATGTTGCGGCGTTCGACCATGGCTCTTCCGACAGCGCGGCCCGCCTCGATCGGGGCCCGCCGGCCTCGTGCAGGCCGCAGGCCGTCCCGGGCGACGGCGCGCGGCGAGTATTGTTGGCGCCACCCCCACCGGCAAGCGCTTTCGCCGGCCCGTCCGCGGCGAGAACCAAGTGGTAACCGGCAGGGGCAGCGAAAAGCTCTGATGAGGCCGAAGCGTCCGCTCGCACGGGCGCATCAGTCCCCACGATCCCGGCTCGTACTCAGCCGGCTGCGGGTGGAACGATCGGCGGTCGCGGAGGTTTTGGAGAAAGACAGGTAACCGGACCGCCCGGACGCTCCGCACCGAGGAGCGGGCCGCCGTCCGAGGCAGCGTCAAGGCGGCGCGGCAAGGCCGCGCCCGGTCGCTATTCGGCCGCGACCAGCGGTGCCGCGTCGGACGGACGGCCTGTACCGAGCAGGTCGCGCACGGTCGTCACGCATTTGCCGCAGCGCGGGGTGCAGCCGAGGCTGCGATAGACCTGTCCCGCCGTCCGTGCGCCGTCCCGGATCGCAGCTCCGACCTCGCGTTCGCGCAGCGCATTGCAGATGCAGACATACATGGGCGACGGGCTCTCCTCCGCGGCTGGCCGGCATCATTCCCCAATTGCGAATGACTGTCAATCACGTGTTCGCTCTCTCTATTGACTCGTTTGTTCCCTCTATGTTCTGATCACGAAACGAACAAAGGAGGAACAAATGCCGGTATGGGCGATCCTGCGTGACGGGGCGGTGATGATCGGGCTGTTCGTGATGGCCTGGGCACTCTCCATCCTCGGACATGGCTACGGGCTCTGAAGGCGGGGCGGCGGGGCGGGCTTGGAGGGTCGGCACCGGATGGTGCGACGAGGCCGAAGCCGCAGCGCGCTGGCTTGCGCCCCGAAGCGGCGCCTCCCTATAAACGGCGCATGAGCGACCTGTTCGGCGCTGCCGCCGCGAAGACCGAGTACACAGCCGACGATATCGAGGCGCTGGAGGGGCTGGAGCCGGTCCGTCGGCGTCCAGGCATGTATATCGGCGGCACCGACGACCGGGCGCTGCACCATCTCGTGGCGGAGATCCTCGACAATGCGATGGACGAGGCGGTCGCCGGCCACGCCTCGTGGATCGAGCTGGTGCTCGATGCCGACAACCATGTCAGCGTCCGGGACAATGGCCGCGGCATCCCGGTCGACGAACACCCGAAATATCCGGGTCAGTCGGCGCTCGAGGTCGTGCTGACCAAGCTGCATGCCGGCGGCAAGTTCTCGACCAATGTCTACGAGACCTCGGGCGGCCTGCATGGCGTCGGCCTGTCGGTCGTCAACGCCCTCTCCGACAGCCTGACGGTGGAGGTGGCGCGCGACCGGCAGCTCTGGCGGCAGCGCTATGCGCGCGGCATTCCGCTCGGCCCGGTCGAGGCGGTCGGCCCGGTCCAGAACCGCCGCGGCACCACCGTCAGCTTCCATCCCGATCCAGAGATCTTCGGGCGCGACGCCCGGCTGCGACCCGACCGGATCTACCGGATGGCGCGGTCCAAGGCCTATCTGTTCCGCGGCGTGGAGATCCGCTGGCGCTGCGATCCGGCGCTGGTCGCGGGCGATGAGCGCACCCCGGCCGAGGCGGTGCTGCATTTCCCGGGCGGGCTGGCCGATTTCCTGCAGGCGACGCTGGGCGATCGCGAGACGCTGACCCCCTCCCCTTTCGCCGGCACCGCCGCCATCGCCGATGCCCGGGCCCGCATCGAATGGGCGATCGCCTGGCCGGTCGACGAGGACGGCTTCGTCAGCACCTATTGCAACACGGTGCCAACGCCGCAGGGCGGCACGCATGAGCAGGGGCTGCGCGCCGGCCTGTTGCGCAGCCTGCGTGGTTTTGCCGATCTCGTCGGCAACCGGCGCGCCGCCCAGGTGACCGGCGAGGATCTGGCGGGCGGTGCCGCGATGCTGCTGTCGGTCTTCGTCCCCGAGCCGCAATTCCAGGGCCAGACGAAGGAGAAGCTGGTCTCACCGGAGGTGGCACGGATCGTCGAGGCAACGATCAAGGATCATTTCGATCACTGGCTGTCGGCGGCGCCGCGCGAGGCGGAGCGGCTGCTCGAGCATCTGATCGACAAGGCCGAGGAACGGATCCGCCGCAAGCAGGCGAAGCCCGACGGGCGCAAGACCGCTACCTCCCGGATCCGCCTGCCCGGCAAGCTCGCCGATTGCAGCCGCTCTGCCGCGGCCGGAACCGAGATCTTCCTGGTCGAGGGTGACAGCGCCGGCGGTTCGGCCAAGGCGGCACGCAACCGCGAGACGCAGGCGATCCTGCCGTTGCGCGGCAAGATCCTCAATGTCGCCTCGGCCTCAGCCGACAAGCTGCAGGCCAATCAGGAGATCCAGGATCTGGCGCTCGCACTGGGCTGCGGCACCCGCAACCAGTATTCCGGCGACCGGCTGCGCTATGAGCGCGTCATCATCATGACCGATGCCGATGTCGACGGCGCGCACATCGCTTCGCTGCTGATGACCTTCTTCTATCGTGAGATGCGCGGCCTGATCGCCGATGGCCGGCTCTTCCTGGCGCAGCCGCCGCTCTACCGGGTGCAGTGCGGCACGACGACCGTCTATTGCCGCGACGACGCCCATAAGGACGAGGTCGTCCGCGGCTTCGGCAACCGCAAGGTCGAGATCTCGCGCTTCAAGGGCCTGGGCGAGATGATGCCGGCGCAGCTCCGCGAGACCACGATGGATCCGCGCACCCGCACGCTGCTCCAGGTCGCGCTCGCCGATGATACCGACGATCCCGGCGGGCGGATGACCGCCGATCTCGTCGAGCGGCTGATGGGCCGCAAGCCGGAGATGCGGCTGCGCTTCATCCAGCAGAACGCCACGCGCGGCGTGGAACTCGACGTCTGACGCCGCAGGACGGTAGCGGTCGCGCGCTTCCACCCCTGTCAGTCGGCGGCGAGCCAGGCCTCGAGATGCGCGTTGACGGCCTCGGGCCGCTCCATCGGCGTCATGTGGCCGGCATCCTCGATGATCGCGAGCCTCGCATTGGGGATCAGGTCCGCCATCTCCCGCGCCAGTTCCGGCGGGGTCAGCACGTCCTGGCGGCCGCACAGGACCAGGGTCGGGCAGCGTATCGCCGGGAGGAAGGGCCGGGCGTCGATGCGCCCGAGGATGGCCGTCTGCTGGCGGACGAAGGCGGCCTGCCCGACCCGCTCGGCCATCGCCATGATCCGGTCGACCAGCGCCGCGTCATCGAGCCGGTCGCGATGGACAATCAGCGGCAGGAGCCGCGGCGTCACCCCTTTGAACTGGCCGCGTCCGGCGAGCGCGATCAGGTCGCGGCGGCGCGTCGCCTGCTCCTCGCTGTCTGCCCGCGCCGTGGTGTTGAGCAGGGCCAGCCGGTCGACCCGCTCCGGCGCCGCACGCATGATCGCCTGGGCGACGTACCCGCCCATGGAAAGGCCCACGAGGGCGAACCGACGCGGCGCCACGTCCAGCACCTGCGCGGCGATGGTGTCGATGTCCTCCGCCGTCGTCGTCGGTGCGACCATGATCGGATGGCGCGCCGACAGCAGCCGAAGCTGCGACTCCCACATCTCGGCGTCGCACAGTAGAGCGGGCAGGAAGACGATCGGCAGAGTCATCGCTCATAAGACCCGAATTTCAGGCACTTTCCATCCTCGGCGGTCGACATCGATTCCGCAATGCGGTAAGGTCCCGCCGGAATGCCGCGAGACGCCGCCGCGTATTGCCCGGTACCGGAAGGGCGAGCGGTCACACCTGCTAAAGAACTCCTGCTGATGACTTTCTCGGATCTTGGGCTCAAACCCGAAATCCTGCGCGCCATAGAGGATGTCGGCTATACGACGCCGACACCGATTCAGGCGCAAGCGATTCCCTATGTGCTGATGGGCCGGGACGTGCTCGGCATCGCGCAGACCGGGACGGGCAAGACGGCCAGCTTCACGCTGCCGATGATCGAGATGCTGGCCGCCGGGCGGGCCCGGGCGCGCATGCCCCGCTCGCTGATCCTCGAGCCGACGCGCGAGCTCGCCGCCCAGGTGGCGGAGAATTTCGAGCTCTACGGCAAGTATGAGAAGCTTTCTTATGCGCTGCTCATCGGCGGCGAGAGCTTCGAGGACCAGATCAAGAAGCTCGACCGCGGTGTCGACGTGCTGATCGCGACGCCGGGTCGGATGCTCGACCTGTTCGAGCGCGGCAAGGTATTGCTGGCCGATGTGAAGATCCTGGTGATCGACGAGGCCGACCGGATGCTCGACATGGGGTTCATACCCGACATCGAGCGGATCGCCGGGCTGCTGCCGCCCTTGCGTCAGACCCTGTTCTTCTCGGCGACCATGCCGCCGGAGATCCGGCGCCTGTCGACCGCCTTCCTCAGCAACCCGAAGGAGATCTCGGTCGCGCCGCCGGCAAGCACCGCGGTCACGGTCGAGCAGCATCTGACGATCGTGCCGGCCGAGGAGAAGCGCGAGGCGCTGCGACGCCTGCTGCGCGCCGAGGATGTCCGCAGCGCCTTCGTGTTCTGCAACCGCAAGCGCGACGTGTCGATCGTCTTCAAGTCGCTGCAGCGCCACGGCTTCAATGTCGGCCAGCTGCATGGCGACATGGTGCAGTCGATGCGCAACGAGACGCTCGACCGTTTCCGGCGCGGCGAGATCACCATCCTGGTCTGCAGCGACGTCGCCGCGCGCGGCATCGACGTCACCGATATCAGCCACGTCTTCAATTTCGACGTGCCGATCCATGCCGAGGACTATGTCCACCGCATCGGCCGGACGGGACGGGCCGGGCGCGCCGGCAAGGCCTACACCATCGCAACGCCTGATGACGGGCGCTTCGTGGCGGCCATCCAGGCGCTGATCAAGCGGGACATCCCGCTCGTCGAGGTGCCCGGCTTCGAGCCGCTCGGCTTCGAGGAGGAGGATGATCGCCGCCGCCGCGGCCGGCGTGACGGCAAGACGGCCGGGCGCCAGCCGGGGCGCCAGACCGGGCGTCCGTCGGACCCGTCCGAGCGCCGCGGGCGCGCGGAAACAGAAGGTGAGGAGCGGCCGGCCGCTCCGACGGGCGAGCGCAGATCCGGTGAGCGGCGGGCCAAGGAGCCGCCCGCAAAGGCGCAGCCCAACCGGGAGCAGCCCGCAAAGGATCACGCGGCCGAGCGTGGGGCGCGGCGTCCGGCGCGACAGAGTGAGCCGCCGGAGCCGGTGGTGGTCGGGCTGGGCGATCACGTCCCGGCCTTCCTGCTGCGGCCCGTGCCGCCGCGGCGCCGCAGCGCGGCGCGCAGCATCGACGAGGATGCAGACGCGGCCTGAAGCCCGGCTGCCCGTCGCCGCTCCGGCCGCGCGATTGACTTGGCCTTTTCGATCACGGCTAATTCGGGCATGAGTCGGAAGCCGGCGGACCCCTCCTTGCGCCAGACGCCTCGCCTGGGCCGTATCGCCGGCGCCGTATCCGCGGCGGCGGTCGTCGCCGTTCTCGGCACCTCTGCCGCCGCACAGTCGCTGCCCGGCTTCGATCCGACCGACGAGACTGCGCATGAGCCCGCCGTCATCACGGCGGACGAGCTGATCTTCGACCAGCGGGCCAATACCGTCACCGCGCGGGGTCGTGTCGAGATCAGCCAGGGCGCGCGCATTCTGCGCGCCGACGAGGTGGTCTATGACCGGGTGACCGAGATCGTCACCGCCCGCGGCAATGTCGTGCTGGCCGAGCCGAACGGCGATGTCTTCTTCGCCGAGGAAGCCAACGTCACCGATGACCTGAAGGACGGTTTCGTCAACCGCGTCGCCGTCCTGCTGGCCGATAATTCGCGCCTCGCCGGCTCCTCCGCGACGCGTGAGCGCGGCGAGATCACCATCCTCAGCGATGCCGTCTATTCGGCCTGCGAGCCCTGCGAGGAAGATCCGAGCCGCGCGCCGCTCTGGCAGCTCCGCGCGGGCACGGTGACCCACGACGCCGTCGCCAAGGACATCATCTACAGGGATGCCTCGCTCGAATTCTTCGGCATCCCGATCCTCTACACGCCCTATTTCAGCCATCCCGACCCGACGGTCGACCGGCGATCGGGGTTCCTGACACCGATGCTGGGACGCTCCAGCGTGCTGGGCGGCTTCTTCGCCGGCCAGTATTATCTCGACATCGCGCCCAACCAGGACATCACCTTTAAGGGTACGGCGACGCAGAATGCCGGCCTGCTGCTCGGCGCCGAGTACCGGCTGCGGCTCGACAATGCCAGCCTGATCATCGACGGCAGCATCAACCGCTCCGACGACACGCTCTCGACCGAGGGCGAGGGATCCGACGATGAGGAGTGGCGCGGCCACATCTTCGCCGACGCACTGATCGAATGGGACGAGAATTGGCGGTCGGGGGCGGAGATTCGCTGGGCTTCGGACGACCTCTTCCTCGAGACCTTCCGCATCTCCGACGAGGACGTGCTGCAGAACCGCGTGTGGACCGAGGGCTTCTTCGGCCTGTCCTACGTCTCGGTCGAGGGCTTCGCCTTCCAGGATCTGCGCAGCACCAAGGCCACCTCCCCTTACATCCTGCCCTGGTTCAATGCGAACTACATGGGCGAGCCGGGCGAGGCACCCCTCGGCGGCCAGTGGTTCGCCAATGCCAGCCTGATCAATCTGTGGCGCGACGACGAGGCGACGGCGGCGGCGCCCTACGCCGCGCTCGACACGCAGCGCCTGTCGGTGCAGGCCGGCTGGCAGCGCGAGATCTACACCGATTTCGGCCTCGTGGTGACCGCCCGCGGCTCGGTGCGCGGCGATCTCTACTGGTCGGACGAGCTGCCCGGCGCGAACGGCACCCTGCCGACCCGTGACGACGTCTTCTCGGGACGCTTCTACCCGGTCGCCTCGGTGGTGGGGCGTTACCCGCTGGTCGGACCGCTCGAGACGCCCTGGGGCACCTATCAGCAACTCATCGAGCCGGTCGTCGGCTTCACGGTGGCGCCGACCATCGATCCCTCGGCCGACATCCCGAACAACGACAGCGCCGACCCCGAATTCGACGAGATCAACCTGTTCAGCGACAACCGCTTCCCCGGCCTCGATCGGGTCGAAGGCGGCCAGCGGATCACCTATGGGCTGCGCTGGGGCTTGTTCGGGCCGGACGGAACCTCCTCGACGATCTTCCTCGGCCAGAGCTACCGCTTCGAGGTCGATGACAGCTTCACCGAGAGCTCGGGCCTCTATGACGAGTTCTCGGACATCGTCGGCCGCGTCACCCTCAAGCCGCATGCCTGGGTCGATCTGGACTGGCGCTTCCGGCTCGACAACGAGACGCTGGAGAGCCGCCGCCACAGCGTCGTCGCCGCGGTGGGCCCGAGCGATTTCCGGCTGAGCACCTCCTATACCTTCCTGGCAACGGAAGGCAGCGACGATCTGCTGGAGGATCAAGAGCAGATCCGCCTCGGCTTCAGCACGCGGATAAACGAGAATTGGACCGCGGCAGGCTCGTTCAGCTACGACATCGCCGAGGAGGAGCTGTACGGCTACCGGGCCGGGCTGCGCTACGCCGATGAGTGCTTCATCTTCGGCACCTCGATCGAGCAGCGCTACAGCAGCAATGAGGAGCTCGACGGCGAGGTCGCCGTCTATGTCACGATCGGGCTGCGCAACGTGACCTCCTTCTCGACCGACCCGGTCTTCACCGGCGTCGGCTCCTACCGGGAGTCGCCGCGGGCCCCGCCGCGCATCTGAGCCCGCTCATCCAGAAGGCCGGCCTCCAGGCCCGGTACTGCGAGCCTGGAGGCCGGATTCCCGTCAGCGCATCACCGGCATCGTGAATTCCGCGCCGCCCTTGATGCCCGTGGGCCAGCGCGAGGTGACGGTCTTCTGCTTGGTGTAGAACTTCACGCCATCCGGCCCGTAGATGCCGAGATCGCCGAAGGCCGACCGCTTCCAGCCGCCGAAGGTGTGGAAGGCCATCGGCACCGGGATCGGAACGTTCACCCCGACCATGCCGATATTGCAGTTCGACACGAAGGTGCGCGCGGCATCGCCGTCACGGGTGAAGATCGCGGCACCGTTGCCGTATTCGTGATTGTTGACGAGGTCGAGCGCCTGCTTGAAATCCGGCACCCGCATCACGCTCAGCACCGGGCCGAAGATCTCTTCCTTGTAGATCCGCATCTCCTCGGTGACGCGGTCGAAGAGCGTGCCGCCCATGAAGAAGCCGCCCTCATAGCCCTGGAGCGTCAGGCCTCGGCCGTCGACGACGAGCTCCGCCCCCTCCTGGACGCCGAGATCGACATAGGCGCTGACCTTGTCGCGGTGCTGCCGGGTGACCAGCGGCCCCATCTCGCTCTCCGGATCGGTGCCCGGCCCGACCTTCAGCGCACGCACCTTCGGCGCCAACCGCTCGATCAGCCGGTCGCCGACATCGCCGACCGCCACCGCGACCGAGATCGCCATGCAGCGCTCGCCGGCCGACCCGTAGCCGGCCCCCATCAGCGCATCGACCGCCTTGTCGAGATCGGCATCCGGCATCACCACCATGTGGTTCTTGGCGCCGCACAACGCCTGGACCCGCTTTCCGTGCGCCGCCGCCGTCGCATAGATGTACTCGCCGATCGCCGTCGAGCCGACGAAGCTGATCGCCGCGATCCCGGGATCGGTGAGGAGCGTGTCGACCGCCTCCTTGTCGCCGTGGACGACGTTCAGCACGCCCGCCGGCAGGCCGGCCTGGGCCAGCTTCTCGGCAAGCCAGACTGAGGCCGAGGGGTCCTTCTCGGACGGCTTCAGCACGAAGGTGTTCCCGCAGGCGAGGGCCAGCGGCACCATCCACAACGGCACCATGGCCGGGAAGTTGAAGGGCGTGATGCCGGCGCAGACGCCGACCGGCTGCCGGATCGCATAGCTGTCGATCTCACGGCCGATATTCTCGCTGTACTCGCCCTTCAGCAGCTGCGGAATGCCGCAGGCGAACTCGATGCATTCGATGCCCCGCTGGATCGAGCCCTTGGCATCGGACAGCACCTTGCCATGCTCGCGCGTGACGATCTCGGCGAGTTCGCCGATCCCCTCCTCCACGAGCTGCTTGAAACGGAACATCACGCGGGCGCGGACGATCGGCGGGGTGGCGGCCCAGGCCGGCAGCGCCGCCTGTGCGGTGCGGATCGCCCCTTCGACCTCGCTCTTGGAGGCGAAATCGACCAGCGCCGTCACCTCTCCCGTCGCGGGGTTGAACACCTCCCCGCTGCGGCCGCTTCGTCCCGCGACGCGTGCGCCGCCAATCCAATGATTGATCCGTTCCACCATTACTTCCTCCGAACCCGGCGCCCGAACGGCGCCCGCCGCCCTGGCGGCGGGCCACCTTACGAGGTCGCACCGCCCGGCGGAAGCCGCGGCAGGCAGTCGGGCGGCTTGGCGCGGCTGACGGATTGGTCTACCTCTCGGCCCGGCCTTGTTTCTATAGAAGGCCGCAGGGCCGGTCAGTCACGGCCCCGGATGGAGGAGCGAGAAGACAGAAGATGGGGCTCGGCCGATACGACCCGGACCGCAGATATCGTCGGCGCTTCTGGGCCGGAGTCCTCCGGACACTCCTTCTCCTTGGTACCATCATCGCCGCGGCGGCTTTCGCCTACCAGCTCGGCGTCGAGCGGACGCGCGGCATCGAAGGGCAGCTCCGCGAAAGGATCGAGACACTGACGGCGGCCAATACGGCGCTCGAACACCAGATGGTGCAGCTCGAAGCCGCAGCCCAGACCGCGCAGATCCAATACGCCGATCTCCTGGAGCGCTTCGAGCGCGAGGTGCCGACCGGGATCGCGCGGCGCTTCGCCGACCAGGTGGCGGCGCGGTTGGCCGAGGGTCTGAGCCCCGACCGTCTTGCCCTCTACATCGCCAATGCCTCCGAGCCGCGCGACTGTCGGGCCGATGAGAGCAAGCGCTTCATCCTCGCCACCCAGGCCTATTCCGGCTCGAACACCTCCGTCTCCTTCGCCGGCAATCGCATCGTCGTCGGCGGCCGTGGTGAGAGCGTGCTGGACGACCAGGGTCGGGCGCAGCCCTGGTTCGACGCCGCCGAGCCGGTGACCGTCACCTTCCAGACGATCGAGGGCGAGCAGAGCACCGTCAGCGGCACGCTGCCGCTCTTCACGACGCTGGTGCTGCGCAATCAGGAATGGCGGTTCACCATCGTCGAAGGCGATGAGCGCGGCTTCATCCGGGTCACCGCCGAGGTCTGCGCCTTCGGATAACGATCCGCGACTATTTCGCGCGGATCCCGCTCGGCGTCTCGATCAGCCAGCCGGGCCGGGCGCGGCTGATCTGCCGCTCGCCCGCCAGCGTCTCGACGATCGCGAGCGGCTGGCCGGTCTCGGCCGCCGTCTGCTGATAGACGGCGCGGCGCTGGCGGTTGATGTCATCGACCAGGGCGCGGGCCGAGCCGTCGACCGCGATCAGGTATCCGTTCATGCCTTCCGCCACGAGCCCGCCGTCGCGGGCCTCGTCGAGGGTCAGGGCGAAGGCCGGCACGGCGGCAAGAAGCAGCGTCGTGGCGGCGGTGGCGGCAATGAAGCGTCGGCGGGTGGCGCGCATCGCGCGGGGCCTCCGTCAGAAGGTGTCGGCGTCAGAAGATGTCCGGATTGGCGCGGATGGCCTCGTCGAGCTCGCGGTCGACGGTGATCCGCACCTCCTGGTCGATCCGGACGTTGAGGTTGATCTCGATCGGCCGGTCCGGTGCCTCGACCCGCACCGTCGGAGAACAGGCCGCGCCCGCGAGCAGCAGGGCGATCAAAGCCGGCGCCATCCATCGGGGCGGATGGCCGGCCGGCCGGCGGATCGGTATCACGGTCATCGCTCCGTCCTCAGCGTCCGAGCAGGCTGTCATTCCCGCGCTCCAGCCATTCCCGGGCGGCGTCATCGATGCGCGCCGTCTCCAGGCTGGTGCGGATGATGTCGTAGAGGGCACCCGTCAGGTTCACATTCAAGGCAATCGGATAGCCGTCATAGACGTCCGGATTGGCGCCGCGGATCGACAGCCGCACCTCGGCATCGCCGCCGGTACCGCCATCGAGCATCAGCTCCAGAGTCTCGTAGCGAAAGTTCGCGAGCGCCGATGTGACCAGCGTCACATTCTCATCCGTCGCGCCCGCCGACAGCCCGCCGGTATAGCTGATCACCCCTGGCCCCCTCGACACCAGACGGCCATGGTCTATGAAGATCGTGTCGCCGTCGAGGCGGAACGGGATGGTGCCGTCGAGCGTACCGGTGGTGGCGAGATCGGCGACCGGCCATTGTGCGAGAAGGCGCGGCAGTTCGAGCCCGGTGACGGTGATCCGTGCCGGCTCGCGCGCCAGAGCCGCGATCCGGAAGGGCGCGACCTCAACCGTCGCGCCGATCCACCGGAAGCCGAGCCCGCCGATCGAGAGCTGCCCGGCCCCGTCGAGTGCGAAACGCAGCCTCACATCCTCGACCGGCACGCCGAGATCGAAGCGGTCGATCGTGAGCTCCTGGCCCGACGGCATGCGGATCGGCGACGGACCGGTGATGGTGAAGCGGCCATCGGCACCCGATGCGACACCGAAAGGCGTGACGAAGCCGGCATCCCGCATCCGCGCCTCGACCTCGAGCGCCAGTTCCGGCGACCAGGAGAGCGTGGTCCGCGCCCCGAGACGACCATCGAAGCCGGTCACGTCGAGATCGCCCAGATCGGGCACGAGCGTCGCCGGTTGCACGCCACCGGGCCGCAGCCGGGTCTCCGGAATGTCCACCGTGACGCGGCCGTGACCCGTAGCCGGATCGACGCTGCCCGACACGGTCGCCGCGATCCCCGTCGCCGCGAGGCTCGCCTCGCCCTCCAGCGCCAAGCGCCCCTCCCCGTCCGGTCGGACGAGAAGATCCGCGCTGACCGGTGGGCCGATGCCGGGGATGTCGATCGCACCCGCCCGAGCGGCCCCGAGCCATCCCCCCTGCCCCGACCAGCCGATGGCAAACGCGAGATCCTCCACCGCGACATCGTCCTCCGGCAAGGCGACGCGGCCATCCACGGCCGTCAGATCGATTGCCCGCTCGACGTCGCCCGAGACGAGGACCGCGCCCCATTCGGCCTCGATGCCGTCCGCCGTCGCGAGAGACAGCGCGCGCAGCGCCAGATCGAGCCGCGCCCGCTCGCCATCCCAGTCGAGCAACGGCCCCGACACCGCGCAGACCGAGCCGGTCGCCGGGCGCGTGAGTTCGATGCCCGGAGCCGGCGAGCCGGCCGGGGCATAAAGGGCAAGGCAGCCGATCGGGACGAGCTCGACGGATGCACCACGCGCCCGGATCTCGACACCGCCCGACAGCGTCGCCCGGCGCGCGGTGCCTTCGGCGAAGGGATCGACGAGGGCGAGATCGCCCGAGGCCAGCGCCCGCCAACCCTCCGTCGTGCTGCTGCCCGCGATCGCCACCCGGCCGGGATCGAAGATGAGCCCGCCGAGGGTGAACGGCGCGAGATCGAGCACTGCCGGCCCGAGTTCGACCGCCGTCCGCCCGGCGGCATCCACCACGAGCGCCGCCGTCAGCCGCCCCGCGACGCCATAGCCGTCGATCGTGCCGCTCACCGTCCCTTCGGTCTCGGCCCGCCATCCGGAGGCGAGGCGGTCGATGGTGATGCGCGGTGCGGCGCCGGTCCCCCAGGCGAGGTCGACGGCGAGCGCCGGCGTTCCGAAGGCCCCCGCCAAGCGCCAGGTCTCACCGCCCGACAGCACCAGTCGATCGGCGCTCAGCACCGCATCGCTGGCCAGCGCTGCCCGGTTTATGGCGATGTCCTCCCCGATCGCGAGATCGGCGGCCGACAGACGGATGGCGCCGTCGATCGCCTGATCGAAGGGTGCGGCGAGGATGTCGAGAATACGCGCCGGAGCGGCGGCGTCGGCCTGCAGGCGCAGCGCGCCCGTCACCGGCAGCATCGCGGGCACGAGCCCCGCGACGGCTTCGATCTGGCTCAGATCGGCGTCGACGACGAGGCGCGTCACCTGCCCGTCATCGCGCAGATCGATCCACAGGCTGCCGCCGGTCTCACCATAGCGCATGCGGAGAAGGAGGCTGTCGAGCCGGTCCGGGGTACCGGAGGCAACCAGACCTATGTCGCGCAGATCGATGGCAGCGAGGTCGACGCCGCCGAGATCGTGCAGCGCGGCGGCCGATGGCCCGCCACCCTCGGGCACCAGGCCCGCATCCGACACGGCCGCACCCGCGACGCTGCGGATGGCGATGGCGCCGTCGAGCCTCAGCGCCGTGCCGATCGCCCCTTGCGCGGTGATCCGGCCGCGCACCCCCTCGATGGTCAGCGCGCCGAGATCGAAATGCTCGCCCGACAGGCGCAGCATGCCATCGACCGAGCCATCGGCAGCGATACGGCCCTCGATCGGGATGGCGGCCTCGCCGCCTGCCGCCTGCGCCCGCAAGATCGCGTCCAGGCGGAGGCCGCCCGCCTCTGGCGCGAGTGCCGCTTCCATCGGCAGCGTCATCAGGCCCACCGGCGTCTCGAGGATCACCGATCCGTCACGAAGGCTGATCGCCGGCAGGACCGGCACTACGACGGTGTCCTGTGGCGCCGCGTCAGCGGAGGCGAAGGGCAGGAGGACGGTACCATCCGACCCGATCGTCGCCCGCACCGTGCCCCCTTCGACCAGCACGCGGTCCGGCGGGGAGCCGGCAAGGAGGTCGGCCGGATCATAGGCCAGGACGATCCGGCGGGCGGTCACCCGACCACCGTCGAGCACGACGTCGCTGACGACCGCTTCGCGCCAGCCGATCTCGTCGAGCGTCAGCCGGTCGACGGCGATGCCCTGGCCGCGCAGCAGATCGGCGGCGAGAGAGGCCAGCACCGGCCGCCCGATCGTCACCGCGGCGAGGAGGAGGGCGAGGATCAGCGCGAGGACCCCGAGGAGCCCCCACAGCAGCACGCGCAGCCTCGCCATCCGAGCCACTCCCCGCCCCGGCTCCGCCGTCCGATCCTTCGTCCCGGTGTAACGCGAATGGCGGACCGGCGCCATGCCGCGGCGGGCGGGGGTGTCAGGCGGCCCGGATCACGGGGAAACGATCGGGCGGCTGCGCGATGGCCGCCTGCGCCTCGATGACACAGATCTCGCGCCGGCCTGCCACGGCGGTCGCCTCGAGCACCGCGTAGACGCTGTTGACGGTGCGCCGCAGCGCCTCGGCCGTGCCGCAGCCGGAGAGATGATGGGCAAGGAACAGCGCACTCATCACATCGCCGGCACCGTTGACCGAGATCGGCAGGCGCGGCGTGGAGACGATCCAGGCCCCTTCACCCGTGGATGCGAGGACCTCAATCCGGTCAGACGGCGCCTCGCGGCGCACGAGGCTGGTGACGAGGATCGTTGCGGGGCCGCGGGCGCGGATGGTGGCGGCGGCCTCGAGCACCTCGCCGAGTGTCGCCGTCGTACCGCCGGCCAGGAAATCGAGCTCGAACTGGTTGGGCGTGATGATGTTGGCGCGTGGCACCGCCTCGTCCCGGATGAAGGCGGCGAGTTCCTGCGTGACATAGAGGCCGCCGACATCGCCCATGACCGGGTCACAGCAGTAGAGGGCGGCGGGATTGGCGGCCCGCACCCGGTCGACCGTATCGACGATCACCCCACCGAGAGCGGTGCTGCCCTGATAGCCGGAGAGGACGGCGTCGCAGGACCGGAAGGCGCCACGCTCCTCGATGCCGCGGATCACCGCGGCGATCTCTCCGGCCGGCAGCACCGGGCCGTACCAGCTCTCATAACCCTTGTGATTGCTGAAATGCACTGTCAGCACGGGCCAGACCTCGACGCCCAGGCGCTGCAGCGGGAACACCGCGGCGCTGTTGCCGACATAGCCATAGGCGACGGAGGATTGGATCGAGAGGATCGTCGTCATCGAGGTCCGGCGGATGCAGGATCGGGAGGATGGCCCGGAGCGGCGGGGCCGCACCGGGCGAGATCAGGCGGCGAGATTGACTTCCGGATCGCCGCGCAGGAGTTCGGCCAGAAGGCCCAGCCCGCGCTCGAGCTCAGTGGCGCTGACGGCGCCCGTCAGCGTGATGCGCAGCGCATGCGGTGCCTCGGCCCGGCCCGGCACGAACAGCTCAGGGGAGACCAGCGACAGGCCGCGCGCCGCCGCGGCGCGGATCAGTTCCTGGACGCGCCAGGGTTCGGGCACCTCGAACCAGATATGGAAGCTCGACGGCGCCGCCCGGTAATTGAATCCCTCGAGGACCCGCCGCGCGATCGCCTGGCGGCTGCGGGCCTCCTGACGGATGCGCTCGGCGATCAAGTCGGCCGTACCGTCACCGATCCAGCGCGCCGCGATCTCGGCCATCAGCGGCGGGGCCATCCAGTTCGTCGCCCGCACGGCGGCGCTGAACCGGCCGATCTTGTCCTCCGGCACGAGCGCGAACCCCACGCGCAGGGCCGGCGTCATCGATTTCGAGGTGGCGTTGATGTAGATGCTGCGCTCCGGCGCGAAGGAGGCGATCGCCGGCGGCGGATCGTCGGCAAGGAAGCCGTAGACATCATCCTCGATGATCGTCACCCCCCAGCGCCGGCAGATCTCGGCGATCGCACGGCGGCGCGCTTCCGGCAGCGTGCTCGTCGTCGGGTTGTGGATCGTCGGCGTCGTGTAGAGCAGCCGGGCACCGGTCGCACGGATGCATGCCTCGAGCGCCTCGGGGATCAGTCCCTCGGCATCCATCGCCACCGGCCGCAGGTTGAGCCGCAACAGGCTCGCCAGCGCCCGGACGCCCGACCATGTCAGCTCCTCGACGAGAACCGCATCCCCGGGGTCGGTCAGTGCCATCAGCGCTGCGGTGATCGCATGCTCCGCGCCCGAGGTGAGCATGACGCCCTCGGTCGCGGCCTCGATCCCGCGCCGCCGGATCCAGGCGGTGCCCGCGGCGCGATGCGACCAGCGGCCGGTATGGGCCTGATAATTCGCGAGTGTCGCCAGATCCTCGCGCTCGGCCAGTTCCCGCAGCGCCGAAGCGAGCTCGGCGGTCGCAACATGGGCAGGCGGGAAGTTCATGCCCAGCTCGACCACCGGCTGGCCGGACTCGCCCTCCGGCTGCTCCGGCGCATGGTCGGGCATGGCGAGCGTCGCCTGCGAACGCGCACCGGCGCGGACAAAACTGCCGCGGCCGACCTCGCCCGAGACGAGGCCGCGCCGTTCGGCTTCAGCATAGGCACGGCTCACCGTGCCGACGGTGACCTTCAGGCGCCAGGCGAGGTCGCGATGCGTCGGCAGGCGCTCGCCCACGGCGAGTCGGCCGGCATACACGTCCTCCGCCAGCGCATCGGCGATCTGCAGGTATTTCGGACCGGACCGGTCCGCGAGTGAGGGTGTCCAGCGGGCGCCCATGCTCGCCTCCGTCAGAGCCGCCCCCGAGGGGCCTGCATCATCACATCACGATGGCGACATTCGGTGCAATATGCACCCACACCCGAATATTGTCCTGGTACATTACTGCGCGAGATACTGGGTGACGGCGCCGGTCCGGTCACGGATGAGCCGTCCCTCCACCACCAGCCGGTTGAGATGGGCGATCGTTTCGCCGAGTGCGAAGAGCCGCTGATGGGCGTCGAGTGGCCGGTCGAAGAGCACCCGGGTCACGGCCCAGGCGGTAGCCGGCTGGTGGCAGGCCGCGAGCGCAACCGCCAGCCGCTCCTCATGGTGCGCCGCCAGCGTCGCGAGTCGGCGATGCAGCCCGAGGAAAGGCTCGCCATGGGAGGGCAGGACGAGGACGTCCTCCGGCAGGTCCGCGAACTGGCGCAGGCTCGCAAGGAACAGGCCGAGCGGATCGGCGTCCGGCTCCTCCGGCCAGACCGAGACGTTGGGGCTGATCCGCGGCAGAATCTGATCGGCGGCGATCAGCACATTGAGCGCCGGGCAATGGAGACAAAGCATCTCGACCGCATGTCCCTCGCCGGTGATTGCATGCCAGTCGAGACCACCCCAGTGCAGCCGGTCCCCGGCGCGGATCCGGGTGAAGGCGCGCGGCAGCGGCTCGACGATGCGGCGATAGAGCGCCCGCCGATCGACCAGTGCCGCGTCGATATCGACCGCTCCCGCGGCTGTGAAGAAAGCCCGGTCGGCGGCAGCCGACTGCGCCCCCTGGTCGAGGCGCGACAATCGGGCGGACAGGTACTCAGCGAGCGGCGTCACCAGCGGTGCGCCCGCCGCCGCGGCGAGCGGCCCGGCGAGGCCGATATGGTCGGGATGCATATGGGTCGCGACGATGCGGGCCACGCCGCGCCGCGCGAGGGCACCCTGCGTCAGCCCCTCCCAGATCGCGCGTGTCGGCGGATCGGCGACGCCGGTATCGATGATCGTCCAGCCCTCCTCACCGTCGATCAGCCAGACATTCACGTGGTCGAGCGCAAAGGGCAGCGGCAGGCGCAACCGCCAGAGCGGCGGCCGGACCGGCAGGAGGTGGCCATTGTCCGGCGGCGGTCCGAACGGGTGGTCGAGCGGGGCGATCCGGGGGGAGGTCATCCGCATGCAGGTGCCCGCGCCCTCCCACCACGTCAACCGGCCGCGTGTCTGCGGCGCGTGATCGCTGCCATGCGCGGCCCCGGCCTGCCCGGCGCCGGGTGACAGGGCGGGAGGCGGCGTGCGAAGCTACGCGCACACAGCGTGACAGCTCGAAGACGACATGGCCGCTCCCCAACCGCACCCCTGGCTCGAGCCCCTCTGGGTCCGCCTCCTCGTCGTGGCGCTCTGCCTTGCCGCGCTCGTCGCCGAGTATCTCTATCTCGGCGAACCACTCTGGCTGATGCTGTGGGCGGCCGCACTCATCTATGCCGTCTGGGACCTGTTCCTGCGCGGCACCTACGGCCGGCGCGCGGAGAACGGGCCGGGGGAGACGCCCCCGGCCGGGGACGAACGCTGAGCGAGGCGGCGCCGTGACGACTGCGGTTCTCGATATCGGATCCACCAATATCAAGATCGCCATCGTCGGGACGAACGGGGCACTGCGGCGCAGCGCCTCGCGGCCGACGCCGCATCGCACCGCACCGCCCTATCGGCACATCGATGTCGACGAGGCGTGGGGCTGGCTGCTGGCGACGCTGGCCGAGCTCGCCGATGGGGAGCGGGTGGAGGCCGTCATCACCTCGGCGCACGGGTCATCCGCCGCCCTGCTCGAGGCCGATGGCCGGCTCGCCATGCCCTTCATGTATTACGAGGCCGAGCCGCCGGAATTCGTCAAACGCAGCTACGCGACGATTGCACCGCCCTTCGGCGAGGTGTTCGCTCCCACCAACCCGGCCTCGCTGACGCTGGCGCGCCAGCTGCACTGGATCGAAACGGTCTGGCCGGACGCGTTCGGGCGGGTGACGACGATCCTGCCCTATGCACAGTTCTGGACGCGCCGGCTGTGCGGGACTGCCTGCTCGGAGGTCACGGCGCTCGGCGCGCAGACCCATCTTTGGGCACCGCTCGAGCGGGGCTTCTCCTCCCTGGCCCGCGCGCGCGGCTGGGACCGGCTGTTCCCGCCGCTGCGCCCGGCCTGGGAGACGGTCGGCGGGCTCCTGCCCGAGGTGGCGCGGGCGACCGGCCTCACCGCCGGTACGCCCGTCCTGTGCGGGGTTCACGACAGCAACGCCAATTACGCGCGCTACCTCGCCATGGGCCTCGACGACTTCACGTTGATGTCGACGGGGACCTGGCTCATCACCTTCAACGCGACCGGCCGGCTCGAGACGCTCGATCCGACGCGCGATGCCGTTTCCAACAGCGACGTGACCGGCCGTCCCGTCGCCTGCAGCCGTTTCATGGCAGGGCGGGAATGGGCAGCGCTCGCCGGCGACGCAGCGTCCACGACCGATGGTGAGGAGGCCGAGGAGGAGGCGGCGCTACGGCGGCTGATCGAGCGCGGCACGATGGCGCTGCCCGCCTTCACCGACAGCGGCGGCCCCTTCCCCGAGGCCGGCGGCCAGGGCCGCATCATCGGCGCAGCCCCGGCGACGCCGGCGGAAAGCCGGGCGCTCGCGACCCTCTATGCCGCGCTCATGTCCTCCGCAGCCCTCGACGTGGTCGGGGCGGACAACCGTCTCGTCATCGACGGCCCCTTCGCGCTCAATCCGCTGTTCTGCGGCCTGATGGCTGCACTGCGACCGGACCAGCGGGTGGAGGTGTCACGGATGCGGGACGGCACGGTGCTCGGTGCCGCCGCGCTGCGCCACTGGCCCGACCGGGGCGGCGAGGATGCGGCGCTCGCCCCGGCCGAACCGGTCGCGTCTGCCGGACTTGCCGCCTATGCCACAGCTTGGGCGGAGGCCACCGCCGCGATCGGCACGCGCTGAAGACGCCGCCCGGCGGTTCAGCGACCGGCGTCACCTCGCCGGACGGACGGGGTCCGGGTGGTGCGGCCGGAACAGCCGGCCGTGCTCGGTCCACAGCACGACGCCGATCCCGAGCAGGCTGAGCACCAGAAAGCCGGTACCGAGCGGCACGACCGTCCCGTCGAAGGCTTGGCCGACGGCGAGGCCCAATAGCGCACCGACGAGCGTCGTATAGAAGCCGATGAACGAGGAGGCCGTGCCGGCGACCGCGCCGAGCGGCTCCATCGACATCGCGTTGAAGTTCGGCACCGTCAGGCTGAACAGGAAGAGGTTGCAGGCCAGGATCCCCGAGAACAGCAGCAGGGGCGGCCTGCCGTCGAAGATCAGCGCGACGGCGACCTGCGCGGCGGAAGCGATGGCGAAGCCGCAGATGCCGCCATGCGACAGGCGCCGCGTCCCCAGCCGGCGTACCAGCCGGGCGTTGAGCAGCGCCGCGATACTCATCCCGGCCGCAATCCCGCCGAAGGCGACGGGGAAATAGGGGCCGAGTTGATAGACCTCCGTCTCGAAGATCTGTTGCGAGGAACCGACATAGGCCATCAGGCAGCCGAACATCAGCCCCATCGCGGTGCCATATCCCACGGCGACGCGCGAGGTGATCGTCATCCGCATCCCGCGCCCGATCCGCGCGAGCGAGAAGGGATGGCGGTACTCCGGACGCAGCGTCTCCGGCATGCGCAGATAGAACCAGCCTCCGAGCAACACCCCGAGCAGCAGCATGCTGGCGAAGATCAGATGCCAGCTGCCCACCTGCAGGACGGCACTGCCGACGGCAGGCGCGAGGACCGGCACGATGATGAAAACCATCATCGTCAGCGACATTACCCGCGCCATCTCGCGCCCTTCATAACGGTCGCGCACGATGGCCACCGAAAGGACGCGCGCCGAGGCGGCGCCGATGCCCTGGATGATCCGCGCCACGATCAACGTCGTGAAATCCTGGGCGAAGATCGCGATGATGCAGCCCACGGCATAGATCCCAATGCCGGTCATCAGCGCCGGCCGGCGCCCGACGACATCGGCAATCGGGCCATAGGCGATCTGGGACACGCCGAAGCCGATCATATAGGCGTAGACGAGGTACTGGACGGTGTTGGGATCGGCCAGCGCGAACTCATCGCGGATCGGGTCGAAGGCCGGCAGCAGATTGTCGATCGACAGCGCGGTCAGGCCCATCATCAGGGCGATGAGCGCCACGAACTCGATGAAGCCGGGCGTCGCGGCGTCGGAGGACGCGCGGGTGCCGAAGCGTGCAGACATGAAGACTTTCCCGCCCTGACAGCGGCATGCAGGATCGTATGCCGGACCTGTCCCGACGGCGCGCGACTCTGTGGCCGCTCCGCCGGCGTCGAACCGGACCTTGCAGCGCCGGCGGCCGGTCGGCAACCGTTCCGCGTGCAAAGCAGCTTCCCACTCGCCCGCTGGAACACGTGGGCGGCAGACAGGTTTACCGCCCCGCGGCTCGCCGCAGCCTCAGGGGGGCTCAGAAGGCACGGCCGCTGCGCGGATCGAACAGATGTAGCTTGCCGGTATCGAGGGTGATCTGCAGCGGCTCGTCCGGCTGAACAGCCAGATGTGCATCCACCTGGGCGGTGAACGGCGCGTCGACGACCTCACCCAGCACCAGCGTATGCGGGCCGAGCGGCTCGACCGACCGGGCCGTCATTGTCAGGACGGCGGGCCCGTGCGCGCCGCCGACGACATGCTCCGGCCGGATCCCGATGGTGACCGGCTGACCCGCGCGCACCGCGACGCCCGCAGCCCGGTCGGCCGGTACCGCGATCACCGTCCCGTCCGCGAGGCGCAAAGACGGCGCATCACCCTCGGCCACCGTCGCCGACAGGAAGTTCATGCTCGGCGCGCCGATGAAGGCGGCGACGAAGGTGTTCGCCGGACGCTCATAAAGGGTGATCGGATCGGCCGCCTGTTCGATGCGGCCGGCATGCATCACCACCACGCGGTCGGCCATCGTCATCGCCTCGACCTGGTCGTGGGTGACGTAGATGACCGTCTTGCCGAGCCGGCGGTGCAGCCGCTTGATCTCGGCGCGCATCTCGATGCGCAGCTTGGCATCGAGATTGGAGAGCGGCTCGTCGAAGAGGAACACGTCCGGGTCGCGCACGATGGCGCGGCCGATCGCCACCCGCGGCCGCGGGCCGCCGGAGAGGTTCTTCGGCCGGCGGTCGAGGAAGGGCTCGAGCCCGAGGATCCGGGCGGCCTCCTGCACCTTGGCTTCGGCTTCGGCACGGGGCACGCCGCGCACCCGCATGCCGTAGCTGATGTTCTCGCGCACCGTCATGTGCGGGTAGAGCGCGTAGTTCTGGAAGACCATCGCGCAGTTGCGCAGGCCGGGCCTGAGATCGGTCACCTCGCGCGTGCCGATGCGGATCCGGCCGGAGGACACCGTCTCCAGCCCCGCGACCATGCGCAGCGTGGTCGTCTTGCCGCAGCCCTA
>CAYORM010000028.1:0-34519 GCA_964406375.1 uncultured Mycobacteriaceae bacterium | reverse complement strand
GTCACCTTCGACATCGACGCCAACGGCATCGTCAACGTCTCGGCCAAGGACAAGGCGACCGGCAAGGAGCAGGCGATCCGGATCCAGGCCTCGGGCGGCCTCAGCGACGCCGATGTCGAGAAGATGGTCAAGGAGGCCGAGCTGCACGCCGCCGAGGATAAGAAGCGGCGCGAGACGGTCGAGGTGAAGAACCATGCCGAGGCGCTGATCCACACGACCGAGAAGCAACTCGCGGAGTTCGGCGACAAGATCGCCGATTCCGACAAGGCGGCGGCTTCGGCGGCGATCGTCGACCTGAAGACGGCGCTGCAGGGCGAGGATGTGACGCTGATCCGCGCCAAGACCGAGGCGCTGACCCAGGCCGCCATGAAGATCGGCGAGGCGATGTATCGCAGTGCCGAGGGTAGCGGGCAGCCGGGTGCCGAGGGCAAGCCGGGCGGCGAGGCCTCCGACGGTGACGAGATGATCCTCGACGCGCAGTACGAGGAAGTGGACGACGAGAAGAAGAAGAAGTCGATGTGATGGCGCTCGCGGCCCGGGCGGCATGCGCCCACCCGGGCACAGCGAGCGTCCGCAGACTCCCCCGCGGCCTGGCCGCGGGGGATGTCTTTGGCGGACGGACCCGATGATGACCCCGCCCGTGCCGCGCGGCAGCAGCCGCATGTTCTGAGGATCGGATGGCGAAGCAGGATTATTACGAACTGCTCGGCGTCTCGCGATCCGCCAGCGCCGACGAGCTGAAGAAGGCCTATCGCAAGCTGGCGATGAAGTATCACCCGGATCGCAATCCGGGCGATACCGAGGCCGAGAAGCGTTTCAAGGAGATCAACGAAGCCTACGACGTCCTGAAGGACGAGCAGAAGCGCGCGGCATACGACCGCTTCGGCCACGCTGCCTTCGAGGGAGCCGGCGGCGGTCGCCCCGGGGGCTTCGATTTCGCACAGGGCGGCTTCGCCGACATCTTCGAGGAGATGTTCGGCGACTTCATGGGCGGCCGGCGCAGCGGCGGCCGTGGGCGCACCGGACGCGGCGCCGATGTCCGCTACAATCTGGAGATCACGCTCGAGGACGCCTTCGCCGGCCGCCAGACGACGGTGCGGGTCCCGTCCTCCGTCACCTGCGAGGTCTGCAGCGGTTCTGGCGCCGAGGCCGGCAGCCAGCCGACCACCTGCCCGACCTGCGCCGGCGCCGGCCGGGTGCGCGCCAGCCAGGGCTTTTTCACCGTCGAACGCACCTGCCCGAGCTGTAACGGCCAGGGCCGCGTGATCAAGAATCCGTGCCTGGCCTGCGGCGGCTCCGGCCGGCAGCGCAAGGAGAAGACCCTCAAGGTCGACATCCCCGCCGGCGTGGAGGACGGCACCCGCATCCGGCTCGCCGGCGAGGGCGAGGCGGGGATGCGCGGCGCGCCCAATGGCGATCTCTACATCTTCCTGTCGATCAAGCCGCACGGGCTGTTCCAGCGCGAGGGCCCCGATCTCTATTGTCGGGCGCCGATCCCGATGACGACGGCGGCGCTCGGCGGTCCGATCGAGGTCCCCTCGATCGATGGCGGCCGCACGAAGATCACCGTACCGGCCGGCACCCAGACCGGGGCGCGCTTCCGGCTGCGCGGCAAGGGGATGACGGTGCTGCGCTCGACCCAGCGCGGCGACCTCTATGTCGTGGTGAAGGTCGAGACGCCGGTCAACCTGACCAAGCGCCAGCGCGAGCTGCTCGAGGAGTTCGAGCGCGAAGGCGGCGGGCGGTCGAGCCCGGAATCCCAGGGCTTCTTCTCCCGCGTCAAGGAGTTCTTCAAGGAATAGAAGGCGGGTAGAAGGGGCCGGGCGCGGCCATAGCCGGCCGCCTGATCCGGAAGGGCGAGGGATGACACAAGCGGTGCGGATCGGCGTGGTGGGCGCCGGTGGTCGGATGGGCCGGATGGTCATCCGTGCGATCGGCGAGGCCGGCGCGGTCCTCGCGGGCGCGGTCGAGGCACCGGGCAGCCCGCTGGTCGGGCAGGATGCCGGCGTTCTCGCCGGCGGCATGCCGTCCGGCATCATCGTCGGCGATGATGCCGCTTCCCTCTTCGATGCCTCCGACGCCGTCATCGATTTCACCCGGCCCGCGGCAACCCGCCACTTCGCGACCCTCGCCGCCGAGCGCGGCAAGGTGCATGTCGCCGGCACCACCGGGCTCGGCCCCGAGGATATGGCCGCCCTCGCCGCGGCGGCGCGGGGGGCGACGATCGTCCACTCCGCCAACATGTCGCTCGGCGTCAACCTGCTCGCCGCCCTCGTCCGGCGGGCGGCCGCGGCGCTCGATGCCGGTTTCGACATCGAGATCGTCGAGATGCACCACCGGCACAAGATCGACGCGCCGTCGGGCACCGCGCTGCTGCTCGGCCGGGCCGCCGCCGAGGGGCGCGGCGTCGCGCTCGATGCGGTCAAGGCGATCGACCGCGAGGGGGCGCGGCCGGAGGGGGCGATCGGCTTCGCCGTGCTGCGCGGCGGCGAGGTGGTCGGCGATCACAGCGTGATCCTGGCCGGTCCCGGCGAGCGGATCGAGCTGACGCATCGGGCCTCCGATCGCGGGCTATTCGCGCGCGGGGCCGTCCGCGCCGCGATCTGGGCCCAGGGGCGCCCGCCCGGACTCTACGGCATGGCGGATGTCCTCGGCCTCGGTGATTGAGGCCCGGGCACGGCAGTGCGCGTGCCGCCTGCTGGCGTCGTGATCCCTTTAAGGCCGCTGCTCTCGACCGAAGGCGGACGCCTCTCTCCCCGTCAGGCGCCGGCGAAATCCGGACGGCGCAGCCGCGCCAGCGCGCCCTTGAGCGCTTCGGCCAGCGCCACCCGCTCGACGGGTGAGAGAAACCAGCCGATCGTCACGCTCTGGCCATGGCTCGACAGCGTGACGCGGCTCTGCCCGAACTCCGACTGGTCGGTCTCGATCCGCAGCCAATAGGGCTGCAGCGTGACGCGGGCGAAAACGCCGCGATGGTCGCCATGCTCGATCGTCAGTGCCGCCTCAGTCAGCCTGATCGCCTCATAGCGGCGCTCGCCGCGCCGCTGGTTGAGGCGCAGCAGCAGCCACAGAAGGAACGCATCGACGCCGCAGAAGCCGATGACCGGCCAAGCGCCGGCGATCCAGAACACCGCACCGGTGGTGAGGCTGGCCGCGCCGACCGCGGCCGACAGCAGCGCGATTCCGCGTGGCCCCAGGCTGCGCCGCGGCTTCAGCACCGCCTCGAACAGCACCGGCGGCGAGGGGGCACCGGCTGCCGGTCGGCCGGCACGGGTGGCGGCGCTCGAGCTCATTGGCTGAAGATGGGCGGAATGGCGCGCAAGGCCAAGCCTCCGCTTGCCGCAGGGGGCGGTCTCGACGATACCGGCAGCATGTCGACCGCCCCCACATCATCACGTCCCGTCGCCCGGCCGGCGGCGGACGGCGGCTTCACCGCGGCCGAGGCCGACCTCTTCTATGCCCGCCTCGCCGCCGCCAATCCCGAGCCGAAGACGGAGCTCGTCTACACCAACCCCTTCACGCTGCTGGTCGCCGTGGTGCTGTCGGCCCAGGCGACCGATGCCGGGGTGAACCGGGCGACGGGGCCGCTCTTCGCCGTCGCCGACACGCCGGCGGCGATGGTGGCGCTCGGTGTCGAGGGGGTGACGCGTCATATCCGGACGATCGGCCTGTTCAACGCCAAGGCCCGCAACGTCGTGGCGCTGTCGGAGATCCTGCTCCGCGAGCATGGCGGTGAGGTGCCGCGCGACCGGGCGGCGCTCGAGGCGCTGCCGGGCGTCGGGCGCAAGACCGCGAATGTCGTCCTCAACGTCGCCTTCGGCCAGCCGACCATCGCGGTCGATACCCATATCTTCCGTGTCGCCAACCGCACCGGTCTCGCCCCGGGCCGCACGCCGGACGCGGTCGAGCAGGGGCTGATGCGCGTCACGCCGGAACGCTGGCGTCTCCACGCCCATCACTGGCTGATCCTGCACGGCCGCTATGTCTGCCGCGCCCGCCGGCCCGACTGCCCGTCTTGCATTGTGCGCGATCTCTGCCGCTATCCCGACAAGACCGGATAGGCCGGGCTCAGCCGGCGAGCGTCATGGGTCGATGCCGCCGATCGCCGCGACCAGCGCCGCCATGTCGGCGGCGAGCGCCGCGAAGGCCGGGCGGCGCTCGAGCGTCGCCTCATTCATGTAGAGCGCGCGGTTGATCTCGATCTGCAGTGCGTGGATGCCCTGCCGCGGCCGCCCGTAATGCCGGGTGGTGAAACCGCCGGCATAGGGCGCGTTGCGCGCGACCGTGTAGCCATGCGCCATGAGCCAGGCCTGTGCCGTCTCCGTGACCGCCGCGTCGCAGGCCGCGCCATGGCGGTCGCCGAGCACGATGTCGACCGACCGCCCGTCGGCACCGCGCGGCGCGCCATGCGAGGGCATCGAATGGGCGTCGACCAAGATCGCCCGGCCGAAGGCCTGCCGCGTCTCCTCGACCAGCGCCGCGAGCGCCGCGTGATAGGGCTGGTAATGCCGCTCGATCCGGTCGAGCGCCTCGGCAAAGCTGAGCTTGCCGGCATAGATCTCGACGCCCTGGGCGACGATGCGGGGAATGGTGCCGAGTCCGGCCGCGACCCGCGGCGAGCGGCTGTTCACATAGCCCGGCAGGCGATCGGCGAACATCGCCGGGTCGAGCTCGAACGCCTCGCGGTTGGGGTCGACGAAGGCGCGCGGGAACAGCGCCTTGACGAGCGGTACGCCATGCGGGACGACGCCGGCGAACAGCGCATCGACATGCGCATCCTCCGACCGCCTGAGCGCGCGGGCATCAATCCGCGCCGCGGCGACGAAATCGGGCGGATAGGCGCTGCCACTGTGCGGCGAGGCGAGGACGACAGGCAGGCGCTGCACATCCGGCCGCTCGACCGCCACCGGGCCTGCGGCGGCATCGGCCGTCCCGCCTGCCGCGGTGCCCGCCCCGGCCACCGGCTGCGCCGCGGCGCCGGCCTCTGCCCTGCGGATATCCTGCGCCCCGTCCATCGCCTTCCCGCCCTGTTGCGCCCCGAGCATTACCCCGGTGAGACAAGGCTGTCGACGCGCGGGCACGCATCCAGGTTTCAATCAAGTTTGCACCCTTGCACCCCCGCGGCCGCGGTGCTACAGGAGCCCACCCGCGCGGCGATCCCTCGCCGCTTCCCGGTTCCGGGCGCGTAGCTCAGCGGGAGAGCACTACGTTGACATCGTAGGGGTCACTGGTTCAATCCCAGTCGCGCCCACCACCGGACCAGCAGACAAGCCAGTACGCCGGATGGATTTCCGTCGATCGCAGGCGTAAGCCTGTGCGCATCGACGGGTTGCGTCACACTGGCGGCATCTCCGTCCCGCTTGCACCCGGAAGTTGCATTCTCGGGGAACACTGCGGTGGATGGGCTATAAGCGAAGCGGACGCGGATTCGTAGAGCGCGGGGGTAACCGTGGGGATGGGGCTGAGAGAGCGCAAGCGGCTAGCGCGCCATCGGGAGATTCTCGAAGCCGCGGCGCGCGTCTTTGCCGAGCGCGGATTTTCCGAGGCGCGGATCGAAGAGGTCGCGGCCGCGGCCGACGTCTCGCCGGGTACCGTCTACAACTATTTCCCGACCAAGGATGCGCTGCTGCTGGGCGTCGCCCGCCATCGCCGGGCCGAGATCCCGGAGGCGGTCGACACGCTGGCCGCATCCCCGCCGGCCGATCCGGTGAGGGCGTTCGTCCGCTTCTTCGAAATCATGGCCGAGCACAGCATGCGTTCGCTGAACAAGCCGCTGTGGAGCCACGTCCATGCGGCGATGCTGGTCGGCGAGTGGGAGCCCTTCGGCAAGGAGCGCTGGCGCCATGAGGACGAGCTGATCGCCCGGCAGAGAACCCTACTGAGGGCGCTGCAGGAGCGCGGTGTTCTGCCTGCCGAGCCGGCGCTCGACCGGCTCGCGGTGATGATCAACGCCTCCGCCTTCTTCTGGTGGCAGCGCTTCCTGATGGAACCGGGTTTCGGCCAGGTGGAGTTCCTGCGCCAGGTCCGGCGCGACCTCTCGGCGCTGTTCGGAGCGCTCGGCCGGGCTGACCCGAGGACCCGCGGCGATGGGGCCGTGCAGGAGGCCGAAGCGGCGCGCCGCGGACAGCCGCGCCGCGCTTCCTCAGCCGCGGATGAGACGGACGGGGTCGATCCGCAGCCCGACAGCATCGCCGGGTAGGGCGGCGAGTCGCCCGGATCGCGGCAGCACGAGCTGGAGACGCGGCGCCTCGCCGGACGCGGGGCCGCCATCCAGCGCACAGGTCACGAGCGCCCGCGGACCGCTGTCGACCCGCTCGATGATGCGCGCCGCGAGCACGATCGCGCCATCCGTCAGGGCCTCTCCCGGCACCGTGAGCTCGACATGCTCGGGGCGCACACCGAGGAGGATCGCGCCCGTCACATCCCCCGGCCGTTCCGGCAGAACGCCCGCCGGGCCGTCCGCAGGCAGCGAGATCCGCTGGCCGCCGCGCAGCTCGACATCGATGCCGCCCGAGGGTCCCGGCCCGACCTGCCCCTCGAGCCAGTTGCAGCTGCCGAGGAAGTCGGCGACGAAGCGGTTTGCCGGCCGGTCATAGACGTCGAGCGGCCGCCCTTCCTGCACGAAATGCCCGTCGCGCATCACGACCAGCCGGTCGGCCAGCACCATCGCCTCCTCCTGGTCATGGGTGACCAGCAGCGTCGTCGTGCCGACCGATTTGAGAAGGCGCCGCAGCTCGAGCCGCAACTCGCCGCGGATCGCGGCGTCGAGCGCCGAGAGCGGCTCGTCGAGCAGCAGGATCGAAGGCTCGGGCGCCAGCGCGCGGGCCAGCGCCACCCGCTGACGCTGACCGCCGGAGAGCTGCCGCGGCAGCCGATCGGCCAGCGTCTCCATGCGGACCAGCGCCAGCATCTCCTCCACCCGCTCGGCGAGCGGCTTTCGCCGGTAGCGGCGGTGGCGGACGCCGTAGGCGACGTTCTCGCGCACCGTGAGATGCGGGAACAGCGCGTAATCCTGAAAGACGATGCCGAAGTTGCGCTCGTAGGGACGCAGGCCCACGACGCTGCGCCCGTCGATGCGGATGTCGCCGGCGGTCGGGCGCTCGAAGCCGCCGATCATCCGCAGCGTCGTCGTCTTGCCGCAGCCCGACGGGCCGATCAACGCCATGATCTCGCCGCGGCGGATGGTGAGGTCGACGGCGTCGACGACGCGGCGGCCGCCCATCTCCTTGGTGACGCCGCGGAGTTCGAGCGTCGGCGCGGCGGCGTCCGGGTAGGGGGTGGAGGCCGGGGCCGTCATCGTCCCTCGGTTCCCCGACCGATCACCCGATCCATGCCGATGAGCAGCTCGAGCACGAGGATGAGGAGCGCCGCCGCGGCGATCAGCACGACCGAGGCCGCGGCTATGGTCAGGTCGAAGTTCGAGCGCATCATGCTGACGAGGGCGAGGGGCAGCGTCATGCTGTCCGGATCCGACAGGAAGATCCCGACGGACACATCGTCGATCGAGATCGCGAAGCCCAGCACCGCGCCGACCACGACGCCGGTGCGGCAGAGCGGCAGGATCACCGTCCAGATCACCCGCCATTCGCCGGCACCCAGGCTCATCGCCGCCTCCTCGAGGCTGCGGCCGATGCCGGTTAGCCCGGCGGCGGTGGCCCGGACGACATAAGGGAAGGTCACGACGATGTGGCCGAGGATCATCCGCGCCATCCCGTCGACGATGCCGAGACCCGAGAGGACCAGCAGCAGGCCAAAGCCGAGCACCACCGCCGGGACGACCAGCGGCGACAGGAAGAGCGCGAGCAGGGCGGCGCGGCCGGGAAACCGTGCCCGGTGCAGAGCGATCGCCGCCGCCGTTCCGGCGCTGACCGACACCGCTGTCGCGATGGTGGCGATCACCACCGTGTTGACGATGCCGCTGCGATAGACCGGGCTGTCGAAGAACTTCTCGTACCAGCCGGTCGAGAGCTCCGGCGGCGGGAAGGGCCCGAAGAAGCTGCGGGCGTCGAAGGACATCAGGATCGAGATCGCGAGCGGCAGGACGAGGAAGGCCACGGCGAGGACGCCGATCGCCGCCACTACCCAGCCCGCCAGATCGTCGATGAGACGCCGCATCCTCATGCCGTCCCCGCCGCGCGATCCCGCGCAACCAGCCCGATCAGCCCGACGATGGCAAGGCTGATCACCAGCAGCAGCATCGCGATCGCGGCGCCACTCGGGTAGTTCGCCACCTCGCTGAACCGCGCATAGCTGAGATTGGCAAGGAACTGCACCTTGCCGCGGCCGAGGATCATCGGGATGACGAAGGAGCTGACCGCAAGGCTGAAGACGACGAAGAAGGCCGATACCATGCCCGGCGCCGCGAGCCGGGCTGTGGTGCTGAGATGCGCCCGCCAGCGCGGTGCGCCGAGCGCCATCGCCGCCTCATAGAGGCCGGTGCCGATGTTCTGGAAGGTGCCGACCAGCATCAGCGCGGCGACCGGCACCAGGTAATGCAGGAAGCCGAGCACCACCATCAGCTCGGCATGGGTGCGGCTGCTCGGCAGAAGGCCGAAGCCGCGCAACAGCGCGTCACCCGGCCCGGTCGGCCCGAAGGTCAGCAGGATCGCGTAGATGCGCACCAGCATGCTGAGAAACAGAAAGAGGAACAGCGCGGCGAGGGCGATCTTGCGCCGGCGCCGGCCCTCCATCCGCGCGATCCGGTAGGCGAGCAGCGCGCCCAGCGCCACCGCCAGCACCGCCGACAGGAAGCTGAGCCGCAGCGTGTCCCACAGAACGCCGAAATAGGCGGGCTTGAAGAGATCGGTGAAGTTCTCGGTCGTCCAGCCGGCATCGGTCGCCGCCCCGACCCGGCCACCGACATGCGGCAGCAAGCTCTGATCGGCGAGGGTCAGGAGCGGCAGGGCGAGCAACAGCGCCGCGATCGCGAGACCGGGCAGCAGCAGGACCGCGACGGTCGAGGATCTCCGGCCGCGCCGGTGCGGGGCGGCCGTCACCGGATTACCGGCCCGCGCCAGTGCGCTGCTCTCATCACGCCTGGGCGGATGCGGCCTGGGCGAAGCCGGTCACCCGCTCGGTGACGTAGCTGGAGAAGGCGTGGACCAGCGTCTCCTGCGGGGCGAAGGGGCCGGGCCGGCGCAGCGCCTGGACGATGCCGCGATGCTGGATCTCGACGATCTCGTTGTCCTCGACATTGACGATGTCGAAGCGGCGGTAATAGCGCTCGGCAACCTCCTCGAAATCGGGGCGCGTCTCGGTGCCGGCCGGGAAGGCGTGCCGGACCACCACCACGGTCTCCTCCGCGCTCACCGGCAGGAGCGTCACCCACCATATCGCGTCCACACTCGCGGTCAGCACCGTCGAAGGGGGAAGCACGGCCAGTGTGTGGCGTTCCGGGCGATCGAGGCTGAGCCCGGGCATCGCCGGGAACCCCGTCTCGCCCTTGAGCACCCCGAGCGTGCCGGCGAATTCGGTCCACAGCAGATAATAGGACGGATGGATCTCCTCGTGCCAAGTCGACATCGGCGCGACCGGCTCGAGGCTGCGGCCATGGACGGCCGAGACGTGATAGGCCTCGACCGAATTGTCCATATAGGACTTCCAGTTGCAGGCGAGCCGATAGCGCTTCTCGCGGGCGACCCGCATCTCCGACAGGCGATAACGCGCCATGCGCTGTGGCAGATCGCCGAGATGGTCGAGCAACGGCTGCGGGTCGGGCGCGAAATTGACGAAGAGGAAGCCCTCCCACTCCTGGCAGGCGACCTGCACCAGCGGGTGGGCGCCCTTGTCGAAGCCCGGGCAGCGGTTCATCTCCGGCGCACCCATCAGCCGGCCGTCGGTGGCGTAGGTCCAGCGGTGATAGGGGCAGACGAAGACCCGGGCATTACCCGACCCTTCGGCGACGATGGCGCCGCGATGACGGCAGGAGGGCGACATCGCCCGCACCACCCCGTCATGGCCGCGCACGATGAGCAGCCTCTCCTTCGCGATCTCGACCGAGAAGAAGTCGCCGGGATTGGCGACCTCCTCCGCGCGGCCGACCATCAGCCAGTCGCGCATGAAGATCGAGGCCTTCTCGGCCTCGAACCATGCGGGGTCGTGATAGGCCTTCGAGGGCAGCGTCCGGGCGCTGGCAAAGTCGCGCCGGACATCATCGAGCTGCCGGCGGAGTTCGGGATCGATGGACAGGTGCATGACGGTGTTCCGTACCCTGGGGGGCACGGCCCTTACTGACGGATAAGGCGGCGGGCGGAGGCCGGGCCGCTCAGAGGAGCGGCGCCACCTCCTCCTCCCAACGCCGCACCCAGGCGTCGCGCTGGGCGGCGATGTAACCCCAGTCCGGAATGGTCGTGTACTTCGCCGCCTCTTCGGCGGTGAACATCATATGCGCCATCGATTCGTCGACCGGCACCGCGGTGCTGGCCGGTGCCTCGCCGACCACGTCGCTGTAGGTCGCGACGTTCTCCGGCGCGATCGCGTGGTTGAGGAAGGCGAGCGTCTCGGGGATCGCCGGGCGGCCGGCGAGGACGGCATAGCCCGTGGTGACGAGGAAGGTGGTGAAGCCGTCGCGCTTGGTGATCTGCACCACCGGCACGTTACGCGCGACATTCATCCAGACGGCGAGATGCCAGAAGGAGACCGAGGTCTCGCCCGATGTCAGCGAGTTGATCGCATCCGTCTCGGTCTGCGCGATCCGCCCGATATTGCCGCTGGCGGCAAGTTCCTTGATGAACGCCCAGCCCGGCTCGATGTCGCGCTCGCTGCCGCCGGCATGGCGCGCCAGCGCGACCAGATGCACGCCGCTCATCTGGATCGGGTGCGGCCAACAGATCTGCCCGGCGAGCTCCGGCCGGAGCAGGTCGTCGATCGACTCGATCGCGATGGGCGCGATGTCGGAGCGGTAGCCGAAATAGAAGCCCGACAGGCTGCGCGGGATGTTCTTCACATTGCCGTCGGCGTCGCGGAGCATGTAGCCCTCCGGCACCGAGGCGAGGTTCGGGACGAGCGCCGGGTCGATTGTCTCGAGCCAGCCCTCGTTGATCATCGAGGTGATGGTCGCATCATCGGCGGCGATGAAGTCGTAGGGCGTATCCGGCCAGGTCGCCTTGATCTTGGCCAGGATCGCCGCCGCGCCCGAGGCATGCAGCTCCCATTGGACCGACACCGCGTCCTGGCGGGCGGCGATGGTGTTCATCGCCTCGATATAAGGCCCGCCCCATTCCACCCCGTAGAGTGTCGTATCCGCCGCCCGGCCGGGCCGCAGAAGCAGGCCGGAGGTGGACAGGAAAGCGGCGCCGAACGCCCCCGCCTTCACGAGCTGGCGACGACCGATGGCTAGCGTCATTGGGAACTTCCCTCTTGCTTGCTCGGCGGCTTCGTTGCGCGTCCGGCAATCCCCTCGACATCGACGGTAGGGTGCTCTATTTTTGTAGTCAACTACATAAATTATGGAAGCTGGAAGTCGATGCGTGGCACGGCGGACCGGTCCGGGAATGCCGCCGCGGACCGTTGCGCGGTGCCCGGCGGCGACAGCCCGTCATCCCTCTTTCTCGCGGAGCCAGTCCCGGATGATCCGGCGCAGCCGCTCGCCGTCGAAGCTCGGGAAGTGGCCGCCATGGACGATGCGGACCGGCATGGCGAGCAGCCGCCGCATGCTCGCCACATAGTCGGCCGCGTCGGAATGATAGGTGTCCTCGATCAGCGGCCCGTCATAAACGATGTCGCCGGAGAAAAGGATCCCGGTCGCCGCCTCGAACAGCGCGATACCGCCCGGGGAATGGCCGGGCGTGTGCACCACCTCGAAGTGCCGGTCGCCGAGATCGACGACGTCGCCGTCCTCGAGCAGCCGTGTCGCCGGCGCCCCCTTCACCCGGTATTCGGCCGAGACATAGGGCTCGGGCGGCAGCGCCGTGAAGATGCCGTCCTCGACATAGAGATCGGCGAGCGTCGCCGCCGGCGAAGGGTCGGCCAGGATTGCCGCCTCGGCGCGGTGGACCAGCCGGTCGGGGAATTCGTGATGGCTGCCGATATGGTCGAAATGGGTGTGCGAGGCGACGGCGAGGCAGCGCTTCTCCGTCACCAACGGCACGTGCCGGCGCAGGCTGACGACGCCCATGCCGGTATCGACCAGCATGTCGCGGTCGCGGCCGCGCACATGCCAGACGTTGCAGCGGTAGAACGCCTTGATGAAGGGTTCATCGATGAGCGTCACGTCATCACCGACGTGCCGCGTCTCGTACCAGCGTTCAGCGCTCACCCGCTCCATGGCACATCGATCTCCTCTTCGGGGCCGCCGGCCGGCGCCCCGCCGGCCGGCCCTCCTCCTCTAGCGCGCTCCCGCCGCGGGGCGGAACCGGCGCATGGCACCGCCGAATCCGGCGCGCAGCACCGTCGTGTCGGTCAGATAGGTGATCACCTGGACGCCGCGGCCGATCCAGTATTCGGCCTCCTCCGGCGACCAGGCGCCCATCTCGACCTGCTTGCCGTGCCGCGCCGCCACCTCGAGGAGCTGTGTCTTGTAGGGCTCGACCGCGCTGGCCTCGTCCGGCGTGTCGTAGACGCCGAGATCCTGGGCGAGGTCGGCCGGGCCCATCGACAGCGCGTCGATCCCCGGCACCGCGGCGATCTCCTCAATGTTGCGGAAGGCCTCGACCGTCTCGAGCATCACCGTGATGTGCACCTGCTCGTTGAGGAAGGCGAGGCTGCCGGTCGGCTCGCTCGGCTCGGTGTAGTCGTTCTGCGGGCCGGGCTCGAAGGTGCCGCGGGCGCCGAGAGGGGCGTGCCGTGCCGCCCTGACGATCTGCTCCGCCTGTTCGGCGGTCTCCACCTGCGGCACGTGCAGCCCCCAGACGCCGGCATCAAGGAGCCGGGTGATCCAGTCGCGGTCCGAGGAAGGCGGCCGCGCCAGCACCGGCAGATCGAGCGCCCGGCCGACGGCGGCGAGGGCCGCGACGCTCTCGAGCGAGATCGGCGTGTGCTCGAGATCGACCCGTACGAAGTCGAGTCCGACGCTCTTCATCAGCGTCATGACCGACGGGTTCCACACCATCATCAGCCAGGTACCGATCCGGGGCTCGCCGGCGGCCAGCGCCGCCTGCATGGGATTGGGGCGAACGGGCATCTCTTCCTCTCCTCAGAACGCGAAGCCGTGATCGCCGGGCGGCTGGTAGCGGACGCCGGGCAGCACGCAGAGCATCTCGTAGAGCAGGTTGGCGCCGATCAGCGCGGTGTTGCCGCTCGGATCCCAGGGTGGCGACACCTCGACGAGATCGCCGCCGACGAGGCTGAGGCCCCGGCAGCCGCGGACGATCTCGAGCGCCTGCCAGGTCGACAGGCCGCCGGGCTCGACGGTGCCGGTGCCCGGGGCGAAGCCCGGATCGAGCGAGTCGATGTCGAAGGAGAGATAGGTCGGCTGATCGCCGATCGTCTCGCGTATCCGGTGCATCAGCGGTTCGAGCGAGCGATGCCAGCACGCCTCAGCCGGCACGACGGTGAAGCCCTGCCGCCGCGACCACTCGAAATCATCCGGCGAGTAGCCGGTGCCGCGCAGCCCGATCTGGAAGACCTTGCGCGGTTCGAGACAGCCATCCTCGAGCGCCCGGCGGAACGGCGTGCCATGGGCGATCCGCTCGCCGAACATCGTGTCGTTGATGTCGGCATGCGCATCGACATGGATCAGCGCGACCGGTCCGTGACGCCGCGCCACCGCCTTGAGGATCGGATAGGTCAGCGTGTGGTCACCGCCGAGGGTCAGCGGCACGCAATCATGCGCCAGGATCGCGTCGAACGCCGTCTCGATCCGCCGGACCGCATCCTTGAGATCGAAGGTATTGATCGCGACATCGCCGATATCGGCGACTTGCAGGCTGTCGAAGGGCGCGGCGCCCGTCGCCATGTTGTAGGGGCGCAGCATGCAGGATTCGGCGCGGATCTGCCGCGGCCCGTGCCGCGTGCCCGACCGGTTCGACGCGCCGATATCCATCGGCACGCCGACGAAGCAGGCGTCGAGCCCGTCGGCGTCGGACCGCGACGGCAGACGCATCATCGTCGCGGGGCCGCCGAAACGGGGCATCTCATTGCCTCCGAGCGGCTGGTTGAAAGGCGATGCCATAGCGCGGATTCCGTAAAGCGGCGGGCGGGATTCGCCTCGAACAGCTTTAGACCGCGGGCAGCGCCGCACAAACGCCACTTCTGTCAAAACTCATCCCCAGATATCTCAAGGTAAACCGAGCAATGCAGCTCTCGGGCAGCGACCTTCGTCTTCTCAAGGTCTTCGATGCAGTGGTCCGCAATCGCGGCTATTCGGCTGCAGAGGCTGAGCTGAACATCAGCGCATCGACGATCAGCAACCATATGACGGCTCTCGAGCAGCGCCTCGGCATCACGCTCTGCCGCCGCGGCCGCGCCGGCTTCAAGCTGACCGAGAAGGGCGAGGCGATCCATGAAGCGGTGCGCCGCCTGCTGGCCTCGACGCTCGAGTTCAACACTGAACTCGAACGCGCCCGCGGCGATGTGAAGGAGTTCCGCGTCGGCCTGGTCGACAGCATGGCGAACGACCCCAATTGTCGGGTCGCCGAGGCGATCGGCCGGCTCAAGCTCCGCATCCCGCGGCTCTATCTCGTCATGACCCAGGATCCGCCGCAGGACCTGCAGGTCAAGGTCCGCGAGGGCGAGTATGATTGCGGCATCGGCAGTTTCCCGCTGATGATCTCCGGCCTCGACCACCTGCCGCTCTATACCGAGCTGAACCTCCTTTATGTCGGCGCCGGCCATCCGCTGTTCGAGGAGGATCCCGACCGGCTCGACCCCGACCTCCTGCAGCGCCACGAGACCATCCGCCGGCGCTACTGGCGCGACCGCGACGACCGGCGGTTTAAACTGGGGCCGGTGGCGGCGGTCGTCGACCAGATCGAGCCGCAGCTCATCCTGCTCCTGTCAGGCCGCTATACCGGCTTCCTGCCGACCCATGTCGCCGCGCCCTGGGTCGAGGCGGGCCGGCTGCGGGCGCTGCGGCCGGATGTCTTCGTCTATCGCTGCAGCTTCGATTTCATCACCCGCAAGGGGGCGCCGCGCTCCGATGCCCTTCGCCAGTTCGAACGACTCTGTGCCGAGGCCCACAGCCGGTGACCGGCTTCACATGCCGCGCGGCAGATGGCGGGCCAACAGCGCGAGACCGATCAGCAGGAGACCACTGAGCGCGAACAGCGAGACGAGGTCGAGGACGAGGAGAAGCGGCGCGAACAGCGCCGGCGGCAGCGCCTGCGACACGTCGCGATAGGTCGAGAAGACGACCGTCATCTCGACCCGCTCATAGGGATGCACCGCCCGCATGAAGAAGACGTTGCCGGCGCCGTCGAGCGCGGTGACGGCACAGGCGGCGAGCAGCAGCAGCACCACGAGGCCCGGCCCCTCCGCCGGGGCGAGGAGCAGTGACAAGGTGAGGATGCCGCCGGCGCCGAAGCCGAAGATCTCGAGCGCACGCACCCCCCAGCGCCGGGCCGCCCGGCCCCAAAGCGTCGCGGTCGCGAGGAAGGCGAGCGCGGCGGCGCTGACGCCGGAGGCGACGAGCGTCGGATAGCCGCGCTCGACCAGGATCAGCGGCGCATAGGTGAAGAACATCGTCCACCAGCTCGTCCGGCCGGCGGCGAGCAGATAGGCCAGCCGCAGCCGCGGCTGCCGCAGGAACCGCCCCACCCAGCGCAGCGGGCTGGTGGCGGCCAGAGCGGCGGCGGCACTGCCGCCATCGGCGAGCCTGAGCCGCAGCCGCCAGGCGATCGCCACCGCCACCGCGATCCCGCAGAGAAGGAAGGTGACGGCGGGATCGACCCGGTCGGCCGCCGTGGCCCCGATCGCCGGTGCCAGCACGAAGGCCGGCATCGCGAAGGTGACGCGGAGCGGCTCGAACCGCGCCTTGCCGTCGCGGTCGAGCGCTTCCATCGCATGCAGGCTCACCACCGTCTCGCCGGCCGACACGCTGGCGAACAGCAGGATGAAACCGGCGAGCGAGAGAAGAACGATCCCGGCCGCGCCGCCGAACGCGAGGCCGGTCGCGGCCGCCGCCGCCGTTCCCCCGGCGAGAAGGTAGGCGCGGCGCCGGCCGACCCGCCGCAGCAGAAAGGGCAAGGCGATCCCGGCCGCGATGCCGGCGAGGCTCGCCGCCAGATAGGCGAGGCTGACCCGCTGCGCATCGCCGAGCAGGGCGAGCAGCACGATCGGCATCAACGCCATCAGCAGCAGCCGCGGCAGGATCGTCAGCGCGTAGAGCAGCGCCAGACGCGCCGCGATCCCTCCCATGATCCGGGCCTCCCGGCCAGGGCCGGATCAGAGCCGTGACTTGTCGATCCGCCCGCCGAGGGCCCGGTCGAGCCCGACCAGCCATTCCAGCGCCAGGATGGACAAGAGCGAGAGCAGCACCAGCACCGCCGAGATCGCCGCCACCGTCGGGTCGATGACGTTCTCCAGATAGTCGAACAGGCGGACCGGCAGCGGCACCACGCGCACGCTCGACAGAAATAGCGACACCGTCAGCTCGTCGAATGAGGTGATGAAGGTGAACAGCCCGCCTGCCACCAGCCCCGGCCGGAGCAGCGGCACCGTGACGAGGACGAAGGCGCGCAGACGGCTCGCGCCGAGATCCTGCGCCGCCATCTCGATGGTCCGGTCGACACCGGCGAGCGACGCCGTGACGGTACGCACGACATAGGGGATGGTCAGCACCACATGGCCGATCAGCAGCGCCCAGAAGCCGTAGCTGATGCCGATCCGCGACAGGAACTGCCCGAGGCCGAGGCCGATCGCGACGCCCGGGATCATCAGCGGCGACAGAAGCAGCGCCGCGACCGCCTCGCGTCCGCGGAAGGTGAAGCGGTGCAGCGCATAGGCGGCAAGCGTCCCGAGCACCAGCGCGATCGCGGTCGTCGCGACCGCGAGATAGAGGCTGGTGGCGAAGGATTGCAGGAACTCGCCGCTGCCCAGCAGCTCCCGGTACCAGCGCAGCGACGGCTCGGTGAAATCGAGGCGCAGGCCGCGCTCGGGCGTGAAGGACAGCCAGACGATCAGCAGGATCGGGCCGAACAGGAACAGGATGACAAGGAGGGAGACGGCGGCGGTCACCATGGCCGGATCACCCGAGCGCCGCGGCCCAGCGCTGCCGGCGCAGCCAGGCCTGGTAGAGGACAACACAGACGCCGACGGTAACGAGCAGGATGACCGTCAGCACGGCGCCAAAGGGCCAGTTCAGCAGCAGCACCTGGTTCTGGTAGACCATATGGGCCATCACCTTGGTGCGGCTGCCGCCGAGCAGCGCCGGGATCGCGAAGTTGCCGGCGCACAGCGTGAAAACGAGCAGCGAGCCCGCGACAATCCCCGGCACGCTGAGCGGCGCCACCACCTTCCAGAAGACTTGGCGTGCGGTCGCGCCGAGGTCGGCGGCGGCGCGCATCACCGCGGGGTCGATCTGCAGCAGCGCCGACATGATGCACAGCACCATCAGCGGCAGGAACACCTGCAACAGCCCGATCAGCACCGCCCATTCGGTGTAGAGCAGCATCGGCGGCCGATCCATGAACAGGCCGAGGATCTGCACCAGCAGTCCCTCCCGTCCGAGCACCACGAGCCAACCGAGCGCGCGCACCACGATGCTGATCAGCATCGGCGCGAGGATGATCGTCGTGAGAACCGCGCGCCACAGGCCGGTCTGCCGGGTGAGATAGACCGCCACCGGCAGTCCGAGCACCACGGAGGCGACCGTCGCCTCGAGGCTGATCAGCAGCGTCCGTCCGAGAATGCCCCAGTAATAGGGATCAGCCAGGAAGCGGATGTAGTTCTCGAGGGTGAAGCTGTCCTCGATCTCGCCGACGCCTGATCGGTATTCGTGGAAGCTGTTGACGACAGTCGCCGCGAGCGGCAGCACGAGGAACAGCCCCATCACGAGAAGGGTGGGGCTGAGCAGCAGCCAGGCGAAGCGGCGGCTTCCGCGTGTCACGGCGCCGCCCCCGCCGCATCATCCGGCGCCATCGCCGTCAGCCGGCGGCCGAAGGTGACGGTCACGGGGCGCCCGGTCTCCAGCATGCCGGCCGCGGCCTGCGCCATCACCATGAGAGTCGGCCCCGCCGTCTCGACCGAATAGCGGATGGCGGCGCCGAGATGGACCGCGAGCGCGATCCGGCCCTCGAGACGGTTCTCCGTGGCGGCGGTGGAACCGGCCGCCGCGGTCGCGATCGCGATCTGCTCGGGGCGCAGCAGCAGCCGGACCGCCTGGCCCGGTCGTGCATCGGGCATGCGTGCGCGGATCTCGACCTGCCGGTCGGCGGCGATACCGACCACCGCATCCTCGCCGTCGAGGCGCAGCACCCGGCCATCGAGTACATTGGTGCGGCCGATGAAATCGGCGACGAACATCGTCCGCGGCTGTTCGTAGAGATCGGCCGCCGTGCCGATCTGTTCGATCCGACCGCGATTCATCAGGACGACGCGGTCGCCGAGCTCGAACGCCTCCTCCTGGTCGTGTGTGACGAACAGGGTCGTCACCCCGACCTGGCGCTGCAGCGCCCGCACCTCGATCCGCATCTGCTCGCGCAGCTTGGCGTCGAGATTACTGAACGGCTCGTCGAGCAGCAGCACCTTCGGCTCGACCACCAGCGCCCGCGCCAGCGCCACCCGCTGCTGCTGGCCGCCCGAGAGCTGCCGCGGCAGCCGGCCGCCGAAATCGGCCAGCTTCACGAGGTCGAGCGCCGCCTTCACCTTGCGCTCCACCACCGCCGAGGGCTGGCGCCGGATACGCAGGCCGAAGGCGACGTTGGAGAAGACATCGAGATGCGGGAACAGCGCGTAGCTCTGGAACACCATCGCCGTCGGCCGGCGATGGGGCGGCAGATGCCCGACCGGCTCTCCGGCGATCAGCACCTCCCCGGCATCCGGCGTCACGAAGCCGGACACCGTATTGAGGAGGGTGCTCTTGCCGCAGCCCGAGGGGCCGAGCAGGCTGACCAGCTCGCCCTGGGCGACGGAGAGGCTGACGCCGTCCAGGGCATGGACGGCGCCGTAGCGGTTGCGGATATTCCGCAGATCGAGCATGGCCGCTCCCGATATCGCCTTGATCGACCTCAGCGGGTCTCGATCTCGCGGTTCCAGCGCTCGATCCACGCCTCGCGATTGGCGTTGATGGCGTCCATGTCAACCGCATAGACGCGGTCGGCCATGTCGAGGATGTCGGCCGGAACGTCGACCTCCTGGATGACCGGCGCCGCCTGAAGCTCGGTCGCGACACGCTGCTGCACCGTCTCGCTCAGCACGCAGTTGACGAGCTGCTGCGCCAGCTCAGGATGCGGCGCGCCCTTGACGACGCTGATCGTATAGGTGCGGGCCGGCGCGCCTTCCTCGGGGAAAACGAACTCGATCGGCACGCCCTCCTGCTTGACGATCGCCGCATAGTCGAGCGGCATCACCGAGATCCAGGCTTCCTCACGCTGGAAGAGCGAGGTGACCTGCGCCCCGGTGGAGGGGAATTCCAGCACGTCCGCGGCGATCTCGGCGATCGCATCGAAGCCGGGACCGATATCAGCCTCGCTGCCGCCATTCATGTAGGCGAGCTGGATCAGCGTGATCAGCCCCTCGCCCGCGGTCGCCGGCATCAGCGCGATGCGGCCGGCGAACTCCTCGCGGAACAGGTCGTTCCAGGAGGTCGGCGGGGCGATGCCCTCGGCCTCGAGCGCATCGGGATGATAGACGAGGCCCGAGATGTTCAGTGCGAAGCCGACGCCCTGATCGTCGGGCAGCCGGGCCACATCACGGACATTGGCGAGGTTGGTGACGATCGCCGGATCGAGCGCCGCCCACAGCCCCTCATTCATCGCGGCCCGCTGCGGCAGGTCGTCGGCGATGACGACGTCGATCTCCTGATTGTCGCCGGCAGCACGCACCTTGGCGATGTTCGAGGCGGAATTGCCGAGCACCCAGGTGATGTCGACATCCATCTCGGCGAGACATTCGGGGAGCATCACCTCCTCGAGCAGCACGTCATAGCCGCCCGACCAGCCGGCGACGACGAGCTCCTGGGCGGCCTGGGCCGAAGCCGGCAGCGCCGCGACGACGAGGGCGGCCCCGGCCACCCGACACAGCATTCCACGCATCCCCAATCCCTCCACTCCTATCGGCCGGACGATTGCCCGGATCCTGGTCTGCCGCCTCAGCGCGGCCACTCGCCCCGGACGGTCGTCCGGTGAAGCCGGCGACGACCGCTCGGCTGGAAGGCGCCGCGGCTGTGCGCGGTGCAGCGATTGTCCCAGACGACGACGTCACCGACGCGCCAGCGGTGCTCCCAGACGAAGCGGGGCTGGGTCGCATGCGCCCACAGCTCTTCGAGCAGCGCGTCGCTCTCCTCCACGGACAGGTCGACGACGTAGCCGGAGCCGCGCTGCCCCAGGAAGATCGACCGGCGGCCGGTCACCCCATGCGTGCGCACGATCGGGAACCAGGGCCCGGGCGACAGCCGCTTGTCGTGATCGGCCGCGATGCCGGCCTTCACTGCATTCGTCAGGTCGTGGGTGCGGCTGTGGATCGAGATCAACCCTTCGATCCGCGCCTTCATCTCCGGTGACAGCGCCTCATAGGCGGCCGTCATGTTGCAGAAGCGGGTCTCGCCGCCGGCCTCGGGCACCTCGAGCGCATGCAGGATCAGCGCGGCGTTGGGCACCGGCACCGTGTCGGTGTGCCAGATCGCCTCGCCCGCGCCGAGGGCGCCGATCGGCTTGCCGTCGACCGTCACGTTCGAGATGACGTCGACCAGTTCCGGCATCTCGGTGTCGAGGTGGCGGTGATAGTCGACCGGGCGGTGGTCGACCATCGGCTCGCCGAAGATCCGGCTGAATGCGACGAGTTGCGGATCGGTGAGCGACTGGCCGCGGAAGACGAGCAGGTGATACTGGTACCAGGCTTCGAGAACGATGGCGCGCGCCGCATCGCCGAGCGGCTGCGACAGGTCGAGGCCGCGGATCTCGGCGCCCAGGGCGCCGCCGGTCGGCACGATCTCGATGGCACCCGTGCCGGCTGTTCCCGCCGGCTCCGCCATGGCGGCTGTCGCCGCCAGCCCTTGCTCGTTCATCCGGCACCTCCTCCGCGGCTCAAAACACCGCGACTTCACCGGCATCTGTGCCCCGGGGCGCCGTCGTCGGGAATAACCGAATCCAAAAAATTACGTCCAAGAATATCAATCTTCCTGTGCACAAATTTGGATCATGCTGCAATTTCAATGCGCAGCAAGCCGGGACGGGCCCGGCGCCCGGCGGGCGGGCAGCGGCCGGGCCCGGCCGCTGCCTTTTTTCAGTCTGCGCTTTCCATCGACCAGGTGTGCAGCCGGTCGAGCTCGCCGATGTCGAAGCCGGGACGACGGCAATATTCGATGACGGTGCGCTCGGCGGCATGGACGTGCTCGATCACCCGCAGCAGCTCCTCGAGGTCGATCTCTGCGGGAATGGTCAGGGCACCATGCTCATCGGCGTGGATCAGATCGCCCGGCCGCACCGTCATGCCACCGACCCGCACGGGGCAGCCGATCTCGAGATAGCGGCCGTAGCCGTGGCCGACCACGGCGGCGGCGGCGAACAGCCCGAAGCCGATCGCCTCCACCTGGCGGATGTCGCGCACCGAGCCGTTGGTGATCGCCGCGATGCAGCCCTGTGCCTGGAAGATCGCCGCCGACACATCGCCCCAGACGCAGCCGCGGCCGGGGTCGGGATCGACATCCTCCACGACGGCGATGCGCGGCGCCGGCACCGTGGCGAGCGACGCCCAGACCGTCGGCCATGGCACGGACTGCTCGTCCGGCGAGGGCTCCTCGCGCGTCGCGATCCGCCCGGTCCAGGCATGGCCGACGAAGGCGCCGAGGCCGGGCAGGATGCAGCGGATGCTGGCATCCGTGTAGCCCTCGCTGCGCGAGCGGAGGCCGAAGCGTTCGATGGCGTCGTAGACGACCGGCGTCCGTTGCGCCGCCAACCGCGCGAGGACCGTCTGTGGGGGCGTATCCGGCAGAGCCATGTCGGGCATCGTCTCGTTTTTATAGTGAACAACAAATTTGCCTATCACCGCATACAAAGGACCATCAACAGCAATTCGACGCGACGGCGCATCGGGCGAGACCGGAGGTTGCTTGGCCTCCAGGAGCCACTCCCGGCGCCGGAAGGTCCAGCGTCATATCACCGGGCGGAACGGCGGGTCGAGGATGCCTCCGTCGGCGCCCGCCCTCTTTCGGCGTGGCAGGAGGGATCCGGGCCACCCCGTCGATGACGGCGAGGATGGGACGGAGGCGGCGCGGACCCGCGCGCGGTCAGGGTGCCGGCAGCAGCCGGTCGAGGGTTGCGCGGTCGGCGAACAGGTCGGCGAGGAGGGCGGCGCGAGCGCGCGGGCCCGACGGGGTGGGCTGGCGCTCATTGTCCCGGATGAGCCGGGCGAAGACGATGGTGTCGCCGGCGCGCTCGGCCCAGCCGACGAACCAGCCGAAGCGTGCCTGCCCGTCGCGGGCGATGCCGGTCCCGGTCTTGCCGTAGACCCGCCAGCCGGCTGGCTGCACCCCCTGGTCGAGGAGCGCGGCCGTCTGGGCGACCGCCGCCGCGCTGACCGGCAGATCATGCCCGATCAATGCGCGCAGGAAGGCCACCTGCTCGGCCGGAGAGATCTCGAGCGAGGCGCCGAGCCAGGCATGGGTGAGCCCGTTCCCCCGTCCGGGGTCACCGGACACATCGCCATTGCCGTAGCCGAACGCGGCGACATAGGCGGCGAAGCGCTCGGCACCGAGCCGCAGCGTGACCTGCTGGGAGTACCAGACGACCGATTCGCGCATCCAGTGCGCCGGTGTCGCCGGCTGGCGCCATTCGGGACGCCAATCGGCGTAGCCCTCGCGGAAGGGCAGTTCCGGCGCGTCGGGCCCGGCCAGGATGCCGGCATCATAGCCCATGACGGCGATCGCGATCTTGAAGGTCGAGGCCGGCGAGATTCGGACCCCGCAATCACCCTCCTCGAACAGGACGCGCCCGCTCGCGGCCTCGGCGACGAGGGTGCAGATCGTCCGCGTCTCCGCCATGGCGGGCGCGGTGACGGCGAAGAGCGCCGCGATCACCATCGCCACGAGCCGTGCCGCTTTCATGGCGCCTCTCTTCCGCAGGCCTCGATCCCCCTTGCGTCCCGTGCGACGGAACGGTCGGCCCGGTGGGCCGTTCCGGGGGCGACGGATAGCATGCAGGAAGGAGACCCGTCATGCCGAGCACACCCGCCCCGCCCGCCGGCCGCGACGACGTCGCCGCGGTGTTCGGACCGCTGGACGACGAAGTCGCGGCGGAGATCCTGAGCGTCGGCGCGACGCGCGACGAGCTGGTCGAGGCGCAGGCCTGGGCGGCCAGTGACGAGGCGATGGTGAATGCCGGCCGGCCGCTGCCGACTGGCCGGGTCGCCGCCATCCTGGAGATCCTGCAGCGGATCGACGATGAGGGGTTGCCCGAGGACCTCTGACGCTTCCCGGGCGTGCGCCCCTCCGCGATCGGGCTGCATCCGCGCCGCCGCCCCGTCCGGCGGGGCGGCGGCCGGATCTCAAAGCCCGTTGACGCGCAGCTTCTCGTCGATGAACCGCTTGGCGCGCGGCACATCGGCCTCGTCGAGATGCTCGATGATGATCGGGATGTTCGGGTGCTTGCGCGACAGGCGCCGGAGATAGAGGTCGTAATTCAGCTCGCCCAGCCCCGGCGCCGGCAGCTCGATCTCGCCCACTCCGCGGAAGGTATGGGATTCGAGCGCGTCGGCGTCGCCGATATCGGCGTGCTTCTCGGTCTTGTCGTCCCCTGACCGCTTCACATCCTTGGCGTGGCTGATGCGGATGCGATCCTCGAGCGCGTCGAAGATCTGACCGAGCACCGTGTCCATCTTGTCGATGTTGTGCGCCTCGAAATAGTTGGTCGGATCCATCAGCAGCCCGAGCGCCGGATTGTCGACCGCGGCGAACATCCGCAGCGTCTCCTCGATCGAGCCGACGACATTGTTCACATAGGTCTCGAGCAGGAAGACGGCGCCGTGGTCATAGGCCTCGCGCGCCAGCTCGTCGATCACCTTGCGGCATTCCTCGAACCCCTCCTCTGTCTTGTTCTTCGGGTGGTGCACCCAGTCGGATTCGGTGTTGAAGGTGCCGGTCTCGCTGATGACGTAGGGCGAGCCGAGATCGCGGGCGTGGCGGATGATCGCCTTCAGATAGTCGAGCTTCTGCTTCCGCGCCGCCGGATCGGGATGGACGATGTTGGTGTAGCCCGAGATGCAGCAGATCGGCAGATCGTGATCGCGGAAGGTCTCGCGGATCCGCTTGCACTTCTCCTTGGTGAAGGAGTCGGGCGTCGACATGTCGAGGTCCTTGAAGACCAGGTCGAGCTGGACCGTGTTGAAGCCGAGCGCCCTGATCTTCTTCGCCGTCTCGTCGAGCGTGTAAGGGAAGTAACCGGTAAAGATGCCGACCTGGATCATCAATGTCCTCCCTGGATGGCCGTCGCGGACGGCCGATTGCGCGGCGGGCCGCGACCGTCAGGCGCCGAGCTCCGAGAGCATCACCGCGCGGCCTTCGGCGGCCGAACGGTAGGCGGCGTCGACGAGCGCCATCGTGCCGAGATTGTCGGCCGCCGAGAGCAGCGGGGTCGTGCCGCTCTTCAGCGCCCATTGCAGCTGCTCCATCACGCCCTTGAAAGCGTGGGGGAACCACATCGTGTCCCATGTGGGCGTGCGCCAGGCGCCGCCGGTCGTCAGCCGGCTGGCATAGCGCAGCGTCGAGGGGCTGCCGGCGGGATAGTCGGGCCAGCCGATCGTCCCCTGGGCCACGCCCTCCGTCCCCTCGACCCGCCATTTGATGTAGATGTCGGACTGGAAATCGTCGCCGCGCGGCCCGGTCCAGACATCCTCCATGCTGACCGCCATCACCCCCGTCGGGAAGGTGAGCGTCGACACGCAGATGCCGTCCTTATGGGCAAAGCGGGTGCGTGGATCGGGCCGCACCGCGGTGTAGATCGAGGCCGGGTCGCCGAACAGGAAGCGCAGCACGTCGAGGTGATGGATGCTCATGTTGAGCAGCGTCAGCCGGTCATAGGCCTCGAGGAAGGGCTGCCAGTGCGGGATCGCGCGCATCTCGATCGTCGCCAGCACCGGCGCGCCGAGCTCGCCCTTGTCGAGGATCTGCTTGAGCACGCGCATCGACTGGTCAAAGCGCATGTTCTGGTTGACCGACAACAGCTTGCCGGCCGCGTTCGCCTCGGCGACGAGGGCGCGTGCCTGGTCGAGATTCATCGCCACCGGCTTCTGCGCCAGGATCGCCTTGACATGTGGCTGCCGCAGCGCGTGGCGGATCAGCGCCGGCTGCTGGTCGGGCGGGAAGGCGATGTCGACGATCTCGACCTGCGGATCCTCGATGAGCTGTTCGGGTGTGACATGGACGACCGGGATGCCCCAGCGATCGGCGACCGCCTTGGCCTTGTCCGGCGTGCGCGACGCGATCGCGACCACCGGAAAGCCGGCCTCCCGATAGGCCGCGAGATGCACATCGGCCATGATGAAGCCGGCCCCGATCGCACCGATGCGGTAGTCGCGGCAGCGCACCTCGACATCCGGCGCGAAGCCCATGGCGTCGGCCATACCCTTCCTCCCTGGCGTCGCCGCCTCTGCGGCGCTCTTGTCTCTCACCGCGGGAATCGCTCCCGCGGCCCGTTCTCTTCAGGCGCGGAAAGACTGGGTGGCCCCCGCCGCACCTGTCAAGCCGCCGCTGCTGTCGGCCATATCGCCGCGGCATGCTGCACCGCGTCATCCGGCTTCGCCGCCGCGCCGTCCTCGTGATACGCTGCCGGCATGCAGGATCTGGCGACGGATGCGCTGACCGGGATCTTCGACACCGCGACGAGCAGCGATGCGCGGATCGCCGTCGCGCTCCGGGTGCTCGAACCGCTCGGCTTCACCTCCCTCGTCTACGACTATTCGCCGGTACCGCTGTCGCATGACGGGCAGCTCATCACCCCGACGGTGATGCACACCGGCAACCTGCCGGACAGCTTCGCCAGCTTCTGGCTGAACGACGGCTATTATCAGCTCGACCTCGTCCAGCTCGTCGCCGTCGAGACGACGCTGCCCTTCCTGTGGTCGCATCTCGGCGACAAGAGCCGCATCCTCGGCCGCGCCTGGCAGCCCGAGCAGCAGCCGGTGGTGCGCTATCTCCGCGATACCCGGCTGACCTGCGGGATCACGGTGCCCATCCACATGCGGGGCGGCGATCTCGCCACCTTCACGGCAATCCGCGTCGATCCCGATCCCGATTTCTCGCGCGACGCCGAACGGGCCCTGTGGACGATCGGCCGGCTCGGCCATCTCTTCCATGCCGCCTCCCTGGCCGAGTTCGACGCCGAGGTGCGGACCTGCCGGCACGTCCGGCTGACCCCGCGTGAGCGCGAATGCTTGCAGCTCTGCGCCATGGGGCTGACCGCCAAGCAGATCGCGGTGCGTCTGGGGCGTTCGGTGCCGACCGTCAATCTCCATCTCGAGAGCGCCGCCCGACGCCTCGGCGCCCGCAACCGCACCCAGGCGGTCGCCCGCGCCGCCCACTACCGGCTGCTCGACGTCGCCTGACCGTGCCCCGGGGCCGCCGCCCGGCGACACCTATGAGTCTTCATAGCTAGGCGGGCGGTGGTGTGGCGCCCTAGGCTTCGGCGTCTGGGCGACAATGCGGGGGCAATCGTGGGCTTTCCGACGGATGCACGACAGCCGGACACCATCGATCGGGTAACGGTCGCCGGGCATGCGGTGACCGTCTACGGCTTCGGCCATGGCGAGGAGGTGTTGTTCTGCCTCAACGGCGGCCCGGGCCTGCCCTGCGACTATGTGCGCGACAGCCACAGCCGCATGGCCGATGCCGGCTACCGCGTGGTGATCCACGACCAGCTCGGCACCGGCGCGTCCGACCGGCCGCAGGATCCCTCGCTCTGGCGCATCGAGCGCTATGTCGAGGAGGTCGAGACGGTGCGCCAGGCGCTTGGCCTCGGCCGGATCCATCTGCTCGGCCAGTCCTGGGGCACCTGGCTCGGCTTCGAGTACTGCCTGACCCATCCCGAGGCGATCAAGACCTTCATCTGCGCCGATGGCACGGCCGAGGTGCCGCTGCACCTCCAGGATCTCGAGCGGCTACGCGCCGCGCTGGGGCCGGAGACGGTGGCGATGATGGCGCGGCACGAGGCCGAGGGCACGACCGACCATCCCGAATACAAGGCCGCCATCACCATCCTCGACTATCGCCATGTCTGCCGGCTGCAGAGCTGGCCGGCGGCGCTGCGGCGGTCGCTCGACGGCATCAACATGGACATCTACGGGACCATGTGGGGGCCGAACGAGTTCACCTGCATCGGCTCGTTGCGGAAATGGGACCGCCTCGCCGACCTGCACCGTATCCGCCATCCGGTGCTGGTGCTGTGCGGCCTGCATGACGAGCTGACGCCGGCCTCCGCGATGCGGATCCGCGCCGGCATCCCGCATGCCGAGCTCAAGATATTCCCGAACAGCGCGCATATGCCGTTCTTCGAGGAGCCGGAGGACTATTTCGCGGTCCTGACCGACTTCCTCGACCGGCATCGCGGGTGAGCCGCGACGCGCACCCCCTGGAGGAGAGAGGAGGCAGGACCATGACCAAAGCATCCATCGCCCGTTGGGCGCTCGCCGCCGCATTGGCCGGCTCCGCGGCGCTCGGCGTCGCGGCACCGGCGGCGGCCGACCAGGTGCTGTCCATCGCCCGCGAGCAGGACAGCTCAACACTCGACCCGGTGTTCACCATCCTCGCGCCCGATGTCTGGGTGATCAACCAGCTCTACTCGACGCTGGTGCGCGCCAATGAGGATGCGACCGACATCGTCCCCGACCTCGCCGAGAGCTGGGAGATCTCGGAGGACGGCACCGTCTACACCTTCCATCTGCGCGACGCGCAGTTCTCGGACGGCAGCCCGGTGACGGCCGAGGACGTCGTCTTCAGCCTCGAGCGCGTGCGCGACGAGGAGACCTCGCCGATGCGCGGTCTCTACACCATCATGGAGTCGGCCGAGGCGGTCGATGACAAGACGGTGGTGCTGACGCTCTCCGCCCCCTATTCGCCCTTCATGTCGACGCTGGCGATGTTCGCCGCCTCGATCGTGCCGAAGGCGGCGGTCGAGGCCGCCGGCGACAGCTTCGGCGAGGCTCCGATCGGCTCCGGCGCCTTCATGCTGAAGGAGTGGCGGCGCGGCGACCGGATCATCCTCGAGGCCAACCCACTCTACTGGGAGGAGGGCCTGCCGAAGCTCGAGGGGATCGAGTGGATCTATGTCCCGAACGACAACACCCGGGTGCTGCAGCTCACCGCGGGCGAGGTCGATGCGGCGACCTTCATCCCGTGGAACCAGATCCCGGCGCTCGAGGCCGATCCCGACATCATCATGCAGCTCGACAAGTCGACGCGCATGGATCACATCCTGGTCAATCACGATCATGCGCCGCTCGACGACAAGACCGTCCGCCAGGCGCTGAACATGGCCATCGACCAGCAGGCCATAGTCGATGCGGTGACCTTCGGCTTCGGTGTCGCGGCCAACTCGTTCTTCCCGCTCGACGGGATGTGCTACAATCCGGACAATCCCAACTACCCGCACGATCCCGAGCGCGCCGCCGCGATGCTCGAGGAAGCGGGCGTCGAGGACCTGTCGCTCGATTTCGTGATCGTCGCCGGCGACAGCGCGCATGAGCAGATCGCGGTCCTCGTCCAGGACCAGCTCGCCCAGATCGGCGTCGAGGTGAACATCATCAAGATGGAGGGCGGTCAGCAGTGGGATGCGCTGGTCGCCGGCGAGTACGACATCGGCCTGATGTGGTGGATCAACGACATCTTTGATCCCGACCAGAAGGCCAAGTTCGTCGTCTATGGCGATGAGGAGAACCGCAGCTACTACACCAACTACCACAACCCCGAGGTGACCGCGCTGGTCGACGAGGCGGCGGTGGAGCTGGATATGGATCGGCGCTGCGAGATCTACTACCAGGTTCAGGCCATCGCGAAGGACGATGTGCACTGGATCGACCTCTACTACAGCCCGTTCCGCAATGCCTCCCGGGCGAATGTGCATGGCTTCTTCCAGAATCCGCTGGGGCGCTACATGCTCGAGACGGCGTATATCGAGGAGTGAGGTCACGGGCGGGCGCGCGGCGGACGGCCGGCGCCCGCCTCCCCTCCTGACCACCCGTTCCTGATCGATCGGCCCCCGCGGCCACCAGAGACCATCCGGATCCAGAGCCATGTGGTACGAGCGCGCCCCAGACGAGACCATTCGCATCGCGGTCGAAGGCCATGAGGTGGTCGCCTATTCCTTCGGATCGGGCGACGAGGTGCTGTTGTGCCTGAACGGCGGTCCCGGCCTGCCCTGCGACTATCTGCGCGAGGCGCATTCCTGGCTGGCGGATCACGGCTTCCGGGTCATCGCCTATGACCAGCTCGGCACCGGCGCGTCGGACGTGCCCGACGACCGTTCGCTCTGGACCGTGCCGCGCTATGCGCGCGAGGTCGAGATCGTCCGCCAGGCGCTGGGCATCAGGGATTTCCACCTGCTCGGCCATTCCTGGGGCACCTTCCTCGCCACCGAATACGTGCTGACCTATCCCGGCATGATCCGGTCGCTGATCCTCGCCGACGGCGCCGGCGACATCCCGCACCTCGTCTCCGAGCTCAACCGGCTGCGCGAGGCGCTCGGGCCGGAGACGGTGGCGATGATGCACCGTCACGAGGCCGAGGGGACGCTCGACCATCCCGAGTATCAGGCGGCCATCACGATCCTGAACTACCGCCATGTCTGCCGGCTGCAGACCTGGCCGGCGCCGGTCAACCGGTCGCTCGATCGGTGGAACATGACGATCTATGGCGAGATGCAGGGCCCCAACGAGTTCACCTTCACCGGCAACTACAAGGATTGGAACCGGCTGGAGGAGATGCGCGGCATCACCGAGCCGGCCCTCGTGCTGTGCGGGCTGCATGACGAGCTGACGCCGGCCTGTTCGGGCCGCATGCACCGCGCCCTGCCGAATTCGGAGATCCGCATCTTCCAGAACAGCGCACACATGCCCTTCTACGAGGAGCCGGAGGCCTACGCCGCCACACTGCTGGACTTCCTGCGGCGCCACAGCCCGGCCCTCGCCCAGCGGTGACATGGGACGGTTCGGCTTCGTCCTCAGGCGGCCCTTCGAGCTGATCCCCGTCCTGTTCGGGGTCAGCCTGATCAGCTTCCTCCTCGTCAAATCGATCCCGGGCGACCCGGTGCGCATCCTGCTCGGCGCGCGCGCGACCGAGGAGGTGATCGCCGCGGTCCGCGCCCAGTACGGGCTCGATCAGCCGCTCTGGGTCCAGTATCTGCTGTTCATCGAGAACCTGCTGCAGGGCGAGTTCGGCCGGTCGATCGTCTTCAAGGTGCCGGTGGTCGGCCTCGTCTTCGAGCGCATCGCGCCGACCCTCTTCCTGCTCGGCTACGGCCTCGTCCTGACCCTCATCATCGGCTTCACCCTCTCGGCCGTCGCCGCGCTCGGCCGGGGGCGGTGGCCGGACATCGCGGTCCGCATCTACTCCACCCTCGGCCTCGGCCTGCCGGCCTTCTGGCTCGGCATCGTGCTGGTGATGGGGCTCAGCGTCGGGCTCGGCCTGTTCCCGACCTCGGGCTATGGCGAGACCACCGCCGAACACCTCCACCACCTGTTCCTGCCGGCGCTGACCATCGCGCTGGCCCTGTCGCCGATCGTCATCCGCAACCTGCGCGCGGCGCTCGTCAGCGAGCTCGACGCCGACCACGTCGCGGCGGCCCGCTCGCGCGGGGTCTCCGAACGGGCGATCTTCCTGCGCCATGTCGTGACCAACGCCATGGTGCCGACGATCACCATCCTCGGCATCAATGTCGGCTGGCTGATCGGCGGCACGGTCGTCATCGAGCAGGTCTTCGCCATCCCGGGCATCGGGCAGCTCATGGTCTCCTCGATCTTCGCGCGCGACTATCTTGTGGTGCAGGTCGTCACGCTGGTGCTGGCGCTCGGCGTCATCCTGACCAATTTCATCGTCGACGTGCTGACCGCGCTGATCGATCCGAGGATCACACCGTGAGCGCGTCGGCCGCCGCCCCCACCCGCCGCAGTGCGACGGCGGGCCTGACCGCGACCCTCGGCGGTTCGACGGCGCTGCGGATCGGCATCGCCCTCGTCCTGTTCTGGGTGGTGCTGGCCCTGTTCGCCCCGCTGATCGCGCCCTACGACCCGATCGAGCAGGACATCCGGCGGGCGCTGCAGCCGCCGAGCCTCGACCATCCCTTCGGCACCGACAATTTCGGCCGCGACATCCTCTCGCGCGTCATCTGGGGGGCGCGGCTCGATCTCCTGATGGGGATGGGCGGGGTGCTGCTGCCCTTCCTGTTCGGCTGCACCATCGGCCTTCTGTCGGGCTATCTCGGCGGCTGGGTCGACACGGTGCTGATGCGCATCCTCGACATCACCATGGCCTTCCCCTTCCTGGTGCTGATGATCGCCATCATCTCGGTGCTGGGACCGGGGCTGTGGGGCTTTTTCATCGCGCTCGCGCTGGTCGGCTGGGTCTCCTATGCCCGGCTCATCCGCTCGCAAACGATGATCCTCAAATCCGCCGATTTCGTCACCGCCGCCCGCAGCCTCGGCTTCTCGCGCGGGCGGATCATGCGGCGACACATCCTGCCCAACGCGATCACGCCGGCGATCGTCTTCGCCATGTCGGACGTGGTGCTGGTGATCCTGCTCGGCTCCTCGCTCTCCTATCTCGGCCTCGGCGCCCAACCGCCGGCCGCCGAATGGGGCGTGATGATCGCCGAGGGCCAGACCTTCATCGCCCGCGCCTGGTGGATCTGCCTGTTCCCCGGCCTCGCGATCGTCTTCCTCGCCTTCGGCTTCAGCCTGCTCGCCGACGGCCTCGCCGACCGGCTGGGGGTGAAGGGATGACCCGGCCGCTGCTCGCCGTCTCCGATCTCGCCATCGAGATCGGCGATCCGCCGAAGCGGGTGGTCGAGGATGTCGGCTTCACCCTCGAGCCCGGCGAGATCATGGGTCTCGTGGGCGAGAGCGGCAGCGGCAAGACGATGGTCTGCCGCTCGATCCTGCGGCTTCTGCCCTCGCCCACCGCCCGGATCGCCGCAGGATCGATCCGTATCGACGGCGCCGAGGTGGCGCGGCTGTCGGAGGCGGAGATGCGCGCGGTGCGCGGCCGCGAGGTCGCGATGATCTTCCAGAATCCGGCCTCGCATCTCGATCCGCTGATGACCGTTGGCCGGCAGGTGGCCGAGGCGGTCTCCGTCCATCGCAACCTGCCGCCGGCCGCCGCGCTGGAGGAGGCGCGGCGGTTGTTCGAGGAGGTCGGCATCGTCGACCCGGCGCGCCGGATCCACGCCTATCCGCACGAGCTCTCGGGCGGCATGAAGCAGCGCGTGATGATCGCGGCGGCGCTCGCCTGCGGCCCGAAGCTGCTGATCGCCGACGAGCCGACGACGGCGCTCGACGTCACCGTCCAGGCGCAGATCCTGCGCCTTCTACGCGACATCCGCGACCGGACCGGTCTCGGCATCCTCCTCGTCACCCATGACCTCGGCGTCGTCGCCGAGATCTGCGACACGGTCGGCGTCATGTATCGCGGCCGGCTGGTCGAACGCGGCCGCTGTACGGACGTGTTCCGGGCTCCCGCGCACCGGCACACCCGCGACCTGCTCGCGGCCCAGCCGGGTCTGGCCGTGCCGCCGGCACCGCGCAGCGCCGAAGGCGAGCCGCGGCCGCTGGTCGAGATCGACGGGCTGCGGGTCGAGTACGGACGGCAGGGCTTCCTCACCCGGCTGCTCGGCCATGACCGGCGCCAGCCGGCGGTCGACGGGGTGACGCTGTCGGTCCGGCGGGGCGAGACGCTCGGCCTCGTCGGCGAGAGCGGCTGCGGCAAGAGCACCCTCGCCCGCGCGATGCTGCGTCTCGTCGAGCCGGCTGCCGGGCGCATCCGCTTCGACGGCACCGACATCGCCACGCTCTCCGGCGCCGAGCTGATGCGCTTTCGCAGCCGGGCGCAGATGGTCTTCCAGGACCCCTACGGTTCGCTCAATCCGCGGATGACGGCGCGCGAGACGCTGGACGAGGTGCTGCGGGTGCACGGCATGGCCGATGCGGCGGCCCGCGCGGCGCGGATCGAGGCGCTGGTCGACATGGTGGGGCTGACCACCGACCTGCTCGATCGCCGGCCGCGCGCCCTGTCGGGCGGGCAGTGCCAGCGCATCGGCATCGCCCGGGCGCTGGCCGTCGAGCCCGAGCTGATCGTCGCCGACGAGGCGATCGCGGCGCTCGACCTGTCGATCCAGGCACAGATCCTCGACCTTTTGCGCGATCTGCAGAAGCGGCTGGGGCTGACCATCGTCTTCATCACCCACAATCTCGCGGTGGTGCGCCACCTGTGCGACCGCGTCGCGGTGATGAATCGCGGCCGCATCGTCGAGGAAGGCACCGCCGCCTCGGTGATGGAGGCGCCGCGCGATCCATATACCCGCACACTGATCGCGGCGATGCCGCGCATCGCCGGCCCCGCCGCGGCCTGAGCGCCGCCGTCCTCGCCGACCCTTCCGCCGCCGCGTCGCCTGCGGCTAAGCTTGCCGCAAGGCCGGTGTGCCCAGCACCGGCGCCAAGAAACGGCAAATGGGGAGGCACGTGCGGATGAAGACCCTCAAGGGACCGGCCATCTTCCTGGCCCAGTTCGCGGCCGACGCCGCGCCCTACAATTCGTTGCCGGCGATCGCCGCCTGGGCGGCCGGGCATGGCTATACCGGTGTGCAGATCCCGAGCTGGGATGGACGCCTTTTCGATCTCGCGCGGGCCGCCGAGAGCCGCGACTATTGCGACGAGGTCAAGGGCACGCTCGCCGATCACGGGCTCGAGATCGCCGAGCTGTCGACCCATCTCCAAGGTCAGCTCGTCGCCGTCCATCCGGCCTATGACGCGGCCTTCGACGGCTTCGCGGCCCCTGCGGTGCGCGGCGATCCCAAGGCGCGGCAGGAATGGGCGGTACAGCAGCTCCACCTCGCCGCCCGCGCCTCCGCCAATCTCGGCCTCAAGGCGCATGCGACCTTCTCCGGCGCGCTCGCCTGGCCCTATGTCTATCCCTGGCCGCAGCGCCCGCCGGGGCTGATCGAGGCCGCCTTCGACGAGCTGGCCCGCCGCTGGCGGCCGATCCTGGATGCCTTCGACGAGGCCGGCGTCGACCTCTGCTACGAGATCCATCCGGGCGAAGATCTGTTCGATGGCCGCACCTTCGAGATGTTCCTCGAGCGGGTCGGCGGCCATCCGCGCTGCAACATCCTCTATGATCCAAGCCATTTCGTGCTGCAGCAGCTCGACTATCTCGACTATATCGACATCTACAAGGACCGGATCAAAGCCTTCCATGTGAAGGATGCCGAGTTCAATCCAACCGGGCGTC
>CAYORM010000027.1:0-35416 GCA_964406375.1 uncultured Mycobacteriaceae bacterium | reverse complement strand
CTCCGCCATGCTCCTTCCAAGATGCTGAAACTCACGGATTTCCTTGAGCTTTGACGTGTCGGGAGCGACTGTCTGTACGTTTTCGCTGTACAAGTCCGCAGGCGAACCGTGCTAATGGTGCGGGAATGGATGACGTGGCGAAACCTAGAGTTCTCTACCAGAGAGGCGGGCGCCATTGGCTTCGTGTCTGCGTTCCGAAGGCGCTCGAAGTTTGATTGTAGCCCGCCCGACTTTCAGAAGAGGTATTACACTATGTTATCCAGACATATTCATATTATATTGCCGGAGAAGACTGGTCGTACGTTCTCTGGAATCCAGACACGAATGAATACCGCGAGCCTGATATCACTACTTCTAACGCGACGGACGACAATAGAGAACATGGTTGGATAAGAGTGCATCGTCCCGGCACCGGCATAATGGTAGAAAAGCACGGAAGGAATATTGTTCGAAAGATTCTTGAACCGCATATCGTTCGATTGAACGAGAACGATTTTCGGATCGAATATTCATACCGCGATATCGGCGGACGCGGATATATTCTACACGATGATGTGGAGACAACAGGCGCTGAATGGTCATTAGTTCTGTGGAATCCAATGACAAACGAGTACCGGGAGCTAGACACTTAGCCAGAGGATATTCGGCAGACAGCACTGTCAGAGCGCAACGTAAGTCAACCTGACCACATCCTCGCCGATCGTCTCGTGGGATACGAGCCGGAGCGGGGGGCGCGTGCCGGCGAAGAAGGGCTGGCCGCTGCCGAGCACGACCGGATGGAGATAGAGGCGATACTCATCGATCAGTCCGAGCTCCGCCAGACGTTGCGCCAGGTTCGGTCCGGAAACAGCGATCTCGCCGTCGAGCCGGGCCTTCAGGTCGCGTATCACCGCCTCGAGGTCGCCTGAGAACAGTGTGGCGTTGGGGCCGACCGTCCTCAACGTTCTCGACACCACCCATTTCGGCTGACGGCGCCACGCCGCAGCGAATTCGCGGCGCTCCGGCCCCCAATCGGGGCGGTCCTCGTCCCAATAGCGCATGATCTCATACATGCGGCGGCCATAAACGCTGCCGGTGAGATCACGGACATGCTCTATCCAGTGACGGAACAGCGCGGGACCCGGTGCGAAGGCATCATGGTCGACATAGCCGTCCAGTGACTGGTTCATGCCGAAGACGAGCGTCGCCATTCTCTCGCGTCTCCATCGCGGCTCGTTCCGGGCAGCGCGTCCGCTTCGCTACCGATCGCCGTTATACCGTTCCGACGGGCGAGGCCGCGATCATGATGGCCAGCCGTACCCGGCCCGTTGACGGCCGCCTGGACGTCCCGGCGCCAGCCGACACGGATGCGGCTTCCGCCCTCCTCTCAGGCTTCGAATGGCCGGGAGCTTTTCACGGCCTGCAGCTTGATCACGGCCCGGTCGGCCGGACAGCCGGCCGACGGCATCCGCACTCAGGACAGAGGCTGCGGTGACGGACGCGGCCGCCACCGCCTGCCTTCAGCCCCCTCAGATCCGATAGAGCCGCGCCGCGGTGTCGTGGAACAGCGCCGCGCGCTCGTCCTCCGAGAAGCCTTCGGTGATCGTGATGAAGGCGTTCCACAGCGTGGCGTAGTCGCTGAACAGGCTGTCGACCGGGAAGTTGCTGGCGAAGGCGCAGCGGGAGACGCCGAAGATCTCGATCGTATCGAGCACAATCGGGCGGATGCTGTCGACCGTCCAGCGATGATCGAGCATGCCGATCCCGGAGATCTTGGTCGCCACGTTCGGCCGGGCGGCGAGCCCGCGCATGCCCTTGCGCCAGAGATCGAGATGCTCGGCGTCCCGGGTGATCGGCATGCCGGTGTGGTTGAGGATGATCTGGATATCCGGGTTCTCGTCGGCGAGCGCGGCCGCCGTTTCCATCTGGTCGGGATAGATCTGCAGGTCGAAGGAGAGCCCGTGATCCTTCAGCCGGCCGAAGCCGCGGCGCCAGACCGGGTCGTTCAGATAGTCGCGGTCGGCGAAGTTCAGCACCGGGTCGGGGTGCCGGTTCACGATGTGCCGGATGCCGCGCATGTTGCGATGCGCCATGTGCCGCTCGAGATGCTCCTCGAAGCGCGGATCGGCGAAATTCACATGGGCGACGATGGCATGCGGGAAGCCGCCCGAGGCGGGATCATCGGCGATCGCCTGCAGCCAAGCGGTCTCGCGCACCGGATCGCCGCCGGAATGACCAGCCTCGAGATGCACCGATTTGACGACGCCCACCGGCTTCGCATCGGCGAGGAAATCCGCAGCGAGGTAGTTCTTGGCGAGCGGCGTCGGATCGCCGATCAGCATCTCGCGGCGGGCGCCCGTCAGCCAGGGATAGTCGTTGGCGGCGAGGTCCCAGAGATGGTGATGGGCGTCGATGATCTTCACGGGCTGAACTCCCTTCCGGTCCGCGCCGCGTCATCCTCCGTCGGATCGGCGGGAGGCGACCGAGAGCGCGGCGATGATGACGATGCCGGTCAGCACGAAGCGCAGCCCGGCGCCGACCTGCAGCGTATTCAGCAGCACGGTCAGCAGGAAGAGGAAGAGCGACGCACCCCAGACACCCGCTACGGTCGCCTGCCCGCCAGTGATGCGGGTGCCGCCGAGTACGACGACGGCGATCGAGGCGAGCAGGAAATCATTGGCCATGTTGAGCGCTGCCCCGCCGGAATAGGCGGCCAGCAGCACCCCACCGACCGCGGCGAGCACTGCCGAGAGCACATAGACGAGGGCCAGGGTGCGCGGCACATGGACGCCAGCGAAGGTCGCGGCACGGAGGTTCTGGCCGATGGCGAAGACCGAGCGCCCGAAGGTCGAACGGCGCAGCGCGAAGGCGGCGCCGATCGACAGCACGATCGCGGCGACGGCGATCAGCGGCACGGTGGCCAGGCGTGCATTGACGATGTCGGCGAGGATCGGCGCCGGTTTGGCGGTCGAGCCGCGCGAATAGGCGATCGCCGCCGACTGGATGACGAAACCACTCGCCAGCGTCGCGATGATCGGCGGCACACGCAGGAGGAGGATCAGCGCGATATTGGAAAGGCCGATCGCGACGCCGACGGCGATCGCGATGGCGAGCCCGGCGATCAGTCCCGCATCCTGCCCGGCCATCGTGCCCATCGCGAGATAGGCGGCGAGCGTCATCGTCGCCGGGATCGACAGGTCGATATTGCCGGGGCCGGAGGCGATGACCACCATCTGGCCGATGCCGACGACGACGTAGAAGACGGCGAAGCTGAGCGTCGCGCTGAGGATCGCCGAGGCCCCCTGCCCGCCCGAGACGGCGATGGTCGCAAGCCACAGAACGAGGCTGCCGACGAAGATCCAGAACCACGGCGCGGCCGCGGCGCGGGCGGCGAGCCTCATCCGTCCCTCCTCGTCACCGGTCCCTCCTGAGGAGCGCCCGCCCGGCGAGGACCGCGATCAGCACCGCACCCTGGGTGCTGAGCTGCCAGTCGGGATTGACGTTGAGAAAGGCGAGGAGCGAGCCGGTGAGAAGCATGATGAGCGCGCCGATCACCGTGCCGATCGGCGAGACGAGCCCGCCGACGAACTCGCCGCCGCCGACGATGACGGCGGCGATCGACAACAGCGTGTATTGCGCGCCGACGCTGCTGTCGCCGGTCGTGTTGAGGCCGGTGATGGCCAGCCCGCCCAACACCCCGCAGACACCCGCGGCGGCATAGAGCGTGACCCGGGCGCGCAGCGGCGACCAGCCGGCCCGCTCGATGGCGCGCGGATTGCCGCCGAAGCCGCGCAGCACCACGCCGTAGGAGGTGCGCATCAACAGCCAATGCCCGACGATCGCAACGATGACGGCGACAACGACCGGCAGGGGGATGAAGGGCGGCTTCCAGCGGACCGCGGCGTGCAGCCATTCCGGCGCGGCGCCACCGGGCTGCGGCATGATCAGGATGGCGATGCCGAGCCAGATGAACGAGGCGCCGAGCGTCGCCACGATCGAGGGCAGCCGGCGCAGCTGGATGATCGCGCCGAGCAGCGCATAGGCGAGCACCGCGAGGATGAGCGCCCCCCAGCCGATCAGCGGCTGCTCGGCCAGATAGGTCGCCGTGATGCAGCTCACCAGCGCGATGAACGGCCCGATGCCGAGATCGATGTCGCCCGCCGCGATGATGCAGAGCTGCGCCATCGAGGCGAAGACGAGCGGGATCGACAGGCCGAGCAGCAGGCGGATGCCGTTATAGCTGAAGGCACGCGGCTGCAGCAGGAAGATGACGGCCAGCAGCACCACGAGGGCGAGGGCGGGCAGCAGCACGCGCGCCGCATCGGAACCGATGCGGAAGCGGCGGAGCGGTTCAGGCGGCATCACGATCCAGGCCACGGAAGGAGGCGGCGAGCACCCGTGCTTCGCTGAATTCGGCGGCGGCGATCTCCTCGACGATCACGCCCTCGCGGAAGACATAGACCCGGTCGCAATTGGCGAGCTCCTCGGTCTCGGTCGTGTACCAGAGGAAGGCACGGCCGGCCTCGGCCTCCTGCCGCAGCCCCGCGTAGAATTCCTGTTTGGTGCCGACATCGACGCCGCGCATCGGATCGTCGCACAGCACGATCTCGGCACCGCCGGCGAAGGCGCGGCCGACCAGCGCCTTCTGCTGGTTGCCGCCGGACAGGCTGGTGATCGGCGTGTCGACGCTCGGTGCCCTGATGTCGAGGCGGGTGCGCCAGGACTGGGCCAGCGCCGTCTCCGCACGCGGTGACAGAAAGCCGTACCGCGCCAGCCGGCCGAGCGCGCCGATGGTGATGTTGTGGGCGATCGACCAGAGCGGGAAGACACCCTCGAGCTGCCGGTCGCCGCTGATATACGCGATGCGTCCGGCGATCTCGACGCCGGGCGCGCGGCGGTGCCGGGCGTGGAACAGCCGGTGCAGCATGGCGCGCTGGCCATGGCCGTCGAGGCCGGCGAGGCCGACGATCTCGCCGGCGCGGACGGCGAGCGGCAGGCCGAGCCCGGAGGGGTGCTTGGCCGAGAGCCGCATCTGCCCGCCTTCGCCCGCCGTGGCGCGCAACGCCTCCGGCCGTGCGGTCGCGACAGTGCCCATCATCTCGACGAGGCGGTGGCGCGACAGCTCCCCCGAGACGCCGGCGCCGGCGATCCTGCCGTCGCGCATGACGACGAGCCGGTCGGTATGGCGGAGGATCTCGTCGAGCCGGTGCGAGATCAGCACGACCGCGATGCCGCGCGTCGCCGCCTGTCGCACATAGCGCAGCAGCTGGCCGGCTGCCTCCTGATCGAGCGAGGCGGTCGGCTCGTCGAGGATGACGAGACGCGGTGCCGCGTCGGTCTCGGTGAAGGCGCGGGCGATCTCGACCATCTGCCGCTCGCCGAGCGACAGGGTGCCGACCCGGGCGTCGGGCGAGATCCGGTGACCCGGGAAGATCTCGTCGAGCGCGCCGCGGATGAGCGCGCCCGCGCGGACGCGCCAGCCGCCCCCGCTGAGCGCCGGATGCACCACCCGGGTGTTTTCCAGCACCCGCAGATTGGGGCAGAGCGACAGTTCCTGGAAAACGCAACGGATCCCCAGACGCCGGGCGGCGGCGACGTCATAGGTGTCGAGCGCCACGGGATTGCCGCCGACCGCCATGGTCCCGCGATCGGCGGCGAGGTTCCCCACCAGGATGTTGACCAGGGTGCTCTTGCCGGCGCCGTTGTGGCCGACGAGGCCCAGCACTTCGCCGGCGCCGATCGACAGATCGACACCGTCCAGCGCCCGGACCGCGCCGAAGCTGCGCGCCAGGTCGCGGATTGCGACGAGGTCCTCGCCGGCCACAGCCGCCTCCCCCGCGGATCGTGCCTCAGAGCCCCGGCAGCCCCTCCTCCGGCAGCGGCACGGCCGGAAGGTCCGTACCCGAGGCACCGCCGATCACCGCATCGATCAGCCCGACCGACCATTCCAGCGTGAAGACCGGCGTCGCCACCCCGCCCTCCGGTGTGGCGGCAAGCCAAGTCTCGAGATCCGGCTGGTCGATGCGCAGCAGCGGCATCTCGACGAATTGCGGCACGTCCTTGCCGGCCAGGATCTGCTGGGCCATCCAGAAGGCGACCGAGGCGACGCCTGGCGCCGAGGAAATCGACATGGTGGTGTAGCCGTTCGCGTCGTGGAGCTCCTTCCACAGCGACAGCTCGTCCTGCCGGTTGCCCATGATGATCAGCGGGATCTCGCGACCGGCCGCCTCGAAGGCCTTGGCGGTGCCCCAGCCGTCGCCGCCCTGCGTCACCACCGCGTCGATCTCCGGCAGCGTCGGCAGGATGCTCGCGACCTCGCGCTGTGCGACGGTCTGGGTCCAGTCGCCATGCACCGCGGCGACGATCTCAATGCCCGGGAAGGCGGCAAGGCCCTGATTGTTGCCGTTGCTGATCTGGACGTCGCCGTCATAGCCGGCGATGCCGCGGATCTCGAGCACATTGCCCTCACCGCCCAGCCGCTCGCCGACATAGGCCGCTTCCTGCATGCCCATGTTCACGTAGTCGAAGCCGAGCTGATAGGCACATTCGGCGGTGGCCAGATTGTCGAAGACGACGACGATGATGTCGGCGTCGCAGGCCTCCTGGATCACGCCGTTGAGCGCGGTGGGCGAGCTCGAATTGATGACGATCGCGTCATAGCCCTCGAGGATCAGGTTCTGGATCTGCGAGGCCTGCTGGGTCGACGTGCCGTCGGCATTGACGGTCGTGACCTCGCCGATCAGCCCGTTGTCGAGGGCATACTGCGCCGCGATGTCCCAAGTCTGCAGCATCTGCTGCCGCCAGCTGTTGCCGGCGTAGGAATTGCTGAGCGCGATGCGCATGCCGGAGGTGTCGCCCGTCGCCTGCTGCGCCGCAGCGGGAAGGGTTGCTGTCATGGCGACGGCACCGATGGCGACGCCGGCGAGGATTGTCATCTTGGTCATTCTCAGGCTCCCCCTATGTGCCGGAGGATCGGCCCGTCCGGGGCCGTCCGCCATGCCGATTGCCCCGGGCGCCGCTCTTTCGCGTCGGCTTCCCGATCCGATCCGGACCGCCCTCGGGCGGCTTACCGGAACTCGTGGCGCGCCACCGCATGCGCGCCGATCCAGTCCCAATCATAGACGACGCCCAGCCCCGGGCCGTCCGGCACGGGCAGCATGCCGTCCGCGTCGAGCGCGTCGGGCTGGTCGCTGTAGCCGCAGGCATAGGCCGGCGGCACGAGATTGGGCATGTCTGGCCCCACCAGCGCCAGCTCGTAGAAATGGGTGTTGCGCATCGCCGCGATGCAGTGGCGATGGGCCGGCCCGCAGGCATGGATCTGCACATCCATCCCGATCGACTCCGCGAAATGGGCGATCTTCATCGTGCCGGTGATCCCGAGATCGTATTCCGGATCCGCATGGATCATGTCGCAGCCGCCGGCCAGCGCAAAGCCCGCCTTTTGTTCCGGACCACGAATATGTTCGCTGACCAGCAGCGGCGTCTTCAGTTTCTCGCGCAGCCGCCGATGTGCTTCGGCCGATTTCGCGGCGTCGCGGAACGGATCCTCGTACCAGAAATACTGGGCCTCATCGCAGGCGCGGCCGACATAGAGGGCATCGGCCCAGGTACGCAGCTGGCAGCCCGGATCGGTCATCAGCGCCATGTCGGGACCGACCGCCGCGCGCACGGCGAGCACCGTCCGTGCCTCGCGCCGGGCGTTACCGTCGTGCCAGCCATGGATCTTGAAGCCGGCGAATCCCCGCTCGCGGCAGGCGACGGCGTAATCCGCAAATGCCGCGGGATCGGCGAGGCCGCGGCCATCCTCCTGGCCGTGATGGGTGCTGGCATAGACCGGCAGCCGGGTGCGGAACGACCCGAGCATCTTGGCGACCGACAGGCCGTGGCGCTTGCCGGCGAGATCCCACAGCGCGATGTCGAGCGGCCCGTGGCCCATATGGTCATAGGCGCGCAGCTCGCGCTTCAGATCGTCATAGATCAGCTCGCGCTGATCGGGATCGCGGCCGAGCAGCATCGGGGCCAGCATCAGCGTCTGGCCGAGCGTCGCCTGGGTACCGCCCCAATGCGTCACATATTCCCCGGCCGCGCCGTCATCGGTCTCGATGCGCAGCGCAAACCGGTGCACCGACAGCGTCTCGCCCGGCGCATAGGCCAGATTGCTGACCCCCATGGCGCGGTGTCCGGACAGCCCGAGGCCCGAGACCTTGAAAACAAAGGGCACGACCTCGACTCGCGTGATCAGCGCCACGTCCGTTCCTCCCCCGATTTGTCGCGATGTTAGCGCTGTCATACTTGCGGCGTCAAGGCCCGCTCAGCCCGTCGAACCGCGCACCACGAGCTTGAATCCGAGATCGATGACGGTTTCTGCCGGTGGCTCGCCGGCGACCCTTTCGAGGATGATCCGGGCGGCGCATTCGCCCATCTCGCGGCCGGGAATGTGGATGGTGGTGAGCCCCGGTTCGATCGCCGAGGCGATCTCGACATCGCCGAAACCGGCGATCGCGATCCGCCCCGGCACCGGCATACCCCGGCGCTGGCATTCCAAGATCCCGCCCACCGCGATCAGTTCATTGGCGCAGAACACCGCCTCAATCGCCGGGTCGGCCGCGAGCTGATCGGCGAGGCTGCGACCGCTGCGCACGATCGACAGGGCGTCGTCGACCACGAGCGGTTCGCCGGGGTCGAGACCGGCTTCCGCCATCATCGAACGGAAGCCGGCGAGTCGCGGCCCGGTCCGGTCGCCGGGGTTGAGGTCGGCGCGCCGGACGAAGCGGATGCGCCGATAGCCACGCTCGATCAGGTGCCGCGTCATCGCGCGCGCCGCCTCATAGTTCGAAAAGCCGACGAGCTGGTCGAGCGGCGACTCGCACAGATCCCAGGTCTCGATGATCGGCAGGCGCGCATTCTTCAGCATCGCCCGCGCGCCCTCGGCATGTTCGAGCTGGGTCAGCACGATCGCCTCAGGGCGGTACTGCAGGAACAGGGCGATCAGCGCCTCCTCGACCGCCAGGGCGTAGGAGGTCTCGCCGATCAGCAGCTCATAGCCCGCCGGGCGCAGCAGCGAAGAGAGCCCATGAATCGTCTCGGCGAAGAGCGAGTTGGAAAGGGTGGGCACGATCGCGGCGATGATGCGGCTGCGATTGCTGGCGAGCCCGCGGGCAAAGACGTTCGGCACATAGGCGAGCCGGTCGATCGCATCCTGGATCGCGGCACGGGTCTTGGGCGCAACCTTGGCCGGATCACGCAGGGCGCGGGAGACGGTGATGGGCGAGACGCCCGCCAACCTCGCGACATCGTCCAGCCGCAGATGGCCGGAGCTGCGCGGTCGCGATCCTGTGGCCATGACAGCCCTCCCCCCCGCAGTGGCCCGCGCCGGCAGCGCAGGCGGCACCGGGCGTGGAGGGCGATCATACGCGCAGCGAGGCGGTAAGGCAGCCCGGGGGCCGCCTTGCGCGCCCCGCGTGTGCCGCCCCTCAGACCGAGCGGGTGTAGCCGCCGTCGACGCGCAGGCTCTGGCCGGTGATGTAGCCCGCGCCGTCGGAGAGCAGGAAGGCGATGGTGTCGGCGATCTCGGCGCTGCGACCGATCCGGCGCATCGGCACCGATGCCGCAATCTCTGCGGAATGCGACAGGCTGTCGGTGAAGCCCGGCATCACCGTGTTGATCCGGATGTTGTCGGCCGCGTACTGGTCCGCATAGATCTTCGAGAAGGCGGAGACGGCGGCGCGGAGCGGGGCCGAAACGGGGAAGCGCGCCTCGGGCTCGAAGGCGACGAAGGTCGTGACATTGACGATCGCACCGCCGCCCTGCCGCTGCATCACCGGGGTCACCAGCCGGCACATGCGGACGACCTGGAGCAGCAACAGGTCGAGCCCGTGATGCCAGGCGGCGTCGTCGATCTCGAGCAGCGGCCCCTTCGGCGGGTGGCCGGTGTGGTTGACCACCGCATCGATGCGTCCGTAGCGCTCCAGCGCCGCATCGACAAGCGCCCGGAGATCGGCCTCCTTCGCCGCGTCGCCCCTGACCCCGACGCCGTCCAGCGTGGCGGCGAGTTCGACGGCGCTGTCGGACGGCGCCATCAGCGCGAGGCGGTAACCGTCGCGATGCAGACGGCGGGCGGTCGCGGCGCCGATCCCGCGGCCACCGCCGGTGATCACCGCGACGCGGACGTCGGATCGGTCAGAGCGCGTCGACATAGGGCCCCCATGTATCGGAAAGCGCAAATCCCTTCGGGAAGGGATCGGTCGGGTCGATGCCCAGCTGGCTGATGCCGTAGATCCAGGACCGGCCCGCGATGCGCGGCAGGATCGCCGGCCGGCCGCCGACCGTCGTCTCGCCGAGCAGCGCCACTTCGAAGGCGCCGTCGGTGATCGAGCGGCTGGTCGTCACATCGCCGGGCCGGACGCGCCCGCGGGCATGCAACGTGGCAAGATGGGCGGAGCTGCCGGTGCCGCAGGGGGACCGGTCGACGCGGCCGGGCTTCAGCACGGTGCAGGTACGGACGGTGCCGTCCGCCTGCGCCTCGCGGAACATCACATAGGCGATCCCGTCGATCTCCGGCCGCTCGGGATGGCGGACCGGAACGGCTGCCGTGAAGGCGTCGAGGAGGTCGGTGCCGGCCTGCATCAGGCCGCGCGCCTCGCCCGGCCGGATCGACAGCCCGACCTGCTCGACATCGACCAGCGCGTAGAAGACACCGCCATAGGCGATGTCCGCCCGGACCCGGCCGTAGGTGGCGGTCTCGACCTCGACGTCGAGCGCATGCACGAAGGCCGGCGGCATGGCGATGGCGACGCGCTCGCAGCGCCCGTCGCGGCAGGTCGCGGTCGCGGTGACGATCCCGGCCGGCGTCTCGAGCCGCAGCACCGTCTCCGGTTCGGTCATTGGCACCATGCCGGTCTCGAGAAGCACCGTCGCGACGCAGATGGCGTTCGATCCCGACATCGGATGCGCGCGGTCGGGCTGGAAGACCATGAACGCGGCGTCCGCCGCGGGGTCGACGCGCGGCAGCAGCACATTGACTGACATCGCAACGGCGCCGCGCGGCTCGAACACCAGAAAGCGCCGGAGCCCGTCATCCACCCGGTTGATATGGGCCATCTTGTCGAGCAGCGTCGCGCCCGGGATGTCGATGACCCCTGCCGTCACCACCCGGCCGATCTCGCCCTCGCAATGCGCGTCGACGAGTTGGACCGTCCTGTTCCACCGCATCGGATGCCCTCAGAACCGCTCGGCCGCGTAAGGGGCCAGATCGACGGCCGGCGGACGGCCGGCGACGATGTCGGCGACCAGTCGGCCGGTCGTCGGCCCCAGGGTAATGCCAACCTGGGCGTGGCCATAGGCGAGAACGACATTCTCCTGCCGGGGCGACCGGCCGAGGACCGGCAGTGTGTCGGGCATGAAGGGCCGCGGCCCCGCCCATTTCCGCGCCCCGGTGAGGTCGAGCCCCGGCAGGATCGTCTTCGCGCGCTGCGCGAGGACGTCGGCACGCCGGAAATCCGGCCGGGCATTGAGCCCCGCGATCTCCACCGTCCCGGCGATGCGCAGCCCGGTCTCCATCGGCGTCAGCACGAAGCCGCCCTCGCCGTAGAGCACCGCGCGGCCGAGCGACACACCGGGCTGCGGGGCATGGATGTGATAGCCGGTGAGCGCGGTGACCGGCGTCCGCAGGCCGAGCTGGCGGGCCAGCCCGCCGCTCCAGGCGCCGGCGGCCAACACCAGCGTGTCGACCGGCAGCGTCTCGCCCGATGCGAGGGTGATGGTCTCGGCCCGATGGCCGCGGACGCCGATCGTGCGCACCTCGCCGATGCGCAGGCGGCCGCCAAGGCTTTCGAAATAGGCCGCCAGGCGCCGTGCCATCAGATGCGGATCGCTGAAATGCAGCCAGTTCCGCATCAGGATGCCGAGCCGGATCGGTCCGCCGATCTCCGGCTCGAGGCGCTGAAGCGCCTCGCGGTCGAGGGTCTCGTGCTCGAAGCCGAGCTCCCGCTTCAACGCCCAGGTGAGCGCGTCCTTCTCCGGTGCCGCAGGATCCTCGAACACCATCAGATTGTCGGCACGGATCAGATTGTCGGCGATGCCGGCCCGCTCGAGCAGCTCGACATAGTCATGCTCGGCGAGCCGGGTCAGCGCCGCGGCGGCATGAGCGATCGCGCGCACCCGGTCGGGACGCCCCGCCCGCACGAAGCGCAGCAGCCATCCGGCCTCGGACGCCAGCGCGCGCGGCCGGATGAACAGCGGGCCGAGCGGGTCGAGGAGCGACTTCACGGCCTTGGCGAGCAGGCCGGGCCGCGAGATCGGCACCACCTCGCCCGTCGCCAGCAGGCCGCAATTGCCGAAGGTCGCCCCGCCGCCCGGCTGGTCCTTCTCGACGATCTCGACGCGGTGCCCGTCCCGCTGCAGGGCGATGGCGGAGCAAATGCCGATGATGCCGCCGCCGATGACCGTCACATCCGCCAATTGGGCGCACTCCCCTCGCGGGCCCGTCGTCGCTGTTACTTGTCGGCGTAGAGCGTTCCGGCGGCGGCCCAGTTCTCACGATCGATCTCGTCGATCAGGATCTGGACGCCCTCGGGCTTGCCGCCGAGGATCCGCACCGTCTCGCGGGTCAGGGCCTCGGCCAGCTCCCGCTTCTGCTGCAGGGTCCGGCCGGGAAGCATCTCGACGCGCAGGATGGGCATGTCTGTCTCTCCGTTCAGCTCGGCTGGGTGACAAGGACCAGCTTCAGATCGTTGACATTGGTGCCGGTGGCACCGGTGAGGATCGCCCCGCCGGCGGCCACGAGCGCGGCCGACACGTCATGGGCGTCAAGACAGGCGCGCAGATCGCATCCGGCGGCCGCGGCGGCCGCGACCGTCTCCCCGTCAACCAGCGCGCCCGCATAGCGGGTCGGCCCGTCGGTTCCGTCGGTGTCGAGGCCGATCGCGGCGATGCGGGTGTCGCCGGCGATCTCGAGGGCGAGAGCGGCCGCGAATTCCTGGTTCGGGCCGCCCTCGCCCGGCTGCTGGCCGGGGGCGATCCGCACCGTCGTCTCGCCGCCGCCGATCAGCAGGCAGGGCGCCGCGGCGAGACCGCCGCCCATCGCGACCTGGCGGGCGATCGCCGCCATGAAGCGTCCGCATTCGCGGCTCTCGCCTTCGAGCAGCGTGGACAGCAGCAGCGGCGTCAGGCCGCGGTTGCGCGCCTCCTCGGCCGCGGCGAGGCACGCGGCATCGGCCCTGAGCAGCAGCACGTCGTGACGGTCGAGATGGGAGAGGCCGGCCTCGCGAACGGTCTCCGCCTCCTCACCGCCGCCGCGGACATGCGCGGTCACCGAAGCGGGGAGGCGCTCCCACAACCCGTAGCGGTCGAGCGTCGCGCGCGCATCGTCGAAGGTCGACAGATCGGGCACGGTCGGATCGGTGATGCAGTCGATCCGGTCGCCGATCACGTCGGAGACTGTGAGGTTGACGAGCCGCGCCCCGGCCGGCAGAGCCCGCGCCAGCCGGCCGCCCTTGACCCGGCTCAGATGCTTCCTGACCGCATTGATCTCGATGATGTCGGCGCCGCAGCTCAGAAGGATGCGGTTGGCCTCGGCCTTGTCCGCGAGCGTGATGCCGGCGGCCGGCTCGACGAACAGCGCCGATGAGCCGCCGGTGAAGCAGGCCAGAACGATGTCGCCCGGCCGGACCGCCTGCAGCAGCGCGACGATCGCCGCGGCGCCGTCGGCCGAGGCCTGGTCGGGGATCGGATGGCTGGCCAGCCGCATCTCGATATGGCGCAGCGTGCCGGTCTGCCCTTCCTTGCAGACGACGATCCCGCGATGGATCCTCGGGCCGATGATGTCGTCGATCGCCGCGGCGATCGGGAAGCTGGCCTTGCCCGCGCCGACGACGAAGATGCGGGCGCCGCCCGACAGATCATAGCGGCGGCCGCCGACCGTCAGCACCTCACCCGCCAGGGCGAGCTGCGCGCGCGCCGCCCGCCCGGGGTCGGCCGCGGCCAGCGCGCCCTCGGCGATGTCGAGGAGCATCCGGCGGCCGGCACCGCCGGCCTCGAGCAGCGCCGGGCGGTTGAGGACGTAGCCCATCTGGGTCACGCCATGCGTGCGGTCAGCGCGGCCGCCGGAAGGCATGCCCCGCATAGCGCGCGGCAGAGCCGAGTTCGCCCTCGATCTGCAGCAGCCTGTTGTGCTTGGCCGTGCGCTCGCCGCGGATCGGCATGCCGGTCTTGATCTGGCCGCCATTGAGGGCGACGACGAGATCCGAGATCAGCCCGTCCTCGGTCTCGCCCGACCGCTCTGACACCTGCACGCCATAGCCGTGGCGATAGGCGAACTCCGCCGCCTCGAAGGCCTCCGACAGCGTGCCGATCTGGTTGACCTTGAACAGCATCGCATTGGCGGCCCCGCGACCGACCGCCTGCCGCAGCCGCGCGACATTGGTGACGAAGAGATCGTCGCCGACGATCTGGGTCTGCGGCAGGGCCGCCGTGACCTTGGCGAAGCCCTCGAAATCCTCCTCGTCGAGCGGATCCTCCATCGAGGCCAGCGGGTAATTGGCTGCGACCTGGGAGTAGAGCTCGATCAGGGCATCGCGCTCGTAGTTCTTCCCGTCGAGCGTGTAAAGGCCCGTGGATTTGTCGTGCCAGTGGCTCGACGCACAATCGAGCGCGTAGACGACGTCCTCGCCGAAGCCGACCTTGTAGCCGGCCTTCTCGCAGGCCCGCTGCATGAATTCGAACGGCTCCCAGATGCCGCGCATCGGCGTCGCGAAGCCGCCCTCGTCGCCGGTGTTGGTGGCGAGGATGCCGTACTTCTCGATGACGAGCGTGCGCAGCTCCTCATTGATGGCAGTCGTCATCTCCAGCGCATGGGCATAGTCCCGCGCGCCGACCGGCATGATGATGAACTCCTGGATCTCGAGCTCGTTGGCCGTGAGCTTGCCGCCGTTCAGGCAGTTCATCAGCGGCACCGGCAGCACATGGCCGAACGGGTTGAGGTAGCGGTAGAGCGGCACCCCGCAGACCGTGGCCGCGGCCCGCGCCACGGCGAGCGAGGCCCCCAAGATCGCGTTGGCGCCGAGGCGGCTCTTGTTCGGCGTGCCGTCGAGCGCGACCATCGCGAGGTCGATGCGGCGCTGCTCGGTCACGTCGAGCCCGACCAGCGCCTCGCGGATTGGCCCCTCGATATTGGCGACCGCCTTGCGCATCCCGAGCCCGCGATAGCGACCCGGATCGCCGTCGGTCAGAACGAACGCTTCGTGCAGCCCCGTCGACCGGCCGGCCGGCACATCCGCCCGCCCCGCCAGCCTGCCGTCGACATAGACGTCCGCCTGGACGGTCGGCCACCCGCGGCAATCGATGATCTCCCGTGCCCGGATGTCGGTGATGCGCTGCGAACCCATGCCTTCCGCCCCGATTTCGAGTTGCCCTGAGAGCCACCGCTCTGTAGACTGAATGTCGACATTATGTCAAGCGGCGCTCCGCATTCGTATGATCGTCAGTGGCCAGGAAGTCTCCGTGATCACCGGAACCACCAAAATCTATTTCATGATCGCCCATCCGATCGCGCATGTGCGCTCGCCGGAGGTTTTCAATCCGGCGTTCGAGGCGCGCGGGATCGACGCCATCATGGTGCCCCTCCATTTCAGCCCGGACGGCTTCGCCGAAGGCTGGGAGGGCATGCGCCGGATGCACAATCTGGGCGGATTCGTCGTCAGCGTTCCGCTCAAGGAGGCGGCGCTGAAACTCTCCGACGAGGCGGATGTGACGGCGACCTCCGTCGGGGCGGCGAACACCGTGCGGCGCGAGCCGGACGGCCGGATGGTCTGCGCCAATTTCGATGGGCCGGGCTTTATCTCGGGCATGCTGAATGGCGGCCGCGATGCCGAAGGCCGCCATGTCCTCCTGGTGGGCGCTGGCGGCGGCGGTTCCTCGATCGCTTTCTCCCTGGCGGCGGCGGGTGTCGCCTCGCTGCGGATCTCCGACATCGCGCCGGGTCGGGCCGAGCGCCTCGCCGCGGCGGTCCGTGCTGCCCATCCGACGCTGGACGTGACGGCGGGGGCACCCGATCCGGAGGGCTGCAACCTCGTCGTCAACGCCACGCCCTGCGGCCTCCATCCCGAAACCGACCCCCTGCCGATCGACGTGTCGCGGCTGACGCCGGAGATGCTGGTCGCGGATATCGTGATGAAGCCGCGGATGACGCCGCTTCTGATTGCCGCCGAGAAGGCCGGCTGCGAGATCCGGCATGGCGACGGGATGCTCGATCACCAGCTCGCGCTGATGATGCGCTTCTTCGGATACTGAGGGAGGGAGGGGCGGGCAGGCGCGCGGCGCCTGCCCCTTCGGCCGGTCAGAAGGGCCGGTTACGCCGATCGCGGCCGCGGCTTGGCGGCGTAGGCGTCATAGGCCGAATAGGCGAGCCACCCGCAATCGATCGGCAGGGTGGCGCCGGTGATCGCCGAGGCGGCTTCCGAGCAGAGGAAGAGGATCGCGTCGGCCACCTCGTCGGGCTCAACGAAGCGGCGGATGGCGGATTTCGCGATGACGCCAGCCGGGTCGCGCTCGCCGCGATCGATCCGCTGGCGCATCGCCGGCGTCATGGTGTAGCCCGGCGCGACCGCATTGACGCGGACCCCGTGCGGCCCCAGCTCCGCCGCCATGATCTCGGTCATCATCATCAGGGCGGCCTTGCCCATGCCGTAGGCCGGCTGGGGCGAGGCGCGGAGCGAGGTCAGCGAGCACAGGGTGATGATCGAGCCGCGCCCGGCCGCGGCCATCGGCCGGCCGAATGCGCGCGAGGCCAGCAGCGAGCCCCGCACATTGACCTGCCAGATCCGGTCGAACTCGGCGATATCCATCTCGGCAATGGTCACCGCGTTCTGGAGCAGCCCGCCGGAATTGACCAGCGCGTCGGCGGTGCCGTGCTCGCGCAGCACCTGCTCGGCGAAGGCGTCGACCGCCTCGGCATCGCTGAGGTCGAGCTGCAGGAACCGGGCGCGGCCACGCGCCTCACCGATCGACGTGGCCACCGCCTCGCCGCGCTCTGCATTGATGTCGCCGATCACCACCGTGTAGCCGGCGGCCGCCATCCGGCGTGCGGTGGCCTCGCCGATGCCGCTGGCGCCGCCGGTCACGACCGCGATCTTGCCCTCTGTGCTCATCGAAGGATCTTCCGTGCTGCTTCAGGAAAGCCTGCCGGGCGCGACGAAGGGCGCGCACCGCTCGATGCCGATGCGGACCGTCTCTTCCGGATCCCGCTTCCACCAATCGAGCTCCGAGAATATCTCGAGCTCGAACGGCCCCACATAGCCGATGTCATCGAGCCACCCGCGGATGCCGGCGATGTCGACGACGCCGTCACCGACCATGCCGCGGTCGCGCAGGTTCCGGGTGGGAACCAACCAGTCGCAATAATGGAAGGTGGAGATGCGGCCCGGCCCGGCACGCCGGAGCTCCGCCTCGAAATCGGGATCCCACCAGCAATGATAGACGTCGGGGACGAGCGATGCCGCCTCGTCCCCCAATACGTCGCACAGGTCGTTGGCGTCACAGATCCGGTTCAGGACGCTGCGGTCGCCGGCATACATCGGATGGAGCGGCTCGAGCCCCAGCGTCACGCCGACGGCGCGGGCATGGGGGGCGAGCCGTTCCAGCGCCTCCCGGACACGGGCGCGCTGGCGGGCAATGTCACGGCTGCCCGGCGGCAGGCCGCCGACGACCATGACGAGGCAGGGCGCCCTGATCTCGGCCGCCGCATCGAGCAGCCGCCGGTTGGTCTCGATCGCCGCCTCGAAGCCGGCGTCATCGGCGGCGTTCAACCAGGCGCCCGTGCACAGCGAGGCCGTCCACAGCCCGGCATCAGTGATGTGCCGTGCCGTGCGGGCAACGCCGTACTCCTCGAGAAAATGACGCCAGACGGCGATCCCGCCCACGCCGTGACGGGCATAGCCGTCGATCGCCTCCGCCATCGACCAGGACGGGGTGGTGATCTGGTTGATGGCGAAGCGCGACAGATCCGGCGTGGTCACGCCGCCTGCTCCGCCCGCAACGCCGCCCGCCGGGCGGCCGTCGCCTCCTCGTCGATCGCCTCGCCGCGGAAGACCACGCCGTGATGGGTCTCGGCATAGCCGCGCGTGATCTTGCCGTCGGAGAGGTCGCGGCGGATGCGGTCGAGCGAGCGATTGAGCGGATCGCCATAACCGCCGCCGCCGGCCTGCTCATGGCGCACCACCACATCGCGGCCGACGGTGCGCGTCACCTTGCTGGACAGGATCTCCGCATCGGTGCCGGGGTTGAAGATGTTGCGCGACGGCGCGGCCGGCCCGCCGCCGAACAGCCCGTAGGGCCGGTGGTCGTGGCGGTCGGCACGGATCTGCAGCACCGCCTCCTCGGCGAGCAGCCGATACTCGCGCAGAAGGCCGAGGCCGCCGCGATACTCGCCCGGGCCGCAGGAATCCGGGATCAGCCCGTAGGCTTCCATCCGCAGCGGATAGCGCGCCTCGAGTGTCTCGATCGGCAGGTTCGACATGTTCTGCGACGGGTTCGTCACCCCTTCGACGCCATCCTTGTTCCAGCGGCCGCCCCAGGCGCCGTTGATCATGTCGACGAGGATGAAGGGCTCGCGCGTCACCCGGTCATAGCCGCCGAAGGCGATGACCGTGTTCCCGCCCTCACCCGCCGCCATGACGTTGCGCGGTGCGATCTGCGCCAGCACGCCGAGCACCGTGTCGACGACGCGATAGCCGGTGAGCGCCCGGGCTGCGACCGGCGCCGGCATCAGCGGGTTGAGCACCGAACCCTCCGGCGCCGTGACCGTGATGCAGCGATAGATGCCGGCATTGTTCGGCACGTCCGCGCCGAGGGCGCAGCGGATCGACAGGTAGGTCGCCGATTTGGTGAAGGAGAGGGTCGAGTTGATCGCCCCCCGCACCTGCGGCGACGTCCCGCTGAAATCGACGGTCAGATGGTCGCCCGCCACGGTGATCCGGCAGACGATCGGGATCGGGTCCGGCGAGAAACCGTCACCGTCGATATAGTCGGTGAAGCTGTAGGTGCCGTCCGGCCAAGCGGCGATCGCCTTGCGCGTGAGCTGCTCGCCATAATCCAGCAGCTCGTCGAAATAGAGCGCGAGCATCTCCTCGCCGTAGCGCTCGATGAGCCGCAGCATCTCGCGCTCGCCGATATTGCAGGTGGCGTACTGCGCCTCGAGATCGCCGGTCACGAGATCCGGCAGGCGGACGTTGCGCCGGATGATCTCGAACAGCATCTCGTTCGGACGGCCCTGCTCGTAGAGCTTGGAGGGCGGGATGCGCAGCCCCTCCTGGAAGATCTCCGTTGAATCGGCGGCGTTCGACCCCGGCACCCGGCCGCCCATGTCGCAGTGATGGGCGATGACGACGGCGAAGCCCTGCAGCCGGTCCTCGAAGAAGATCGGCTTGAACATGAAGATGTCCGGCAGGTGCATCCCGCCTTCATAGGGGTCGTTGAGGATGAGCACGTCACCCGGCCGCAGCGCGGCCGCGTGGCGGCTCATCACCACCTCCATGGCGTCGGGCACCGCGCCGAGATGCAGGGCGACCGTCTTCGCCTGGGACAGGATGCGGCCCTGCCGGTCGCAGAGCGTGACGGAATAGTCGAGCACGTCGCGGACGATCGACGACCGGGCGGTGCGCATGACCGCATAGGCCATGTCATCCACGATCGTATCGAGCGCGTTCTTGATGACGGCGAACGTGATGGGATCCGTGCGGCGCGGGGCCATGATCGGGGCCTTTCGATGTCTCAGTCGAGCGTCGCGACGAGGTTGCCGAGCGCGTCGATGGCGACCCGTGCACCGGGCGGCACGACGACAGTGGTGTCGGCGCTCTGCAGGATGATCGGCCCTTCGGCCGAGCCGGTGAAACCGGAGCGCTGGACGACGGGCGTCTCACACCAGCCGACCGTGCGATCGAAGAAGACCCGCCGGGTCTCCGGTGCAGCGGCGGCCGTTGCCGGCTGCGCCCCCTGGAGCGAGGCGAAGTCGAGCGTATGGGCGCTGATGCCGCTCGCCCGCAGCCTGATGTTGACGCTCTCCACCTGGTCGGTCGAGGCGTAGCCGTACATCTCACGATAGGCGTCGAGAAAGGCGGACCTCAGCCCGTCGCGATCGGCCTGGGTCAGCGTGCCGGGCAGCGGGATCGGCAGCTCGGAATCCTGGCCCCGGAAGCGGAGATCGATCTCGAAGAGATGATCGATATGGTCCTCGTCATAGCCTTCCTCGGCCAGCGCAGCCACGGCCTCGGCACGCAGCTCCGCAATCGCGGCGTTCAGTGCCCCGATGTCCAGCGCGTGCAGAAGCCCCGGCCAGGCCCGCAGGAAGTGCCGCTCGATACTGCCGGCCAGCATGCCCATGGCGGTGAACACCCCCGGTGCGTTGGGGAAGATCACCCGCCGGATCCCGAGCGCCCGCGCCAGATCGCAGGCATGGACCGGCCCCGAACCACCGAAGGCCAGAAGGGCGAAGTCACGCGGATCGACACCGCGCTCGACCGTCACGGCCTTGATCGCCCGCGCCATGTTGATGTTGACGACCTCGCGGACACCCACCGCCGCTTCCTCGACCGACAGGCCGAGCGGGGTGGCGAGTTCCCGGTCGATGGCCGCGCGGGCACCCTCGACATCGAGGCGGAGCGTCCCGCCGGCCAGAGCCGACGGCAAGAAGCCGAGCAGCACATTGGCATCGGTCACCGTGGGCCGCGTGCCGCCGATCCCGTAGCAGACCGGCCCCGGATCGGCGCCGGCCGAGACCGGGCCGACATGCAGCAGCCCGCCCGCATCGATATGGGCGATCGAGCCGGCCCCGCTGCCGACCTCGGCGACGTCGACCGTCGGCACCCGCATCAGATAGCCGCCCGCCTTGATGAAGCGGCTCGGGGTCGAGATGCCGGCACGGAACTCGTACTCATTCGTCCGGGCGAGCCGGCCGCGATGGATCAGCGAGGCGGAGGCGGTGGTCCCGCCCATGTCGAAGACGACGATGTCCTGTTCATCCAGCGCCGCGCCCAGCCGCCCGGCGCCGACGACCCCGGCCGACCGGCCAGAGGAGATGAAGAAGACCGGCCGGTCCTGCGCGACCCGCGCCGTCGACAGCCCGCCATTGGAGTTGGAGACGAGCAGCGGCGCGGTGATGCCCATGCTCCGCAGCCCGCCCTCGAGGCGCTCGAGATAGGAGCGCAGCACCGGCAGGACATAGGCGTTGACCGCGGTGGTGGAGGTCCGCTCGTATTCACGGATCTCCGGCAGCACGGCGACCGAGGCGGTGACCGGGATGTCGGGGAAGCGTTCGGCGAAGATCGCCGCCGCCCGCTCCTCATTCGTGGGATTGCGGTAGGAGTTGAGCAGGCAGATCGCGACCGACTCGATCCCTTCGCTGGCGAAGAAGGCGCCGATGCGAGCGATCTCTTCCGCATCGACCGTCTTCAGTATCTCTCCCGAGGCGGTCGTCCGCTCGTCGATCTCCATCCGATAGCGGCGCGGGATCAGCGGCTCGGGCTTCTCCCAGCTCAGGTCAAACATGGTCGGCGTGCGTACCCGACCGATCTCCAGCACGTCGCGGAAGCCCCGCGTCGTGATCAGCCCGCAACGCGCGCCGATCCGCTGCAGCAGCGCGTTGGAGCCGACGGTCGTGCCGTGCAGCACCTCGATCACGTCGGCGGTGCCGACCCCGGCCTCTTCGATGATCTGCCGCAGCCCTGTCAGGACCGCCTGCTCCGGCTGCGCCGGAGTGGACGCGACCTTGGTGAACAGCGTGCGTCCGCGATCGTCTAGGAGCACGAGATCGGTGAAGGTTCCGCCGATGTCGACGCCGATCCGCACCCGTCCCATCCGGCCCTCTCCCTTAAAGTCGACCATTTGTCGACAACGCGCGGACGGTAGGGGGCTGTGATAGCGGCTGTCAAGGCGCCATGAGAAGCCGATTGACATTACCGACAATGTGTCGACAGAGTGCCCGCGTCCTTCGAGCGCTGGGGGAGAGAGATCGATGCGCACAACGGGAATCTTCGCTGCGATCATGGGGGCCGCCGCCCTCATGGCCACCGCGTCCGTCGCACAGGCCCAGGACGATACGGGCTACTGGCAAGACATCCAGAGCCGCGGCGTCCTGCGCTGCGGCGTGGCGGCGGCGCCGCCGCACGTGATCCGCGACCCGCTGACCGGCGAGTATAGCGGCACCTTCGTCGACCTGTGCCGCGAGTTCGGCGAGACCGTCCTCGGGGTCGAGGTCGAGATGGTCGACACGACTTGGGACAACATCGTGGCGGGCCTGCAGGCGGGCCGGTGGGACCTGTCGCTGGCGCTGAACCGGACGCCGCGTCGGGCGATGGCGGTGGCCTTCAGCGAGCCCGCCTGGCACTACGAAATCGCCTTCGTCTTCGACGCCGACAATCCGAAGCTGCCGGACGAGGTAGTCGGGCTGGCCGATGTGGATAAGGAAGGCGTCGTGCTGACGGTGATGTCCGGCACCGCCCAGGACCAGACGCTGACCGCGCTGGTCGAGCATGCCGAGATCATGCGCCTGCCCGACGTGGATGCAACGCGTCTGGCTCTGTCCTCGCGCCGCGCCGACGTCCTGGTGGACGACAGCGACACCTCGATGATGTTCGCGGCGACCGATCATGACCGCTGGACGCTGCTGCTGCCGACGCCGGCCCTGTCCAAGCAGGGCATGGGCTTCGGCCTGCGCCGCGATGCCTCGATCGCGGATCTGCAGGTGCTGAACATCTTCATCGAGGAGCGGCTGGCAACCGGCCAGATCCAGGCGATCGGCCAGGCCTATATCGACGCGATCGCCGGTTCGGCCGAGTAACGGACGGGCGATGTGACAGCCGGGGCGAGGCGGGTCGGCTGACGATGCCCCGCCCCGGCCGCTCAATTGGGGGGCGCGTCTCCGCTGATGCGTGACGATGACGGGGTGAAGATGCCGGATGAGCCGTTCATCGCGGTGCGCGGCCTGAAGAAGAGTTATGGCGGCGGCCGGATCCCCGTCCTGTCGGGGCTCGATCTCGACATGACCCGGCATGACCGGCTGGTGGTGATCGGCCCGAGCGGCGGCGGCAAGAGCACGCTGCTCCGCTGCGTGATGGGCCTCGAGGATATCGATGCCGGCAGCGTCTCGATCGACGGCCAGCGCTACATCACGGCGGAGGGCCGCAAGACCATCGTCGAGCGCGCGGTGCAGAAGCAGATCGGGATGGTGTTCCAGAGCTACACGCTCTTCCCGCATCTCGACGTCATGGGCAATCTGGTGCTGGCGCCCGTCCGCTCGCGCGGGGTCCGGCGCGCCGAGGCCGAGGCCCGCGCGCAAGAGCTCCTGTCCCGCTTCGGCCTCGCCGACAAGGCGAAGGCGTACCCCTCCCAGCTCTCCGGCGGGCAGAAGCAGCGCGTCGCCATCGCCCGCGCGCTGATGCTCGATCCGAAGCTGATGCTGTTCGACGAGGTCACCTCGGCACTCGATCCGGAGCTGGTCCACGAGGTCGAGCAGATGATCATCGAGCTGGCCGAAGCCGGCATGCCGATGATGATCGTGACCCATGACATGTGGTTCGCCCGGCGCATCGCGACCCGCGTCGTTTTCTGCGCCGAGGGCAGGATCCTCGAGGATGCGCCGCCCGATCAGTTCTTCACCCGCCCGACGGCCCAGCGCGTGCGCGACTTCGTCGACAACGTGCTCCATGCCAATGTCGAGCCGGTGGCGCGGCCATGAGCTTCGACTTCTATTATATCGTCAATGCATGGCCGTCCCTGGCGCAGGGCCTGCTGGTCACGCTTGAGCTGACGCTGTGGGCGAACATCATCGGCATCGTCGCCGGCTTCGCCCTCGCGCTGCTGACGCTCTGCCCGATCGCCCCGCTGCGCGTACTGGCGCGGGCCTATATCGATTTCTTCCGCTGCACGCCGGTGCTGATCCAGGTCGTCTGGTTCTTCTTCTGCGTGCCGATGCTGTTCGACGTCTTCTGGCCGCCGGTCTTCATGGGGATCGTCATCCTCGGGATGAACCAGTCGGCCTTCAACGGCGAGGCGTTCCGCGCGTCGATCCAGGCAATCCCGCGGGCGCAGCACGATGCCTCGGTGGCGCTCGGTCTCGGCCCCGTCACGCGCACGATCTATGTGGTGCTGCCGCAGGCGCTGCGCGGCGCAGTGCCAGTGCTGATCACCAATGCCATCGGCATCTTCCAGCAGAGCTCGCTGGTCGCGCTCGTCGGCGTCAACGAGCTGATGTACGCCGGCAAGATGCTGTCGACACAGACCTACCGGCCGATCGAGACCTACACCTTCGTCGCACTCTTCTATCTCGCGGTGGCGCTGCCCTTCGGCCGCCTGGCCACCTATGTCGAGCGGCGCAGCGAACGCCTCAAGGGTGCGTGAGCGGCCATGGACAATCTCGATTTCTCGGTCATCTGGACCTTCCGCGACGCGCTGATCCACGGCCTTTTCGTCACCCTCCAGCTCAGCGTGATCTGCGCGGTTCTCGGCACGCCGCTCGGCCTCGTCCTGGCGCTGGCCCGGACCTCGCGCGTGCGCCTGTTGCAGGCTGTAGCGGCGACCTATGTCGAGGTGATCCGCAGCGTGCCGGTGCTGATCACGCTGTTCTGGGTGTTCTTCTGCCTGCCGATCCTGATCGGGGTCGAACTCGGCGCCTTCGTGTCCTCGGTCATCGCGCTGACGCTGTTCACCGCCGCGGTGACGGCCGAGACGTTCCGGTCGGCGTTGAAATCGGTGGGGCAGGACCAGTATGACGCCTGCCGCGCGCTCGGCCTGTCGCCGGCGATCACCGCGCGCTACGTCATCGCCCCGCAGGCGATCATCCGGGCCGTGCCGAACCTGCTGTCGAACACCGTGAGCCTCTTCAAGGAGAGCGCCCTGGTCTCGGCGGTCGGCATGGTGGAGCTGATGTTCACGGCGCAGAACATCTCGAACTACACCGCCCGCCCGGTCGAGGTCCTGACCGTGGCCGCCCTGATGTACTTCGTCGTCGGCTTCGCCCTGACGCGGCTCGTCAACCGCGTCGAGCTCCGCATCCTGGGCCGGATCGGCAGCTGACCGAACCGCCCGCTTCTCTCGAGGAACACCAGCACATGCGTTGGAGCAGAACCTTCACCGTCGTCGGCTGCCATTGCGAGGGCGAGGTCGGCAACGTGATCACGGGCGGTGTCCCGCCGCTCAAGGGCGCGACCGTGTTCGAGAAGATGCAGGCGATGGAGCGGGAGATCGACGGCTTCCGCAAGCTGGTGCTGTTCGAGCCGCGGGGCATGGCGGTCAACAACACCAACGTCCTGGTGCCCGCCTGCCATCCGGACGCGGCGATGGGCTACATCATCATGGAATCGACGGAATACCCGCCGATGTCCGGATCCAACACCATCTGCGTCGCGACCGTTCTGCTCGAAACCGGCATCCTGCCGATGCAGGAACCCGTCACCCGGCTGACGCTCGAGGCGCCCGCCGGGCTGATCCAGGTCGAGTGCCAGTGCCGTGACGGCAAGGTCGAGAGCGTCACCTTCACCAACCAGCCGGCCTTCGCCTATCACCTCGACGTCCCGCTCGACGTCCCCGGGCTCGGCACCATCAAGGTCGACGTCGCCTATGGCGGCATGACGTTCGTGATGGCCGACGCGGCGACGCTTGGCTTCTCGCTGGTGCCGGACGAGGCGCGGCAGCTCTGCGAGGTCGGTGAGCGGATCAAGGCGGTGGCGGCCGAGGCCTTCCCGGCGCAGCACCCCGAGAACCCCGGCATCGCCGGCATCACCAACATGACGATCTGCGGTCCGCTGATTGAGGAGGGCGACGCGATCCGCTCGCGCAATGCCACCGTCGTCCGCCCCGGGCGGCTCGACCGGTCGCCCTGCGGCACCGGGACCTCGGCGCGGCTGTCGATCCTCCACGCCAAGGGTCAGATCGCCGAGGGCCAGACCTTCATCCATGAATCGGTGATCGGGTCGAAGTTCCGCGCGCGGATCGTCGGCACCACGAAGGTCGGCGGCTATGACGCGATCATCCCGTCGGTGACCGGGCGTGCCTGGATCACCCATATCTCCCAGCATGGGCTGGATCCGAGCGACCCCTTCCCCGAGGGCTACACCGTGGCCGACACCTGGCTGCGGGCGATCTGAGACAAGGGGCCGGCGCCGGAGATGATCCGGCGCCGGCCCCGCATCTGCGGGTCACGCGGTGAGGAACCCTGCCGCGAAGGGATGGTCCGGATCGACGAAATGGGTCGACAGGCCCGTGATATAGGCCGAGCCTTCGACACTCGGCACCACCGCCTCCAGCCCTGAAACGAGGCGGGTCCGCGCCTCCACCCGACCGATGAAGGTCGTGCCGATCAGGCTCTCATGGACGAAGCGCTCGCCCTCGGCGAGAAGGCCGCGCGCCGCCCGCTGCGCAACGCGCGCCGAGGTCCCCGTGCCGCAGGGCGAGCGGTCGATGATCTTCGGCGTGGCGATCACCACGCCGCGCCCGTCGGCCTCCGGCACGGTCGGCGCGCCGCACCACATGGTGTGATGGGCGCCGCGGATCGTCGGATCCTCGGGATGGACGATCTCGCACACCTCGGGCAGGAGGCGGACGAGCGTCTGCGCCATCTGCCGCAGCGTCTCGGGCGTGTAGTCGGCGCAGTCGCGGAAATTCTCCTGCGGCTCGACGATCGGATAGAAATTGCCGCCATAGGCGATGTCGAAACGGATCCGCCCGAGATCGGGATGGTCGAGCTCAACATCGCGCGCATAGAGGAAGGACGGCACGTTGCTGAACCGCACCCGGACGACCTTCCCGCCCTCCATCTCATAGGCCGCCTTCACCACGCCCGCCGGCGTGTCGAGCCACACCTCGCCCGGTCGCTGCGGGCTGACGAGGCCGCGCTCGATCATGAAGGTGACGGCGCCGATCGTGGCGTGGCCGCACATCGGGATGCAGCCCGAGGTCTCGAGATAGAGGATGCCGGTGTCGCAATCGGGCCGGGTCGGGGGTGTCAGCATCGCCCCCGACATCATCTCGTGGCCGCGCGGCTCGCACATCAGCGCGGTGCGGATCCAGTCATGCGCCGCCAGGAACTCCATCCGGCGGGCACTCTGGGTGGCGGCCGTCAGCTCCGGTTGGCCAGAGATGACCAGCCGGACCGGCATGCCGGCGGTATGGCCTTCGATACAGTCGAATGCTCGGGGTGCCATGGGGCTCCGCCTTTCTCGGAGGGCGTGGTCAGGGTGCGGACGGATCGGCCGCCGGCTCGCCGCCGAGATAGGCGACGCGCACGCGCTCGTCCTGGATCAGCTCGGCCGGCCGCCCCTGGACCTCGTTGCGGCCGAGTGCGAGCACATAGGCACGGTCGGAGATCTCGAACGCCTGATAGACGTTCTGCTCGACCAGCAGGATCGTCAGCCCCAGCGTCTCGCGCAGCTCCCGGACCTTGTCGAACATCGTGACCGTCGCCTTGGGCGACAGGCCGGCCGAAGGCTCGTCCAGCAGAAGGAAGCGGGGTTCCGGCATCAGCGCCGAGGCGAGCGCCAGCAGCTGCCGCTCGCCGCCGCTCAACGTTCCCGCCTTCTGCGACAGCCGTGAAGCCAGGAAGGGGAACAGCGATAGCACGCGCTCGCGGCGTTCCTTGCGCAGCGCCCGCGGCAGCGTGTCGCCGCCGACGTCCAGATTCTCGCTCAGCGATAGGCTGGGGAAGACGTTGGAGAGCTGCGGCACATAGCCGATCCCGCGGCGGATCACGGCATCCGTCCGCTCATTGGTGATGTCGGCCCCGTCGAACTCGATCAGTCCGCGCCGCCACGGCACGAACCCCATGATCGATTTCAGCAGGGTCGATTTCCCGCAACCGTTGGGGCCGATGATCGTGACGATCTCCCGTGCCTCGACGTCGAGGTCGATCCCGTTGAGGATCTGGGCCTTGCCGTAGCCGGCCTCGATGTTGCGGACCTTCAGGAGGGTCATGAGCGTCGGCCTCCGAGATACACCTCCAGCACCTGCGGATCCTCGCGGATGAGTTCGGGCGGGCCTTCGGCGATCTTCCGGCCGGCATCGAGCACGACGACGCGATCGCAGATCTTGCTGATGAAGTTCATGTCGTGCTCGACGATCAGCACCGTCTTGCCCTGCGTGTCGCGCAGCGACCGGATGAGCCCCATCAGCTGGCGCACCAGGGTCGGGTTGACGCCGGCCGCCGGCTCGTCGAGCAGGATGATGTCGGGGTCACGGAACAGGACGCAGGCGATCGACAGCAGCCGCTGCTGCCCGCCGGAGAGCTGGGCGGCATAGTCGTTCGCGACGTGCGGGATGCCGACCAGCGACAGCAATTCATGCGCCCGGACGAGAAAACGCGCCTCACGCTCGCGGATCGCCCGGCGCCGCGTCAGCGCCGACCACGATCCCTGCCATTCCTCCGTCGGCGCCGCGGCCAGCAGCGTTTCGAGCGCGGTCATGCGGCCGGGCAGGCGCGTCGTCTGGAAGGTGCGGGTCAGCCCCATCCGCGCGATGGCATGCGAGGGCAGGCCGCTGATGTCGCGGCCGTTCAGCATGATCGTCCCGGTATCGAAGGGCATGAAGCCGGAGACGCAGTTGAACAGCGTCGACTTGCCCGATCCATTCGGTCCGATCAGTCCGATGATCGCGCCCCTCGGCACCTCGAAGGAGACGTCGTCGAGCGCCTTCAGCGCCATGAACGATTTGCTGACGTTGCGGACGGAGAGCAGGGGCTGGGCGGCAGTGGCGGTCACGGCAGCACCTTCTTGCGCTCCGGCAGCAGGCCGCCCGGGCGGTAGAGCACCGCGAGCATGATCAGCAGGCCGATCACCACCATCCGCAGGCTGGCGATGGTATGGGCCTCGAGCGGCACCAGGTCCTTCAGGAAGCGCGTGCTGTTGAAGAAGACGATGATGACGACCGAGCCGAGGATGACGCCCGTCTGGTTCGCCCGGCCGCCGACGATCACCATCACCCACACCACGAAGGTGATGAGCGGCATGAAATCGACCGGTGAGATGTAGGTGATGTAGTGGGCGTAGAGGGCGCCGCCGAGTCCGGCCATCCCCGCCCCCAGGGCCATGGCGGAGACGCGGTAGCGGAACACCGGCTTGCCGAAGGACAGCGCAAGATCCTCCTCCTCGCGCAGCACCTTGAGGACACGGCCATAGGGCGAGTTCACCAGCAGGTGGATCAGCAGCGCCACCGCGCCGACAATTACCCAGCAGAACAGCATGAAGACGAGCGGATAGTGCTCGTTCGGCACCATGGATTCGAAGGGCCGCGGGATGTTGAGGATGCCGAAGGAGCCGCGGGTGAGCCATTCCTCGTTGAGGGCGACGAGGCGGATGATCTCGGCGATCGCCATCGTCGTCAGCGCCCAGTAGTGGATCGACACCTTCTGGGTCGGCAGCGCGACCAGGAAACCGGCCAAAGCTCCCGCGGCGATCGCGCCGAGGAAGCCCACCGCGATCGGCATCCCGGCCGAGGTCGTCAGGATGGCGCTCGCATAGGCGCCGACGGCGAAGAATCCGACTTGGCCGAAATTGATCAGCCCGGCGAAGCCGTACTGGAAGTTCAGCGACAGCGACAGGACCGTATAGATGCCGATGATGGTGCCGAAATAGATGACGACACTGTAGACACCCATGCCTCAGTCTCCCGTGGCGCCGCGGAAGATCCCGCGCGGCATGAACATCAGGACGAGCCAGAGGATCAGCAGCGGGATCGCAAGCTTGTAGCCGGTCGGCACGTAGAGCGCGCCGGAGGCGTCGAGAAGGCCGAGGGTCCGGAACAGCGGAGACCAGTCGAGCAGGATGACGGCGTTCTCGGCCAGCGCGATGACGAGCGCCCCGACCAGCGCCCCGTAGATGTTGCCGATCCCGCCGAGGATCGCCGCCGCGAAGACGGCGAGCATGATGTTGTAGCCCATCTCGGGCGTCAGCACCGTCTCATAGCCGATCAGCGCTCCGCCGAGGCCGGCATAGGCCCCGACGATGAACCACAGCTTCGTCGTCATCGCCTCGATGTCGATGCCGCGGGCCTGCGCCAGTTCGCGATTGTCGGAGAGCGCGCGCAGCGCCTTGCCGAGCCGCGTGTAGCTCATCAGCACATGGAAGCCGATCATCGCCGCAACCGTCGTGGCCATGATCCAGAGCTGCGTCGTGGTCACATAGGCGCCGAGGATCCGATGGCTGTCCGAATAGCTGTCGGGGAAGCCGATCGCGTCCACCCCCCAGATCGCCGCCACGAGGTAGCGCAGGAAGATGGCGAGCCCCAGCGAGGCGATCAGCAGCGTCAGGCCCGGTGCCCGCCGCAGCCGCCGGAACAGCAGCCGGTCGCAGCCGACCGCGATGGCGCCGGCGAGCAACGCCCCGACCAGGATGGCGGGGACCAACGGCAGCCCCAACGCGACCACGGCGAACAGCGAGAGATAGCCGCCGAGGAGCGCCAGCTCGCCATGGGCGAAGTTGGCGAAGCGCAGGACCGAAAAGGTCATGGTCACGCCGACGGCGAGCAGGCCGAGCTCGGCGCCGCGGATCAGCGTGTTGGCGATGATTTGAGCGAACATGGGTCCGTCCCGGCAGTCGGAGCGAGTGTGACCGGGCGCCGCTTGCGGCGACGGGCCGGAATCCGGGGCCGCGGCCCCGGATCCCTCCTACCCGACGTCAGTCCGACCCGATCTCGTAGGGGAGGATCTCCCCGCCCCGATAGATGAACAGGCCGAAGGTCTGGTCCTGCTGGATCCCGTCCTCGTCGACGCTGAGATCCGGGCTGGAAATGCCGACGGTGGAGGCGAAAGCCTCGTCCATCACCGCGTCGATCGCCGCCGCATCGGTCGAGCCGGCCAGCTCGATCGCGTTGGCGATGACATGGATGCCGTCATAGCCGGCCGCGGCATACCAGGTGACCTCCTCGCCGCCGCGATCGCGGATGGCCGCCTGCAGTTCGGCGAAGCGCTCGGCATCGCCCGGGACGATGTCAACGCCCTTGCGGCCCTCGCAGGTCTCCGGCACGCAGTCGACGACGGAGTCGAAGAAATAGGCCGAGTACCAGGCTTCGTTCATGTCCTGGGCCATGCCGAGGTCCCAGGCCTGGCGCTGGATCAGCCGCGCGATCTCGCCCCAGGAGACGGACAGGATGACATCCGGCTCGGGGCCGAACAGGCGCTGCAGCTCGGCGCGGTAATCGGTCTTGCCGAGCTCGTAGCGCACCTCCGAAACGACGGTGCCGCCGGCCTCCTCGATCACCTTGGTCATCTCATTCGCCAGGCCGACGCCGTAGGGGTCGTTCATGACGAGGATACCGAACTTGGTCCCGCCGGTGTCCGCGATCGCCGCCTCGACCATGGCACGGCCCATCACGTCGTCGGTCGCCACCATGTTGTAGAAGCGGTCGCCGATCATCCGCAGGTCCGGCGAGGTCGAGGCGAGGCCGATATGGATGGCGCCCTGGCTCGTCGTGTAGGTGGCGGTCGGGATCGTGCGGGCGCTCGAGATCTCGCCCAGGACGACCGGCACGCCATCGACGTCGATCAGCTTGTGGATGCCGTCCATCGCCGCCTGGTTCTGCGATTCTGTGTCCTCAATGATCAGCTCGAGCGGCTCGCCGAGGACACCGCCGGCGGCATTGATCTCGTCGCGGGCGAACTCGATACCGCGCAGCGCGTGCTGGCCGAGCGTGCCCGAGAGCCCGGTGAGCGGCAGCTGCACGCCGATGCGCACCGGCTCGGCCGCCGCCGTGCCGGCCGTCAGCGCCATCGCGCAGACGGAGAGCGACAGGACACTGATCCCTAGCTTCGCGTTCATTGGACTCCCCCGTTCCTCCTGAGAGCCGGCCCTGTCACGGGCCGGAATGGAGACAGCATGTCGTCAGTATGTCGACAGGTCAATGCGGAAGTGCTAGCTTCCCGGCCATGGGCACAGCGGCTGGATGCGGCGTTCACGGGCTTGCGCACCGGCGGTGCAGCACTGGAGGAGGGGTGGGATGACGGAGCGCCGCTTGCGCAGCGAGGCATGGTTCCGGCGGATCGACAACACCGGCTTCGAGCACCGGACCCATCTCAAGGCGCGCGGCGCGCTGCCGGAGATGTTCGACGGACGGCCGGTGATCGGGATCGCCAACTCCGCGTCGGACCTCGTGCCCTGCAACGCCCATCTGACCGAGCTGGCGGAATGGGTGGCGCGTGGCGTGCTGGAGGCCGGCGGCTATCCCCTCACCTTCCCGACCATGTCGATCGGCGACTCCATCATGCGACCGAGCGGCATGCTGTTCCGCAACCTGATGAGCATGGAGCTCGAGGCGACGCTCCGCGCCAATCCGATCGACGGTGTCGTGTTGCTCACCGGCTGCGACAACACCGCACCCGCCTACATGATGGGCGCGGCGAGCGTCGATCTGCCGACGATCCTCGTCCATGGCGGCGCCATGATCAGCGGCGCCGTCGGCACGCGGCGCGTCGGCTCCGGCACCGACATATTCCGCATGCATGCCGAGTACCGGTCGGGGAAGATCACCCGCGAGCAGTTCCTAGACGCCGAATACGGCATGTCGCGCAGCAACGGCCACTGCAACACCATGGGCACCGCGACCACCATGGGCTGCATCGCCGAGGCGCTGGGCCTCAGCCTGCCCGGCTCGGCGGCGATCCCGGCGGTGGACGGACGCCGCTACGGCAGCGCACAGCGCGCCGGGCGGCGGATCGTCGAGATGGTGCATGAGGGGCTGAACTTCTCGCGGATCGTGGACCGTGCGGCACTTGAAAACGCGATCCGCGTCACCGCCGCGCTCGGCGGCAGCACCAACGCCATCCTGCACATCACCGCGCTCGCCGGCCGCCTCGGCATCCGGCTGACGCTGGACGATTTCGAGGCGAACTGCCGCGGCATCCCGCTGCTCGCCAACATCGCCCCGAACGGGCCCTACCTCGTGGAGGAATTCTTCAACGCCGGCGGCCTGCCGGCACTGATGGCCGAGCTGGCGCCGCGCCTCGAGCTCGGCGCGCTGACCGTCACCGGCCTTACGGTCGGCGAGAACATCGCCGGCGCGACGAGCGGCGATCCCGATGTGATCGCCTCGCTCGCGGCGCCGGTGAAGCCGCAGAACGCGCTGCGCGTGCTGCGCGGCAACCTCGCCCCGTCGGGTGCGGTCATCAAGCCTTCGGCGGCCAGCCCGCATCTGCTGCGCCATACGGGCCGCGCCGTCGTCTTCGACGGGATCGACGATCTCGATGCGCGGATCGACGAGCCGGATCTCGATGTCGACGAGAGCTGCGTTCTCGTGCTGCGCGGGATCGGACCGCGCGGCTATCCGGGCATGCCGGAGCTGGGCAACATCCGCATCCCGTCAAAGCTCCTGGCGCGCGGGGTCACCGACATGGTGCGGCTGTCCGACGGACGGATGAGCGGGACGGCCTATGGTACCGTCATCCTTCATGTCGCGCCCGAGGCGGCGCTGGGTGGGCCGCTCTCCCTGGTGCGTGACGGCGACCGGATCGCGCTCGACGTCGAGGCCGGCACGCTCGAACTTCTCGTTTCCGAGGCCGAGCTCGCGGCCCGCCGCGCGGCCGGCGCGCAAGCGCGGCTGGCGCCGCCGGCACGCGGCTATGAGCGGCTGTTCGTCGAGCACGTGCTGCAGGCGGATGAAGGGCTCGATTTCGATTTTCTGGTGGGCGGCAGCGGCAGCGCGGTTCCAGCCGGCCGGCCTTTCTGAGCCGCGGCCGGGCCACCCCCCGGTTAGGGCTGGAAACCGTGCCGTCGTGCCGCTATGGGAAACGGCTCGTCCGCCCGGAAAGCGCAGGCTGGACGCCGCCTTCGGGTCGGCGCGGGGAAGGTTGAGCGCCCGGGGATCCGGACGAGCATCCGGATGGAGCGCCGGCCCCCCGAGGCGCAGCAGGGGCGGCACTCGTGGCGATCGGGGGATGGTGCGTATGTCGGAACAGTCCGAGCGGGAGGGGCGATCGACCCGGGAGACGGGAAGCTCCCGGGTCTATGCGAAGCTTCGGGAGGAGATCCTGCGGGTCGAGCTCCCGCCCGGCTCGCCGCTCGACGAGGTGGGCCTCAGCGAGCGCTTCGACATGTCCCGCTCGCCGATCCGCGAGGCGCTGGTGCGGCTGTCGAGCGAGGGGCTGGTGGTCATCCTGCCCAATCGGAGCACCATCGTCAGCCCGATGGACATCCAGCGCATCCCGGAATTCCTCGATGCGCTCGATCTTCTGCAGCGTGCCGTCACCCGGCTCGCCGCGCTGCGCCGGTCGGAGGCCGATCTCCAGCAGATCCGCGAGATGCAGGCCGTCTATGAGGAGAAGGTCGGCCACAGCATCCGGACCGGTGATTCGCTGCCGATGATCGAGAGCAATTACGATTTCCACATGGCGATCGCCCATGCCGGGCACAACAAGTACTTCGCCGACCTCTACCGCAAGCTCCTCGAAGAGGGGCGGCGGATGCTGCATTTCCATTTCGAGTACCAGGCGCTCGACCCCGACATCAGCGTTGAGAAGATGGCGCGCGAGCACACGCTGATGGTCGACGCCATCGCGGCGCGCGATGCGGCGCAGGCGGAGTACATTGCGCATCTGCATGCCGAGCAGTTCAAAGGTCGGTTCATGCAGTATCTCGACCGCAACCTGACGCAGGGCATGCAGCTGCAATACGCGCCCGCAGCAGCCCCCGGCGCGCCCGGCGGACGACCAGGGCCGAACGGCCGGTAGACACGCGACGGCACCGGGCTCTGGGGAGTGTTCTGGGGGCGCACCTGACCCATGGCTGCGGTTGCGGCAGAAGCTGCGGACCAGCCGGCTCGGCGTCGGACCGGAAAGGGCCAGGAATCATTAAAGCCCTCGCTGGAGGGCGAGGGCTTTATGGTTGCGGGGACAGGATTTGAACCTGTGACCTTCAGGTTATGAGTTAAATGGAACGATCTACTTTTACTTACTCTATATTTCGATAAACCCCGCATTATCCGCGCCTTAGAGCTACCTACCTGCCGTTCCACTTTCGCATCGCTGCGGTTAATTTCGCGCGCTTTCCTGCCCTCTTGCTTCCATAGTGCTTCCAGAATTCCGCCCTTTGATGGCGTGGAAGCAGGTTAAACATCACGAATTCCGCGCCTTCAATTCGAAATGTTTAGATTTCAAACTGCGCGTGCACCCCGCGATCGCAATGGCAATGCACGCCGCACCGCCGCGTGCAGAAGCAGCATCGAGGATGCATTCCTTTTTCTTTCGTCAAACAACAGAACATGCAGGAAGAGCAGACCGTGATTTCGAGAGAGGAACTCTACCGACTGGTTTGGTCAAAACCCATGACCAAGGTTTCGGAGCAATTCGGGGTATCTGGCAGCTACATGGCGCGCGTCTGCACCATCTTGAACGTTCCCCGCCCCGAGCGCGGCTATTGGGCGAAGCTGGCGGTCGGAAAGGCGTCCCCACCAGAGCCCCTGCCTGAAGCCAAAC
>CAYORM010000026.1:0-36684 GCA_964406375.1 uncultured Mycobacteriaceae bacterium | reverse complement strand
GGCGCAGGCAGGCCAACGGACCCTGCCGATGGAGATCTCGGCCGAGGACGGGCTCATCGTCTCGATGTCCGACGATCCGGGTTACCGCGACCTGCCGGCGCTGCTGGCCTGTGCCCGGGGTCTCGTGCCGGGTTACTCCCCCACCCGGGTCGATGCGACGCGCTCCTACTACGCCGCGACGCTGGCACTGTTGACGCGCATTGTCGCCCGCGAGAGGTATGCGACATGTCTGGGTTGAGAACGACTGTCCTGGCGGCCGGGCTGCTCGCGGCGATCACTCTTCCCGCCGGCGCCCAGCCGGCCGATCCGTCCACACCATCCACCGCAGCACCGGCGGCCTCTGGCGCGTCGGACCCTCTCGATACCGCCGCGCTGCGCTATTACGTGTCCATCGGCGACATGGAGCGGGTGGAGGCGGAGATCCGCCGACTCCGCTCGATCGACCCGAACTGGCAGCCGCCGGCCGATCTGCTCGGCGGGCCGGCTGTCGACGAGAACGCGCTCTGGTCGCTGTTCGGGACCGGCGATCACGCAGCGGTGCGCGCCCGCATCGCCGAGCTGCAGCGCCAGGTGCCGGGTTATACGCCGTCGCCGGAACTGCTGCGTGAACTCGACCTCGCCGAAGCCCGGGCCCGCCTCCTTGCCGCCAGCGAAGCGCGGCAATGGCAGGCGGTGATCGAGATCGGACGGTCGCAGCCGGACCTCTTGACCTGCGCGCGGGTCGACAATGTCTGGCGCACTGCCGAGGCCTTCGCCGAGACCGGCGACACGGCCGGCGCGGCCTCGCTCTATGGCAGCCTCGTCGAGCTCTGCCCCAACCAGGCCGAACGGATCGCGACCCTTCAGAAGGCCGATGCCTATCTGAGCGCGGCACAGATGGAGGCACTCTATGCCGCGGCCGCGGCGAAGGCGGTGGGCGAAGCCGAGCGGACCGAGATCGCGGAGATCCGCGCGCAGCTCGAGGCCGGCCGCGGCAGCCCGCCGGCCCGGACCGCGCCGTCTGCGACCGGCGGGGCCCCGGCGCCCTCATCGCCGCCCTCGTCGGGTGAGGCGCGGCCGACCCGGCTCGGTGGTCCCTCCGCATCGTCCTCCGGCAGTGGCGGCGGGGGCGGTGGCTCCGTCGTCGCCGCCTATGAGGGCCGCGATTATGCCCGCTGCCTCGAGCTCACCCGGTCGGATCGCCGGGGGCTCGGCGATACGCTGATGCGCGGCTGGTGCCTGTTCGAGCTCTCCCGGCCGACCGAGGCGGGGATGATGTTCGACATCGTCCGCGAACAGAGCAGCGATCCGGAGCAGATCCGTGACGCGACTTTCGGCGCGTCGCTGGCGCTGCTGCGCCGCGGCCGGATCTCCGAGGCGGTGACGCTCGCCCGGTCGGCCGAGCTGACCGAACAGCAGCGGCAGGACGTCTACGCCGAGGCGCTCGCGCAGGGCGCGACGGAAGCCTATCAGCGCGAGGACTACTTCGAGACCGTCCGTCTGCTCGAAGCGCGCGAGACGATTGCCCTGGAACGGCGGGACCTTTCGATTCTGCGCGGTTTTGCACTCTACCACATCAGGCGGTATGCCGAGGCGCAAGACGTCTTCCTGCGCCTCGACAATGCGCTCAGCACGCCGGAATCGCGTGAGGGGCTGCGTGTCGTCCGCGAAGCGCTGAGGTGACGCGATGACCTTCCGTTCGGCGGCGCGTCGCGCCGCCCGCCTCGTGCCCGTCGCAGCCCTCCTCCTGCTCGGCGCCTGCGCGGACCTCGTCAACATGCCGCTCCTGCAGAGCTCGGCGGTCGCCGGCCGTGATGCGCGCTGGCAGGAGATCCCGGTCGACCGGCTGCTCGTCGATTTCGGCCCGGTTCTGCGCCCGCTGGTTCTCGAGGCGTCGGAGCGGCGGGGACCGTCCAGCATCGAGCAGCGCGTCGTCTTTGCCAATGATACGCTGACCGCCGGCGAGAACAGCCTCGACATCCGGATCTATGCCGGCACCGAGCCGCGCTCTGCCCGCTTCACCGACCAGACGCTGCCGGACCGGCTGAAAGAGGCCTTCCCCGATCTGGCGCCGGCCTCGATCCCGCAGGAAGCGGCCAACGCCTACGGTCTTTATACCTATGTTCCGGCGACGGCGGTGGGTGGCCCGACCTGCGTGCTTGCCTGGCAGCGGCTGACGGGGCAGGGGGTGCCGCTCGGTTATGAATCGGCGACGGCGGTGCTGCGCTTCTGCCGCCCGGATGGCAGCGTCGATGCGCTGCTGGCGCTGATGGACGGGTGGCGCTGGAGCTTCGGCATCGGCGCGATGACCGTGGGCGGCGACCGGCGGACGCTCGATTCCATCCTCGACGCGCTATAGGGCGCTGCGGGCGGATCCGGACGGTCCCCGGCCATAGGCGGCCAGGAAGACGTCGACACCCTGCTCGACCGTGCGCCGCAGCGCCGCCTCTTCCGGCACGGTGCCGACATTGAGCAGCACGAAGCGCGCCCAGCGCGACTGCACGAGGTCGAGGAGCTGCCAGGCTGCGATCTCCTTGTCCGGGACCGACAGCCGGCCGGCCGCCTCCTGCGCCGACAGGAATGCGATAAGCCGGTCGATGCCGCAGCGCGGCCCGGCCTCATAGACGATCCGGCCGATCTCCGGAAACTTGTCGCAGGCGCCGATGACCATGCGCAGCAACCCCACGCGATCGGGATCGGCCAGCTTGCGCATCAGCCGCAATCCGAAGGCGATGAGCGCCGCCCGCGGATCCGTCGCTGCCGGGTCGAGCGGCATCGTCACCTCGGGCTGGCCGTCCTTCAGCGCCTCGATCAGCGCGACGAACAGCGCTTCCTTGTTGTCGAAATAGACGTAGAGGGTGGGCTTGGACACGCCGGCTTCGGCGGCGATGTCGTTCATGCTGGCGCCGTCATAGCCCAGCCGGCGGAAGACCGAACGGGCGGCCTCGAGGATGCGTGCCCGCTTGGCCTCGCGCGCCGCGGCACGCCGTCCCGAAGTTTCGGGCGCGCAAGCAGCCTTCGCCGGTGGCCGAGCCCCGATCGCCTCTGCCGTCATCGCCCTCACGGCTCTTCATCTCCCCCCGTCCGGCGCGCCGCATCCACGCCGGATATCGCACCCGGACCGTTCTACGGCCGCCGCGACAGCCCGTCCATGACGGAAAATCTCCACCATTGACACGGATATGAATTGAATTTTTCATCATAGGGTCAGTCGACGGAGGGATGATGGTCGCCTTTCCGCTGCCGCATGGTGGCCTCGTTGTCTCGGTCCAGCCGGTCGCCAACGGGCCGCTCGATCAGCCAGATATCGTGGCGCGCTTCGCGCTCGCGGCGATCGCCGGCGGGGCCACGGCACTGCGCATCGAGGGGGCGGCCGACATCGCGGCCGTGCGGGCGGTCACCGATCTGCCGGTCATCGGGCTCATCAAGGCGCCGTTCGGTCCGATCTCCGCCTGGATCACCGGCACTTCCGCTGCGATCGACGCGGTGGCCGATGCCGGTGCAGACATCGTCGCCATCGACGCCACCGCGCGCGAGCGGCCGGCTCCGGTCGAGGATCTCATCCGCCACGCGCATGGCCGGGGGCTGGTCGTGCTCGGCGACGTCGCAACCTTCGAGGAAGGGGTGGCTGCCGTCGCCGCCGGGGCCGATGCCGTCGCGACGACCCTGTCGGGCTATACCGAGGCGAGCCGCGACCGGCCGACCCCGGACATCGATCTCGTCCGCATGCTGGCGCGGCATCTCACCGTGCCGGTCATCGCCGAGGGCAACATTCGGACGCCGGCCGATGCCGCCGCGGCGATCGACGCCGGCGCCCATGCGGTCGTCGTTGGCTCCGCAATCACCCGTCCGGAGCACGTGACCGGCTGGTTCCGTGCGGCGATCGCCGCACGTGCCGGGCGGCGCGCGCAGGACGGCTAGCGTTCACGCCAGAGGGAGGTACAGGACATGCGCAGTTTCCGCATTTCGACGGCGATCGCCTGCACGGCCGCCGCCATCGGACTTGGCGGGGCGGGGACCGCCCGAGCCGATGTCACCCTGCTGTTCTGGCCGGGCCCGGAAAGCGAGGCGATGCAGCAGGTGATCGATGCCTTCAACGCCGGTCCGGGGGCTGAGGCGGGATTCGAGGTCGAGCAGCTGCTGTTCAGCCGCCAGGGCTATTTCGACAAAGAGATCGCCGATCTCGCGGCCGGTTCGACCGAGTTCGATCTGGCGCTCGTCACCACCTATACGCTTGGCCGCTATGCACCCTTCCTCGAGCCGCTCGATGCCTATCTCGATCCGGGAGTGGCCGAGATCTTCGCTCCGGTCGCCCTCGACAGCCTCTCGGCCGATGGCGCGGTCTACGGCGTGCCGACCGACATCAGCCTGCACTTCCTCTATTATCGTACGGATCTGATCGAGCAGTTGCTTTCCGATCCCACCTGGCAGGAGACCTATCGCGCGATCAGCGCGGAGCATCTCGGCACAGCGATGGATCCGAAGGATCCGGCTGATTGGACCTGGGACGACTACATCGCGACCAGCCTGTTCTTCACCCAGGCGCTGAACCCGGACTCGCCGACGCAGTACGGAACGGCGCTCCAGATGATGAACCTGATCTTCAACATCATGATCTGGCAGAGCACCCTGGTATCCAATGGCGGCGACTGGATGGATGATGCGGGCGCCGTGACCATCGACGGCGATGCCGGACGGCGCGGGCTCGAGATCTACCAGACGATCCTGGAGGCCGGCGCCACACCGCCCGGCAGCCTTAGCTACGAGTTCCCCGAGACCAATGCCGCCTTCGGCACGGGGCGGGCCGCGACGATGCTGCAGTGGAACGCGGCCTTCAACATGGTCAACTCGGCCAGTGAGTTCCCCGACACCGCCGGTAAGGTGGGCGTTGCACCGATGCCGGCGGGCTCCGAGGGACATCGCACCCATGTCCACTCGCTCGGCATCGGCATGAACGCCGCCTCGCAGAACAAGGACGAGGCGGGCGCCTTCCTGGCGTGGCTCGCTTCGGAGGAGGCAATGGAGATCTACGCCCGTGCCGGCGGCACGCCGCCGGTGCCTTCGGTGCTCGCCGGCATGGCCGACACCCGTCCGGAATTCCCGCTGGTCGGGGAATATGCCGATGCCTATGGCTTCGTCGTGAATGGCGGCACGGCGGCCGAGGCGGTGCCGATGTATGAGGCGATCGCGCAGGCCTTCTCCGCGGTCTGGGCGGGGCAGATCTCGATCGAGGAGGGGCTGGCCCAGGCCAAGGCCGGCATGGAGGCCCTGGCCGCCGACTGACGCTCGGGTGACGCCTTGGGCATGAACGCCCGCCTGCCCCGTAAAGGCAGCCGTGCCGCCGGTTCCGGCCGGCGGCGCGGCGCTTGGCCGCGATGAGCGCCCGTCGCCGCGACGCGCTGGCGCTCCTCGCGCCGCTCGCGCTGTTCGTCCTGCTGTGGCTCGGCTTCCCGCTGATCGCCAATATCGGCTACAGCCTCTCCGACGTCAGCTTCCGGACCCTCGGAGACCCGCGCTTTGCCGGGCTGGAGAACTTCCGTGCCGCGTTCGGCAGCGCCGAGTTCTGGTCGGCGCTCTGGTTCTCGGCGCGCTTCGCGGCGATCACCACCGTGGCCGAGGTGGCGATTGCCCTCGGGCTCGCCATCGCCTTCAGACCGCTCCTCGAGAAGCGGCGCTTCCTCATCGCGGTCCTCATTGTGCCGCTGATGATCTCGCCGGCACTGATGGGGGTGATGTATCGGCTGATGCTGAACGAGTTCGTCGGCGTCGTGCCGCAATATCTCGCGCAGCTCGGCCTTTACCCCAACCTTCTTGGGCCGGACTGGATCGTCGCCACCGTGATGACGATCGAGATCCTGCAATGGACGCCCTTCGCGTTCCTGCTGCTGCTGACGGCGCTGGGCTCCATCCCCGACGATCTGCTCGACGCCGCCTGGGTGGATGGGGCAGGGCGCGCGGCGCGGCTGCGCCGCATCGTGCTGCCGCTGCTCATGCCGGCGATTGCGCTGGTCGCCTTCATCCGCTTCATCGACGGCTTTCGGGTCTTCGATCACATCTATGTGATGACCGGCGGCGGGCCCGGGACGCTGACGACCTCGGCCAGCATCTTCATCTATCGCGCCTTCTTCCAGCAGGAGGCGCTGGGTTTCGCGATCGCCTGCTCGCTGGTGCTGATGCTGCTGTCGCTGCTGCTGCTCTGGCTGGTGATGCGTGTCGTGCTGAGGGGGGCGCGATGATGCGTGAGCGGATCGGCTGGGCGGGGCGCGCATGGCGCTGGGCGCTGTTCGGGCTTGCGGCGCTCTTGTTCAACCTGCCGGTGCTGGTGACGGTCCTGACCTCGTTCAAGACCAATGCCGCGATCAATGCCTCGCCGCCGGTCTGGCTGTTCGTGCCGACGCTCGATCACTATCGCGCCGTCTTCACCGATCCGGCTCTCGACTTTCCGCGCTATCTCGGAAACAGCCTCGCGATCGCCGGCGGCGGAACGCTGATGGCGCTTGTCCTGTCGATCCCGGCGGCCTATGCGATGGTCCGCCTGCGCACAGGCATGGCAGCGCTGATGCCGGTGATCATGAGCCTGCGGGCGCTGCCGCTCGTCATCTTCGCGATCCCCTTCTATTTCATGTACCAATGGCTCGGGCTGCTCGACACTCGGTTCGGCCTTGCGATCATCGCCTGCATCATCAATCTGCCCTTCGCGCTCCTGTTCGCGATCGGCATGGTGCGCGACCTGCCGGTCGAGGTGGAGGAGGCGGCGCGGGTCGACGGTGCCGGCACCTGGTCGGTCCTGTGGCGCATCGTCATGCCGCTCGCCCGGCCGATGATCCTGTCGGTTGCGGTGCTGAGCTTCATCTACGCCTGGAACGAGTTCCTGTTCGGGCTGATCCTGACGACCCGCTCGGCGACCCCGGTGACGGTCGGCGTCACCTTCTTCACGACCTCCTGGGGCGTGCGCTGGGGACCGACGGCCGCGGCGATGACGCTGTCGATGCTGCCGCCTGTCGTGCTCGGTCTCGTCTGCTTCCGCTATCTCACGCGCGCCCTGACGGCGGGGGCTGTGAAGGGATGAGGCGGAAGGCGCCGGCGGCGGTGTTAGCGGGCGAGGCCGGCAACTTCCTCGCTGTGCTGCGCTCGAGCGTCGACGGGCTGACCCCTGCCTTGGGCCGCATCGGCCGCCACATTCTCGCCCGGCCCGGCGAGGTGGTGCACCAGACCATCACCGAACTCGCCGAGGCCGCGGGGGCCTCCGAGGCGTCGATCATGCGTTTCTGTCGCGAAATGGGGTTCGACGGCTTTCCGCGCATGCGGATGGCGGTGGCGATGGATGCCTCGCTCCGTGCCGCCTCCCCGGTCCCGCCGCTGCCGGCAGGCACGGAGGGCCCTGCGGGGCCTGGCGACGGGCCGCAGGCGGTGGTGCAGCGAATGACGCGCCACGCGACGGATGCACTGGTTGAGACCGCAAGGCTGCTGGATGCAGCGGCGCTGGATGCCGCAGCCAAGCGGATCGGCGCAGCGCGCAAGGTCGAGATCTACGCGGTCGGTAATTCGGCCGTCGTCGCCCAGCACATGGCAATCAAGCTGATGCGGCTCGGCATCCATGTCTCCGCCCCGTCCGATCCGCATCTCGGGGTGATGGGCGCCTCGGTGCTGGCGGCCGGCGACGTCGCGATCGGCATCTCGTCCTCTGGCTCCACCCTTGACATCCTGAAGCCGGTGGAAGCCGCCAAGGCGGGCGGGGCCGCCACGATCGGCATCACCAACCAGTCGCGATCGCCGCTTGCGCGGATCGCCGAGACCATGCTCGTCGCCTCGGCACCGGAGAGTCCGCTGACCGGTGGCGCACTCGCCTCGAAGGTCGGGCAGATGCTGATCGTCGACGCGCTGCTCGCTCTCATCCTCCTGCGTTTTCCCGAGCGGGTGGCGATGCTGGAGCGGACGGCGGAGGCCATTCTCGATCGCCGCATGTGAGGGATGCCGCCATGTGCTCGTGCGCCGACAATGCCGCCCCGGTCCTGGCGATCGACATTGGGGGCACCAAGATCGCGGCGGCGCTGGCGCGGGAAGGGCGCCTCCTCGACCGCCGGCAGGCTGCGACGCCGCGTGACCGCGACGCGTCGACCTGGATCGCCGCCATTCGTGACCTCACCTCGGGGTGGCCCGCCGTCCGCTGTGTCGGCGCCGCCGTTACCGGACTTGTGCGCGACGGGCGCTGGACCGCGCTCAATCCGACGGTCCTGCCGATTACCCCCGACTTCCCGATCGTCGACCGGCTGAGCGACGCCTTCGACGTGCCGGCCCTCGCCGTCAACGACGCGCAGGCCGCCGCCTGGGGTGAGTGGGTCGCGTCGGGGCGCCCGCCGGGTACGCTGATCTTCGCCACCGTGTCCACCGGGATCGGCGGCGGTGTGGTCCATGCAGGGCGGCTGGTCGAGGGCTGTTTCGGCGCGGCGGGCAGCCTCGGTCACATCCCCGTCGCCGTGCTGGATGGGGTCCGTTGCGGCTGTGGCGGCATCGGCTGTGTCGAGGCGGAAGCGTCGGGTTCGGCGCTGGCCGCCCGTGCCGCGGCGCGGCTCGGACGGCCATGCGACGTGCCGGAGCTGTTCGAGCGGGCGGCTTCCGAGGACTGGGCGGCCGTACTTCTGGACCGTTCGTCGCGACTGGTCGCAGCGGCCCTGGCGGCGGCGATGCGGATCGTCGATCCCGCGGTGCTGGCGCTGGGCGGGGGCATCGGCCTGCGTCCCGACTACCGCGTCATGGTCCGCGACCGGCTCGCCGAGCAGGATCCGGCCTTCGCCGCACGCCTCGTTCCGGCGCGCCTCGCCGCGGATGCAGGGCTTCTGGGTGCTGCCGCTCTGGCCGAGGCCGCCTTCCCCGCCTGAGCCCGTATGGGGGCCTCGTGTTTCGCGGTGACGATCGTCACGGGATGGTCCTTGACGCTGCTGGTATGACAGCGATACCGTCACGCCATCATACCGAGGGAAAAGGAGCGCCCGGCGCATGCCGTTCGCCGTGCCCCCTGACGGAAGGCCCAGCGCGATCCGTCGTCGCAAGCTCCATGAGGAGGTGGCGGCGCGGATCGAGGCGGCGATCGTGTCCGGCCGGTATGCGCCCGGCGACCAGCTCCCCTCCGAACGCGAGCTGATGGAGTATTACGGGGTCGGACGCCCGGCGGTGCGCGAGGCCCTGCTCAGCCTGGAGAAGATGGGGCTCGTCGCCATCCAGAGCGGCGAGCGCGCGCGCGTCACCCGGCCGACGCCCAAGGTCCTGGTCGAACAGCTCTCCGGCGCCGCGCGCCACCTGCTCGCGGCGCCCGGCGGGGTCCACCATTTCCAGCAGGCCCGCATGCTGTTCGAGACCGGCCTCGCGCGCCACGCAGCCGAGCATGCCGGGCCGGATGACATCGCCCGGCTGGAGGCGGCGCTCGCCGCCAATCGCGACGCCCTCGACGATCTCGAGGAGTTCAATGCGACGGATGTCGCCTTCCACTACGTGCTGGCGATGATCCCGGGCAATCCGATCTTCACCGCACTGCACGAGGCGATGGTCCATTGGCTGACCGAGCAGCGCACCACCAGCCTGCGCAATCCCGGGGCGGCCGAGGGGGCCTATCGTTTCCACGAACGCATCTTCCGCGGGGTCGAGGCCCGTGATCCGGAAGCGGCGGAGGCGGCGATGCGGGATCACCTGCGCGAGGTGGAGCGTCTGTACTGGAAGGCAGTCGCATGAACAGCTTCTCGATCGTCGTGCGCTTCGATCTCAGGGAGGGGGCCCGCGACCGTTTCCTGCAGCTCGTCAGGGCGAATGCCGCGGCCTCGGTGCGGGACGAGCCGGGCTGCCGGCGCTTTGACGTGCTGCTGCCGCGCGACGGCGACCCGTCCTGCGTCGCGCTCTATGAGATCTATGACGACCGTGCCGCCTTCGAGGCGCATATGCGGACACCGCATTTCCTCGCCTTCCGCGATGCCGTCCGCGATCTCGTGGCCCGGCAGACGGTCGAGGAGTGGGAGGCGGAAGAGAACGCCAAATAAGGCCAAGGATCAGGGGGAAACGATGCCAGCCCAAGAGACCGCGCTGAAGGACATGACACGGCGGAGGGATCTCAAGCTCGGGAGCTTCATCGTCGAATTCGCGACGCCCGGGATCGGCCAGATCCTGAAATCCGCCGGCTGCGATTTCGTGCTGTTCGACACCGAGCATTCGGGCTTCGGATTCGAGACGATGAAGAGCGCGCTGCGCTACATGCAGGCGGCCGATCTGCCGGCAATCGTGCGCGTACCCTCCAAGGAGTATCATCATATCGCCCGGGCCGCGGATATGGGGGCCGAAGGCATCATGCTGCCGATGGTCGGCAATGCCGAAGAGGCGCGATGGATCCTCGACTGCATGAAATATGTGCCCGATGGCCATCGCGGCGTGGCGCTGCAGATCGCGCATGACCGCTACCGGCCGGGGCCGACGATGGAGAAGCTGGCGGCGGCCAACCGCCGGACCACGCTGTTCGCCCAGATCGAGACGCGCGAGGGCGTCGAGAACGCCGACGCGATCGCGGCGGTCGACGGCGTCGATTGCCTGTGGGTCGGGCATTTCGACCTGTCCTGCTCTCTCGGCATCCCCGGCCAGTTCGACCATCCGGATTTCCATGCCGCGATCGAAGCGGTGACCCGTGCCTGCCGGACGCACGGCAAGGCGCTCGGCCGGCTGGTGCCGGATGTCGCGACCGGGCTGGCGATCCATCGCGCCGGGTTCGATTTCGTCTGCTATTCCGGCGATGTCTGGATCCTGCACAACGCCCTCGCCACGGCGCTGGACGAGATGCGTGCGGGCGCGGCGAAGGCTGCGGCGGAGTGACGGCGATGGACCGTTTCCGCGTCGCCCTCTCGGGTGACTTCCGCAATCGCGACGGCAGCCCGGCCTATCCGGATTTCGACCTCTCGCCGCTCGAGACCACGCCCGGCCTCGAACTCGCCTATGTCCCCGTCCCCGCCGGGGGCGAATTGAAGGCGGAAGACCTGGCGGGGTTCGACGCGCTCATCCTGCTCGCGGCGCGGATGGGACGGGCAAGCTTTCCGGCTGATGGGCGCCTCGCGGTCGTCGCCCGGTTCGGCGTGGGCTACGACAATGTCGACATCCCCGCCTGTTCCGATCATGCGGTGGCCGCCGTCATCACGCCCGACGGCGTGCGCCGGCCCGTCGCGGTCTCGATCATCGCCTTCATGCTGGCCCTCACCGGGCGGATGCTGATCAAGGACCGGTTGACCCGCCGGGGACCGGAAGGCTGGGCCGAGCGCAGCCAGCACATGGGCACGGGCCTCGTCGGGTTGACGCTGGGCTCGCTCGGAATCGGCAATATCGGCGCCGAGATGTTCCGTCTGGCGCGGGTCTTCGACATGAGGTTCATCGCACACGATCCGTATGCCGACCCGGCGCTCGCCGCCGAGTTGGGGGTGGAGCTGGTCGGGATCGAGGATCTCTTCCGTCGCTCGGACGTGCTCGCCGTCAACTGTCCGCTGTCCGAGGCGACGCGCGGCATCGTGAATGCCGAGCATCTGGCGCTGATGAAGCGCTCGGCCTTCCTGATCAACACCGCGCGCGGGCCGATCGTCGATCAGAAGGCACTGACCCGGGCGCTGCAGGAGGGCCGGATAGCCGGGGCCGGGCTCGACGTGTTCGAGGTCGAGCCGGCCCCTGCCGATGATCCGCTCTTCGCGCTCGACAATGTGATCGTCACGCCGCACGCGCTGTGCTGGACGAACCAGTGCTTCGCCGGCAATGGCGCGGCCGATGTGCGCGCTGTGCTCGACGTGATGCATGGGCGCGTGCCGACCGGGATCGTCAACCGCGCGGTGGTCGATGATCCGGCGTTCCGGGCCAAGCTCGACGGCTATCGGCGGACATTCGGCACTTAGACCGGACCCGCCCCGACGCTGTGCCGGGGATGGAAGAAGGACGCGCCGCAACAATGACGGCGCGCAACAGAGAGGGAGGAGACGCGATATGTACGTCAATCGAGGCGGGCTCAGTCTCGCGGTCGTGGCGGCATTGACCGCTTCGGCCGGCGCGGCGCAGGCCCAATCGGCGGCCGAGGCGGCGGTGGAGGCGGCGAAGCAATACGCCGGCACCACCCTCACCATCACCACGGAGGCCGGGCTGCAGGCCCTAGACCCGCTCAATTTCTCGGGTCCGGAATGGGAGCGGCTGACCGGGATCAGGATCGAGGTCGTCGAGATCCCGGTGAACGAGCTCTTTACCAAGACACTGGCCGAGCACCGCGCGGGCACCGGCGCCTATGACGTCATACAGGTAATGCCCGCATGGGTGCCGGATCTCGTGAATGCCGGCGCGCTCGAGCCGCTCGACGGCTATATCGACCAGTACGGCTATCGCGACGAGCTCGAGGACATCGCCCCCGCCTTCCGCGGCCAGGGCAATTACGACGGCGCTACCTATGCGCTGCCCGACGACGGCGACGTCCTGCTGCTCTACTACCGCACTGACCTGTTCGGCGATCCCGACAACCAGGCGGCATTCCAGGAACGCTACGGCTACGAGCTGGCACCGCCGACCGACTGGCAGCAGTTCGACGACATCGCCTCGTTCTTCACCGAGGCCCATGCGCCTGACCTCTATGGCGCGGCGCTGATCCAGGCGCCGGGGCTGGTCCATTTCCTGTTCGAGGAGCGGTTCAGGGTCGCCGGCGGCACCTTCTTCGATCCCGAGACGATGGATGCGACGATCAACAGCGACATCGGCGTCGAGGTGCTGACCGACATGGTGGCGCAGAACCGGAACTTCCCGCCGGGCTCGCAGGCCTGGGGGGCGGTCGACGTGCTCAGCGCCTGGCTGGCCGGCGATCTGGCCATGACGATCTGGTGGCCGCCGCCGGGCCGCTGGTCGGAGGGCTATGGCAGCGATCAGGAGGCGCTGTCCTGGGTGCCGCAGACCACCGTTGCCGGCAATGTCAGCTACGCCCCCACGCCGGGCGGGACGCCCGAGCTGGCCGCCGGCTTCGTCCTCGGCGTATCGACCTCGAGCAAGAACAAGGAGGCCGCCTATCTCTTCGCACAATGGCTCAACAGCCCGGAGATCAGCCTCCAGCGCGTGATGCTGCCCTATGCGTTGCGTGATCCCTTCCGGCTCTCGCATTTCCAGAGCGAGGAGTATCGCGCCCTGTGGCCGAATGCCGGCGCCTATCTCGACGCGATCGATGCGTCCAGCCAGTCGGCGCTGCTCGACCTGTCGATCGCCAACACCTTCGCCTATGAGGAATCGCTGACCCGGGCGTTGACGGCGGCGCTGGCCGGGGGGGATCCGAAGGCGCTCCTCGACCAGGCGGCCGAGGAGTGGAACGCGATCACCGACGAGATCGGTCGCGATCATCAGCGCGAGGTCTATGCCGCCTGGGCGTCGCAGCCGAACGCCTATCCCGGCGACTGAGCACGCGGCGGAGGGCTGCCGGCCCCGGCCGGCAGCCCTTTACCCTTCTTTCCCGTTCCGATGCGTCGACGAGCGAGGCCCGTTCCACGATGGCCGATCTCTCCGCCCCCACGCGCAGCCTGCCGCCGGCAGGCGCCCTCGATCTGTGGGCCGACCGCCATTTCCGCACGCTGGTGATCGCACCGGCGGTGCTGCTGATCCTGCTGATCGGGTTGTTCCCGCTCGTCTATTCGCTCGTCGTCAGCCTGCAGAACATCACGATGATGCGGGAGGACACCTCCTTCCGCGGCCTGCTGAACTACGACAAGCTCATTCACGATTTGCGGTTCTGGAACGCGCTCGGGCAGACGCTGGTCATCACCGCGATCGCGCTGCCGATCGAGTTCCTGCTCGGGCTGATGCTGGCGCAGCTATTCCTCGACCGGCTTCCGGGCCGGCAGATTTTCATCGCGCTTATGATCCTGCCGAGCGTCATCGCGCCCATCGCTTCGGGCGCCACCTGGCGGCTGATGTTCGACAACCGCTACGGGCCGATCAACCAGATACTCGGCTGGATCGCCGGCGAGCCGATGCCGGTGATGTGGACCGTCAACAACGATCCCTTCATCGTCTATGCGGCGATCCTGATCTGCGAAGTCTGGCAGTGGACGCCCTTCATGTTCCTGATCCTTCTGGCGGGCCTCGCCAATGTCGACCGCAGCCAGATCGAGGCGGCCGAGATCGACGGCGCCGGCTGGGCACGGACCTTCTGGAAGGTGGTCCTGCCGGCGATCAAGCCCGTCATCATCGTCGCCGTCACCATCCGGGGGCTCGATCTGATCCGCATCTTCGACGTCATCTGGGTGATGACGCGCGGTGGGCCGGGGACGATGACCGAGACGATTTCGATCTACGCCTATGTCCAGGGCTTCCAGCAATTCGCGACCAGCTACACCGCGGCCATGGCCTTCGCGGTCATCGCGGTGCTGACGGTCATCGTGGTCTTCGCCATGCGTCGCGTCTCGGTGTCGCGATGAGCGTGGGCGGCTGGCCGGGGAGGGGCAGGCGATGACCCAGTCATCGGCGATGGTGGCGCTGCGCTTCGTCGTCGCGGTTCTCGTCACCATCCTCTTTCTGTTCCCGATCTATTGGCTTTTCGCCATGTCGGTGAAGACGCCCGACGAGATCTTCTCGTCGCCGCCGGTCTGGCTGCCCGGGCAGCTCAATCTCGGCGTCTTCGCCGATCTGTTTCGCGACGGTGACGCGCGTGCGGTGCGCAACAGCCTGATCCTCGCCGGGGTGTCGACGGTGCTGGCGATGGTTCTGGGCACGATGGCGGCCTACAGCCTCGCCCGGTTCAAGACCGGCGGCGAGCACCTCGCGCTCTGGGTGATCTCGCAACGGATGATCCCGCCGATCGCGATCGTCTTCCCGATCTTCCTGCTCTACGTCTGGCTCGGCTGGGTCGACACCTTCGGCGGGCTGATCATCCTCTACACAGCGTTCAACCTGCCTTACGTGATCTGGATGATGCGCGGCTACATCGAGGATCTGCCGGTCGAACTCGAGGAGAGCGCGCTGGTCGACGGGCTGACGCGCTGGCAGGTCCTGCGCAAGGTGGTGTTCCCGATGGTGCGGACCGGGCTGTTCGCGACGGCGGTCTTCACCTTCATCTTCGCCTGGAACGACTTCATCTTCGCCCTGGTGCTGACGCGGACCGAGGTGATCACCTTTCCGGTCCAGGTCACCCATTACTTCGGCGGGCAGTCGACCTTCTGGTCGAAGATCGCCGCGATGTCGGTCCTCGGGACGCTGCCGGTCTTCTTCGCCGTCGCGCTCGCCCAGCGCTTCCTCGTCCGCGGGATCACGATGGGCGCGGTGAAGGGCTGAACCCCGGGAGAGAGGAAGGGACGCGAACATGGCCTCGGTTCGGCTCAACGCTGTCGAGAAGTATTACGGCCCGGTCCACGCGGTGAAGGGAATCGACCTCGAGATCGGCGACACCGAGTTCGTGGTTCTGGTCGGGCCGTCCGGCTGCGGGAAATCGACGCTGCTGCGAATGATCGCCGGGCTCGAAAGCCTCGACCGTGGCGACATCATGATCGGCGGCCAGATCGTCAACACCATGCGGCCGCGTGACCGCGACATCGCCATGGTTTTCCAGAACTACGCGCTCTATCCCTATATGAGCGTCTACGAGAACGTCGCCTTCGGGCTGCGGGCGCGGCGGGTGCCGGAGGCGGAGATCCGTGCCAGGGTGACGCGCGCCGCCGAGCTGCTCGGCATCGCCCATCTGCTCGACCGCAAACCGCGCCAGCTCTCCGGCGGGCAACGGCAGCGCGTGGCGATGGGGCGCGCCATCGTGCGCTCGGCGCGGCTCTTCCTGTTCGACGAGCCGCTGTCCAACCTCGACGCGCAGCTCCGCGACGAGATGCGGACCGAGATCAAGCGTCTGCATCGCGAGATCCGCACGACGACCATCTATGTCACCCATGATCAGATCGAGGCAATGACGCTCGCCGATCGCATCGTGTTGATGCGCGACGGCCGGATCGAGCAGCAGGGATCGCCGCTCGACCTGTTCGAGCGGCCGCGAACACGCTTCGTCGCCGGCTTCCTCGGCTCGCCCCAGATGAACTTCATTCCGGCACAGCTCGAGGGCGAGACCGTCGTCCTCGAAGCGCCCGAGGCGGGTGGAGCGGTACGGCTGGCCCTGCCGCCGGCCCGCCGCGCCGCGGCACGGGCGGCGCCCGCGCAGGAGGTGCTGCTCGGCCTCAGGGCGGAGCATTTCTCGCGGGCCGAGGCGGGCGGTGCCCGTGAAGGGCTCGCGCCGCTCGAGGTCACCGTCGATCTGGTCGAGCCGACGGGGACACGGACCTTCGTCAGCTTCTTTCTGGGGGGGCGGCGGGTCGTGGCCGAGCTGCCCAGCCACGAGGTGGCCGCGGCGGGCGCGCGGCTGGCGCTGTTCGCCGACATGAACCGCGCCGTCCTGATCGACCCCGAAACCGACCGCGTCCTCACCTGATCCGGGAGCCCGAGATGACCGAGAGCCGCGCCGTCCGTCTGACCGGCACGGAGGAGCCCGCACCCGAAAGCCGGCGGCTCGCCGCGGGCCCCCTGCAGGTGACGCTGGAGGCGGGCGCGCTGCGACACATTCAAGTCGGTGGCCGCGAGGCGATCCGCGGCATCGCCTTCGTGGTGCGCGACACCAACTGGGGCACCTATACGCCGGAGATCAGCGACCTGTCGGTGGAGGAGGGCGCCGATGCTTTCACCATCCGCTACCGTGCGGCCTGCGGCGACGAGGTGGTGCGTCTCGCCTATCGGGTGGAGATCGAGGGGTGGGCGGATCGCCTCTCCTTCCGTGCCGAGGCCGTGCCCGAGACCGATTTCCCGACCAACCGCACCGGCTTCGTCGTGCTGCATCCGGTCGAGGGGGTGGCAGGCGCGCCGGTCGAGGTGCTGACGGCCGATGGCGCGGTCGAGCAGACCCGGTTCCCCGAGGCCATCAGCCCGCATCAGCCGATCATGAACATCCGGGCGCTCACGCACACCGTCGCGCCGGGGGTGACGGTGACCTGCCGGATGGAGGGCGATGTCTACGAGATGGAGGATCAGCGCAACTGGACCGATGCCTCCTACAAGACCTATATCCGCCCGCTCGCGAGGCCCTACCCCTACACCCTGGCGAAGGGTGAGACGCTCATCCAGGCGGTGACGCTCTCTTTCGAAGGACGACCGCCCCTTCCGCCGGCCTCGGCGGGCGAGGGCCCGGTGCGGATCACGCTGGGCGGCGAGGCGGGGCTGGTGCCGCAATTCGGCATCGGCGTCGAGCCGGAGACCGCGGCTGCGACGCTCGCGGTGCGTCCGGCCTTCGCCGCGCTGGCCCGGGGGCCCGGCCTTCTCGTCGGTCATTACGATGTCGCGCGACACGGTGCCGGGGCGCTGCGCCAGTACGAGGCGGTCCGCCGCGCCTATGGCGCCCCGTTCACGCTCGAGGTGATCCTGCCCGGCCGTGACGGGCCGTCGGAGCTCGCGGCGTTCGCCCGCGAGGTCGCCGCCGCGGGGCTGACGCTCGACGGCATCGCACCCTTCCCGGCGCGCGATCTCAAATCGCGGCCGACCGGCCTGCCGCCGGGCGAGGAGACGGCAGAGGCGCTCGCCGCCGCCGCCCGGACCGCCTTTCCGGGCCTTGCCGTCGGTGGTGGCACGCCGAGCACCTTCACCGAGCTGAACCGCAACCGGCCCGATCCGGCGATGTTCGATTGGATCAGCCATACGACACAGGCGCTGGTGCATGCCGCCGATGATGTCTCGGTGATGGAGACGCTCGAGACATTGCCGTGGATCTTCCGGAGTGTCCGCGCCCTGATCGGCGGGCGTCCCTATCGGGTCGGGCCATCGGCGATCGGGCTGCGCTGGAATCCCTATGGCGCGTCAACTTTCCCCAATCCCGACAACCGGCGGGTGCCGATGGCGCGCAGTGATCCGCGCCAGCGCGCGCTGTTCGGGGCGGCCTGGATGCTCGGCTACGCCGCCCATGCGGCAAGGGCCGGGGTCGACGCCCTGGTGCTGGGTGCGGCGGCGGGGCCCTTCGGCCTCGTCCATGACCCCGAGACCACCGAGGGGCCGACGCCCGGCTATCGGCGGGCCGGCCAGCTCTATCCGGCCTTCCATGTCGCCGCCGGCCTCGCCGCTGCCGCAGGTGCGCCTTTACTGCGGACCGAGATCGCGGCCGGCGGCCGTGTCCAGGCGCTCGCCTTCCGTGCCGATGGACGGACGGTACTGTGGGCCGCCAATCTGACGGCCGCACCGGTCACGCTCGCCATCGACGGTTTCACCCCCACCCGCCTTCTCCGCCTCGACGAGGAGCGTTTCGCTGCGGCCCGCGACGATCCCGGCTTCATCGCACGGCCGGGCGAGGGTGTGACCGGCACGGCGCTTGACGACAGGGGGATCGATCTGGGCCCTTATGGCGTTCTGCGACTGGAGGGTTGAGGAAGGGTCATGCTGCTTGGCGCCATAGCGGACGATGTGTCCGGCGCGACCGATCTTTGCGACACCCTGGTGGGGGAGGGGCTGCGGACGGTCCAGCTCCTGGGCCTGCCCCAGGGGGACACGCCCGTCCCCGATGCCGAGGCGGTCGTCGTGGCGCTCAAATCGCGGACGATCCCGGCCGAGGAGGCCGTGGCGATGTCGCTCGGCGCGCTCGACTGGCTGCGCCGCGGCGGCGCCCGGCAGATCCTGTTCAAATACTGCTCGACCTTCGATTCGACGGATCGCGGCAATATCGGCCCGGTCGCCGACGCGCTCGCCGACGCCCTCGATGTGCCGGTCGCCCTGCATGCGCCGAGCTTTCCGGAGAACGGGCGGACGGTGTATCGCGGCCACCTCTTCGTCGGTGACCGGCTGATCTCCGAATCACCGATGCGGCACCATCCGCTGACGCCGATGACCGATCCCGATCTCGTGCGCGTCCTCGGCCGCCAGTCGCCGCGCCGGGTCGGCCTGTTGCCTTACGAGACCGTGCTGGCGGGGCCGGCGGCGATCCGCGCGGCCCTCGGCCGGCTCGCCGGCGGAGGCGTGCGGCATGCCATCGCCGATGCGATCCTCGACGGCGATCTGCGGAGCCTCGGCGCGGCTCTCGACGGCGCGCCTCTTCTGTGCGGCGGTTCGGGGATCGCCCGCGGCCTGCCGGCTAATTTCCGCGCCGCGGGTGCCGTGCCGGAGGGCGCGGCCGATGCCCTGCCGCCTGTCGAGGGGCGGTCGGCCGTTCTCGCCGGAAGCTGTTCGGCCGCGACGCTCGCCCAGGTCGCGGCGATGGCGGCCGAGCGCCCCGCTTTCGCGCTCGACCCGCGCCGGGCGGGCGAGGGGCGTGATCTCGTCGCCGAAGCGGTGGAGTGGGCCGAACGCCATCTCGATGACGGCCCGATCCTGATCCATTCGAGCGTGCCGCCCGAGACCCTCGCCGAAATCCAGGGTCGGATGGGACGCGAGGCGGCCGGCACGCTGGTCGAGGAGATGCTGGGCCGGATCGCGGCCGCACTGGTCGCGCGCGGTGTGCGGCGCCTCGTCATCGCCGGCGGCGAGACCTCGGGTGCGGTGGCTGCCGCTCTTGGCGTCCGCGCCCTGCGCATCGGTCCGCGGATCGACAGGGGCGTGCCTTGGACGCTCGGCCTCGGCGACCCGCCGCTCGCCCTCGCCTTCAAATCCGGCAATTTCGGCGGCCCCGATTTCTTCCTGCGGTCGCTCGCCATGCTCGATGCAGCCGGGTGACGGCGCGGTCGGTCGCACCATGTCCGGCCGCGCGGTGACCGGCGGGCAGGTGGTGCCGGACGCGCTGCTCGCCCCGTTCGGCGACGCGGCGCCGCTGCTCGACGATCCCGCGGCGCTGCGCGCCCGCTTTGCTGAGCACGGTCACGTCTTCCTGCGCGGGGTGCTCGATCCGGCGGCGATCCTGGCCGCCCGTCGGGCGATCCTCGCCCGGCTCGAAGCCGTCGGCGAGGTGGTGTCGGGCAGCGACGGCCGGGCCACCGGCACGAGCCGTCGGCGCGAGGTATCGCCGGATCTCGGGGCCTTCTGGCGCGCGGTGAGCGAGACGCCCGAACTGCGCGCCGTCACCCATGGCGCGGCGCTCGGCCGGGTGATGGAGGCGCTGTTCGATGCACCGTGCCGCGGCCACGATTTCCTCTTCCTGCGCGCGGCGCCGCCCGGCCGGGCGACCGGCCTGCATTATGACGCCCCGTTCTTCACACGGGCGACGCGGCGGGTGGCGACCGCCTGGATCCCCCTTGGCGCCGTTCCGCTCGAACAGGGGCCGCTGGTGGTGGTCGAGGGCTCGCACCGCTTCAACGACCTGCTTGCGGAGATCGAGGGTTTCGATGTTGCCCGCGACACCGGGCGCAAGGCTACCTTCGCCACGGATCCGATCGCGCTCGCCGCCGCCCGCGGGGTGCGGCTCCTGTCAGCCGATTTCCAGGCGGGCGACCTTCTGGTCTTCGGCATGACGCTGCTGCACGCCTCGCTCGACAATCATGCCGGCGACGGGGCGCTGCGCCTGTCCTGCGACATCCGTTGGCAGCCCGCGAACGAGCCCTTCGACCCGCGCTATATGGGTCCCGATCCCGGCGGGACGACGGGCGCGGGTTATGGCGAGCTGAACGGCGCCAAGCCGCTCGATCAGCCCTGGCATATCCGCTGAGGCAGCCTGCGGCCGCGCAGCGAGTTTTCCCTTGCACGGGACGGGCACAGCGGATCAAATCCATTGAATGGATTTGGTCGGGCGGCCCGAAGGCCGCCCGGTCATGCGCCTGTGCGCTGCGATGTGAGCGGAACGGTGACCGACGGCCTGGAACTTCTCCGCATGGAAATGGCGCGCCAGCGCGCCGATGCTCTCGCTTCCTTCCATGAGGCTGCCGGCCTGGCGGCGCGGATCGCCGAGCGGATCCGCGCGACGGGGCGGCTCGTGCTCTACGGGATGGGGGGCTCGCATTACGTCAACCGCGCCGCCGAGATCCTCTACCGCGAGGCCGGCATCGACGCGACGGCGATGGTGATGTCGGAGGTCCTGTCGGCGCCGCTGCCGGCGGACCGGCCGCGGGTGGCCATCCTCGTCTCGCAATCCGGCCGGTCCGGCGAGATCGTGCAGTATCTCGGCAGCGATCCCGGTGCCGAGGAACGCTTCGGCCTGACGCTGGACGGCGACAGCACGCTCGCCCGAACCTGCCCGAGCCTTCTCGGTGTCGGCGGGGTCGAGAAGGCCTTCGCCGCGACCCGCAGCATCACGATCACCATCGCGCTGCATGCCGCGCTGCTCGCGGCGCTCGGCCAGTCGCAAGACGCGGTGGTCGCCGCGCTCGGGCGCTCCGACGCGGTAGCGCTCGATGCGGCGGAGGCGCAGCTCGCCGGTCGCGAGGCGGTTCTGTTCGTCGGCCGGCATGCGTTGCAGGGGATCGCCGATGGCGGGGCGCTCGCGCTGATGGAGCTCGCGCGCATGACCGCGCTGTCGCTCGAGGGCGGACAGTTCCGGCACGGTCCGCTCGAGGCGCTCGGTCCGCGCCTCGGCCTCGTCTTCCTGCGCAGCGCCGGCCCCGATCGCGACGCGATCTCGCCGCTCGCCGAGACCGCGGCACGTGCCGGGGCGGGGGTCGTGCTGCTTGACGCCGGCGGCGAGGGCGGGGATCGCGAGGCGGTCCTGCGGGTGCCCGTCGCCACCGGGGTGGGGCTCGGCGCGGCGCTCGACATCCTCTTTCCGATGCAGCGACTGATCATCGCGCTCGCCGCCGCGCGGGTGGACAATCCGGGCGTGCCCGTGCGGTCGAGCAAGGTGACCGTCTGATGCGGCCGACGGTCCATGTGATCGGGAACGTCAATGTCGACCTGATCATGGGGCCGCTCGCCGGCTGGCCGCAGCCCGGCACCGAGATCGTGCTGCCGCATTCCGAGATCAGGGTCGGCGGCGAAGCCGGCAATGTGGCGCTGACCTTTGCCGCGCTGGGCACGCCCTACCGCCTCTACGGCAATTGCGGCGACGACGTCTTCGGCCGGTGGCTGGCGGATCAGCTCGGCGCCGACGCCTTCCGCCACGGCCGCATCGCCGCGGCGACGACGCTCTCGGTTGGTGTGGTCCATCCCAACAGGGAGCGCACCTTCCTGACCACCGAGGGGCATCTCGCGGCGCTCGACCTGCCGCATCTCGAGCCGGATCTCGCGACGATCCGGCCCGGCGATGTCGTGCTCCTGCTCGGTGCCTTCCTCACCCCGCGCCTTCTCACCCATTACGAGGCGCTGATCGCGGAGATCCGCCGGCGCGGCGCGATGGTCGCGATCGATACGGGCTGGCCGCCGGAGGGTTGGACGGTGGCGCTCCGCGAACGCGTGGCTGGCTGGCTGCGCGGCTGCGACATCGTCCTGTTCAATGAGATCGAGACGACTAGCCTGACGGGCCTTGCCGATGTGGAGGCCGCGGGCGAGGCGATCGCGCGGCAAATGGGCGAGGGGGCGGTCGTGATCACCAAGCGCGGGCCGGCGGGTGCCATCGGCCGGCGCTGCGGCGAGCGGCACGAAGTCGCTGCACCATCCGTCACGGTGATCGATACGATCGGCGCGGGCGATGTGTTCGACGCCGCCTTCCTCGACGCCTGGACCATGCGGGACGATCTCGCGGCGGCACTCGAGGCGGCGGTCGCCGTGGCCTCGCGTGCCGTGTCGACCCATCCGCGCCGCATCGATCGGCCGGAGACGGCCACGGTGCCATCGGCCGAGACTCGTCCTGTCTGACACCGGCAGTGAGGCAGGGCATGCGTGACTTCCAGACCCCCGGCCGATCCGTCGTCTACGGCACCGGCGGTGCTGCCGCGACCTCGCACCCGCTCGCGACCCTCGCGGCGATCGAGGTGCTGCGGTCGGGCGGCAACGCCGTTGATGCGGCGATTACCGCCTGCGCGCTGCAGGGCGTGATCGAGCCACAGAGCACCGGCATCGGTGGCGACTGCTTCGCCTTCATCTGGCGCGCCGACGAGCGGCGCCTGCATGCCTTCAACGGATCGGGTTGGTCGCCGGCCGGCCTGACGCCGGCACGGCTGTCGGGCGAGCCTGCTGTCTCGCCCGACAGCATCCACGCCGTGACGGTGCCAGGTGCCATCGACGCCTGGGACCGGCTGCTCCGCGCGCATGGCACGCGTAGCCTCGCCGACATCCTCGCGCCCTCGATCGAGGCGGCCGAGCGCGGCTTCGTCGTCCATGCGCGGGTGGCGCAGGACTGGGCGATGGAGGTGCCGCGCCTCGCCCGGGACCCGGGCGCGGCCGCGCAGTATCTCTTCGACGGTGCCGCGCCGAAGCCGGGTGATGTCGTGCGGTTGCCGATCCTCGCCCGGACGCTGCGCCGCCTCGCCGATGGCGGCCGCGACGCCTTCTATGCGGGCGACATCGCCCGCGACATGGTCGCCTCGCTGCAGGCTCTCGGCGGCATGCACGAGCTCGAGGATTTCGCGGCGTTGTCGGGGCGGCCGGTGACGCCGATCTCGCTCGACTATCGCGGCGTCGAGGTCTTCCAGATCCCGCCGAACGGGCAGGGGATCACGGCGCTGCTGATGCTCGGCCTGCTGCGCGGCTTCGATCATGCCGGTCTCGATCCGGCAGGGGTCGATCGCTACCATCTGCAGATCGAGGCGGCGCGCCTCGCCTATGGCCTGCGCGACGCGGTGGTCGCCGATCCCGACCATGCCGAGGTGCCGGTCGACCGCCTGCTGTCGGATGCCTTCCTCGACGGTCTGCGCGACCGGATCGACCCGCGACAGGCCGGCCCCGACATCGATCCGGCGCTGATGATCCGTCAGCGCGACACCGTCTACGTCACCGTCGTCGACCGCGACCGCAACTGCTGTTCGCTGATCAATTCGGTCTTCCACTCCTTCGGCTCGGGCAAGGTCTGCCCGCGCACCGGGGTCGTCTTCCAGAACCGCGGTAGCGGCTTCGTGCTCGCCGAAGGGCATCCGAACCAGCTCGCGCCGCGCAAGCGGCCGCTGCACACCATCATCCCGGGCTTTGCCATGCGCGACGGCGCGCCGCTGCTGAGCTTCGGCGTGATGGGCGGCATCTACCAGCCGATCGGGCAGGTGCAGGTGCTCCAGAACATCGTCGATTTCGGCATGGACGTGCAGCAGGCGATCGACCACCCGCGGGGGATGCGCTGCGACGGCGTGTTCGAGGCCGAGACCGGCATCCCTGAGACGGTCCTCGCCGGGCTCGTCGCCCGCGGCCATGCCGTCCGCCGGGCCGAGGAACCCTGGGGCGGCGGACAGGCCATCCTCCTCGCGCAGGGCGGTGCCGTCCTCGCCGCCGGTTCCGACCCGCGCAAGGACGGCAACGCCATCGCCTATTGAGGCGCGTCCTGCCGGTCAGATCGCAAACCGGGCCAGCTTCACGCACATCGGCGTGCCGATCGGCAGGCGATGGCCGGTATCCGACAGCGTGCCGGTCGCCTGATCGATCGCCAGGGTGACGATCGTATCGCCGTTCTGGTTGGCGACCAGCAGGAAGCGGCCCGCCGGATCGACCGCGAAATTGCGTGGCGTCGATCCCCCGCTCGGATGGTGGCCGATCGCCGACAGATGCCCGGTCCCGGCGTCGACCGCGAAGCAGGCGATGCTGTCATGGCCGCGGTTGGACGCATAAAGGAAGCGGCCGTCTGGCGTCAGATGGATGTCGGCGCAGTGATTGGTGCCGGTGAAGCCTTCGGGCAGCATCGGCAGGCTGTGGAGAACCGACAGGCCACCGGCCGGATCCGCCGCCAGCGCATAGATGGCAGAGCCGAGCTCGGCCACCACATAGGCAAATCGCCCGGACGGATGGAAGACGAGATGGCGCGGCCCGGCGCCGGGCGGCAATACCGCTCGTCCTGCGGGCTCGCCGGTGAACCGTCCCGTCTCGGCATCGAAGCGGTGGCTGATGATCGCATCGATGCCGAGATCGGCGACCGCGATGGTGGTGCCGTCCGGGGCCGGCACCGCGCAATGGGCGTGCGGGGTGGTCTGTCGCACCGGATCGGGGCCCGACCCCTCATGCGTGCGGCTCGAGGCGATGGGGCCGAGCCCGCCATCCTCGCGGATCGGCAAGGCGACGACGCTGTGGCCCGGCACCTCACCGGCGATCCCGTGCGCGTAATTGGCGACCAGCAGATGCCGGCCGCTGCGGTCGATCGCGCAATAAGCGGTGATGCTGCCCTCGGTCGGCTGCTTGTTTATGTAGTGCAGCGTGCCTGCGGCCGCGTCGATCCGGTAGGCGGTCACGGTGCCTTCGTTCCAGCCGAACACCTCGCTGGTCGCATAGAGGGTCCGGCGTGCCGCATCGACCGTCAGGAAGGTCGGGTTGTCGATGCCGCCCGTCACCGACAGGGGTTCGAGCCTGCCCGTTGCCTCGTCATAGCGCAGCACGGCGATGCCCTCGCCGCGCGCGCCCTGGAAGTAGGGCGCCTCGCGGTTGAGGCTGCCCACGAACGCCAAAGTCACTTCGCCCATCCGGTCTTCCTCCTGTCCTCCGCCGGCGGAGCCCGCCTCCCCCGCAGGATGCCCGCTTCCGCCATCGCTGTCGCCCGCGCTGCGCTTGCCCGGTCGGTTCGTATATGAACCTTGATCCCTTATATGAAGCGACTACCATCGAACCAGTCTGGGCGGACAGACGCCAGCACAACCGGCGCGTGCCAATCGATTCCCATATCGCCCCGTCGGGGGTAGCAACGGACCAAAGGCATCGCGCTTCGAAAGGGAGGGACGAGATGAGGACATCCAAGGCGACGCTGCTCAGCACGGCCGCCGTCATGGCCATCGGGCTGGTCACGGCTGCTCACGCACAATCGGCCGACGGGCCGCTCTCGGCGCTGCCGCCCGAGTTGCAGGCGCTCTATGCCGGTGTGGAGGACACCATCCAGGCGGCCGCCTATGGCGACATGGAGATGCCGCCCAAGCCGTGGAAGTGGTGTCATTCGGAGTCCTATCAGGGCAATCCCTGGCGGGTGTCGGTGACGCAGGAGCTCGAGCGGCTGGTCGGCCTCTACATCGAGCAGGGCTGGGTGACCGATTTCGAGATGTCGGACTCGAATGGCGATGTCAGCCGGCAGATCGCTCAGATCCAGGCCTTCATCGACAAGGGCTGCAGCGTCATCACCTCTTTCGCCGGATCCTCGACTGCGCTGAACGGCGCGATCGAGGCGGCCTATCAGGCGGGCATTCCGTTCATCACCGGGGCCGGTGCCGTCACCAGCCCCTATGCAATCAACGTTGATTCGAACTACGTGGCCTTCGGCTACGACCTTGCCAAGGCGATCGTCGACGATCTCGGCGGCGAAGGGAACGTGCTGCGCGTCGAGGGCATCGCCGGCAGCCCGCTGGTGGCGCAGCAGCGCGAGGGTGCGGATGCAGCCTTCGCCGAGGCGCCGGGCATCAACGTCGTGCGCGACGTCAACGGCAACTGGACGGCGAATGTCACCAAGTCAGTGGTGCTGCAGGTGCTGGCGACCAATCCGCAGCCGATCCACGCCGTCTGGACCTCGGGCAGCGAGGCGCGGGTCGTCGCGGAGGCCTTCGTCCAGGCTGGCCGCGAGGTGCCGCTGATCACCGGCAGCATCTCGGGCGACGCGCTCGGCTACTGGCATGAGAACCAGGACACCTTCCGCTTCGAGGGCGGCGCGCTGATGCCCTCCTGGACGGCGCAGACGCTGTTCCGCGTCGCGGTGCGTGTGCTCGAGGGCCAGAACCCGAAGGTGAACACTATCATGGTGCCGGTGCCGGCCGTCCATAATGACGAGCTGGGCGAGTGGTATCGTGAGTGCATGACGCCGGACGCCGTCTCGGTCTTCCCGGTGGCGCCGCAGGACCCGCTGCCCGACGAGCTGATGGACGGGTATTTCGAGAACCCCGCGCCGGTCGCGCTGTTCGACTACGCCGACACGCCCGATCCGTGCGCGGCGGCGGAGTGAGCGGTTCGGTTCACGGTCAGCGACGCCGGGGCTCGTCCCCGGCGTCGCGCCGTCCGGCCGGCGGGGCGTGATGCTGGCGATCCGCGACCTGTCCAAGCGCTATGGCGAGACGGTCGCCCTCGATGGGGCGTCCGAGACCTTCCAGCGCGGCAGCATTCATGTGGTCCTGGGCGAGAACGGCTCGGGCAAGAGCACTCTGGTCAAGCTGCTCTCGGGCATCACCGTGCCGTCGCGCGGCGCGGTGCTGGTCGACGGCAGACCAGTCGAGCGCTACGAGCCGCGCGCCATGCTCATGCTCGGCGTCGGGACGGTCTTCCAGGAGGTGCTCGTCGCGCCCGACCGTTCGGTCGTCGACAACATCCTGCTCGGCTACGACGCGCTGTTCCGACGGCGGTTGCCGCGTGCCGAGCGGCGCGACGCGGCGGCAAGCGCGCTCGCCCAGGTGGCGCGGACGCCGATCGATCTCGGGGCGCGGGCCGGCGACCTGCCGCTCGCGGCACGGCAGCTCATCGTGCTGGCGCGGGCGATCATCCGCCAGCCACGGATCTTGATCCTCGACGAGGTGACCGCGGCGCTCGATTTCAACGACCGCGAAACGGTGTTCACCGCGATGGAGCGCTTCGCTGCCGAAGGCGGATTGATCCTCTTCATCTCCCACCGCATGGACGAGGTGATGCGCCTTGCCCATCGCGTGACGGTGTTGCGCAGCGGCCGGCTGGTCGCCACCGTCGAGCGCGCCGATCTCGAGATCGATGCGCTGCTGCGCCTGATGGCCCCGGGTACGGCACGGCGGCTCCAGCATGATGCGTGAACCCGCGTCGTCACGCCCCGCCGGCGGGCACCGGGCCGGCACCTCACTGCTGACCGTCGAGGGCGTGGTGCTGACGCCGGGTGGCGCGCCGATCGACGATACTGTGCGGGCGGGCGAGATCGTTGGCCTCGCCGGACTCGATTCGCACGGCCAGGAGGCCTTCCTCGAGACGCTCGCCGGGCTGCATCGCCCGCTGGCGGGCCGCGTGCTGGCCGCCCGGCCGGGCGGCGCGCCGCCGGTGTCGGTCGCCAGCTTCCGTCAGGCGGTACGCCACGGCATCGCCTATTTGCCGCGCGACCGGCGGACGACCGGGATCTTCCCCTCGCTCTCGGTCGCCGACAATTTCGCGCTCGCCTCCCTCCGCCGCGACTGTCGCTTCGGGCTGATCGGCATGGGCCGCCGGCGGCAGCGCTATGAGATGTTCCGCCAGCGCCTGTCGATCGTCGCCCCGTCGCCCGATGCGCCGATTACCGCCCTGTCGGGCGGCAACCAGCAGAAGGTGCTGCTGGCCCGCTGGCTGGCGCGCGAGCCGCGCGTCCTGCTGCTCAACGACCCGACGCGCGGCGTCGACCTGCCGACGCGCGAGGCGCTCTATGGCGTCTTCACGCAGCTCGCGCGCGAGGAGGGGATGGCGCTGATCGTGCTGTCGACCGAGATTGAGGAGATCCTCGCCGTCTGCGATCGGGCGGTCGTGTTCCGCGAGAAGCAGGTGGCCGCCCGCCTCGCCGGCCCGGCAATGACCAATGATGCGGTGATCGCGGCGATGTTCGGGCGGGCGGCATGACGGCAGGGCAGGCCGATCCGGCTGGCGCTGCGCGGCGCGGCTGGCCGATGCGGTTGCGCGGCGAGCTCGCGCTGGCGCTCGGCCTTTTCATCGTGCTGCTCGCCGTCAACATCATCCTCAACACGGCGCGGTTCGTGCCGAGCGCCTGGGGCACCACCCTCGGCCTCGCCGCACCGCTGATCGTCGCCTCCGTCGCCTCGATGCCGGCGATCCTCGGCGGACGTGGCGGGATCGACGTATCGGTCGGACCCCTGATGGGTTTCGTGAACTGCATCATCGTCGAGGTGATGCTGACGCGGCTCGGCATCGCTTCGCCCTTCATCGTCATCCCGGCGGCGCTGGCGATCGGCGCTGTGATCGGCCTCGTGAACGGGTTGCTCGCTGCGGTGGTGCGCATCCAGCCGATCGTCGCCACCCTCGGCACCTATCTCGTCCTGTCGGGGCTGACACTGACCATCCTGCCGGCGCCCTCGGGGACGGTTCCGGCCTGGCTGCGCGAGCTCGCCGGCCCATGGTCCTTCCTGCCGCTCCTCATGCTCGCGCTCTTCTGGTGGCTGTTCACCCGCACCCCCGCCTATGACCATCTGATGGCGACCGGCAGCGACGACCGTGCTGCCTATACCGCCGGCGTGCCGGTGACCGCGATCCGCATCCTCTCCTATGTGCTGACCGGCCTATTCGCCGGGCTGGGCGGTCTCTTGCTGACGGCGCTGATCGGTTCCGCCGACCCGACGATCGGTCCGACCTTCACTCTGATCGCGATCTCCGCCGTCGCGCTCGGCGGGGTCAGCCTCGCCGGCGGGCGCGGCGGCTTCCTCGCGGCACTCATCGGTGCGGTCGACATCTTCCTGCTGCAGAGCGCACTGACCTACTTCAACGTCTCGACCTTCGCCTTGCAGATCGCCTACGGGCTCATCCTCGTCGGCGCGGTCTGCCTCAACGCGATCTCGCGCGGACGGGGGGGCGCATGACGAAAGGGCTGACCACAAGGCTGTCGGGAACCGCCTGGAGGACGCTGGGCGCGCTGGCCATCGCGCTCTTCCTGCACCTTCTCGGCACGCTGCTCATCCCCGGCTACAGCGCGCCCTTCTCGATCCGCGCCATCCTGGTGCTGGCGACGCTGCTCGCCGTGGCCTCGGTCGGGCAGACCCTCGTCATCCTGCTGGGCGGGATCGATCTCTCGATCCCCTTCGTCATCGGCTTCGCCAATGTCGTGGCGGCGCAGCTCTACGGCGACGGGATGAACTTCGCGCTCGTCTGCGTGGTCGTGGCCGTGCTGGCATTGGTGATCGGCGCCTTCAATGGCTTCGTGTCGGTCAGCCTCGGCGTGCATCCGCTGATCGTCACGTTGGGCGTCGGCACCTGCATCCAGGGCGCCGTCCTCCTCTGGACGGCGGGCTTTCCGTCGGGATCGGCACCGCAGATCGTCACCACGATCGTTTCGATCGGCGAAACCGTCGGGCCGCTTCCGGTGCCATGGCTTGTGCCGGGTTTCGTCGTCGCAGCCGCGATCATGATCCTGGTGCTGGGCCGGACCCCTTTTGGGCGGCAGCTCTACGCCACCGGCAGCAACCCCGTCGCGGCTCGGCTGGCGCTGGTCGACACAACCTTGGTGTGGACGATCGCCTATGCGCTCAGCGCGTTCTTCGCGGCGGTCGCAGGCGTGCTGCTGCTGGGTTTCACCGGCTCGGCCTATGCCGATGTCGGCCAGCCCTATCTCTTCCAGACCATCGCCGCCGTCGTCATCGGCGGCACCACGCTGGTCGGCGGGCGGGGCGGCCTAGTCGGCACCATCGCCGGTGCGCTGGTGCTGATCGAGCTCAATACGCTGCTGATCGGCCTCGGCCTCTCACCGCCGATGGTGCAGGCGGCCCTCGGCTTCGTCATCATCGTGCTGGTGTCGATCTACGGCCGCGAGGCGCATATCCGCTCTGCTATCTGACCCGGCAGGCGCCCGCCGTCTCAGAAGAGATTGGCGAGCATCACGGCGATGAGCACGATCAGCGCCAGCAGACCCAACACGCCGAGCAGCTTTGCTGCGGGCCAGGGGCTGCCGCCGGGCGGCTCGACATGCTCGGCCGGACGGTCGGGATCGGGATGGCGGTAGGCCGGGTCCGGCCGGTCCTGACCGGGCCGATCGTGGCCGGGCCGCTCGTTATGGGCGTCGGACATCATCCATTCTCGCTGGTTCGCATCCGCGGCCGGGCGGCGGACGCTGTCGACGGGCTCTGCCGATCAGAACGGCGCGCAGCGAGACGGGGTTCCGCTCGACCGGCGGGAACCATCCGGGCGGTCGACCGATTGTGCCAGGACGCGCCGCGTGCCCCCTCGGGCACCGCTTCGACAAAAGCGTCGCGGCGCCGCCGAACGATCGGGGATCCAGATATGAAGACACTCGACGACCTGTTCCTGCATATGCTCAGGGATGTCTATCACGGGGAGAAGCAGATCCTTCGGGCGCTGCCGAAGATGTCGAAGGCCGCAACCAACCCCGAGCTGCGCCAGGCGCTCGACCAGCACCGAGAGGAGACGCTGGGTCAGGTCGAGCGTCTCGAGAAGGTCTTCGAGATCATGGACAAGCGCGCCCGGGGCGAGCCCTGCGAGGCGATCCAGGGCCTCGTCGAAGAAGGGCGCGAGGTGATGGAGGAGGCCTCCGACAAGGAGGTCGCCGACGCCGGGATCATTGCCTCGGCCCAGGCCGTCGAGCATTACGAGATCGCGCGTTACGGCACCTTGTGTGCCTGGGCGCGCCAGATCGGTAAGCCTGACGCGGCCAAGCTGCTCGAGCAGACCCTCGAGGAGGAGAAGAAGGCCGACGCGCTGCTGTCGCGCATCGCGCTCGAGACGGTGAACGCCCAGGCGGCGTGATATTTGCCGGTGAACCGCGCCGCCCCGGTGACATTCGCCGGGGCGGCCGTTCCAGCGGCGGGAGGTGTCAGGGAACTCCCGCGGCGCCGTGCCGTTGATGCCATCATGGCCAAGGGCAGCACCAAGAGTACGAGGACGCCGCCGAAAAGCGCGTCCGGGCCCGCGTCGAAGGCGAAGCCTTCCGGCGGGAAGAGTGCCGCCAGGAAGGGCGCCGATCAGCGGGAGAAGCCCGCCTCGAAGCGGCCCGTCTGGTCGGGGCAGCTCCGGCTCTCGCTCGTCTCGGTTCCCGTGCAGCTCTATTCCGCGACCCGCACCGGCGCCCGGCTGACCTTTCATCAGGTCCACGAGCCGACCGGCAAACGGATCCGCTACGAGAAGATCGTGCCGGGCGTCGGCCCGGTGCGGACCGAGGACATCGTCAAGGGTTTCGAGCTCGATGACGGGCGCTATGTCATGGTTGAACCCGAGGAGATCGAGGCGGCCAAGATCGAGGCCCGCCGGACGCTCGATCTCGTGCAGTTCGTTGATCACTGTGAGATCGACCCGATCTGGCACGACCGCCCCTATTACGTCGTCCCGGATGGTGAGCTCGCCGAGGAGGCCTTCCGCGTCCTGCGCGACGCGATGCGGGCCACCGCCAAAGTCGGGCTCGGCCAGTTTGTCATGCGCGGCCGCGAATATGTCGGCGCGCTGCGCCCCTGCGGCGACGGCATGATGCTGGAGACGTTGCGCTTCTCGGACGAGGTGGAGGCAGCGGCGCCGTTCTTCGCGTCGATCGAGGACGAGAAGGCCGACCCGGACCTTCTGGATCTCGCCCGCGAGCTGATCGCACGCAAGAGCGCCGCCTTCGATCCCGCGGTCTTCGTCGATCACTACACCGAGGCGCTGCGTGAGGTGATCGAGGCGAAGGTGAAGCATCGCAAGATCACCGAGGTCGGGGATGAGCGGCCCGAACCCTCGGGCGGCCAGGTCATCGATCTCGTCGAGGCCCTGCGGCGCAGCGTGAAACAGAGCGGCGGTCGCGAGACAGCGGGGTCGCCTGCGGCGGCACGCACCCGGCCGAAGCGTAAAGCGGGGGGTTGAACCCGAACCCGAGGAGGCCTGCATGGCACCCGTCCCGCAGCCGCCGCCCGATCCTGTTCCACCGATGCCGCCCGGTCCGATGCCGGTGCCGCCGGAACGCCCGCCGATTCCGCCGGGCGGGCCGCCCCGTCCGCCGCTCGGCGTCCCGTCTCTCGCTACACCGCAGGACGATGCATCCGGCTACTGGAAGCACAAGGATGCCTCCACCGGTATGCGGCCATGGACGGCGGTAAGGATCGCCTGCGCCAGCGCCCGCGCCTCGCCCGCATCGAGGGTGACGGCGGTGCAGCTGCCGGCCTCGGCGAACGCGATCTCCACGCCGGCACCGTCGCTCCGGGCGGCAACCGTCCAGCGCACCTCGCCCGCACTCTTCTCGGCCTGCCCCTCGACCGGACCGTCCATGCGCCCCGCCCCTTCCCCGTCGAGCGGCGCGCCCTGGGCGTGGCGATACGCGACGATGAGCGCGCTGACGAGCGGCGGGACCATGCCGACCGCAAGGCGGATCGGTAGCGAGCGCTCGCCGAGGACCAGCGAGACGAGCGCGGCATCGCTGTCATCGGTGACGACGACCGCCTCGATCGCATCGACCGGAAGCGGAGCGGGCGGGGCAGGGATCGGACCGTTTTCCGGCATGGCGGCCTCCAGGCAGGGACGCTTGAGCAACATCCTGCGCAGGCGCGCAGTTCCGGCCGTCCGGCCGGCCGAGGAGGGATCACGATGACCCCGAAACGTCAGCAGATCGTCGAGATCATTGGGCCGGTGTCGGAGGAGACACTGAACGAGGTGGAGAGTGTCACGCCGAATCGGGAGGAGCTGCTCCAGGCGGCGGCCTGGGTTCGGAACGAGGCTGATGGTCTCCTGTCGCCGGACAGGCCGACGCCCGCAGGCCGTGTTGGTCTGCTCGTCCAGATCCTCAGCCGCTGTGACGGCGACCCCTTTACCCGCGATCCCCAGGGCTGAGACCGGAACAGCGGGGCGGCCCCGGCTGTTGTCCTGTCGGGACCCCCGCGGTGCGCGGCCGAGGCCGCCCCCCCGACCGACGAAGGGACACGCGATGTCAGAGACTCCGGACAGCCCGCATCGTCTGATCGAGGACGATCCCGAGCATCAGCGCCGCATCCGCGAGCGGGCGCATCGCATCTGGGAGGAGGAGGGCTGTCCGCCCGGCCGCGCGGACGCCCATTGGGAGATGGCCCGGGAACTGGTAGCGATCGAGGACAACCAGCGCCTCGCCACGCTGCCAAATCCGGCCCGCCCGCATCTGCGCAATGAGGACGAACTGCAAACCGACGGCCGGCCGATCGAGCCGCGCGAGGCCCTCGACAACCAGGGCGAGTTTCCCGGCATGGCCGATCAGGGGGATGAGTCACCGCGTCTTCGCCGGCGCAATACCGCCGAGAACGAGACGGGATAGGCGCCGCAGTGGCGCTCAGCCGGCTGCGGCGATCGCGTCGATCTCCACCCGGATGCCGTCCAGCCCTGCCTGGACCGTCGTGCGGCAGGGCATGGTGCCGCGGAAGGCCTCCCGATAGGCCGCATCGAAGCGGTCGAACTCGGTGATGTCGGCGAGGTAGCAGGTGCAGCGCAGCACCCGGTCGAGATCGGAGCCGGCGGCGCGCAGCAGGCGACGGATGTTCTCCATCGTCAGCCGCGTCTCCTCCTCGATCGTGCCCGGCACGATCCGGCCGTCGGCATCGATCGGTCCCTGCCCCGAGACGAAGATGAGATCGCCGCAACGGATCACCGGCGTGTAGGAACCGGTCGCCGGTGCGGCGCCCTCGGTGCCGGTGATGCGGATGATCTCGGGTCGCGCCATGCCTGTTCTCCTGCCGCTGTCGTTCAGTCGGAGCCGCCCTCCACCAGCGCGACCGGCAAGGTCAGCCGGCGCCGGACGAAGCGGCCGCCGTCGAGGCGCGCCAGGATCTCGCGTCCCGCGGCCTCACCCATCGCATAGGCGCTGGAGCGGACCGACGTCAAAGTCGGCGTGCTGTACTCCCGGAAATCGAAGGCGTTGAAGCCGGTGATCCGCAGACCCCGCGGCACTTCGATGCCGCGCTCCGCCGCCCAGCGCAGCGCGGCGATTCCCATCTGGTCATTGCCGGCCATCACGGTGTCGGGAAGGCCGGCCTGCCCGACATGGGCCTCGAGAGCGGCGGCGGTCTCGGCGATCGTCTCGCGCCCGCAGGAGATCTCGGTGAGCTGCACCGTGCCCGCCGCCTCGGCGATCGCCGCCTTGACGCCGGCCAAGCGCGCCTCGATCGCCGGCCAGGCGCGCCCGGGGGAGAGGAAGACGATGCGCCGGGCGCCGCGGGCGATCTGCCGGGTGGCGAGCAGGCGGGCGCCGCCATGGTCATCCTGGTCGATCAGCAGCAGATCGGCCTCCGGCCCGAAGCCCGGATCATCCTGGAACAGGACGAGCGGCCGGCCGAGATCCCGCATCCTGTCATAGAGACGGGCGCGGCGCTGGCGCGGGCCGGAGGGGATGATGGCGAGCGCGTCCGTCTCGTCATTGCGCACCAGGAAGCTGCTGTCGACGGCCCGTTCGGGCATGCCGACCACCGCCACACCGTGGCCGTCGGCGCTGAGCACGTTGCTCAGCCCGGCGACGATGTTCGTGGTGAACGGATCGGTCAGGAAGGACGGGTTGTCGTCGATGACGATCAGCCCGACCAGTCGCCGCCGGGCGGAGCGCAGCCCGCGTGCGACGGCGCTGGGCCGATAGCCGGTCTCGCGGATGACCCGCAGCACCGCCTCGCGCGTCTCCGGGCTCATCATGTCGAGCTTGCCGTTGACGACGTTCGAGACAGTGGCGATGGACACCCCGGCTCGCCGCGCCACCTCGCGCAGTGTCGCGCGCGCCGGCCTCGTCTCCGCGGCGCCGGTGGTCGTCGCGGCCTCAGTCACTCTCGCCTCCTCTGTCGGGCTGCCCGGCTCAGGCGTCGGGCGTACGATCCAGCACCAAGAGTGCCATCGATCGGCCTTCGAGGGGATGCTCCGCGGCGGTGCCCAGCCTTTCGGAGGCGAAGGGATCGTCGCGCGCCGTGTCGAGGATGCGCTCCCAGGCGATGCCGCCCGTCACCTCCGGCAGACGGAAGGCGATGCGCTCGTGATGGGCGTTGAGCAGCAGCAGCAGCGTCGCGTCGCCGGCGCGGCGCTTGATGCCCGTCGCCTGGGCTCGCCCGTCCATCAGCATGCCCAGACAGCGTGCCTCCGGATTCTCCCAGTCCTCCTGGGTCTGTTCCTGACCGTCCGGCCGCAGCCAGGAGACGTCCTTGACGTTCAGCGCCTCGTTGAAATGCCCGGTGAGGAAGCGGCCGCGGCGCAGAACCGGGTGGTTCATCCGGATGGCGATGACGCGGCGGATGAAATCGGTAAGCGTCCGCGCCTCCTCGCCGCCGCCTTCCCAGTCCAGCCAGCTCAGTGCGTTGTCCTGACAATAGGCATTGTTGTTGCCGTGCTGCGTCCGGCCGAGCTCGTCGCCGGCGAGCAGCATCGGCGTGCCCTGGGAGAGAAGGAGGGTCGCCAGCATGTTGCGCCGCTGGCGCAGGCGCAGGGCGCGGATCTCGGGGTCGTCGGTCGGCCCCTCAACCCCGCAGTTCCAGGACAGGTTCTCCGAATGCCCGTCCTGGCCGTTCTCACCATTCGCCTCATTGTGCCGGTCATTGTAGGAGACGAGGTCGGCGAGGGTGAAGCCGTCATGGGCGGTGACGAAGTTGACGCTGGCCCAGGGCTTGCGACCGCGCCGGTCGAACAGGTCGCCCGAGGCGGAGAGACGGGCGGCGAGATCCGGCACCCGTCCGGCATCGCCCTTCCAATAGCTGCGGACCATGTCACGGAACCGGTCGTTCCATTCGGCCCAGCCCGGCGGGAAGCCGCCGACCTGGTAGCCGCCCGGCCCGCAATCCCAGGGCTCGGCGATCAGCTTGACGCTCGAGAGCACGGGATCCTGCCGGCAGCTGTCGAGGAAACCGCCACCCTCGTCGAAGCCATAGGGTTCGCGGCCGAGGATCGTCGCGAGATCGAAGCGGAAGCCGTCGATCCGCATCTCGTTGACCCAGTAGCGAAGGCTGTCGGTCACCATCTGCAGCACACGCGGATGGCTAAGGTTCAGCGTGTTGCCGGCGCCGGTATCGTTGATGTAGTAGCGCTGCTCCTCCGGCATCAGCCGGTAGTAGGAGGCATTGTCGAGCCCCTTGAAGGACAGGGTCGGCCCGCGCTCATTGCCCTCGGCGGTGTGGTTGTAGACGACGTCGAGGATCACCTCGAGCCCCG